>NZ_CP162133.1:1200000-1858750 GCF_040833955.1 Leptospira sp. WS60.C2 | reverse complement strand
CTAGCATCTACTGGGATGGGTGTCTCCTTTCCTTCCGTCCAAAATCGGATCGGTTTTTCCCAAGTGTAGGAAACTTGCGGTTTGGTTTCACGAGAGATGCGTTCTTTGATTTGCGTGCGGCCCTTAGGGAGTATGGAGAGCGAAACCATACAAAAGAGTAGACAGAGGAATCCAATCCAATTCGGAATTTGTTTCCTATGATTTAGGAAAGCAAACGTAATCCCCAAAAAACAAAAAAACCAAAGAGGAAATAGATAGCGAATCGGAAAGGGATGAAGGTAAGTAAATCGCCCTACAATCACTAAGAGAATGAGTAGCACTGGTATCAAAACGAAAAGGAGCCGACGTATGCGACTTGGAAATTGAGAGAAGGTAAGACTCGAAAGTAAGATAAGAAGGAATAATGTATGATTTTGAAAAAAGATCTGTTTGCCAAAATCATACAAGTAGGTTGTAGACAAATAAAGAATCTCGGAGCCTGTTTTTGTACTTAGGGAATGATGGAGGAGGAAAAAACTATTGGGAATTTGGAGTTTTGTTTTCATCCAATAAAACGTAAGCTCCAAAAGGATAAGGAATAGAAGGAAAGAACTGAAAAGAATGATTCCTTTGTTCGTTCGAATTTCCTTCCAAACAGTTTCCTTTTTTTGGTAACGACGAATCAAAAGAAAACAAAAGAACCCAATCCAAAACGAATACCGATCGGATAGATACAACAATGCAAACCCAATCCCATAGAGAATCAAAGGAAACACAAAATGGAATCTGTGTTTTGTATCAAAAGCTGATGTTTTTCGATCTTCATTCTTTTTGGAGGAAACATACAAACTTACTAGAAATAAGCTGAAGAAAAATCCAGTGCTATGATGGGCATTGGAGAAAAAATAAACAAAGGGAAGAGGGGTGTCATTTAAAAAATAGCCTAACAAGGAAAATGTGGTGATTAGGATTTGAAAGAAAATTAAAAAAGCGAGAGTGTGTTTGAATGTTAAAACTCGTTTGAATACCAAATACATTCCCATATAAACGAGTGCCATTTGAAATACGCCAAAACCAGTGGGTAGATACAAAAATGGGAGAAAAAAAGAAAGAAGAAAAACAAGAACTCCATCAGGAAAAAAATAAGGCGAAGGAGGAAAATACCAATGCCCAATCCCATTTCCTAATCGTAAATCTTTTATGAGTAGTGGGTTATACAAATGGTCAGCAGAATGTAAGGGAAAAAAATAAATCGTTTCGCATAACAAAAAGTTAACGTATGAAGAAGTGATTAGGAATGCAAAAAAGGAAAGTACTTCCTTTGAGGCTTTTGGAAATTGGATTTTTGACTGGAAAAAACGGATCATCTATTGTTTACTAACCTTAAGGAAGGTCACATTCCCATGGATGGTATTTCTCTTTCTCTCTATTCCGTAAATTTAGCCGGCGGTAACAATTGCTCAGAACCACTTCGCTTCTACCAATCCATTTTAGGTGGGAAAGTTCTGAAAGAAAGTTTTGGCCATTCAGAATTGGAAATACCATCTGGACTACGGATTGTTTTCTCGAAAGAAACAGAACATTGTCCGGTGCGGGGAGGAACGCTTACGATTACGATTCCTGAGGGGAGCCCTGTTTCCGATTTGGCAGAGGTGAAACAACACTGGAAATTCATGCAGTCTGTTCCAGGGAAAGACTATGCCCTCTACGAAGATTCTTGGGGCAATTGGGTTTGGATTTACGGATTCAAAAACTGAGCCAACAGATCGGGATAGTCTGTGATGATTCCGGAGACTCCCACTTGGACTAAAGACTTCCATTCTTCTTCTGTATTTGCTGTGTAAGGGATGACAAGAAGGGACTTTTCCTTACAAATCTTCATAAAGTTTTTCGTACAATGAGACACATGAGGAAGAATGAGATCTGGTTCAAACTCCATATAATTTTCGTTAAGCGAATCGCCCTTTTCGATGAGTAAACCGCGTAACACCTCTGGTTCTTCTTTTCGTACGAGATCCACAAGCTCCCAATCAAAACTACTCACCCATATCCGATCCTGTAATTGGAATTTGCGGATGAGTTTGACGACAGCCTTTGCGAGAGCTTCTCTTTCTTCTTTTTTGCCTTCACTTTTCAGTTCAATGTCAAAGATCGTATTGTCTGGTAAGGATTGGATCACTTGGGAAAGAGTGGGAATTTGTTCTCCTTCAAAGTCTTCTGAATAAAAACCGCCTGCATCGAGATCGCTTAACTCTCGATAAGGAATCTCGCTAACCTTTCCCGTTCCATCGGTTGTTCGATCCACAGTAAAGTCATGGATCACCACAAGTTCCCCCGATCCGCATAACATGGTATCGAGTTCAAACAGATGAGTGAATTCCGATCCCACAAGAAAGGACACAAGGGTGTTTTCTGGAGCAAGTCCCCTTGCTCCTCTATGTCCGATATTGGCGGGAGTGTTTCCGAGAAGGGTGAACAATCGATTGGTTCTTGGTTGGAACATCGAGTTACCCTGGTTGGATGGTAGATTCATATCCTTCTTCTTCCATCGCTTCTTTTAACATTTGAGTCTTTAAGGTTTCCCCAAGGTAACGGTCTATGTAAATGTGAATGGCGTAAAGTAATGGTGTGATGAGAATCGCCACTCCCATCTTGTATAAAAAATTGGTACTCGCTATGGAGACAAGTTTAGACACAGAGTGGTATTTCCCAAGAGCAATGAAAATGACTACAAAGGAATCAATGAGTTGGGAGATCACAGTGGAGCCCGTCGCTCGCAACCAAATGTGTTTTCCTTTAGTTTTTTTGCGTAAAAAATGGAAGGTATGTAAGTCGATCATCTGCCCAATCAAATAGGCAATGATGGAACCAAGGATCACAAGGCCTGAGTTCGCAAACACTCGTTCAAAGGAAGCGTCATCGATCGGAGAGTCAGGGCTTGCAGGAATTTGCATGTCGATCACAATGAGAAGGTAGGCAAATGCAATCATCACCATACCGAGAAAGGTTGTCGCACGAACAACCTTTCGTCCAAAGTATTCATTCAGTAAGTCAGTCACAAGAAAGGTAATGGGAAATGGAATCACACCCATTGTCATGGTGAACCCAAAGGCAAAAAATAATTTACTCCCTGTGAGTTCCGCAAGGAGGAGGAACGTGAGAAAAAAACTGAGTAATACCGTGTAGAGGATGACTGGTTTTTGTTTTAAGGCATGCATGGATTTCTTTTCCTCCCCATTTCAATTTCGACTAGGAGAGAATCCATCCTCAAAAATCATGGGTTACAGATAGATAGATTGAGTTTTGATTATTCTCTACTCTTTTTTTGTCACAAGTTCGATAATCAATCTAGAAGAAACGTATATGTCTGAATCACAATCACCGAATCCCCCAAAACGCCCACTTTCGAATGTGGCGAAATTTTCGTTATTATTTGCCTCATGGTTCTTTTTATCCGCCATTTCGTTTTATTTGGGAATGAATCTCATGCAAAATTCGGGACAAACCTTGGTTTTAAAAGACCTCCCGAAAACAGGAAACACCAATCCAAGCGTCGTGGAAGCATCCACTCCGTCTCTTGGAACCCCTTCCGAAATGGGAATTCCAAACGAAACCAAAGAATCCGTAACAGTGGAAGAAGAGGCAGTGGAAACACCGAACTTCCTACCAGATGAGAATGTTTCCTTTCGTTCTTCCGCCTGGTCTACTGATTGGACGGCGATGAAAAAGACAGTCCATTTGTACAATGAAATCCATCCTTTTATTTATACGATGAAAGGTGGGCTTTCCAACAATGGAGAGCTGATTTCCAGTTGGTCAAGTACCTCAAGAAAAGAACGTGTCCAAGAACTTCGTGCTCTAAATCCAAAAGTTAAAATCATTCCTACCATCTTTCGTTGGGAAAATCCGAAAGAAAAAATCCAAGAAAACATTGGAATGGGTGGAAGAAATGACATCCGTGACCACCACATTCAAGTAATTGTGAATGAAATCATGACATATGGATATGATGGAATCGACATCGATTACGAAGGGATGTCTTGCGATAAAAAAGAAAAGTTTGAAGAGTTTTTTGCGCTCTTAGCAAAGGAAGTTCATAAAAAAGGAAAACTCATCTCTGTTGCGGTTCACCCAAAGACACCTGCGGAAAAATCAAAGAAAAAAGTGCTTCAATGCCGTGGACTTTCGAAACCCATCCAACTTGACTTCCGCGAAAATTGGAGAGGACCTACCACCCATGATTATGAGTTTTTAGCCAAACACGCTGATCGTGTGAAAATTATGGCGTATGAACTCCACCCAAGAAAATACCATAATCCAGGACCTGGACCTCAAGCACCGAATGTTTGGTTAAAAGACATCATCACATACGCCAAAAAAAGAGTTCCTACTCACAAACTTTATATGGCAATTCCGACGTATGGATATGATTGGGCACTCAATTGTAAAGCATCTGCGAAAGCAATTTACCACTCCGATGCACAAAGGATCAAATCGGGAGCACATAAAAACCGCCAACCTACGGATATCAACCGTATCTTAAATGAAGAAAATAAAGTAGCAAGTTGGAGAAACCTCTCTAAGTTTTCTGACATCCATAAAAACCGTGCCTACGAAGATCCATCCCTATGGTATACCAGTGGTGGTTGTGACCGCGTTGCGTTTTATATGAACCGAAAGGCTTTCGAAGAAAAGATGACTCTTCTTCGTAAGTATGAGTTAGGTGGTTTTTCTTTCTGGCAACTAGTGACAGACAACGATCCAGAAATCAATGTTTATTTGAGTAAACTCGTACAAGGCCAACTACCTCCTGTTGAAAAAGCGAAAGAGGAAGAAGAGCCGAAAGAAGACACCACTTTGCCCAATTTGGATTCCAAAGAAGCGGTGAAGGTTTCAGATTCAAAGCTAAAATCCAAATCAAAAACAAAACAGTTTTAAGATGAAAACTCTCATCTCTTCGGATGTTCGTTTGCTTGCGGACCTCATCCGAAAGGGAGGAGTGGTTGTCTTTCCCACAGAAACAGTCTATGGAATTGGGGCCTCTAGTTTTTTAGAAGAGGCCTGCAAGCGAATCTACCAAATCAAAGGTAGACCAGGTGACAACCCACTCATTGCTCATTTTTCCTCGATCGAAGAAATCAAAACTATATGTGAAGTAAACGAGACAGCAGAGCGTTTGTTATGCGAATTTTCGCCTGGTCCCATCACCCTTGTCCTTCCCAAAAAAAATCCAGCCATCTTTCCAAAAAACCTAACAACTCTCGCCGTCCGTATTCCCAAAAACCCACTGATTCGAGAGTGGATTAGAGAATGCGGAACACCCATCTCTGCACCCTCTGCCAATCTCTCAGGAAGGCCATCTCTTACTCGCATGACAGACGTTGTGCGTTATTTTGATGGAATCGTGGACGGGATTTTTGATACAGAGGAACCAAGTGTGGGCATTGAATCCACTGTTGTTGGTCTTACAACAGAAATTCCTATTCTTCTAAGGCCAGGGGTCATCGAGTCTAAAGACTTAAAACTTTTTTTACCAAACCTAGTGATTCCAGGATCGTTTTCTTTGGAAAAAACAGATGTTCCGTTAAGTCCTGGCACAAAATACAAACACTATGCTCCCATAGCAAATGTGAAAGTGCTTCCAAGAGAAACGTTTGTATCTCTGTTTTCCAGCTTCGGTGCGAATCCAAATTTTGGATGGATTGGATTTACCTTGGAAGAAAAAGAGTCGAAGTCTCTCCCAAATGGGAGCAAGGAAAAAGAAAGGATTTGTAATGTGTCTACGAATGCAGAATATACATCAAAACTTTATGCGTTCTTCGAGGCTTGTGACAGACTAGGTTTAGAAGGGATATATTGTGAAGAACCAAAACTCGGGGAAGGTGCGGAAGGGCTTCGGAACCGTTTGGAAAAAGCCTCCGAAACAAAATAAATCCAATCCTGTTCCATATTTTCTTTTCCCGTTTTCTGTTTTCGGTTCGTCCTTCTTCCTTGGTATTTTTTTCGTTTCAATTACTTGCGATTTTTCCAGTGAAGTTTCGTGTGAGAGAGTAGGGACACCTCGCCGAGAGATTCAAGAAGTTTGAGTTCGGCAAGAAGGCCACCGAGTAGCGGGATTTTGTTTTTTAAATTGTAAGCGGGCAATTCTTCTGTAAGGTAAATCGCTTTACCGCCTAATTTTTCTTTCACGAAGTTTACGGCATCCAGAAGCCCCCCGAGAGAATCTACAATCTTATTTTCTGTTGTCGGGAGATACACGCGCCCCATGCCTATTTTTGGTAGGTCTTCCAAAGGAATGTTTCTTCCTTCCGAAACTCGTTTGTAAAACAAAGACTCTATTTTTTTGATCTGGGATTCTAAATATTGAACACTCTGTTTGGAAAGAGGTTGGAATTCCGAATGGATATCCCGAAACGGATAAAACCCAACGGCTTCTTTATTCAAATGAAATTTTTTATATAACTTTTGTAAGTTGGCACGGATACTCACGGCCCCGATGGAACCTGTGATACACACAGGTGAGGCGGTGATATAATCGGCGGCTGTGGCAATGTAATACCCGCCACTTGCCACTGTGTCTTTGAAGTACGCTGTGACTAATTTTGTTTTCTTTAGTTCTAAAATTTCTTGGTGGATTTGTTCGGAATAAAAAGCAGATCCTCCAGGAGACGAAATCTCTAGGATCACAGCTTTGATTTTTTTGTCTTCGCCTAAGGCTTTTAAGGTGGGAATGAGAGAAAAAGCTTCGATTTTACCGTTTTCTCTATTTTTATGCAAATACTCTCCCCCTGTGATGCCACCTTCTAACGGGAGAATCACCACTTCTTGTTTTCGTTTCGGTAGTAAGGAGAATTCCCTTAAGGATTGGTAGAGAAGTGGGAAGTTTGGAGATAAGAGCTTACGATCTTCCCTAAAAAATTCTCCTTCTGTTTTGATTCCCTGAATGAATCCCGCAGAGAGAAGGTCATCGGCAGATAACATCGGTTTGTAAAATAGAGATTCGAGTGATTGATTCCCACCCGTGAGGGCTTCTAAAATCACTCCTCTTAAATTGAGAATGAGCGATTCTAAATTTTTTCGTGCTTCTTTGGAGAACTCCCCACGAGTAAAACTTTCCGCAAAAGATTTATATGGACCAGAGGCAAAGGCTTGCACTTCAATTCCCCAGTTTTTTAAGAACTTACCAAAAAACATGGGTTCGGCGCTTGGGAGTAAAACAGTAAATTCGGATTCAGGAGCAAGATACCTTTCCGTTGCCACAGAGAGTAGAAGTAACGTACCAAGCCCACCTTCTTTGGCAAACATCCGAATGGTTTTTCCGGAATCACGGATGGCTTTTAGCTCGTGTCGGATCTCATAAAATTCGGAAAGTGTCCACTCAAGCGGTGGCAAACTGAGATCGAGTGTTTTGATGTTTGGATTTTTTTCGATGGTTTTGAGAAGGATGAGAAGTTCCAAACGGGTGATGGTTTCTTCCTTTCCTTGGAATTTTTTCACCAAAAAGGATTTATACGAATCCTCAAAAAGGGACGGCATTTCCAGTTCATACACATCGCGACCTCTTTGGAAAACTAGACTTAGACGTAGGTAAACCAGGTACAAAATGCGAAAGGGTAAAAAAAGAAGGGAAAAAAGAATTCGAAACACGGACTGTCCTCTTCCTTCCATTCCTTAAAATTCTTTCCAGAATGAAAGAGGAAAACAAGCTATCCGATGTGGATTCCTTTATTCGTATTCGTGGCGCTCGTGAACATAACTTAAAAAACCTGAACTTGGACATCCCGAGGGACAAACTTGTGGTGATCACGGGTCTATCGGGGTCTGGAAAGTCGTCTCTTGCTTTTGATACCATTTACGCGGAAGGTCAAAGGCGGTACGTCGAATCTCTTTCCAGTTATGCTAGACAATTCTTGGGACAAATGGAAAAACCAGAGGTGGACCAAATTGAGGGGCTAAGCCCCGCGATCTCCATCGAACAAAAAACCACACATCGTAACCCACGTTCCACAGTCGGAACCGTCACTGAAATTTACGATTACTTACGTTTGTTATATGCACGTGTGGGAAAACCCCATTGTCCCAAGTGTGGGACGGCCATCTCGAGTCTGTCTGTCGACCAAATCACTGATCGGATCAATGTATTCCCTGAAGGAACCAAATTACAAATCCTTGCTCCCGTCATCCAAGGGAAAAAAGGAGAACATCGAGAGGTCCTCGAACGTTATAAAAAGGAAGGATTCAATCGGGTACGTGTGAATGGGCAAGTGTATTCCCTGGAAGATGAAATTCCATTAAAGAAAAATTTTAAAGCGGATATCGACATCGTTGTCGACCGGCTTGTGATGAAACCAGGGATCCAGTCCCGTTTGTCTGACTCTGTTGAGACCGCACTCAAAACAGCAGATGGCATTGTTGTAGTAGAAGATGGGGAAAAGGACCATTTGTTTTCTCAAAAACTTTCTTGTCCAAAATGTGATGATGTGAGTATCCCTGAACTCACACCAAGACTTTTTTCTTTTAACTCTCCTTTTGGTGCTTGTTCGAATTGTGACGGACTTGGCGCCTTACTTGAATTTGATGAAGCACTTCTTGTCACCGATAGAGAGGCATCTCTTGCTGAAGGATGTATCGAAGCTTGGGGCGGGTCTAAATCCAATTCCTATTGGTATATGGCCACCATACAAGCGTTATCCAAAAAGCTAAAATTTAACTTAAATACTCCTTGGAAAGATCTACCTGAAAAAGTAAAGAATGTGATCTTATATGGGGACGAATCCATTCATATCGATTATGACTTTCGAGGAGCCAACTCTCATTATGAATTTTCAAGGAATTACGAAGGAGTCATTCCTAATTTAAAGCGCCGGTATAAAGAAACTAAATCTGATTCCATGAGGCAATGGTTTGAATCCTTTATGACAAACCATGATTGTGAAGAGTGTAAAGGCAAACGACTCAGGAAAGAAGCACTCGCGGTAAAGGTCCAAGGCATTGGCATTGATACCTACACTGGTCTTTCCATCGAAAAGGCTCTCGAATTCACCAAAGAATCAGAATACAAAGGTGCAGAAGATACCATCTCCAAACCCATCCTTAAAGAGATTTTACAAAGACTTCATTTTTTAAATGATGTGGGGGTAGGGTATCTCAACCTTAGCCGTTCTGCAGGAACCTTATCCGGCGGTGAAATGCAAAGAATCCGTCTTGCCACGCAAATTGGATCAAGGCTTATGGGAGTTCTTTATATCTTAGATGAACCTTCCATTGGGCTCCACCAAAGGGACAATACAAAACTTGTACAAACTCTAAAAGGTTTACGCAATTTAGGAAACACCGTCCTCGTTGTGGAACATGACAAAGAGACAATGGAGGAGGCCGATTACATAGTAGATATGGGGCCTGGAGCTGGTGTTCACGGAGGAGAGATTGTTGCCTTTGGCACTCCCGAACAGATCAAAAAAGACAAACATTCTGTCACTGGGAAATTTTTATCGGGTGAAAAACGAATTTCAAAACCAGACGTACGTAGACCTGGCAATGGTAAGTTCTTAAAAATCACGGGAGCTTCGCATAACAACCTTAAGAATGTAGATGTATCTATTCCTCTCGGAACTTTAACGGTTGTTACGGGAGTTTCTGGTTCTGGAAAATCCACCTTGATCAATGAAATTCTCTATAAGGAACTCGCAAGTTCTGTGATGGGGATGAAACTTGTTCCCGGAAAACACAAAAAAATTCTAGGCAAAGAACAAATTGATAAGGTGATCAATATCGACCAATCTCCCATTGGAAGGACACCGCGCTCTAATCCTGCGACATATACAGGACTCTTTACCTTTGTCAGAGAACTTTTTAGTGGGTTAGAAGAAGCAAAAGTACGGGGCTATGGGCCAGGTCGTTTTAGTTTTAACGTAGCTGGGGGAAGGTGTGAAAAATGTGAAGGGGATGGAATCCTTAAAATTGAAATGCACTTCCTACCGGATATTTATGTGGAATGTGAAGTTTGTAAGGGCAAACGATACAATAGAGAAACTCTTGAGGTAAAGTACAAAGGAAAACACATTTCGGATGTCTTGGATATGACTGTGGAAGAGGCGGTTGTATTCTTTGAAAACATTCCAAGCCTCAAACGAAAGTTAGACACCCTGATGGATGTGGGCCTTGGGTATATCAAACTCGGGCAAGCCGCTACTACCTTTTCCGGGGGAGAGGCACAAAGGATCAAACTTTCCACTGAACTTTCCAAACGCCCCACAGGGAAAACCTTATACATTTTGGATGAACCTACCACGGGACTTCATTTTGAAGACATCGAAAAACTATTAACCGTATTGCAGGTATTAGTGGATAAGGGAAATTCGATGGTCATCATTGAACACAATTTAGATGTGATCAAAGCAGCTGACTACATCATCGACATTGGGCCGGAAGGGGGAGATGGGGGTGGTGAAGTCATTGCTACGGGAACTCCAGAGGAAGTGGCGGCTGTAAAATCTTCGTTTACGGGGCAGTATCTCAAAAAAGTCCTAGAAGAAGAAAAGGAACTGGATGTTAAATTTGCCAATTCCAAGAAAAAAGGAAAGTCCTAACTCACTGTGCAAACATCACCGTTTCACTTGTTTGCCCGTTGGGGAGAGATCGGTTCACCCTATCCCAAAGCTTTGCCTGCAGAGGGAGGAACGGAAAAACAAACGTCCGGTCAAACCAGTCAAAGACTTGGATTTTATCGGAGTTGGAAACCCTATCTCCATTCCGCTAGTTTTTACGACTTTATTTTAGGAAAGGAATCTTACTTCGAATTCCAAAAGAAACTATCCATCCTGGCAGAGGAATCTTTCGGAGTCTCGCTTGCTCTTTCGTGTATGGTGGAGGTGAATGTCGCGGGAGGTGTTCTCACATCTTCTTGTTATGCGAATCCAGGCTCTCATCCTTTATGGAATGTTTTTTTACAAAAGGAACCTATTTGCATTTTGTCAGTGGGAGTGAGTGAGCCTGGGTTTGAAGGCAAATTGAAAAAACTGAACTCTCAAGTCTCTTCTGGAAAACTTACGGGAAAAAAATCCTTCATCACCAACGGAGGAGAGGCAGACTTTATTTTTTGGGTAACGAAGACGGAAGAGAAAAATCCAGTCTACTGGGTTCCCGTTCCCAAACCAGAGGACAGCAAGTTTGTCTTGGAAAAGGAAGAATTTCACACAGACTTTGCCTGCCTTGTTAGCCATTTGCGTTTGTTTGTTTCTGAGTATCCAATCCCAGAAGACAGTTTACTCCTCGAGGATTATGGTCCATTAGGAATGGAATTACGACTAAAAGAAATGTGTTCGCTTGTGTCTCTCCTCATTGGTAAAACCAAGGTTTTGAGTTTGAAAAATCCAAAGATCGCAGAAGAACGAAACAAACTCATTCAGTGGCAAGAGACCTTTCTTTCTCCTGTCATCGGAAACCCCACAAAAGAGTTGTTACTTGAAGGGTTTCCGTATCCTATAGACACTCTCATCCAAACGATTACCAGTCATTACCAATTAGAAAAACCTGAGGATTTGAAAACAATCGACCCTGATTGGCAACTCTTTTTATGGGAAGATTCCTTCACCAAATACCTCACCCAAAAGAAAAAAAGAAATCTTTCGTGAGAGACCAACTACCCAAGATCCGGAAAGGAACTGTGGGTAGTTTGCAAACAAGAATCAAAAGAAAGAGGAATCGAAGAGATTAGTGGTGATGGGCGTGTTTGGTTTTCCGATGATCATGGGAGTGTCCATGTTCGTGACCATGGTGTCCAAACTCTCTTTCGGTTTCGCGAATCGTAACGGATTCCAATTTTGTGAGCATCTTACTTGAAATAATCTCCACGGAGACAAAAGGAACGCCAAATTCTTCTTTTAACACTTTATGGATTTCCAATGTGATTTGATCTCGATTGGCTTTTTCTTGTACCGCGATTTGTAATTCCACAGAAAAAACACCAGAGGTGAGCTTTCTCACTGTGATTTTAGGAACCGTTTGGATTCCATCTAACACTTGGATGTGTTCCAGAAGGTGGGTTTTGTCAAAATCACTGGTGTCGGCTTCAATGAGGATTTGCACAGACTCTTTGACAATTCCATAAGAAGTTTTTAAGATAAATAGCCCTAGTAGAATACTGAGGATGCTATCGATTTGTTTTACACCAGTAAAGTGGATGAGAACCGCTCCAAAAATGACAGCAAGTGTTCCGAGTAGGTCACTAATCACATGCAAATAGGCAGATTTCAAATTGAGACTTGTTTTACTCACACCCACCAAAAGCCCAGCAGAGATCAAATTGATCGCAAATCCGATGAGAGAATAGACAAGCATCGTTTCTGCTTCGACATGAGCTTCCCCATAATACCGAACATAACTTTCATACAAAATAAATAGTGCAATCCCAATGAGGAGTAACCCATTGAGAAAGGCAGCGATCACTTCGAACCGATGGAAGCCAAATGGGTATTTCTGATTGGGTTTTTTGGACGCAATGAGAAGGGCAAAAAGAGAAATGATATGAGCAAACACATCGGTAAAAATGTGCCCTGCATCGGCAAACAAAGCAAGGCTTCCGCTTTCTTCAGAGCCTACCCATTCGATGAAAAAAATCATCACAGACAAAAGCCCAGAAAGGCTTAAGAAAAAGATAAGTTTTCTTCGTTTGGGACGTTTGTTAGTCATGGTTTGCCCCGAGTGAACTTGTTGCTCTTGGAATCACTACAATATCCACTCTTCGGTTTAACGCTTTGTTTTCTCTCGTGCTATTCGGAACAATCGGTTGGTGTTCTCCATACCCAGCACTAGAAAAGTTTTTTGGGTTTAGACTTTTATTCTGTAAAATAAATTCGAGAACAGATAATGCCCGTTCGCTGGATAAGTGCCAATTGTTACGAAACTTAGTTTTGATCGGAACATTGTCAGTATGTCCTTCCACAACAATGTAGTTTTCTGGGTAAGACGCCAAAATATCACGAATTTTTTCAATTGCAGGAAGTATGGCGGGTTTTAATTCAGAAGAGCCACTATCAAATGAGATTTTATCATCAATGTTAATGATGAGTTTGTTATGGAAACGTTTGAGTCGAATTTGACCCGATGTAATTTCTTTAGCGAGTTTTTCTTCGAATTCTTTTGTTTGTTCGGAAAGTCTTTCAAGTTCTCTTTTTTGTTCTTTGGTAAGTTTCCGTAAACTTGCGAGTTCTTCTTCGAGGTTTCGAATCCTTTCTTTTAATTCATCGATTTTGGATTCGTAAGTGTCTCTCAGTTTCTGTTCTTTTTGGAGACACTCTCTTTCTTTTTCTTCTAGTTTGCGTTTGAGTGCTTCAATCTCGGCGCGGTCTTTTTCTTCCCGTTTTCTGTTTTCTTCAGCCAGAGTTCGTTCTTTGTCTGTTCCTTTTTTCTCTAAACTCCGAAGGCGCATATCGTAGTCGCGCAGTTTGTCGGAATAGTCATCTTGTTCTTTCGCGCGGTTTCGTTTTTCCAATTCCAAATCTTCCGTGAGATTTCTGATTTGTGATTGTAGGTCTTTTTTTTCCTCTTCTAATCGATTTAGTTCGTTTTGGTGTTGTTTGCGAATGTCCGCTAGCTCCAATTCCAAAGCATATTTTTCTTTGTAAATTTGATTGTATTCAAAAGGAAAATAGATCAAGTCCGCATTCAGGTTTGTCGGGAAAAAAACTCCAATGAACAGGAAACAAACGGATATGATCAGTAAGAACTGATTTTTATTTGGAATCATCAAAACTGTCCTCTAAATTGACTTTTGGTAAACTGGGTGCTTCTGTTTTCGTTCGTTCCCAATCGGAAAGCCTACGCCGTGCCTCAGATTTTTTCTCTGCATATTGGGTTTCATAGATTTCTTTTTTGATGTATTCAGGATCCGCTGGCGTTTTCCCTTGGGATTCTTGGAATTTTACTGCGATTTCGGAACGAACTAACTCGAGTTCTGCGATCATCTCACCCAATGCCGCTTCTTTCATTTCTAAGTAAGCTTTATCTTCTTTTTCTTTTTGAACCCAAGTTTTGTATCTTGTTTCTTCCTTGGCCCGTTCCAATTCATGCATCTGGCTTTCTTCCAAATACCGTTTGGCAGACGTTTGGTCTTCTTTGAGTGTGAAGTAGGATTCTTTGGTGCGTTTTAAATCTCTTTCTGCGGCATGTTTGTTCACTTTCGCTTGTGAGATTTTGATTGCTTGGTTTGTGAGCGCATTTGCCTTTCTTTGGCTTACCACTTCGTTATTCAATTTGATGATTTTTTCAGTGAGGATTTTCGTCGCATTTTTTTGCTCCGAGTTCATGACCTCTTCACGCACATAGGCATCGGGAACCTTATTAATTTTGGGTTCAAACAGGACACATTGTGAAAAAAATAGGAGAAGAAAAAGATTCGTTTTCAAAAAAGGAACTCGTGCCGACATAGGATATAGCCTATGGTTCACGTGACATAACCGTCAATTGGAAAATTCAGGAAATCCGCTGATTTATGGAAGAAGAAAGAAAGAAAGAGTCCGAATTCCGAATCAAAATCGACAGAGAAAGTGATTCCTATGAAGACTTTGTTAGCGAGATTAAATCTTCTATTTTGGCAAAAGACCAATCGAGCCTTACGTCCATGCTCGATGGTGCTCACCCCGCAGACGTTGTTACCTTATTCAAAGATTTAGAACGCGAAGAAGAGTTATATCTGTTTCGCTTATTGTCTGCGGAAGACCAAGCATACTCCCTCATCAAAATGGAAGAGGAGACATTAGAGTCTTTTTTAGAAGAACTCTCTGTCGATGAGATTTCCAAAACTTTAGGGCACATTGAAACGGACGAAACAACCTACTTACTATCGTATTTGCCTAGTGCCAAACGAGAACTCGTTTTAGCCAATTTGAGTAAAGCGGATAGTTTTGAAATTCGCAGTCAGCTTGGGTTTCGCGAATATTCGGCAGGGCGACTTATGTCCAAAGACTTTGCCACAGTCACCATCACAGACAATGTGAGAAAAGGCATCATCAATGTCCGAAAGAAAGCAAAAGAAATCGAAGATATCTATCAAATTTATGTAACCAATGAGGATGGAGTATTAGAAGGATTCATTCCTCTTAAGGATTTATTTCTCACTCCCATCAATACCAAGATTGCAAAGATCACAAACTTCTCTGTTTTTGCATTCCACTATGATGTCGACCAAGAGGAAGTTGCCAATACCTTTAAAAAATACGATTTGGTGAGTGCGGCGGTAACAGATGATTTGGGTCGTATCATCGGTCGCATCACAGTGGATGATGTTCTCGAAATTGTGGAAGAAGAAGCATCAGAAGACATCCTCCTCATGGCAGGGGTTTCGGAAGATGAACGTTTGTCCACACCGATCTTACAATCGGTCAAACGTAGGATCGTATGGCTCAATGTGAATTTACTCACTGCCTTTGTCAGTTCGACTGTCGTTGCCTTTTTTGAAGATACCATTTCTAAAATAGTCGTTCTTGCCACCCTCATGCCCATTGTGGCAGGCCTTGGTGGTAATGCAGGTACTCAATCGGTAACGGTTGTTATTCGTAATATTGCTACAGGAGATTTGTCTTTTTCCAATTGGTGGGATGCAGTGAGAAAGGAATTCACGATCGGAATTCTCAATGGATTAGCCCTAGGAACCGTTACCTTTACGATGATTTACTTAGTGAAAGGAAACTTGACTCTTGGCCTTGTTGTAGGTACGGCCATGCTTGTGAATATGATGGTTGCTTCCCTTGTAGGATCTCTTGTTCCCATTGTGCTCAAAGGAATGAAAATTGATCCCGCAATTGCTTCTTCCATTTTTGTAACGGCAACCACCGATGTGTGCGGATTTTTCTTTTTCTTAGGACTTGCTACTGTCTTTGCAAAATATTTAGTTTAGGGATTGTCCTTTTTTCTTTTAAATTCTTGCCACTGGACGAAACACCCAAATACTGATGACCAAATGAAATTTTCGTTTCAATTTGTATTGTTCCTTTGTTTCCTTAGTTTTGTATCTTGCCAAACCACAAAAGACTCAACCTTTACGACCACAGAAGAGACAAAAGTTGAAGTTCCGGCTACCCAAGAAATTTTACCTCCGCCGGGAGGAGAAGGAGAAATGATCCTCAATGAAAAAGGGGAAGAGGTGCAAAACCATACGGGAGAGATTCCTTTTTTCCAGAAAAAAAGTGAATTACCTCTGGAACTCTTTCGTGTCTACATTGCCTCTGATTCTTACATGGTGAGGCAGATCCGCTATACGGATAAAATCCGCAGAAAACCAGACCCAGGTGGAGATGAACTTTCGAAAGAGGAAATGAAGAAGTATGATCTTCTCAGTTTTGTGGATGATGGGATTATTTCCATTGGACTTAATTCGGTGACAGGGAAGTTAGAATCCATTTCCTTCGACAGAAGAGTTCCAAGGATCAATGACATTGCAAAAATCATCCAAAATGATGCATCTCGTTTCAATTATGAACATGCTTCTAAAGATGGGACTCCCATTGTGACAAAGTTTCTTGTGACGTATCAAATTCGTTTGTATCCTGGTAAAACACGGGATGAAATCAAACAGATGTTACAAAAGAAAAAATAAACACAAATATTCTTTGACTAATCAAACATACCGATTCTGATCAATTGAAAGGATCTACATTCAGGCAAAACGATAGAAGTAGATCCTATTCTGTAAACTCGATCTTAAAAGCATTTCACCATTGAAACTTCCCTTTTTTCTCATACGAAAAGGGGATGTTCTCGCGTAAACTAGGAACAAGAAAACCGGAATTTCCTTTTAATTGGTACATCGCTTCTTTTGTTTGGATTGTTTTGTAAAGAGAGGTTCCAATCGAGGCAATTGGAAATTGGCTAACAACCTTTACCGTGGATTCTTTGCCAGAATTCACAATTTCTTTCGGAGCACCATTTAGAAAATTTTCCCCTGCTAATTGTAAGTTGTATTGTAAATCGGTTAGGTTGAGTGCCGAGGCTGCTTTGTTTGCAAATACAAAATCAAACTCCGTTTTCAAATTTAGATTGAGACCAGATAACCCTGCTTTGGCGGCAGATGTTGCTGATGTTTTGGAGCCACCAAGTAAACCACCTAAGAATTGTGTGGCACTACTTGCAAGTGTATCCGAATTCGAGGCACTTAAGATTTCTGATTGTGTTGGCATTAGAATTTTGAAATTGCGAATCTCGACATCAGGATAGACAGCTGGAATCTCTTTTTTTTGCACAAAAGGAAAACTAAGAGAATCTTTTCCTAAATATTGCCATTGTTTGGGAATTGCCACCTTCATATTCCCTTCTGCACTTACTTCTAACATGGGTTTTGTGGGAAATTTTTGGTACAGCTGAATGAGATCGGTGTATTTTAACTTTAATTCCAAAGGTAAGGTCTTTGTTTTTTTTGCTTCAATGACACCTAAATCAGTTTTTACTTGAGATAACTTCATCCCTTCGATTTTCAGATCCATATCCAAAAGAGAACTTGGTAGAGAAACGGGATACGGGTTTGTGACAGATGTTTCTACGCCCAAGGTAATGTCTGTCATCGTGATCTGTTTGATTCGGAGGGATTCAAAGGAGAATTCTGGGGTTGGGATTTTGTCTTGCAACACGCCGAGAACAGAACACTGCAGCGATAGGAAAACGGCAAATAACAGTAGGAAACGTATCATGTCAGAAGAATGGATAGGAGAATCAACGATCTGTCAAGAGAATTGGATCTCAAGAACCACGGGAGCATGGTCTGACATCACGGGTTCTTTCGCAATTTTTGCCGAAATAAGTTCCACTGACTTGGATTTGGTCACAAAGAAATAGTCAATCCGCCAACCTTTATTGTTTTTTCTGGCTTGGAACCGGTAGGTCCACCAAGAATACTCATCCTTTATCTCTGGATGTAGAGCACGAAAGCAGTCAAAAAATCCCAAATCCAAAAAGTCCGAGAGCCATTTTCTTTCCTCGGGCAAAAAACCAGAATTTTTTTCATTCCCTTTGGGATTGTGGATGTCCTTTTCCGTATGAGCGATATTGACATCCCCGCAAATCAGAAATGGTTTCTTCTTCTTCAAAAACGGTTTTGTCAGCTGAGTGAAATCTTCCAAAAACTGGTATTTGATCTTCTGGCGTTCCTCTCCACTTGTTCCCGAGGGAAAATAGAGGTTCCATAGGTAAAAATCTCCAAATTCCAAAAATACCGATCGCCCTTCCGAAAGAAAGATTCCGTCCCCGAGTCCTACGGTTTGTGATTTCGGTTTGAGTTTCGTAAGGATGGCTGTCCCGCTGTAACCTGGTTTTTCCGCAAGACAGACATAGGTTGCATATCCAAGATTTTTGAATTCGTCTCGGTCGATTTCTGTTACGGGTGCCTTCGTTTCTTGAAAACAAAGGATGTCAGGATTTTCCTGACGTATAAAATCGAGTAAACCTTTCTGCAAACTGGAACGAATTCCGTTGCAATTTAACGTGATGATTTTCATCTAGAAATCAGATCGATTGGGAGTCCATTTCAGTCGATACTAAAACTAGTATGTTAGAAATTTCTGCCGAAATTCCGTTCCTCCGGACGTCCAATCTCACGTTTCTTCTCTGGGACGAAACTCCTGCGAGTCTGGAAACTTGGAATGGGGATGGAGGCATCACTGTTTTTTTCCAAACTCGTAGGACAAAAGAGTTGGAGTTTCGATTTGGCCCTCCCCCTTGGGGAATCCAATTCTCAAACAATCGTTTTGAGTATCCTTATGTTTCCATTCATAATATTTCATCTAACAAGTATTTAGCGAAATCTCTGGCGTCTGCAAGTGAAGGAAAAAATCTTTATGTAATTTTTCCAAAATCATTGGAAGTGGAAGTTCGATCTGTGTTTGCGAGATTAGAATATCTTTACGATGAACGAGTTTCGCCAGACCGTATTACTCATAAATTTGGTCTCACTGGCAAAACAAGTTCCATGCCAGAAATTGCGAAAAATTATTCCAAGGAGATCGAGTCTAAAAGTTTATCGTTTCCACCTCTAGAACTTGTTGGTGCCCAAGGAAAGACGAAGCTACGCCAGCATGCGTTTGTCGAGGCAGACGATTACGATTCACATGCAATTACAATTTCCAAAAATGCTACTGAGAGCGCCACTCACGAAGTTGGTAACAGGATCGATTCCGAGGAGATGGAAACAGAGTCAGATCCAAATCATCCTTATGATTTAATTGAATCTTCTTTTGCTTCAAACGAAAACCAAACAGAAGAAATTTTTAATTCTAAAACTTTAAACAAGGAAACAAAGGAATCAGAAAGAAACATTGCGAAAAAACAGGAATCAAACGTTAACAATGGTGCCAATGAGGAATCCGTATCTACGACAACTTCCTTGGAATCATCTGTTCAAACGAAGTTTTCCTTGCAGTTGAAGATGATGGGAGTGATTAGTTTCTTATTTGTTCTTTCCGTTGCGACAATCATTGTATTTGCTTCCTTTTACTTTAAAAGATCCATAGAACTCCAGTTACGTGATAATAATATACGAATTGCTGAAATCATCGGGTCGAAAGTAAAATCAGACATTCTTGGTGTGGTAGAAAAAGGAAGGCAAATTGCCATTACCCTTACGACACAAGGTCTTCCAGAAGAAGACAGAAAATTACTCATTAAAACTTTTTTTCAAAATGATAAGGAATTCATTTATCTAGGAATTTTCGAAAAACGGGATAACACTCTTGTAATGCGACGAGAAGTGTTCAATGAAGAAGAGTTAAAAAAGAGTTCCGTAACGGAAGATGATTTTCATGCCGTTGTGAATCGAAATCGGGATGCTCTTGCCGAAGCGTTCAATGGACAGGCTGTTTTACTCAACTCAAGTCCTGGATTTTTAGAACCTTCTTTTGCTATTGCCATTCCTACCGCTGAAAATGGAGAGCTTGACAATGCACTTGTCATCATTGTCAAACTAGAAAAAATCATAGGTGCGTTTTCTAAAAAAGGAATTGAAACCACCTTTATGGTAAACGGTTCAGGAACGGTTCTTGCCCACCCGAAAGAAGATTTGATACTCGCAGCCACTGACCTAACGAATATGCCTATTGTAAAAGCAATGCTCACGAGTGCTCCAAATACCGGGCAAATGAGTTATGTAGACCAAGAATTAGGTGGGTCCTATTTAGGTTCCTTTCAAAAGATTGGATTTGCCGATGCAGGCGTAATTACAATTGTTTCAGAAGAGAAAGCCTTTGCTGATGTATACAAAAGTCAAAAAACCAACCTTTATATCGCGGGCATTGGTCTTTGTTCGGCTCTTATATTTGTGTTTTTCTTCTCGAAGACGATTACAAAACCAGTATTACAGTTGTTAACGGCTACACTTGAGATCGCAAAAGGAAATTTCAAAATTGGAATCAAACCAACAACCCAGGATGAAGTGGGACTGTTAACCAAATACTTTATCGATATGGGTCAGGGGTTAGAAGAGCGAGAGAAAGTAAAAAACATTCTAGGAAGTATGATTGATCCTGTTGTGGTGCAAGAAGCAATGGTGGATCTTGCAGCGTTAAAACGCGGGTCCGAAACCCATATCACGGCGTTTTTTTCCGACGTTGCTAGTTTTTCTACAATCTCAGAACAGTTAAAAAGTGCGGATCTTGCGGCGCTTCTCAATGAATACCTATCTGCCATGACACTGATACTCAAACAACATGAAGGTGTTTTGGATAAGTACATCGGTGATGCAATCGTCGGTATATTTAATGCACCTGTGGCTGTAGTCGACCATGAACTCAAAGCAGCCCGAGCAAGTGTAGATATGGTTTTGAAGTTAAAGGAACTACGCGCTTACTGGACCGAAAACAATTTATATTCCAAAGAAGCACAGATGATGGATGCACGGATTGGACTCAATTCCGGTCCTGCCAAAGTTGGATTTATGGGAACAGATGCACTTGCATCTTACACTATGATGGGTGACACAGTGAACCTTGCGGCAAGGCTTGAAGCGGCTGGTAAGGATTATGGTGTGAATATCCTTATCACAGATCCAATTCGTGAAAAAATTCAGGAAGAGATGGTCACTCGCTATATGGATTTAGTGCGAGTGAAAGGAAAAAATGAACCTGTACGCATCCATGAACTGATTGGCTATCGGTCATTGGTAAGTCCAAATATTTTAGAATCCGCCGAATTGTATGAAGCTGGGTTTCAAGAATATTTAAATCAAAACTGGACAAAGGCGATTCAAATGTTCAAAGACGCTGAAAAAAGCAAAGGATCCAAGGATAAAGCAAGTCGAATGCTTGTTGAACGTTGCGAAGAGTATAGCATTAATTCGCCAGGATCAGATTGGGATGGAGTCTTTACTAGGACTCATAAATAATCAATATGCGCTTGTTAAATGATGCAAAGTATGTAGTAACGGGACTTTTCTTCTTGATCCTATTATTCTCATTTCTCTTGTATCGTAATTTAAATTTTCGAGCCTATGATTCTTCCGAACCAACGATCGGAGTCATCACTTTTAAAAATAAGACAGTACTTCGAAAATACAATGATGCAGTTGTTTGGGACCTGATTGAATCGAAAACAGAGGTAAAAAATAGAGATACGATTCGTACGGAAGGATTGTCGGATGCTATTTTAACACTCAACGATGGGACGAAAATCAATATCTCGGAGAATTCGATGATTCTTCTAGATTTGTCAGATAAAAATATCAATATCAATTTTGCCTATGGTTCCTTTGAGGCAGCTCGGGTGGGTGGATCTTCTGGTGATGTGAAAATGAACATTACTGCTGGCGACAAAACAGTCGAAGTCACAAATGGCGATGTCAAACTCGATAAAACAAAATCGGAACTCAATATCAAAGTGGACCAAGGTGAGGCAAAACTTACTTCTAATGGGAAGGCAGAAACCATCGGAAAAGACCAAGTTGCCAATGTGACCGAATCGGGTGTCAAGGTTGCCAAACAATTATTCCGCTTAGTCACACCAGAAGATAGAAAGAATATTTTTTCGGAAGATGGATCTGAAAAAGTGACTTTTTCATTGGCTGGATGGAATCGTGAGTCGATGAAAAACGCAAGTCCAGTTCTTGAGGTTTCCCTTTTTCCAGATTTTTCCAAATCGATTGTAAGAGAAAAACTAACCTCTGCTAACGTTTCCAAAACCTTAGAATCTGGATCGTATTATTGGCGAGTTGCCTATACAGATCCTAATACAAAGAGTAAAGCAGTCACGGAAGTGTTTCAATTTCGAATCTTGAATGATCCTTCCTTACGTCTTGTTTACCCCAAAAATGGGGAAGTCATTTCCTATTCGAATGAGATACCGGTGGTTCGTTTTGTTTGGAATCAATTGGATTTATATTCATCTTATTCTGTACAAATTGCACGAGACTCCAGTTTTACTGACATTGTTGCGTTAAAACAAACACAAAACCAGTCTTTGGCCTTTGATTCCTTAAAAGAAGGGACATACTTTGCCAAAATCAAAGCTAAATCAAACTTAGGTGGAGTGGATGATAAAACCTCAACCGTAGTTTCCTTTCAGATTGAGAAAAAAACCAATAGTTCTCCACCAGAACTATTGGAACCAAGTAAGGGTAAAGTGATTGCTGAAGAACAAACGAAATCACAAATATTTTTCTCTTGGAAAGATGATAAAGATTTTGATTCCTATGAATGGGAATTGAGTTCTGATAGTAATTTTACTTCAATTCTTCAATCAGAGAAATTGAAAAACAATTTCTATAAATTCAATTCTGGATTAAAAATAGGTACGTATTTCTGGCGAGTGAAAGGGATCGGTAACGGAGGTGTGCGTTTCGAATCAAAAGTTTCTCCTTTTACTGTCATTGCAAAAGAAGAAATGGAACTCATCTATCCAAACCAATCCGCTGAAGTGGAGGTAGATGATAGAAATCTAGTCGTTCTCAAATGGAAAAAACTAACTGGTAAGTCTAACTACGAAGTTGAGATAACAAAACAAAGTGATTTTCAAACATCCATTGTTAGGGAAGTGGTTGTTGGTAATTATTTTGAATTCAAAGCAAAAGATTTAGGTAAGTATTTTTGGCGTGTGAAAGTGTTAGATGGTGATAATACAACAAGTCAGGTTCGGAATTTTATATTGGTTTCAAATGTGGAACCTCCCTCTCTTGTTTCACCGAGTAGAAATGAAACGATCGATTTGTTTACGAAGAATTTCATCAGTTTTTCTTGGAAACCGATAGAGAAGGTGACTGCCTACCGTTTGAAATTAATTGATGTTTCTGGAATTCGGGAAAAGATCATAACGAATGAAAGGTTGAACACAAATAGATTCCAATTCAGTGAGATCCAAAAATTAAATGTAGGTCGTTTTCGTTGGGAAGTTTCATCGATATATAAAGGGACGGATGGTTCGGAAAGGGAATCAGCTGCCAACAAACAAGACTTTTTTGTGACAGTTCCCGAACTCAAAATTCCAAAAATTTTAACACCAGGTACCATTTATGTGGAATAAACAAATTTTGTTTCTTCTCTCACTGGTATTTACCTTGAGTCCCATTTTTGCAGAACCGGAGGGAGAAGAGGGCACCCAACACCAGTTACGCTGGATGGAAGTAGAAGGTGCGACTGGATATGTTTTAGAAATCAAAAATTCTAGTGGATACCTTGTTTTATCTGAAAAAGTAAAGGGCACAAGTTATGATTTGATCAATTATACCTCTGGTATTTATGAGCACAGAGTAGCAGTGATCAATAAATTAGGCAAGGTGGGTAGTTATTCGGAGTGGGTGAAATTTGAAGTAGTTGTTTCTCGAGTTCCAACCCTATCGAAAGACTCAGTCTACTCCGTTTCGAAAGAAGAGAAAGAAAAAGTATTTTTACTGGAAGGAAAAGACTTTATCCATCCAATGAAAGTATACATGGTCACTGGAGGGAAAAAAATTCCTGCAAAAAAGGTAGTGATTGAATCGGAAGGAATCGCCAAAGCAACGTTTAGTGTAGATCCTGATACAGATACTGGAATCTATGACTTAGTCTTAGAAAACCCTAGAAACAAAACTCTCACCGTAAAACAACGTGTTGTTTTGTCGGATTCCAAAGAGAGAGCGGCTAATTTTGCCAAACGCCAAGAACGAATCATTCGAAAAGAAATCCCTGAAGATTATTATGAGACTCCGTATTGGTCCACTCTTTGGCGTTCCTCCGTGTTACCTGGTTGGGGACAAAAATACATCGATGGAAAAAATTGGAAACTGTATGTGTATCCAGTGATTGCATTGTCTGCAGCAGCAGTGTATGCAAATTCCTATAATCGTTTCTTAAGTGCTCGATCTGATTACCAATCTGCGGTCTTACTCGGTGTCTTTCTTGCAGAACTTGCTGATACGCAACTGGTTTGGTTACTTAACAGAAATAATGCGGAAGCAAGTTTTAATCGCGCAAAATCTGAGTTAGGTGTGATTCAAGCAGGGGCTGGGATTTTGGGAGCATTTTTAATTTATAATTTGGTGGATTCTTATTTTTCTGCCAAACGAAATGTGGCTAGTTTCGAACCTGGCTTTCCATTAGGAAATGAAAACCAAAGAGTGTATGCGACCGTGGTGCCAGAAACTGGATATTCTGTGACCCGATCCAGTTTGGAGCAAGGCTCCCGATACCAAATCGAAATCTCCTCTCGTTTTTGAAAAAAAGCTAGTTTCGGAACCCACGTCCTTCCATGCTGAAATTATGCCCATTCCCATCCTTCACTGTGATCGAAATTCCAAAGATCAATTCTCTCGATTCCTCTCGGGAGCAAGGGAAGACCTAAGTACAGCGACCACTCGGATTTTGCCCATCTTAGAAGATGTGCGAACCAAAGGAGATGCCGCTCTCCTTTCTTATACGGAACGTTTTGATGGCATCAAACTCTCTCATGTGACGATCGATCCTAGAACCATTCAAACCAATATCGATCCAAAAATCAAAGAGGCATTTTTACGTGCCAAAACGAATATCGAAGCATTTCATTTAGCACAAAAAAGGGAATCATGGTCGAAGGTCATAGATGGCAATCGTCTGGGAGTTAAGTTCACCCCGGTTCCTTCCCTTGCCGTCTATGCTCCTGGTGGGAAAGCCTTGTATCCTTCGAGTGTGCTTATGGGGATCATTCCAGCAAAGATTGCAGGGGTTCCTTCCATCCAACTCATCACTCCTCCCCAAAAAGAGGGGATTCCTGAAATCCTCATTTGGTTAGCACAAATTTTAGAAATCGATCAGATCGTGACAGTTGGTGGTGCGCAAGGAATTGCAGCTGCTGCGTATGGAACAGAATCGGTTCCTAAGTCAGAGTTCATCGTGGGGCCAGGAAATGCGTACGTGGCTGCCGCCAAATCCTATTTAAGCGGTCAAGGACTCATTGGAATTGATAGTCCAGCGGGACCGAGCGAAGTGTGTATCATCGCTGATGGAAGTGCCAATCCCAAGTGGATCGCCTGTGATATGTTATCGCAAGCAGAACATGGTGAAGATTCTTCTGCCATCCTCCTTACGACAGATTCAAATCTTGCCAAACAAGTGAGTGAGGAATTAGAGTTAGCATTTGTGGAACGACCCAAACGATTGGAGATGAAACAAAAAGCTATCTATGAAAATTCAAG
The DNA here is from genome assembly GCF_040833955.1 of Leptospira sp. WS60.C2. NCBI lineage: Bacteria > Pseudomonadati > Spirochaetota > Leptospiria > Leptospirales > Leptospiraceae > Leptospira > Leptospira milleri. Next base: position 1,833,156 of record NZ_CP162133.1, on the reverse strand, counting down.
CATTCTCGTGTTTCCGAATCTAGAAGATTGCATTTGGTTCTCGAACGAACTCGCGCCAGAACATTTAGAAATCCAAACAAAGGACAATGAAGCAGTGTTTTCGAAGATTGAACATGCTGGTAGTGTGTTTCTCGGACCTTATTCTCCTGTGGCGATGGGTGATTATATCTCAGGAACAAACCACATATTGCCAACAGCCAGAGGGAGTCGGATCTATTCATCTCTTGGTGTAGATACGTTCTTAAAACGAGTTACCTTCCAAGAAGTCACCAAAGAATCTCTCGAAACCTTATATCCGTTTGTTAAACTCATGTCGGAATTGGAAGGATTGGATGAGGAACATGGAACAAGTGTGAAAGTGCGTACAGAAGGTCATAAATGAGAGTCGTCTCCGAAATCTCCGAGCTCAAAAAAACGATCTCCGATTGGAGACAAAACAAGGAGACCATTGGTTTTTGTCCCACCATGGGAACCCTACATGAGGGTCACATGGATTTGGTTCGCCAGTCCAAAAACAAGGCTACAAAAACGATTGTTTCCATTTTTATCAATCCCACTCAGTTCAATGATCCGAAAGACTTTGCCGCCTATCCCAAAAATACGGAACAAGACTTACGGTTATGCGAAGAAAATGCGGTGGATCTTGTTTTTTTACCCACGGTCGAAGTGATGTATCCACCGACCAATACTCCGATTCAAATGACCATTCCTTACTTACAAAATACACTTTGTGGCAAAACAAGACCAGGGCATTTTGAAGGTGTCTTACAAGTGGTATCTAAACTTTTTCACCTAACAGAGGCAGATTTTTCTTTTTTTGGTCTTAAGGATTACCAACAATTTCGTATTATTTCTGCACTCGTTACCGAATTAAATTTTCCCTTACAAATCATTGGCGTTCCCACAAAACGGGAGTCAGATGGTCTTGCCATGAGCTCTCGGAATCTCCGCCTTTCCCAAAAGGATCGGGAGACTGCAACGCTTGTTCCAAGGATGTTCCAATTGGCAAAAAAAACACTCGCTGGGGGAGAACGAAATCTAAATGTATGGAAGGAAATTCTCACTGATTTTCTTCTCACTGGATCCAATGTGAAAATTGATTATCTGGAAGTTGTGGATCCCATGTCCTTACAACCTATCACAACACTGCAAGGTGAAGTGTTACTCGCCACTGCAGTTTTTGTGGGTGAGGTGCGTTTGATTGATAATGAAATTTTAGTCTGTCCGCCAGTTTCCAAATGACAAAAGAGATCCAAGTCCGACCCTTCCAAGCCAAACAAGTATTTGCCGAAGCAAACGAAACACTGGTAAACCTCAGTGGAGTTCCAGAGTCTGCCTTTTCTCTTGTCACAAGTGAACTATACAAGACGAGTCCTGGCAAAAAAGCCTTTGTTGTGGTTTTACCCACGAACCAGGAAGCTGAGAGTTTTTCTCGTGAACTCTTAAGTTACTTACAGAGAGAGGAAATTTATTATTTCCCAGGTCCAGAAAACATTCCTTACGAATACACCAAATGGCAAGCGGAGTGGAAGCGGGATAGGATTCTGACTATTAACCGAATTTTATCTGGGCAAAGAAGCCTTGTTGTGACTTCCGTGGCTGCCTTTCTTCGCAAAATGCCCGAGAAGAAAAGTTTACAAGGAAAATCGATCACACTGAAAGTGGGTGTTGATTCTCCGCTAGAAGATTTACTCTCTGAACTTGTCCAATTGGGATACCAAAGAGAAGAAGTTTGTGAACAATTTGGTCATTTTAGTTTAAAAGGGGGGATTCTTGATATCTACACTCCTTATTTGACGAATCCAGTTAGGATAGATTTTTTTGGTGATACTGTAGATGAGATCAGAACCTTTGATCCCAATACACAGAAATCTATAACAAAGATTGGTGAAATCCTCATCACTGCTGCCAACGAAACCATTGTATCCAAAAAAGAATTAGAATCTTATCGTAGTCTACTAAAAGAATATTCTGATAAACGATTGCCCATTGATTCGGAAATTGAAATCATCGAAGAACACCTACCCTTGGTTCGTAAACAAGAAGGTTTTTTGCAGTTTTTTCCAGAATCTCCTGTTCTCATTTTTCCCAAATTCCAAGAAACCAAAGAAAGATCGTATGGAATGGAAAGGGAATACAACACCCTTTTTGAAAAGAAAAAAGATGAGTCACTTTGCCTTCCACCAAAAGATTTATTGTCTTTTGAAGGGGAATGGACCGCGTTAACGAGTGAAGAAACACCTGGAATTCAGTTCTCTCTTCTACCTTCCCTGGTTCATAATTTCGCCTATGCACCCATTACAGAAGCCAAAGGGTTTCGAGGAAAAATTAGAGAGGCCAAGGAATATTTTTTAGAATTACTTTCAGAAAATCCAAAACGCAAAATTTTCATCACTTCTTCTTTTTCTGCTCAGATGTTGCGACTGAAAGGTCTCTTTCTGGAGACCGAGGTAAACACCATTGGTGAAACCTCGGAAGAACCAGAGATCTTTCCATTTGATTCTGTGAAACCAGGCATTCATTTGATTCTATCGGATTTAAAACGTGGGTTCCATCTAGTAGAAAAAGAAATCTATGTGTTTACCGATAACGATTTATTCGGAAGGCAATACAAACGGAAAACTCGGTATAAAAAACAATCCTCCCAGATGATCGAATCGTTTATCGATCTGAAAGAAGGGGATTATATTGTCCATGTCAATCATGGTGTGGGTCGTTTCATTAAAATGGAACGAACAAAAGCCGATGGAAAAGAAAGAGACTTTTTAAAATTAGAATATGCTGGTGGAGATAGTTTATTTGTTCCTTTGGACCAAATCTCTTTAGTACAAAAATACATAGGGGGAACAGACTCACCAAAACTTGATACACTCGGAAAAAACTCTTGGAAAAAAGCTAAAGAGCGAGTCCAGGAATCGGTTGATAAACTTGCCGAAGAACTTGTGTTACTTTATTCCAATCGAATGAAATTGAATGGTTTTGCCTTTCCTCCTGACACCATTTGGCAGGAGGAATTTGAAGCCGCATTTGAATTTGAAGAAACACCTGACCAGATTTCCGCGATTGAGGCTGTAAAACAAGATCTTGAATCCTCAAGGCCTATGGACCGTTTGGTTTGTGGGGATGTGGGGTATGGTAAAACAGAAGTGGCAATTCGTGCCGCGTTCAAAGTGATCATGGCGGGAAAACAAGTGATGTTACTCACTCCCACAACGATCCTCTCTCTCCAACATTTTAATACCTTCAAACAGAGATACGAAAACTATCCGATTAAAATCGCCTTTGTGTCTAGGTTTCGATCACCTTCCGAAATTCGCGAAGATTTGAAAAATTTTACAGAAGGAAAAATTGACATGCTCATTGGAACGCATGCCATTTTATCTTCGAAGGTGAAGCCAAAAAACTTAGGTCTTCTTATCATTGACGAAGAACAGAAGTTTGGAGTGACTCATAAAGAATCGATTAAAAAATTCAAAAACCTAGTCGATGTGTTAACTCTTACCGCAACACCCATTCCTCGAACACTTCATATGGCACTCACTGGAATCCGAGAGCTTTCTATCATTTCCACAGCGCCCAAAAATAGACAAAGTGTAGAAACTTATGTCTTGGAAGAAGATGACACACTCATCCAAGAAGCCATTCGTAAAGAGATCGAACGGGGTGGTCAAGTTTTCTATTTATACAATCGAGTGGAGTCCATTGAAGAGGAAGCATCTTATGTTCGTTCTCTTGTGCCAGAAGTGTCCGTTGGGATTCTGCATGGACAATTGACAGAAGATGAAATAGAAGAAACCCTGGTTGATTTTTATGAACGTAAATACGATATCCTTGTCACGACAACGATCATTGAATCCGGAATCGATATGCCCAATGTAAACACCCTCATTGTCAAACGAGCGGATATGTTTGGACTCTCGCAATTGTATCAGATTCGAGGGCGCGTTGGTAGGTCTGATCGAAAGGCGTATGCTTACATGTTTTATCCCTCTAAAAAACTCATGACGGAACTTGCAGAAAAACGTCTAAACACCATCTTCGAATATCAGGAGTTAGGTTCTGGTTTTAAGGTGGCGATGCGGGATTTGGAAATTCGGGGAGCAGGGAATTTACTTGGAAAAGAACAATCCGGCGACATCATGGAAGTTGGATTTGATCTTTATGTGAAGATGTTAGAAGAGGCCATTTCTCGTATCAAAGGGGAAGAGGTTCGAGTAGAAGTGAGAACTGCTGTCAACCTCAAGACGAATTTTTACTTACCAGATGAATACATCTCAGATACAAAACAAAAGATCGAATTTTACAAACGGTTTGAAGGTTCAGCGAATTTGGATGAAATTGAAGAGTTGGCTTTGGAAATGGAAGATCGTTTTGGAGAACTTCCACAAATTGCAAAAACGTTCGTGGAACTTGAGAAAATTCGAACCCTTGCTTCCAATCTGGGATTTGAATTTGTCACTGAAAAACCAGATGAAATCCTATTTAAATGTGGAACCTATTTCCGTGGAAATCCAGATCGAGTCATCCAGGCGATGAGCCAGTTCAAAGGCCTAATGATAGCCCCGTCTGAACCATCTGTTTTGCGTTATACGAACTCCGAAAAGGAAGACCTGAAAAAAATCAAAAAACTGCTCTCAATTTTGGAATTCTTGGCCGCTTAAAAATTGGGCAAAGGAATCAAGTTTCCCTTGGCAAAAAAAGATAGACATTGAGAGAAATGGAGAAACCATCATCTCAAATCTATTTTGGCACTAAACTAATATGAAAAAAATCCTCACTCTCTTTGTGTTTTTAGCTTCTTTCACTCTCGTACAGTGTTCTGACTCCTCTCCGGTCATTGAAACCTTAGACAATCATAAAATCACCGTCAAAGATTTCGAAGCTGCATACGATACGGCTCTTGATTCCATCAGCAGATTGCAAAATATTGAAAAGAAGACACTTCTCGAGTTCATCGAAAAAGACATCAATGAAGTTCCGCCTAATTTCCAAGATCTCAATTACCAATTGCAAAAGAAAAATTTCTATCAAACTTACAGACAAATGATCATGACCCGCCTTGTTGCAGAGAAGAATGGTTTTATCTCTAGACCAGATGTTGCTGAGGTAATCAAACAAGTGGAAATGCAAACCATTGCACAGATGTATGTTTCTGAGCAAGTTGAGAAAAAAATCCAAATCACAGAAGAACAAGCTCTTGCTGAATGCGAAAGGATGAGAAAATTAGATCGTAATTTTAATCTTACGATTGATAAATGTAAAACCTTTGCAAAAGCACAGTTAAAACAAATGCAAACAAGAGAATACCTTCCTCTTGTAGTAGAACGAATTAAAGAAGAAGTAAGTATTAAGAGAAATGAAAAATTTGACTTAGATGCTTACCTTGCCCCTAAGAAAAAAGTAGAAGAACAAGCACCAGCTCCTACACCAACTCCAAATAACTAAGTGTAAATGGATAATACTCTTAATGCATTTTTACGTGGCATCATCGAAGCTGCCACGGAGTTTTTGCCAGTGTCCTCCACTGGCCATTTGTTTTTATTCAGTTACTTTTTCCCGTTTCAAAACCTTTCTGTTCCGCATGAAGCGTTTGAAGACCTATTTGATATTTTCATTCAAACGGGAGCCATTCTTTCCGTTGTCGTCTTGTATTATAAAACGCTTTGGGGTCATTTAGTTGCTGCCATTCGTTTTGGTCTCAAAAAAACGTTAGATGCGAGTGGTTATCAGTTCTATCTCAATTTACTCGTTGGGATTTTGCCTATTTTAACCTTAGGGTTCCTTTTCAAATCACAATTGGACCAAATCAAAATGCGACCTGATTTACTTCTCATTTTGGGTTTATCCTGGTTTGTCGGAGGAGTGCTCATGGTCTTTGTGGAAAAAAGACATTTGGATGAAGGAAGTGGTAAAACCATTGGATTGAAAGAGTCCATCATTGTTGGTTGTTTGCAATGTTTTGCTTTGATCCCTGGTGTATCCAGGTCGGCTGCCACAATCATTTCTGCAAGGACTCTTGGTGTATCCAAAAAAGAGAGTGCGGAGTTTTCCTTCTTTTTAGCGATCCCTGTTCTCACTCTTGCAGGTGTATATAAACTATACAAACATAGACAAATTTTAAATTCCGAAACGATCGGACTTCTACTCTTTGGAAGTATTGTTTCCTTTGTCATTTGTTATTTTATCATCAGACTTTTTATGGCATTCATTCGCCGAAGAAGTTTTATGTCCTTCGGCGTATATCGAATTGTTCTGGGTATTTTGGTTACCCTATACTTTCTGCGCTATTAAGAAATTCGAGATAAAAACTCTTTTTATCGAAGTTCTCTGTTTTATCTAGGAGAAAGAAAAAGAGTTTTGTGTTTTGTTTATTGGATTTGTTTCTTAAGAATAATCGTTCACTCCAAATGACTGCATCTAATACGTTTCCTAACTTGTATTCTGCTTTTGCAATCATATAGAGTAAATTTTCTTTCATTGGATTTTCTTTGAGAGCTGACTTTAAATGGAAAATTGCATTTTTCCAATCTTTTTGATGAAAGTATATTTTTCCAGCTAACGAGTGAAAATTTGGATGTGCGTATTCGTTTAGCAAGGGTATTAAAATGAAAAGGGCTTCTTCGTATTTTCCTTTTTTTGCTAGGTTTTGAACATTCAGAAATGTTGAACGCACTTCTTCTGAGATAGAACGTTTTGGTTGTTGTGATTCGTAAGAAATTCGTAAGAATGAAATATCATCTGTTATTTCACCATTTTCTTGGATTTCCTTTACTAATGGTCGTAATTTACCTTCAGCTCTTTCCACAAATCGTAAGATTAATGTTTCGTCTTCATTGATGTAACGAACACCTGTATCAAAACTCAGTCCTATATCATCTCGTCCATCGGAACCAATGAGTAAAACATCTCCATCTAATAGAGGAAATGTTTTGATTTGTAGATGAGAATCGTTTTTGGGAAATCCAAGTTTTCGCATCGAAAGTTCGGTTTCAATAAAGGAGGCAACTCCATCTCGATATAAAATGCTCCATGGATGTTCTGCATTGATATAATACACATAACCATTTTGTCCGATCATTCCTAAAACGACACTTGACAACATGGAACCATCGAAACTTTCAAAAACAGATTGTAATTCCACATACAAATCCTTGAGCCAAAGTTCAGGTGGCCTTCGTTTTGTGTAACTAGATTTGGACCTGGACAAAACCGCTTGGAACACAACTCCAAGCACAAGTGCTCCTCCAGCCCCCTGGATCGATTTTCCCATGGCATCGCCATTGACAAAAACAGTGTATTCTCCGGACTCTAAGTGGATGGAGCCGACAATGCAAATATCTCCACCAATTTCTCCATTCTTTCCGCGGAATTGAAATTTCTTCTTTTGGTCGACATAGGAATCGATTTTGATTTCTGGAAGTTTGTTTTCGATTCTTGCTAGGGGATCAATCAAAAGAGAAGTTAAAAAATAGTCTCCATCCTGTTTTTCTTTTAGGATCTGTAGTTGGTTTAATGATTCATTTAATGCATCTGTACGTTCTTCCACTTTTTGTTCGAGGTTTTTGTTTAGGTCTTCCACTTCCTCATTCACTTTAACAAAGGAATTGGCAAGGATGATGGCAAGGGAGATGTTGAAAAACAAAAATGCATAGCCCATGATGCGTGGGAATACCCAATAGTTTCGATTGGTGGCGGTATCAATCACTGCTGCAATTAAAACAATGGTCAAACCAAAGGTGATATAAATTGCTCTTTTGTCTTTTTTTCTAAGGTTACGAACTACAATTGAAAAGATCAAAACAATATAAACCAACCAAGTTGGTTGTACAATATTCGTAAGAGTAAAATTGAAATTTTCAATATTATTAGAGATTAAAAAAAATAGAAAGATAACTGCCTGAATCCCATCTAAAATTTTTCCAAGAAGTTTATATTTTTCTTCAAATAACGTTCTTAAAAAATGATACATGAACGGGATTAAAAGGAGAATGATTAGATATTCCATTTTTTTCATTTCCAAAAATGGAATCCCAAGTTCATATTTAAGTTGATTCCTTAAAAAATTATAAAGTACGAACGAAAATGAAAATAGGGAGAAAAATAAATTTTCTCGATCCTTTTGTCTTCTTAAGAATAGAAATAGGAAATATCCACCGACAGTTGCATAGATGGTTAAGAAAATCAGTTTGATAAACTCATCTTTATAGAATCGATCATTGATTTTGGATGTTGGGCCTAGTAACGTTTCATCTTGTTCAATTCCACCTGATTTTAAAAAATACAATTGTACGCGAATCAATAACAGATTTTTTTGTTTGGAATGAATCAAACCATTTGGAATGGGATAGATACGAAGTTTATCGTAGTTTTGTGGGTCGGTCGCATTCCATTCTCCTGTTTTTCCTATCAGTTTTCCGTTTAAGTACGTTCGGTCACGGTCATTGATCACTCCCAAACGAAAACTGTATTGCAGATTAGGATTTTCATGGAATTCCACCCATCGAGCGAAAACTAAAGTTCGTTTTGTTTCTAAATTGTCGATGGTAGGAAACAAGTTCCCAGGAATTTTGATTCGTTTCCATTCATACTTTTGAAAATTGGTTTCATTTAAATTTTGAATTTCAGATTCTTCTAAATCAGATTCTAAAACATACCAATACGATTTTGGATCTTCGGTCGTGGAATCGAGTGAAAGAATCGATTCCGAGTCCTTTTGAATGACAAAATCAATCATAGGACTTGCATTGAGTTGGGAAAAAGAAACGACAAGAAAGATAAGTAACTTTTTAATCATATTTACGTGGGGAATTCAAATCCCAAAACATTTCTTAATTTCAATTGGATGAAAAATGGTCATTCGCTTAAAGAAGAATAAAGAAAAAGCTGTATTAAATTTTCATCCTTGGATTTTCTCAGGTGCCATTGATTCTGTTGGTGAAGGCATTGTATCTGGTGATACGGTAGAAGTGCAATCGTTTGATGGTACATTTCTCGCATGGGGTCACTTTGATCCCAATAGTCAAATTCGAGTGCGTTTGTTCTCTTTTGATAAAAAAGAAGATGGGAAAGACTCTTCCTACTGGATATCCAAATGGAAACAAATTCTAAAATCAAAACAATCACTCTTACCGAACGATACAAATGGATTCCGGTTTCTACATTCGGAAGGGGATGGAGTGCCAGGGATCATCGTAGATATTTATGCTGAAACAGCAGTGATGCAAATCAAAACTCTTGGCGCACAACGTTTACGCTCCGATTTAGTCCGTTTTTTAGAGGAAGTTGGTTATAAAACCATATTAGAAAAAAAAGAGAAACTTGATTCTAAACAGGGAGAGGAACTTACTTTTTATAAAGGAGAAACCCAAGAAACTGTTTTTGTGGAACATGGTATTCGATTGATTGCGGATGTTGCAAAAGGTCAAAAAACAGGTTTTTTTTTGGATCAAAGAGAGAACAGAAAGCTCCTAGGATCATATGCAAAAAACAGAGTGATTTTAAATACTTTTTCTTATTCTGGAGCCTTTTCCGTTTATGCGTTGTTATATGGTGCAAAAATCGTACACAGTTTGGATATCTCAAAACAAGCTATGGAGATGTGTGAAAGGAATTTAAGTTTAAATGATTTGAGTGATTCCATTCAAAACGGAAAACATAAAGCATTGGTAATGGATTGTTTTGCATACTTAAAAGAAATGGATTCAAATTTCTATGATTGTATCATCCTTGACCCACCAGCCTTCACTAAAAACATTTCCACGGTGATACAAGCAAGTAGGGGATATAAGGATATCAATATGCGAGCCATAGCCAAAATTAAAGACGGTGGTTTGATCTTTACTTTTTCATGTTCGCAACATATCTCCTTTGACTTATTTAAAAAGATCATATTTGGGGCCGCAAAAGATGCCAAAAAAAAGGTTAGAATTTTGCACCACTTAACACAAAGTCCTGACCATGCGTATTCTGTATTTCATCCAGAGGGAGAATACTTAAAAGGGCTTGTGATTCAGGTTGATGGAGAAATATAAATGAAAAAAATGGTGAAATCTTAGAATGAAATTTACGTCGCTTAGTTTCCTTTTGTTTTTTTTCGTCGTTTACGGACTCCATTGGATGATCCGAGGCAAATTTAGATTGGTATTTTTGTTCTTAGCTTCTTTTGTATTTTATGCCGCCTGGTCCATTCCATTTGCGTTTCATTTTTTAGCGCTTGTGATTTTGAACCATCTAATGAACCGACAAATCCTCAAAAATAAATCTAGTTTTTGGTATCCCGTATCACTCTTTATCAATTTTGGAAATTTATTTTTATTTAAATATTTCTACTTTTTATGGTCCGTTTTATTTCAAACGACAGGAAGTCTTTGGTTTTCCAATGACACTGTTCAGAATTTTCTGAATTCCCAGTTCGGTGTTGATTCCATCACGTTACCACTTGCGATCAGTTTTTATACCTTCCAGATGGTAGCATATACCATTGATGTCAAACGGGGCAATGCGAATGAAAATCCAAATTTTTTACAGTTTGCTTTGTTCATCTTCTTTTTCCCGCAACTCGTAGCGGGACCTATTGTTCGACACGGAGAATTTTTTTACCAACTGGAAGTTTGGAATGCAAAGAAAGAACAATTGTTTGAAGGATATTACTTAGTATTTTTGGGACTTTTTAAGAAAGTAGTGATTGCTGATAACTTATCTTCTGTCACCGAACCCATTTTTCAAAATCCTGAACTCTATGATGGTCTCACAAATACACTTGCTATGTTTGGATATGCGGCAAGGGTGTTTTGTGATTTTAGTGGTTACACCGACTTAGCACGTGGTCTTGGAAAATTACTTGGTATCAATTTACCTGAAAATTTTCATGCACCTTATTTTTCTGCATCAGTGCGAGAACTTTGGACACGTTGGCATATGACACTTGCTACTTGGATCAAGGATTACATTTATTTTCCCTTGGGTGGTTCGCGCGTCTCGGAATGGAGGGGATACTTCAATTTGATTGTTACGTTTACCTTGGCTGGTTTTTGGCATGGTGCCAATTTTACTTTTATCATATGGGGGTTTTTACATGGACTCGTTCTCAGTATTGAACGAAAAGTAGAATTAATATCTGGTAAAACCAAGGAAGCGGTTGTTCCAAATTGGAAGAAATTCACTGGGATTGTGTATACGTTTCTTTTCTTTATTATCACCATTCCATTTTTTAATGCTCCTTCCGTTCACAATGCAATGTCAATGTTGTACCAAGCATTTACGAATGCAGCCGGTGAAAGGACCAATCAATCGGAAAAAATTGTCTATTCTTTACTTTTAACTTTTTTACTTAATTACTTACAAACCAAGCCTAGTTTTCCAAGACCATCTTGGTCCACGGCAACTAGTTTTGGATTCTTGTTTTTCTTTTCTTTTATAGTTACCATTTTGTTAGGTTATCTTGCACCGGGAGGTACGGAGTTTATATACTTCCAATTTTAATATGAAAGACAAATTTCCAATTGTTCTCTATCCAATTCTCCTCGCGCTTTTATTATTCTTAGTGGATAAATTTTTTTTCCTTCCCGTGGTTGTGGAGAACACCTACAGTTGGAAAAAAATTGAGCGTAAGTTTTATGAACTAAAAGAAGATTTATTTGAAGTGATGCTCGAAGAATCTAAGAAAAATCCAAACAAAAAGATTGGATTGATTTTGGGAAGTTCACGTTCAGGGGAATTTGATTCTGAAATGCTGGAGGAGTTTGTTCCAAATACAAATTCCTTTAATTTTGCAGCTCCCTTTGGCCCTCCTAGTTTCCAAGCCTACTGGCTAGAAAAAATATTGGCAACCAAGTTACCCATTCGGTATGTGTTGATCGAAGCTGACCCACTTCTTTTTTCGAAATCTTCCATTGATTATTCTCTAAATGGATCGTATGACAACGCGTATGTTTTATTTCATACTGATTTTTTCCGAACGAAAACGAAAGATCCATGGGATTCCAATACCACGGGTTTTTCTGTGGATGAAGCTGAAGTATACTTTTTAAAGAAATTATTTGCTCTTTATAAGTATCCTCTTGATCCAACTTCAATCAAAGCAAACAATAAAGAAATAGAAATTGGATTTTTTCCTGGAATGACGTCAGGAATCACTGGCAAAGAATACAAACGTGGTTATGTGGATAAAATCAAGATGGTAAACCGTGTTAAATTCGGTGCCTTACCTAACGAAATCAAATTTGCCAACATAGACGTTTTTTTAGAACGGGATGCTGAGAATATGTACAATCAATATCTCCGTGGATCGGCTCTTTCTCCCACACAGATATTCTTTTTTAAAAAAATGTTACATTTGTTAGAAGGTAGTGACATACCTGTGATTGTTTATTTTCCAGCGGTATCAGAACCATTGTATCGTAAAATGAAAACCGATGGATTACTAGATCGATTTAATTCAGAAATTCGTAAAGAAGTGGAAAACGTTTCTAAGACAAAGAACTCAAAATTTTTCTTAATCGATCCAAATGTGGATCCACGATGGAAATGCAAAGACTTTGTGGATTCTTTGCATTTAAGTGGTGCTTGTTTTCCCAATTTGTTACCAATATTATTTCCTAAAGAATTACGTTAGGATCTATCTTTTTTACGTTCCTTGATTTGTTTTGGCAAATATTGGAATCGAAAATACAAAAAGCAGATAAAACTTAAGGTAAGAAAACAAACTGATACAACATCAAAATTTGTATCCTGGTCTTTGGGAATCGAATCGGTAGACTCGTGAGCGAAAGATTGGAATACGACAATCCCTGAATAAAGAATTAGGTTGAGCACAAGATAGATGGTTGTTTTTTTTAAGATCCAGAGAGTGTCTCCCATTTCCTCTCGGAACCTTGTAAACTCACCGAGTATTTCTTGGTAAGACTTTTTATGGCTCAAACGGTAAAGGTCGTAGGCTTCCTCGATTTCAGGGTCTTTTGCTTTTCCATCGAGCAAAACAAAATCAAAATCCAACTCGGAATCGTATTTTGCTCTTTTTTCCGGATTTGATAGGGTAAGGAAGGCTCTCGTCAATTCTATGATTTTTTCCTTGGCTTCCGGGCTTCCTGCACTGGCAATTCCTTCCCAAAATTCCACTTCCTTCAGATACACTTCCTCAATTGTTTTCGATTGGGAATCTCGAGGTAAACCAAGGATTTGGTAGAAGGTCTCCCGTTTGGTGCTAGGCATATACCCTTTACGTACCATGCTTCTTTGCTTTACAAGGAATTTTCGAAAGAAAACATATCATTATGAACCCTACCTTGACAGAAAGCCAAGAAACACCTTCTACCATCCAATTGGGAAAGGTCTACGTCGAGACCTACGGCTGCCAAATGAATGAATATGACTCTGGCATTGTGAAGGAACTTTTCCGAAAGGAAAATTATGAAACTACGAATTCCGTTGAAGAAAGTGATATTATCTTTTTAAATACCTGTGCAGTGAGAGAGAATGCTCATGCGAAAATTTATGGAAGATTACAATCTCTAGGGTATCTGAAAAAAAAGAATCCCAATTTAGTCATTGGTGTTCTCGGGTGTATGGCACAAAATTTGGGTGAAGATTTATTCAACCAAGAGCTTCCCTTGGATTTAATTGTTGGACCGGACAATTACCGAACTCTCCCTGAACTCATCCAAAACATTCGAAAAGGCGAACGTGATGTCCAACTGACAAGGCTTTCGCGTACAGAGACGTACGATGAATTAGAGCCAAAAGTGGTCAACGGAATCCAAGCGTTTGTCACCATCATGCGTGGTTGTAATAATTTTTGTACGTTTTGCGTTGTACCATATACGAGAGGAAGAGAAAGAAGTCGAGAACCACAATCCATCATTCATGAAATCAAACAATTGGAAGAAATGGGAGTTAAACAGGTTACCCTTCTTGGTCAAAATGTAAACAGTTACTCGTTTGAAAATTTTGACTTTTGTGCTTTAGTTGAGGAAATTTTAAAACAAACCACTGTTGAGCGAGTTCGTTTCACAAGCCCTCATCCCAAAGACTTTCCTGATCATTTGATTTCCCTGATGGCAAAAGAAGAGAGATTCTCTTCACAAATTCACATGCCTTTACAAGCAGGAAGTTCCAAAGTCCTTCGTGATATGAAACGTAGTTACACGAAGGAAGAATACTTACAACTCGTGAAAAAAATCCAATCGGTCATTCCTGACATCGGAATCACCTCAGATATCATCGTTGGTTTTCCTGGTGAGACGGAAGAAGAATTTCAAGAAACTTTGGAAGTTGTCAAAGAGGTGAAATTTGATATGTCTTATATGTTTAAGTATTCGGAACGGGAAGGCACAATTGCTAAACGCAAATTTATAGATGATGTACCTGAGGAAGTGAAAAGTAGAAGGCTCATCGAACTTGTGGAACTACAAACCAAAATCTCTTTAGAAAAAAATCTTTCTAAGATTGGCAAGGTGTTTTCAATTTTAATTGAGAATACATCTAAAAAATCAAAACAAGAGTTATGTGGTAGGTCTCAATGCGGACGTATGGTGGTTTTCCCAATACCAGAAGGTATGTCATTGGATTTATCTGATTGGATCGGAAAAACGGTAAATGTACTTATCGAACAAGCAACAAGTGCTACTCTCAAGGGAAAACTCGTTGGCTAAACAAGTCGATCTTCGAACGGTAAGGGTATATTCCAAAGACGATCTTCCCCCAGACTTTATCGTGGACACGGACCGTTGGGGAAAATGGAAACGGTTCAAACCATCCATCCTCCGTTTGTACATTCTCAAAGAAATTCTTAGTCCATTTCTTGTGGCTCTTTCTTTTTTCACCATGATTTACATGGCTGTCGCAATCCAAAAGATGATCGGGCTCTTTGTCGGGAAGGGTGTGGATTTTTTCCGTCTCTTAGACTATATGGGGTATGTGTTTGGTAATACACTTCCCATGACCATTCCTATGGCATGTCTTATGTCCGGGATCATGGCTGCGGGTCGTTTGTCAGGAGATTCTGAAATTACGGCGATGCGTGCTTCTGGTGTTTCATTTCCTTACATCTACAGCAATTTTCTTGTGTTTGGTTTTGTAATGACACTGATTGTTGGATACCTGAATTTTTATTTAGGTCCAGAGAACACTCGTAAGATGAAGGATTTCGACAATTGGATAGCATCCTACAATCCTCTCCTTGCCATTCAACCTGGGCAGTTTTCTGGAGATAAAACCCAAGATTTTTTCTCTGAAAAAGGGAGGACCATGTACTCTGGCGGAGTCGATGAAGATGGAAATTTGAGCAATGTTCAAATCAGAGAGTGGGCCATTTCAGCTGCGGGAACTGATTTTATTATGGTGAACAATTTAGCAGTTCCCATGGGTGGTTCCAAGATGTTGCAAATCATCAATGCAAAAGAAGGATTACTCGTAGAAAAAAAGAATTCCTTGGGAGAATACGAAAAGTCAGTCCGTTTGAAAAAGGGATATGTGATCGAATGGGATCCTGAAACCAATGCCGTTGGTATCACGAATTTTATGAATGGTGAAATGGATTACAATACTCCAGCGAAAAAAGAATCCAAAACTTTAAGTATCAATGTAAAACCCGATACATTCTCCTTACCGATGTTAATTGAAATTCGCAATGCCATTGAGTCAGAAGGTTTGGAAAACATACCAGGACTTGAGATCTTAAAGGAATATGGTTTGTCCATTAAGGGAGTGGGTGGACTCAAACAGATGGTGGAACAGTTTAAATATGAAATTATCATGGGAGCCAATTCAGGCAACCAAGAGGAAATGACTCAAAAATTTGCCCTGTTCACTCAATTATCTGAACTTCTGAATGAATCTAAAAAAACATTAACAGGATTCAATGTGGAAATCCACAAACGTTTTGCAACCCCTCTCTCTTGTCAGATTTTTTTCTTTTTATCGTTTCCTTTAGGTCTTGTTGTCAAACGATCCGGCAAGGGAATGAGTTTTACTCTTGCTGTTATCTTTTTACTGATCTATTATACATTCTTTATTTTTGGCTCTGGAATTTCTTATAAAGAGAACGTACCTGATTGGGTTGGCCCATGGTCAGCCAATATTGTGATAGCCACTCTATCCATTTATATCATGATCTCTAGAACCGATGCGAAATTACCAGAGTCCATTCGTTCCAAACTTGGTTTTTATTTCCGGTGGAGAGACAAATGGGAAGACCAATGGGAAATGATAAAAAATCGCCTCCAGAAGAAGAAATAAGACAAAATTTGCTAGAAAATTCCCCTGTCTACGGTCCGATAGAGTGTAGTTGTCATTTAGGAGATCGGGTTTGAAAACTTCTTATATTTGGAATCTTTCCCAGGGCCGTCCGTTTCCCGTGGAGCTATGGAAACATTCAAAAATCAAGATCCAAGTGAACCAGATTGGTTTGCATGACTTGGATCAAATCACCATCACACCCAATGATATTCACATTCTTTTCATCCAAGTGACTTTGAAGGAGTGGAAGGAAATCAAAACCAAAATTGTTACTTCCTTCGAAACTAGTCCATTTGTTTCATTGATTTTAATTTCTTCTGAAGATGGTGCGGACCAAATCCAAGAGATGGTTCAATCACAACCAAAATACCTCGTTTTAGAAAATCCTTTGCATGTTCGGGAGCTGAGAATGATTTTGGATCGAACCATACAATCCGAATCATACAAAGCAGCAGCGCTTGATATCGGGAATTCTTGTTTAGAAAACGTTGGTTTTTTTGAAGGGGTCTTTTCTTTGGCTCACCAAGAATATGAAGAATCAAAAAAAGAAAACGAAGCGCTGCGTTCGATTTTGCAATATGAAGAATTGGTAAAACGATCTCAAGCTGGTATCAATTCTGCACTGGAAAAAGTAAATGATATGAAAAACCAAGAGCTTCTCGAGTTGCATGAAAGAGTGCGAGCCATCCAACAACTGGATGAACTGAGAGAAAAGGAACTAAAACAAGCACTGGAATTGCAAAAAGCAACCGAACAGGTATTAAACTACTCAAGAATTGAAGAAATGAATTTAGATAAAATTCTGAGAGCCCAAGACCGACTGTTTGAATATACAGAACAGGAAATCAAAGAACTAGTTGAGGAAAACAAAGCCTTAAAAAAGAAATTAGGACTTTTGTAATTTAAAAATCTCTACCTACTTTTTCTTCAATTGCCGCGTATTCTTTTGATTCGCGGCCATAATGTAGTTCCGCAAAACGTAATAAGTGTTTTTTCTTTAACTCTTTGAATTCATAAACGAGTTCTTGGTTTTTCGATTTTTGTGCAGTCAATTCAAGTTTTTCATATGACAAAGACAACAGTCTATGTGGTTCCGCTTCCAATTCATTTTTGGATGAAATTTCCATGTATCGATTTGTAAAATCAATTACTTGTAAATAATTTTTAAAAGATTCTTGGTGTTTGATGTATTCTCTATAAATCCCTGATTTGAGATCAATGTAGGATGCACTTTCCTTTACTTTTGGATTTTCAATTTTATCCAAGAGGTTCATTGCTTTGACAAGCTTCAAAGTCGTTTGGGAACGCAGGTCATACAGTAATTTCTGGAATTCTTTCTCTTTGTTTTCTCTTCGTGTTACTTTTTGCCATTCGTAACGATCTTCATAAAAGACTTCCTTCTTAAAATCCTCTCTGCGTTTTTCGATTGTTTTTCTTCCCGTTTCAAACCCTTCAATCGCAAGAGAAAACTCTTTACTGGCTTCAAGCCAACGTTTCTGTGAATTCTTTTCATCCACTAAATCCAGAATGGGAATGGTGTCGATAGATGCCGAAGAATCTCCCCAAGGAGAATTGGATTCTGGTTTTGTTGGGAGAATGGATTCAACACGTGATTCTGTTGTACTTTTGGGATCCAATGCCCAGACAGGGATCTGGAAGAAAAGGATCAAGCAGATCCAAAAAAATCGATATTGAATCACCATTTAGGGAAACTTTCCTTGAATCCTAGATCTTGGCAAGAACTATCAAATTATGGCATTAATTCAGAGAAAAATGGAAACAACCAAAAAGATCGTTCTCATAGCACATGACAATAGAAAAGAAGATCTTCTCGATTGGGTAAAATTCAACAAAGGTACATTAAGCAAACACCATCTTTCCGCCACAGGCACCACGGGTAAATTGATTCATGAACAAATTGGCTTACCAGTGTTTCGGTTCATTTCAGGACCTTTGGGTGGTGACCAACAAATTGGAGCAAAGATTGTGGAAGACTCCATTGATTTTATGGTTTTCTTTTGGGATCCGTTATCAGCACAACCACACGACCCTGATGTGAAAGCACTTTTACGAATTGCCGTATTGTATAATATACCAATGGCGTGCAACAGATCCAGTGCTGATTTTTTAATCTCATCACCACTCATGGATAAAGAATACAATCGACAATTAATTGATTATGGATCTCGTATACCCGCTAAAAATTAACTCGTGTTTGACTTTGAAATAATTTGCCGTTACTTTGTGCCGTTTTCGAAACATTAAATACAAAAGTGGATATAAAAAGTATTTTGAAATTGGCCAAACATAAAAATCAATTTCGATTTCATCAGAAAGAATGGATTGATTCTTATCTTCTTTAGCGTCTAAGAAACGGTGAGTGTGACAGAATCTTAGAAATGGTCCTTTTTCTTGGTTATCCTGGAAGAGTGTATTTTTTTCATACTTGGTATGTTTCGCAATCCAAGTGACATAGAGAAACGGTAGGATCGGAACTTTTAAGATCGCAGTCTCTCCAACAGCGATTGAGTTTGGTTTTTGGATCACTCGGATTCCTTTGTTTGCTTGCATCAAGGTGGTAAATCCAATAGGCTCTTCATGGAATTGGAACAATGCTTCTTTTGTTACTGGGAATTTAGATTGGAATTTGAAAGTGTCCATATGAGTTAGAAGGTGGAATGATACAATATGATACGCTTTTTTCAGAAAAAGAAGAAACAATCTCCTATATGGGACAAAGAAACAGAAAATCGTATCCTATCCGAGTCCAGAAAACAAGGAAAAGAGCAGGTTTTGTTTGTTCGGCTTGTCCAAAAGCCAAATGCTAGAGCGGAAGTGCAGGTAAGTTTTCTCGATCGATCAGAGACAGATAGAAGTCTGATTCGTTTTGAAGACAACAACACCGAAAAGACTTTAGGAAATGGGGAGTTCCGTTTTCAAGAGGGAAATATTCTCTTCTATCCCAATGTGGATTTAGAATGGAAAGACACATCTAAACCTAATATACACAGACTCCAATCAAATTATGTTTTTTCAAAAGAGGAATTGTATTTAGAACCTAAAGACTATCAAAAATTGTTACCAATCCTTCGTTCCTGCTTTCTAAAAGAAAATGTGCTTTCTATTTATATGAAGGGATCCATTTGCCAACTGGAGATTAAAGATTTAACGAAGGAGAAAGAAGAGCGAATTTCGGAAATGTTTCTTACTTACTTTTCTTCTTTTTATTTCAGTCCTTTGAAATTACCACATCATCACCAGTAGCAAGTTCCTTCTCCCAACCTCGTTGTTTGGGTTTGATGCTTGCAATTGATTTTCCTAAACTTAAAATTTCACCTTCAAATAATGTTTTTCCTTTTCGTTGGAAGAGAAGTTTTGAATCCGACTTTAATCCATCATCTTTACCAAGGGAGACAATTACTTCCTCTTTTTTTACCTTGAGGATCTTACCTTCGATTGGCAAAGTATTTTTGATTCTTTCCGCGATTCGATGTACAATCGTAGGTAAACTGTCTCTACCTCTTTGGTTTGTTTTCCACGTAGCAATATCTTTTAATTGATTACGATCGTACACTGATATTTCAAACTTGATGTCACCATTTTCAATTTGATATCGTCCATGTATCACAAATCTGATTTTGGTAAGGTTCCTTCTTTTTTGATCGAGATGGTGTAGGTTGTCGATGCTGAAAGGAATGGTTCCAGAAAATGGATGATAACTAGATTCTTTTAAAAGATTTCGGATTTGATTGTATTCATTGCCTTCCACGACTCTTACCGAGAGCATATGTTTCAATTGGTAACGAATTGTTTCTCCAAACAGTCTACCTGCTTGTAGATGATAAGGAAAGGGGGCAATTGATTCTAAATCAAATACATATACTTCCGGGGTATATCGAACAGATTGATCCAAAACTGAATTTGGCTCTATTTGCAGATAACCTTCTTTGAACTCTATCGATGCCTTTAAATTTTTAATCACAAATTCTAATTTGTTTTGAAGTTTGAAAGATTTAGGGTCTTCTTCACGGAGTTTTAACAACAAATTTGTATATTTAACTGCATCACCTGACTGGTTGTAAAATTCTAATAGTTCCTTTCTGATGATTGGAGTTTGTGCACTTAAATCTCTTGCACGAAACAAATGGAAAAGACTACTTTTGTGATATAAGGAATGTTTTTCAGAGTAAAACCGATCTCTTCTATAGTCGCCTAATTCACGACGGAGTTTTGCTTCTTCTTTTTCCGAAGAAATTGCATATTCCTCTGCTTCGAAACGTAAGATTTCATCTAAGTCGTCTAGACTGAGCGCACGTCTGTAGTGATAGGAAGCAAATTTTGTTTCTCCAAGTTCCCAGGCAAGATTGGCCTCCAAACTATGATAGAGTTGATTTTCTGGAAACTCCCTTGCTAATTCATAAATCGCTTTAAATGCTTTTCGTTTTAATTCTTTGTCAACTGTCGCATTTGATAGAATGAGGTCGTGATACACGAGATAAAATCTTGCTTCTTCATGTTTCGAATCTAAATTTAAAGCATTTTCAAGAGACTCTTTGACACTAGGTAATATATTGAGTAAGGCGCTAGGTCGAAAATAATTTTCATACAATAAAACCTTCGCTTTGAAAGCAAATCCTGCCGGATCATTCGGTTCCTTTTTGGTATAGTGATCGATGATGCGATATGCATTATCATATTCCTTTTTGGAAAAATGCAATTCTGCTAACATGCGCAATAGATCAGAAGGTTCGTCAAGTTTCTCTACTAAATTTTTAATTTTATACAATGCTGAATCTACTTTTCCTTGCTTTAGAAGTGTTTTAGCTTCTGTGATTCGTAAACCAGTGTGATTGGGAAATTCAGTTAACAATGGTTGGATGAGAGTGTTAATCGATTTAAAATCATCCTCAATTAAATAAATTTCAGATAATCCTGTGACTGCAGGAATATACTTGTTTTCTCTCTGTAAAATTTCTAAATAAAACTTCTTACTTTCTTTGTAAGAACCAAGTTGAAAGCTACAATTGGCAATCCCAAGTTTTGCTTCGATAGAATTTCTGTTTTTTTGCAGAGCAGATTGAAAGAGAGAAATGGCTTTTCTGCAATTGTTCCCTGCTTGAAACACTTTTGCTTCCGCGATGTCTTCTAACGCTGATGTTTCTGCTAACATTACGTTCGTGAAAACGAAGAGCACAAATAGGGAAAGTAGTTTTGTCTTTCGATTAACGAGGCTCTGGAACAAAATAACCTCCTTCATCTCGTCCTTTGACACCACGATGGTTGACTCCAATTCCAATTTTAATGTATCGATTAATTAGATCTGGGTTTGTGTCTGTCTTATAAGAAAGGATGTAACGATAGTCTAGGTGTGATCTTAATAATTTGTATAAGTCACGTTCCTCTCCTTCACCATCTAAGAAAATGTATTTACCATTTGTAGGTGCAGTAATATCTGTCCAAGACTCTTCAAATGAAGGATTTCCGTTTGTTGTTAATACATAAATTGGGATAGAATGCGCTTTAGCATAAGCGACAATCCTTGATTTTTGGTATTGGTAAAAACTATCTTCTTTCGCTTCTTTTGATACTAAATAAACCAACGCTTTTGGACCAGTTTCCATGGATAATTTTTTTAAAGCAGCGATACTTGCTTTTCCAAAATTATATTTCTCCTCGGCTTGGCTATCTCTGATTTTTGCAAGAATGTCTCTTAAAGAAACTGTGTCTGGCAATATGAGTTGGCTATCTTTACCTGCTCTATAAAGAGTGATATGATCGTCTTCATGCAATGAACGAAAAAGAGGAAAAAGACCATCTTCTAGATTGAGTTTCCCTTTTTTTAGGCTATCGCTATTTTCGAATACCATGGCGATGTGAAGCCTTTCATTGATTTTGTTTTTGTTTGCCAATGAAAATAGGGGAGTCATGTTATCATTTTCAAAGATACGGAAACTCAATCGGTCAATGCCGACTAATTCTTTTCCTGCTCTATTTTTAACTCGAGTATAAATATGAATGTTTGGGAAATCAGAAGTATCGATGGATTCGATTTTTAAATCCAAATTGGATAATAAATTGTTCTTCTGAGAAAATATATCAATTCTATGTTTCCCAAAATCTACAAAATATAAACTTCCAGTAACATCGATATTTGTTGAAAACGGACGGAACAAAACTCGGTAAACACCTTTTTTATCACGAAATTTTGGAAGTTGAGTCCATTCCCCATTCAATAGAGAGTATGTCCAAATCCCAGTCAATTCATCCGTTAGAAAAATTTGATTTTCTAAAATTCTGATATTGCGAGGTTTTTTCCATTCCGCTTTCGTGATGGTTTCGAGAGTGTTTCCATCACCGTCAAAAATCAAAACTTGCAATTTGTCTTTATCGACTACATAGAGTTTGTTTTGATATGTAGTAACTCCAGATGGATTGATTAACTTTGAATTACCAATACCAACAATTTCTAATACAAACTGTCCTTTCGCATTGAATTTTTGAATTCGACTATTCCCAGAATCGGCAACGTATAGATTGCCGCTAGAATCAAAACAAATAGAAGAGGGGCCTCGGAATTGTCCTGGACCTTTTCCAGTGCTACCGATTGAAAAAAGAAAACTACCATTCAGATCAAACACCAAAATCTCGTCACGAGAAAAGTCTGCGATATAAACTTTTTGGTTTTGATACTGTAAAGATACAGGTCTTTCTAATTTCCGAGTGATTCCACCTCTCCAATTGGAGATTGGAGTTCCTTCCGCATTAAATTTTATTACATTGGATGTATCAAATCCAGCTACATAAAAATTTCCCTCTTCATCGAATGTGATGTCGACTGGATTTCGAAAACGATAACCACGAATAGAATCCCCTTCAATGGTTTTAAAATAAATTCTTTCTTTTTCTGTAATTCCCCCAGCGATTGCAAGACGTAGGGTTTCAATTTTATTTGTAATGAGCAGGTCATTTTTGGCTTTGGAAGCAAGAATTTCTAATTCATCTAATGCTTCTTCCCATTCGCCTAATAGATAGTAGTTGTTGGCAAGTTCCAATCTTGCAAGATGGAAATCCTTTTTCAAATTAACAGCTTTTTGGAATCGTTCCTTAGCTGCAGAATACTCCCTCAGATTCTTATAAGTGAGACCGCGCTTGAATTCTTCCTTGGCATTCTCTTCCCCTAGGGAAAAGTTGGGAAAGTCTAGAGGAAAGATTTGGGTGCAGACTAATAGAAAGATGATGGATACAAACTTTCGCAAAAAACTTCCCCTCTGTCCCCCAATTTAATGGGACATAATTAAGAAGTCAACCCCTTCCTTGTGGATTGAATTCCTAACTCTTTCTTTATTCTCGACAGATTCGCCAAATTCGACAACATGGAATAGTCATTATGTCCCCTGAAACCATCGAAAAAGAAGTAAAGCGTCGTAAAACCTTTGCCATCATTGCCCATCCCGATGCGGGAAAAACCACACTTACAGAGAAATTACTCCTATACGGGGGCGCCATTCAGCTAGCAGGGGCTGTGAAAGCCAAAAAGGAAGGGAAATCAGCCACTTCTGATTGGATGGCTATGGAGAAAGAACGGGGTATTTCCATTACCTCTGCTGCTCTGCAATTTGAATACAAAGACCACATCCTCAACTTACTCGATACTCCAGGTCATGAGGACTTTTCAGAGGACACCTATCGTACGCTCATGGCCGCGGATACCGCCGTCATGGTGTTAGATGCCGGAAAGGGGGTGGAGCCACAAACCATCAAGTTATTCCGAGTCTGTCGAGATCGGGGAATTCCGATCATCACTTTTATCAATAAGATGGACCGTCCGACAAAGGATTTGTATGAGTTACTCGATGAAATTGAGAAGGTTCTCGGAATCAAAGCAGTTCCCGATGTATGGCCCCTTGGGACCGGTTTTGATTTCAAAGGGGTATATGACCTTCGTGATGAAAATTTATACTTATTTGACCGTACGCCTGGCGGTAAACAGAAGGCTGCGTTTCGGATGGCAGGGCCCAATGATCCAAGCCTTGATGAGCAGTTTGATGAAGAAATCGTAAAAGCCTTTCGGGAACAAATTGATTTAGTTGTAAACGGAATCGGACAAGTGGATACAAATGCCTTTCTCCTCGGGAAAGAAACTCCTGTTTATTTTGGTTCGGCAGTGAACAATTTTGGAATCGAACTATTTTTAAATAAATTTTTGGAACTTGCTCCAGGTCCTGATCACATTCCTCTCCGAGATGGAAATTATTTGGATCCAGTGAATTCACCTTTTAGTGCCTTTGTTTTTAAAGTGCAGGCAAACATGAATAAGGCGCACCGTGATCGTATTGCTTTTTTAAGAATATGTTCTGGGGTCTTTGAACGGGGATTAAACGTAAATCATAACCGATTGGACAAACCAGTGAAACTTTCCTCCAGTTTTGCTTTTTTTGGACAGGATCGTAACACGGTAGATCTAGCGTATCCAGGAGACATCATTGGTTTAGTAAATCCTGGAACATTTAAGATTGGTGATGTATTGTCTACGGGAAACACACCACCTTTACGACCGCTTCCCAGTTTTGCACCAGAGTTATTTGCTACCATTTCCTGTAAGGACACATTACAACTGAAATCCTTCAAAAAAGGTTTAGACCAACTGGCAGAAGAAGGAATTTTGCATCTTTTCACCTCTCGGACGATCGGTGGTGGGGTTCCCATCATTGGTGCCATGGGTAAGTTACAATTTGAAGTATTTCAAAGAAGGTTAAAAGATGAATATGGTGCCGATACTTCCATTCATATCTTACCGTATGGAATCTCTCGCTGGGTGAAAAAAGAAGACAGGTCCAAAATACCTTCTAACGCGAATTTGGTGGAAGATTTATTTGGTAATATGGCTCTATTGTTTGATACAGAATGGGATATGAATTATTTCCATAAAAACAATGAGGGAATTGAACTATTAGATAATCCTCCACTGGAAGATTAACTAGATTACATCGATACCAATCCAAGTGATATCATCCAATAAAGTTTGTCCTTCAGAGTAAGATCTGATTTTAAAATCTAGTTCTTGTTTCACAAGGGATATGTGATTGGTCTTCATGGTTTCAAAAAAAGATAAAAGTTCTGTTTCCCAAAGCTTTTCTCTTTTCAGGTTTTCCACGTCTTTTAAGCCATCTGTAAAGAGATAAAATCTGTCGCCTTTCTGGATTGGGAAATCCAAAACTTTGGGTTCAAATTTTGGCAACATTCCGAACATCGGGTTTAATTTTTCATAACATAAAACGCTTCCGTTTGTGCAATGAACCATTCCTGGATGGCCAGCATTTCCATAAAAGACTCGTCCCTTTCCCAAATCAAAGAGTAAGAATAAAAAAGGTACAAACGCATAGGGATCGGGAAAATGAGCAGAGATTCCTTCATTCATTTTTAAAAGGATCTTATTGGGGTCTGGTTCTGTTTTAGCAATTTGATGGAACAATACTTTGAGAACTGTCATCATCATAGCAGCTTTCACACCATGTCCGATTACATCTCCGAGAGCAAATATATAACGGTCATCACCTAAATCAATGAAGTCGTAATAGTCCCCACCTACTTGGATCAAGGGGCGATACAGAATCTCATAGTCTAATTGTGGGAATATTTGGATTTGATTGGGAAGATATTTTTTTTGCAAATCTTTGGCATAGTCCATCTCTTTTTCAAATTCCATTCTTTTATTGGTTACATTTTGTACCAGAATGAGAGCGCCACTTGCAAATTTAAAATTTTCTTCTAAGAGCCAAATTTGATAGGTAATTTCAAGTAAAAGTATATTGCCTTCGTTCGTATAGACATCGAATTCTTCTTTTCTTAAATTTTGATGCTGATTTCTTTGTTCTTTGATATCCTTTAAAAACTCTCTAACTTCTTTTTGTAACCAAGATGTAAAAGGTTTCTGGTATAGAAATACATCAGATAATTTTAGTTTTGTTTCTATATTAGAGTTCTCTAATAGGATATTTCCATTTGAGTCATATAAAATGGCTGCATGAGGAAATTCATTTAAGATTAGTTTTAACTTTTGTTTTGATTCAATTTCTTTTAAAGAAATGATGGCAGAAAATACAAAAGTAAAGAGTAGGATTCCTAATAAAGTGTAAATATTGGTATGTAAGGAGTTGAGTATAGGTTGTAAAACTAAATTAATTGGGCTAACAACGAATAAATGTAATGGCAGTCCGTAAAGTGGAACTCCTACTAAAAAGAAACCCAAGTCCTCCTTTTTTACTTCTTTTAACGTAGGCAAATTTGAATTTGTTTGAAGGGATGATTTTGCTTTTTCTTTCCAGTCTTCAGATACTAAAAAATTGTCTTCGATAAAACCAGAAATTCCATAATCCCCAATTTGATTGAGTAAAAATAAACCTTCATTCGGATCACTGAAGGGGGAATCTAACAGTTCATCTTCTAGAAATTTGGTAGAAAATAAATGGAAACCTTTTTCGTCTGAAAATAGAAAATAAGATTCATACTCTTCTTGTTGTTTACATCGAACAATCTGAAACAGATCTTCATTATCGATCTGAATTGGAGCCGTTGGACAAAGTTGCGTAATATCATTCCAAGTCCAATTTAGTTGTTTTTTCTCTTTTTGAATGGAAAACTCTTTTTGGATTTTGTTACGGATTTGGTTTTCTATATCAATGGATAAAAGTTGAATTCGAATCAATTGGAATCGTTGGTTCCAATCAAGTGCTGCTCTGTACTCTTGGTAAATCATTCTACCGGTAATGATAGAATATGGCAAAAGGATAAATAAAACCAAAGATAGAAATAATTTTAGAAACGACTTTGATTTTATGACATAAATAAAATTCGAATAGATACTACGGATTGTATCCATCGACAACTTCATTCATTAGTCCTGTTTGGTGCGATGAATGAATATTTTTTTTGGAGATTCCTCATTACCCAAACGGTCAACAGCACTGATTTCTAACAAAATGGCTTTTTTGCAATTGGATAGGATTTCTTTCCAGGTAGAATCGTTCCAGAGATAGTATTCGGTAGTTTCATTCTCATCACAAGTAGTGCGGTAGCGGATGGAACTCACTCCAGAACCGTTATCAGTTGTTTTGAGTTGGATTGGATAATTGGGTCCTATAAAGGAATATTCTTTTTGTATGAATGGGGGTATTGGAAACGTAATGACTGTGTTAGGCGGAGTTCTGTCCACTTTGAAATCCCATAATTGCATTCCATCACTGATTCCCAATTCATTAGTAACCTTATATTCTAAGTGATAACTTCCATCTTTAAAAAATTCCAATTCCGGTGAAGAGGACGTTTGCCAAATTCCTCCATTGATTCTGTATCGAATTTGAATTTTTTTGCCAAGTGAAATCGGTGATATTTTTATTTTATTCGAAGTTAAATATAAATCTTGATTTCCTTTTTCATTTGCAATCGGTACAAGGATATCCGTTTTCGCTGGAATCTTCGCGATAGGTTTTTCTGCTGGTTTTGTTTTTTTACCAAATTGACTCACGTTGTAAAGTTCCGTCCAATAGCCTCGCACCTTCCGTTTGGCAACAGCTCTAATGCGAAAGAATTCGTAACCTTCTGGAATGAATAAATTCACAGGCCCTGGATTAGATAAGACTCGAAATGGAATTTCTAATTCTAAATCATCAGTTTTCCAAAGTTCAATTTCGTATTGTATGATGTCTTCTCGTTCCGGGACCAAATTGAATTGAATTTGTTTCGCTTCGAGGGGAAGAATAGAACGAAGACAAAAGACAAGAAATAGTGTTCTTGTAATACCGTAAAACCAGTTCATTTGTTTTCAGGAATTGGTGGGTTTGGAATCGAAAACGGTTTTAAAGGAGCTTTTCCTTTTTCAACATAAGTTGCAAAACCTGCGTTGACCTGTACTGTTACTTTTTCGGCAGTAACTGCTACGCTCCCTTCAAAACAGCTGAGAGTTGTGTTTCCACTTGTATCGACTTCTGTTAAAAATTCTGTGCCTTTCACTTCGGAAACAGCTGATTCTGTTTTGAGTAAAAACATTTTTTGAGATTGGGAAGAAGATTTGGGAATGAGGGATCGAATTCTACCTTGTCTTAAAAACAATTCATCGGGACCAGTGTCTGATTTTCCTCGTTCCATGATGACATGGCTGTTTTCAGTGATTTCAAATCTAGACCCAGATAAGAATACAAATTGTGCTTCTGATTCTTTGAGTGTTCTCACTTCATCTTTGGCAAATAGACCTTCACCATTCTTGGCTCTGGACCAATCGTTTTGTTTTTGTGAAATTTTTAATACTTCTGTGGTTCCAGTAAAGCGATGTATGTCGGCAAGTGGTTTTTTTCCTAAACTTTTCGGAATCCATAATTTCATTCCAGGAATGATGAGGTTTGGATTGTCGATTTGATTCGATTTGAGAAGTTCTTTCCATTTTCTTGGATCATCTAAGTAGGTTTTGGAGATGATACTTAAGGTTTGTCCTTTTTCGACAACAATTGTGATCCCATCATCTGGATTTGGTTGCACGAATTGTTTTTTTGAATCCGCATGTATTTCGGATATGAGGAAGAGATAAGAAATAAGGAAAATCGAAAAAGAGAAAAGGTGTTTTTTTAAACTTTGATGAGTACATAAAAAACCCAAAAAAGAATAACTGCTGTTACACTTTTTTGGGTTTAAGTAAGATAAAAAAAAGGGGAAACGGATTAGTAACATCATATTCCCCTTCTTTTACTTGTTAGCCGAGGTTTTCTGCTACAAGTTCCGCAATGTCTTTTACTTTTACGGAATCAATTTTTTCAGCCGCTTTCACACCGTCTGTAATCATTGTGATACAGAATGGGCAAGCAGTGGCAATTGTAGTCGCTCCTGTGTCGAGGAGTTGACCTGTCCGTTTCATATTGACACGCATACTTTCTGGATTGGATTCATCCACATGTTCTTCCATCCAGTATTGAGCTCCACCAGCACCACAACAAAGTCCTTTGGAGTGATGGTCGACTGCTTCTTCAATTTTACCACCGGAAACTTTTTTCACAACATCACGTGGGTTCTCGTAATTGTTGTTATAGCGTCCGATGTAACAAGAATCGTGGTAAGTATACTTGCCGGTTTTTGCATCATCAGCCACTTTCACATCGATTTTCCCTTCTTTAGAGAGTTGGTTGATGTATTCGGAGTGATGGATGACTTCGAAATTTCCACCGAATTGTGGATATTCGTTTTTGATTGTATTGTAGCAGTGTGGACAAGCTGTTACGATTTTTTTGATACCGTAACCATTGATCGTGTCAACGTTTGTTTGTGCTAGTGTTTGGTATAGGTATTCGTTACCACCGCGACGAGCTGAGTCTCCTGAGCATCCTTCTTCTGTTCCAAGGATACCAAAGTTAACCTCTGCCTTTTGCATGATTTTTACGAAATCTCGAGAGATCTTTTTGTTTCTCTCATCGAACGCTCCCGCACAACCTACCCAATAGAGTACGTCTACGTTTTTGTCTTCTGCTTCTGAAAGAACTTTTACGCCTAGTCCTTCTGCCCAGTCTGCTCTCGTGTGAGCACCGACACCCCATGGATTAGAATTGTTTTCCATGTTTGTGAACGCTTTTTGAAGTTCAGGGCTCATTTTAGATTCGGCAAGGACAAGGTGACGACGCATTTCAATGATGGCATTTACTTGGTTGTTTCCAACAGGGCATGCTTCTACGCACGCATAACAAGTCGTACATCCCCAGAGAGCTTCTTCACTGAGGCCTTCGTGAGAGTTGATGACACCCGTATCAAGAGCTGCTACCGCTTCCGCTGCTTCTTCTGGAGATTTCCCAGCACGAGCTTCCGCGACTTGTGGCATTTTTTCCAACATTTGGTGTTTGAGTTCGACAATGATGGCTTTTGGGTTTAATACCTTACCAGTTCGATTGGCAGGGCATTCCACTTGGCAACGACCACATTCGATACAAGACATACCATCGAGGAGGTTTGGCCAAGGGAAGTCCTCCACGCGATTGGATCCCCAAACGGCATTTTCATCATCCAAATTGAGTTTGGAGAGCTGTCCTTTTGGAGTGTCAGTTGCGAGGAAATAGTTAAAAGGAGCAAAAATTAAGTGAGCATGTTTTGAGGTAGGAACATACAACATGAACGCAAATACAGTTAAGATATGACCCCACCACATAATTTGGAATACTGTGTCAGCGTTTGAGTTTGCTACACCGATGGATTCCCAAAGTTTTCCAATGGCACCGTCAATGAATCCTGCGTGTGTGTAGTAAGTTGCCGCTACAGTCTTTGCACCATTCCCTAGTAAGGTGGTGATCATAAGAGTGGCAATCATACTAATCACGATGGCAGAAGCAGGTGAGTGCACATCGAGTCCTTTCGCTTTTTTAATCCATCGTCTCCAAGCAAAGAAACCAAGTCCTGTTAAAACAAGAATGGATACGTAGTTCACTGCTTGTTCGTAGATATGATTTGCTGATTCACCGAGTAAAAAATTTGGCAATGCAAATTGGTAAGGGTCTTCCATAGCATAACCAAAAACACCCGCGATCATTTGGCTCGTTGTATGGATCGTATACACGATAAATCCATAGAAAACAAACGCATGCATGATCCCGCGTACTGGTTCACGGAAGTTCTTTTTTTGTAGGATTACGTTTATGAAAAAACTTTTTAAACGGAATCCGATGTTAAGGTTCTTTTGTGCATCTTCGTTAAAAAATGCAGGACGACCATTGAAGATCAATCCGAGCCTGTAAAGGATAGCGCGGACAAACACTACGTTTGCCACGACGAAAAAAGCTGTGAATAATAGGTGAAAGAGAATTCTTCCGATATCCATTTATATTTATGCCCTTAAGGTGTTTGGTATTTCCTAGGATTTCTATAGAAAAATGAATGTCCAGGAAAATTCGGTTTTTACAGGGATATGTCAGAAGATTTCCTGTCCAAGTAGGTAGAGATATGAACTTAGCCTCCTTTTCCCTGAACCCGAACGACCCAGCCGATCTTGTCCTTCTGAAAGCCTCCGAAGGCAAACGAATCTCGCCCAATGAGGCGCTTCTTTTATACAAAGAGGGTGATTTTCTCAAAATCCAGATGGTGGCTCGGTTTCTCCGTGAAAAGGTGAGACCCCACTCGGAAGCCAGTTACACCATGTTTCGGGTGGTGAATTACACCAATTACTGCAATGTAGAGTGTAGTTTCTGCTCCTTTATGGATGAAATTGGAAACGGGAAGGGCTATGTCCTTTCGAAAGAGGACATCTTACAGAAGATGGACTATGCCGTCGAAGAAGGTGCAGACCAAATGTTTTTGCAAGGTGGAGTTTACCCGGAGCTCCCTTTCGACTATTATTTAGATGTCATAAGAACCGTTAAGGCAAAATATCCAAAGATGCATATCAGAGCATTTTCGCCTGTCGAAGTCATCAATTTGGAAACCATCACAGGAAAACCCCTGAGAGAGGTGTTACTCATCCTAAAAGAAGCTGGTCTTGATTCTGTACCAGGGGCTGGTGCGGAAATCCTGACCGAACGAATGCGCCAAATCATCTCTCCCAAGAAAGCTACGGTTTCCGAGTGGGTGCGTGCGATGGAAACTTGCCACGAAGTGGGCTTAAGAGGTTCTGCGAATATTGTTTTTGGATCGGAAGAAACAGAGGAAGAGGTAATCGAGCACTTACAGGTAGTGCGAGATTTACAAGATAGAACAGGCGGATTTTTATCCTTTATCCCTTGGACCTTCCAACCACAAACCAAACGTTTTAAAGTAAGGCCTGTGCCGACTCATGAATACTTAAAAGTACTCGGCATCTGCAGGATCTTTTTGGACAATATCAAACACATTGAAACCTCAGTGATGGTGCTTGGCAAAGGGGTTGGACAACTTGCTTTATATTCGGGCGCAGATGACATTTCCTCCGTGGTGATTGAAGAGAATGTGTTACGTTCGTTTGGATTGAAAACAGAAAAGGAAGCCCGTAAATTTTTGCAAGAAGGTGGTTTTCGACCTGTTCGTCGAAACCTGAACTATGAAGAGGTGGTTTCCCCCCTGGAAACTGTCTAATCGATCCACTGAAATCCGAACGTTTGAAACGAAAAAAAAAGATGGGGGAATCTTTCCCCATCCCTTGAAATCTTACACCTTATCCGTAATGGACATAAACTGAGAATCAGTCTCAATATCGAGAGTTAATCACGAGTCGATTTCTGTCATCCTTTTTTTTTATGATTCGAGGAGGGTGATACGGTTTCTACCTTCGTTTTTGGAAGTATAGAGAGCGGTATCGATTTTGTGATACAATTCGTCAAAACTAGGATCATCTTCCGGATGGAACAGTGTTCCTCCGATAGAAACGGTTAGTGTTAACGTTTGCAATGGATCATTGTAGATGGGTATCTTTAGCGCTTCCATTTTTTCCCGAATGGATTCGGTGAGATTTGCCAAGCCCACCTTATCAATGGGAGATACCAATAGACAAAACTCATCGCCTCCAATTCTTGCTGCGATGTCCGTGAAGCGGGTTCGAGATTTTAAGGTTTTTGCAAATGCTTGGATCGCTAGATCCCCTTGTTTATGACCATAACGATCGTTAATTGATTTTAATTTATCTAAGTCCAAGATGACAAGCCCAATGACGAAGCCTTCTCTTTGGGCTCTTTTTTTATACAAATCAAATTGTTCAAGTAGGTGTCTACGATTGAAAAGTTCTGTCATCGAATCAACACGTGAAAGATCTTCTATCCTTTGGTTGATTCGAAGTAGTTTACCAACGGTTATATGAAGTTTTTCTTGAACACGGTATTCTTCAAAACGCCAATAGTTAATTAAAAAATTGGCAGTTATACCAAAGGCGAGTAAAAAAGATACGATGAGAACATCTTGGTAAAAGAAATACCGATCAAACCCTTGGATTTCAGAATAATTATAATGTAAGGGAATAAAAACAAGGATGTAAATAAAAGAAAGGATACAAATACGGATTGGTTCTAACCAAAGTAAGATGCTACCACCTGCAATCAATATGGACGAACCATAAAGATAATAAGCATGGTTGGGATTATCAAATACCATCATGGGAATGTACAAGGTGACAAGACTCACAAGAACTAAACTTGTAATCCCCAAGATATGTTTTTCGTATTGTTTGGTTCCTCGTTTGGCTAAAAGATATACCATAAAACAAATGGCAAGGGACGATATTCGAAAAAAAGCAATCCAGAAACTAGCTTCTTTTGTACGAACGAGTGAATCCACAAATAGAAGTGATATGATTGAGGTGACTGCCGTCATCACACTGAAAATTTGTAGAGAGGAAGCAATATCAAAAAGGTTCTCAGAAATAAACTCAGGATGGTAAGCCCTTAAAAATAGCTTTCTCAAAACAAAAGAATATCGTTTGAACGTGTACTTACGCATGGATGAGATCCGTCTTTAGATTAGGAAGTCTAGTTTTGATGTAAACCATTTCGCGTAATTAGAACAAAATCACTTTTCTTTGTGACTTTGCTAGAACTTCAGGAAGGGAAAGACCATCACTTCCTAAAGTTCTAATTCTTTCGCCATTGGTGTATAGGACAACACCTTGGATTCCAAAATTACCAACGTATGTGAAGGTGATTTGGTCCAAACGATCTTTCAGGATTTCCATGCTTCCGCCGTAATTGATGTCCTCTGAGATAGCAAGATGTAAGATTCCATTTTCCAGTCGGTAGTTGGGTTCGATTCTGATCTTTTTGGACAAAGCCGAGAGGACACCTTTGGATTTTTCATCGCCTGTAGGACCTTTAGTCAATTCCTGAAACAAAAACGGGATTGGATCTCCGCCAGGGAATTCACGTGTGAGTTTAACGAGTTGCGATTGGCTGCTCTTGCCACTTCCATAGAACTTTAGAAAGTAAATTGGTAAATAACCAGGGTCTGCCTGGAGCCGTTTCCCAGCACCAGGAAATCGATCTTCTGGCAAAGTAATTTCGGGAATTGTATCATCCACGATTCTAGTTTGTTTGGTCTGCTTGGGAGTCGTGGGATACGTATGATTAAACACTTCTTCTTCCCAATTCAATTCATCTTCGAAGGTTTCACTTTGAAAGGGGTCTGTTGGCTCTGCAAATTTTGGTTTTTCTGCGAGTTTTCCAATATTGCGGAATCCTTGTTTGGGAAAGAAATTTCCAGCGGTTTTGGGATCAAACCCCATCGACTTTTCAATGAGGACGAGTACAAAGAAAATCCCGCCAAGGAAATAACGTAAGGATTTCCATTTGTCTTCTTGAATTTGAGGAAGTACCGCCACACTATCTATGTCGGAATGGGTTTCTGTTTCGAATTTAAAAAAAATCTTTTAGAGTTGGTAAATCGTCAAATCGCCATTCGAAGTCTGGAATTTCGCCAGGAAGCCCATGTCCGTAGGTACAAAATCCAAAAGGGCAACCGTTTTGTCTTGCGGCTTCCCAATCGCTAAAGCGGTCTCCGATCATGGCGATCGAACTTGGTTCCAAATTGTACTTGCGAACGTATTCCGCTAAAATTTCACCTTTGGTGTGGATGGTTTCTTGGTTGATGACAACAATGGGTTCGAAGTATTGCAAAACACCCGCTGTATCCAGCACGGTTTCAATGTATTGTTTTCGACCGTTCGAAGCACAGGTAATTGTATATCCTTTTTCTTTTAGGTAATGGATCGTGGAACCAACACCCGCATAAAAATCGCCACCACCACTGCGAATGGAATCACAAAGCAGATCCAAAACACGACCAGAAATGGAATCCCTTTCTTCTTCTGGTAACCCGGGGAGTAGGTTTGCAAAAATGGTACGAACAGGTTTTCCGATTTCATTCATAATCTGATCGTGTGTTGGCAAAGACGTAATTTTTCCCGTCTTCTTGGCAAACTCTTCGATTGCCTGCACATACGTCTTAAAGATTATGGATTCTGAGGAAAATAGGGTCCCATCTACATCGAAGGCGACCATACGGATTTCCCCCAAGCGGTTTTCTTGCATTACCACCAGAAAAGAATTTGGTGGTCTGTTGGCAAGTAAGGAATAAAAACTTATGCTCGTGCAAAACAGTTTATCAGAAGTTCTTCGGGCCAGGGAAGAATTGTTTTCCAGGACCAATTGGACCGATCCCACATCACAGTTACAAAACCGTGTGAAGGGTGAAGATCTGTCTCGTTATTTTATGCTTACCGAATCAGAGAAAGTGGGGATTTCGGAAACGATTCGATTACTTGTTTCCACGACTCCTTATTATCTTTCCTTATCCGATCCGAGTGATCCAAATTGCCCCATCCGAAGAATGATTGTTCCCACCAAGGAAGAGACTGTCTTTTCTTTGGAAGAAAGTCCTGATCCTTTGGAAGAAGAGAGGCTAAGTCCTGTTCGTGGGCTCACACATATGTATCCTAATCGGGTTTTGCTTTTCTCTAATCATTCTTGCAGTGTGTATTGCCGGCATTGTATGCGAGGTAGAAAGGTTTCTTCCAATGACGAACGAATGGAAAAATCCGATTTAGAAAAGGCATTCGAATACATTCGCAATCATCCAGAAGTGGAAGATGTTGTGGTGAGTGGAGGTGATCCTTTAAACTTAGCCGACTCTCGTCTGGAATGGATATTAGCAGAACTCAATTTAATTCCCCATGTTAAAATTTGCCGATTGGGCACACGTAACCCTGTCACTTTGCCGTTTCGCATAACAGAGAATTTGTGCTCCATCATTGAGCGTTATAATGATGACTCGCTTTCCATTTTTTGCCACACACAGTTCAACCATCCAAAAGAGTGCACAAAAGAAGCAAAAAATGCCATCTTACGTTTGTTAAAAGCCGGTGTTTCGGTTGGGAACCAGGCTGTGTTACTAAAAGGGATCAATGATGATGAAGAAGTGATGTTAACACTTCACAAAAAACTTTTGGAAATGCGGGTGCGTGCCTATTATTTGTACGACCCGGAACTCATTCCTGGATCCAGGGGGTTTCGCACGCCACTGGCTCGTGGGATTGAAATCGTCGAATACATGCGAGGGAAAATTGGGGGAATGGGGATTCCTCATTTTGTCAATGACTTACCTGGTGGTGGGGGAAAGATCACCATCGGTGCCAATTGGTATTTGGGATATTATCCAAAAACAAGACAACATGCCTTTCGCTCAGCAGTGACCAAACGAGTTCATTTTTCGTTTGAGCCCATCGGGTCTGATAAAGAATCGTATTATCCTAGAATTTCA
The DNA here is from genome assembly GCF_040833955.1 of Leptospira sp. WS60.C2. NCBI lineage: Bacteria > Pseudomonadati > Spirochaetota > Leptospiria > Leptospirales > Leptospiraceae > Leptospira > Leptospira milleri. The sequence continues at coordinate 1,796,688 of NZ_CP162133.1, read as the reverse complement.
GAAGAAGAATGGGCGAGGTTGCATTCACAGTGAAAACCGTTCTCCTTGCCTGTGATGTTTACAATCACGAAACACCAAATTTATGCCAAGAATGGGAATCGGAAGAAACCATCACGTATATGGAATCTACCATTTCTGCTTTGGGGTATGATGTGGTGGTTCTCACTGATCCCACGGAAATTGTATCTGCCCTTTCAGGCATTCCCAAAGAAAAGCGACAGGACTGGATGGTATGGAATCTTATCGAAGGGTATTTGTCGCCATCGCGTGAAGCCTACATACCAGCGTTATGCGAATATTTGGGTTTTCCTCATACAGGAAGTGCTGCTTCTGTACAAACACTTACCTTAGACAAATTTAAAACCAAATGTTTTTTAGAACGTTTTGGCGTTCCGATGGTATCGTCGCAACTTGTTTGGAATGGCACGGACAATCCAAAACTTTCCTATCCTCTCTTTGTGAAGCCAAATGGAGAGGGCTCTAGCCTTGGAATCTCGGATTCCAATGTGATGTTTTCCAACAAGGAATGGGAGGAGAGAATTCCTCTCTTTCTAAGGGAACATCGTCCCTTACTTGTCGAACCATTTCTTTCGGGGCGAGAACTAACAGTCGGAGTGATGGGTAACTTCGATTCTTATGAAGTTCTACCTGCCGCCTATGTCAATTATCCGAGTGGAGTGTATCATGAAGGAATCAAATCCAAACTTGCATTTTTGGAATCGTTAGACTTTCAAGTAGAGGGTTCCTTGCAAAAAGAATTAGCTGAATGGGCACTTGTCATCGCTAAAGCACTTGAAGTGTCTGGATACATCCGAATGGATTTTAAACTCCAAGAAGGAAAACCCTATTTTCTCGAAGTCAACGCAACCCCTGGATTCTCCCATTTGTATTCCACCTTGCCATTGTTATGGGAACATTCAGGAAAAACCTATTCTAGTTTATTACAACATTGTATCGAACTTGGATTTGAAGAATATGCAACTAAAAAACGATTCCAGTATGGAAAGGACCAATTGAAATGAATTTCATTCAGACCTTAAAAAGAGATGTAGAGACCCATCCTGTTTTAGAATCCAAATGGTTATTGCAAAGAAAGGAAACAATGGATTTTTCTGACCTGCTTTTGTGGCTCAGTCAGGAGTATTTTGTTTCGATCGGATTTGTGGATTGGTTTTTACTTGTAGCAGCAAAAACAAGAAACCAAAAAGCAAAAATCGTCCTAGTCGAAAACATCTGGGAAGAATTAGGAGAGGGGAAGATCGAAGAAACGCATGTCTCTATCCTAACTCATTTTTTAAACCAATTGCAGTTTGATTTTTCAGCTCATCAAATTTTACCAGAAACACAAACCTACTTGGAGAAAATGAAATCTGTCATTGATCGAGGATTTTACTATGGACTCGGAGCTCTTGGACCAGCAAATGAATATCTTTTGAAATTAGAGTATTCGATGATTGCATCAGCTTATCAAAAATTAAAATCAGAAATGGGTTTACCGGAAGGAAAGTTTTTTCAGGTAAATTTGGATGCCGATGAAGGCCACAGCAAACGGATGTTTGATTTGATAGAAGAGGTTGCTTCAACAGAAGAATCCAAGTCACAAGTGATCGAAGGTAACCGTCTTGCCCTTCTTGCTCGCAAAGATTTTTATTTAGGACTTTCTCGTTTGGACGAAGAAAAATTTAAGTCAGCTTCGAGCGGAATCGTTTGAGAAGGCTAAGAACGAACATCCCCAAAAAAGGAACGAGTGGCAGATACAAAAACCAAACAAAATATTTGTAAAATTTTACCTTCCAGAGAAGGACACGGATTCCAAAAAAACCGGGATAACGTTTTCCCTTCTGGATGATCTGCACTTCCCCCTGGCATCGTTCTATGGTAAGCTCCGGGTGGATTTTTTTCAATTCATCTTCCGCTAACGAATGATAGGAAATGATTTTGATCGGTTCCGTTGTCCGTTTTTCAATGGCAGTGGCTAGATCTTGGCAAAAGGGACAACTGCCATCGTAGATTAAAATCATCACTGCGAACTTTTTGCCTCTTGTTTTGATTCAAAATCTTCAGGTTGAGACTGTAAAAGGCCGACGATACCAGGAATTAACGCTTTGTCAACACCAAGCCAATAGTAATACCAATGCTGATCTTTTTCAATTCCTTGGGCAATGGACATGTACCATTTGTTGATTGTATTGTCGGGTTTACTGCGCCAAAAGAGGGGACTACAGTGTTCTAAAATTTGGTCCCAAATGTCGCGTCCGACTCCAGCACCCCTTGCCACACCATTTACAGCAAATTTGGAAAGTAAGTATCCATATTCCGTTTTTTGCATCCAAGCACAGGCCCTGTAGGATTCTTCTAGGAACAAAACATCAAACTTTGTTTGAAAGAATTCTTTTTTTAGTTTTTTCCCGAACGATTCTTCAATGAGGCGAAATAACCTTTCCATATCGACTCCGTCTGTGGAATCAAATTTGCGGATTTTGTTTTTTCGCTTAACAAGAGTTCCACTTCCTTTTACTGTGAATAACTCCGTTAACAAAGTAAAGGGAGATGTGAGAACGATGTTAAATTTTGGATCTTCGATTTTAGATAGAAGGGCCTCGGAAAGTTCGACAAATTCTTTTTGGCTTTCTGTGATTGAAATATCAGTCGGAAGTTGGAAGTTGTTTTCCAACTGGAAAATCGATTTTACTTTTCCTGACGTTGGGTCTTTTAAAGGTCCATCAATCGACACGTAAATGATTTTGGCAGAATGTAAGAGGGAACGACAACGTTCTAGAACTGTTTCCAGTTTTTCTGTTTCATCATTCCAAAGTAAAATTGGAATTTTTTTCTTTTGGATGGAATCTTTGACAGTGTCAAGGAGCGGTTTTTCTCTCGGAATGATTTCATAAGAAAAACCTAATGTCTTCTCTTCCCCTTGGTCTTTTCCCATTTGTTCTAATGGAAAAAACACTTTTAGGTATTGAAAACTGTCCTCTTCCAATACGACAAAGGGAAACAAATCCAATTGATAAAGGAGTTTTAAATCGGAAAATAAAGCTTCGGAACTTTCAAAGATGGTTTCGGAATCAGCATACAGAATGGCAAATGATTCAGGAGAGAGAGATTGAAATTCCTGCAAGAAAAGAAGTCCATCTCTTGGGTCTCTCGTAATTTCAAAGACACGACTTAAAATGTCCTTCGATTTCATTTCCCCCCTCGTAATTCGTAATCCACAATCTTTGCTTTTAGATTGGCATGTTTTAAACTGATGTGTTTGTTTTCTTTCAACCCAAATTTTCCAAGTAGAGAAAAGTCCGCACATAAAACGGTAAATTTCCATCCACCAAATTCATTTTTCAAAACTCGGCCAAATTGAAAGTACATCTCTCGCAAATCTTCCATCGGTTTTCCAATCCGATCCCCGTAAGGTGGGTTTGTGACCAAATGGCCTTTTGGACCAAAATTGTTTTTTAAGTCTAAACAATTGCCGACTTCAAAGTGAACAAAATCTTCTACACCTGCTTCGTATGCATTTTCTTTGGCGATGCGAATGGCTTCTGGATCAATATCAAATCCATAGAGGTGCGGTGTCGTGGGAGCTTCTTTTTTACGTTCTGAAAACACATACGTAGGAAATAAAGTTTGGAACACAGGTGATTCTGCAAAAAGAAATCGATTGATTTCGCCAAACAGACGTTCTCTGAGAGCTGCTTCGATGAGAACCGTACCTGATCCACACATAGGATCCACAAGGGTTTCTCCTTCTTTCCAATCGGACATTTCGAGCATGGCTTGTGCAATTGGTTCCCTCACGGGCGCACTTCCCGCATGCAAACGATACCCGCGTCTTCCCACAGGATCCCCAGAGAGAGAAAGTTCGATGCTAAAACGATCTGTATGAGACCGGACTACAATAGTAATGTCGGCCATTCTTTTTTCAATTTCGGGCAGTGGAACTTTTTTGGCTCGAAGTCTGTCGAGGATCGCATCTTTCATTCGATGCATGGTAAATTCAGAATTTTTTAATTTGTCCTTGGTTTCTGTATCAATGCGAAAACTCACATTGGGCCCAATGTATTTTTCCCAAGAGATTTCAGATGCTTTGGTATAGAATTCGTCGTAATCCTGGGCATTCTCATGGAGGAGTTGTAAATTCACACGTGAGGCAAATTTTGTGTGAATCGCAAATTGAATCACATCTTCTTTTTTGCCTGAGAAAAAAACACCACCCCGATTGGAGCTGCCTATTTTAAGATGAAAGGATTGGATTTCCGATTCCAAAAGCGGAGAAAGTCCTTCTCCGCATATGGCGTGATAGGTGGGATGAGTAGGCTTTATTCCGAATCTCCTAGTTTTTGTGCCAAGTAGTTTTGTAATCCAATGGATTCGATGAGGGATTCTTGCGTTTCAATCCAATCAATGTGCTCTTCTTCCGAAACAAGGATTTTTTCTAAAAGTTCTCTTGTTCCATTGTCTTTTGCTGCGACACAGATATCAATCCCACGGTTCAAACGTTCAACTGCATTGTATTCCAATTGTAAGTCATGTTGTAACATTTCTGGAACCGTTTGCCCTACATTGATTTTCATGTATTTTTGTAAGTCAGGGATTCCATCGAAATACAAAATACGTTCCATAATTTCATCAGCATGTTTCATTTCTTCAATGGATTCTTTTCTGAGATAGTCAGCAAGTTCCAGATATCCCCAATTTTTGCAAAGTTTGGCATGAATGAAATACTGATTGATGGCGGTGAGTTCCGCTGATAATACTTCTGCTAATATGTCGATTACTTCTTTTTTTCCCTTCATATGGGTGACCTCAATTTCTCGGTTCAAATGGAAAGATAATTGGTTTTCATAGAATAGGCAAGCGGAAACTATATTCGAATGAAGAAAGTTTACATTCACAATCCATCATTGAGTGTATTTGGTAAACACAAAGGCACACAACTGGATTTGTCGTATGCCACCGCAAAACAATCTGTACATGAGTTTCAATCTCACAAAATTCAATTCATCATCTATGCAAGTTTTTCTCCTGACTCTTATACGAAGGAATACCATCTCTCTGCAAAAATTGCCGCTCGCTTAGGACTAAAGGACGTATATTCTATTCGTATGGAAACTGCCTCTTCTTCCGGAGCCAGTGCATTTCAATTGGGAGTGAATTTAATTCTCAGTGGTAGATTTGAACATGGACTCGTCATCGCAACAGAACTCATGTCTCAATTGAATCGGGAAGAAAGCAATTTGTTATTAGGTTCTGTCCTCTCCGATGCCCAACGAAGACTCGGTATGTCCATGGCGCAAGGTGGGGCGATGATTACCAATCGATACTTAAATGAATATGGTTACAAAGAAGAGGATTTGTTTGCGATTGCAAAAAAATTGCATGATAACGGACTTTCCAATCCGAAAGCTCATATCAAAAAAAATCTAAGCCTGGAAGAATACAAGAACCAACCCAAAATCACAAGTCCGCTCGGTTTATATGATATCTCTCCTCTCTCAGATGGATCGGCGGCACTCATTTTATCGAAGGATCCTAGTTCTATTGCGGTAAAGGGAATGGGTGCGGGGCTATCTCCTTTTCTATCAGGTGCGGAACCCAGTTTTCTTGCCAGTCGCATCGCGTTTGCAAAGGCCTACGAAGAAGCGGGTGTTGGTCCCGAGGATATAAATTTTGCGGAGTTACACGATGCTTTTACCCCATTTGAGCTCGTTGGTGCTGAGGATGCTGGATTTTTCAAACGAGGTGAGGCTCTTTTCCAAGTGAAAGCGGGACTCACCCATCCCAAAGGAAAACTGCCAATCAATGCTTCTGGTGGCCTAAAATCAAGGGGGCATCCCGTCGGGGCCTCAGGCCTTGCGCAAATTGTCGAACTTTGCCGGTTCTTTTCTGAATGGCCTGAAAAGCGGTTGGCAGTAGCGCAAAGTATAGGTGGACTAGCTACAAACAACTTTGTATCGATATTAGAAAGAGTCTGATGCCTGAAAAAATACTGATCATCCAAACCGCTTTCCTTGGGGATTTAATTTTATCCACCTCCTTTTTTCACGCAGTGAAAATGGAGCATAAAGATAGCGAAGTCCACGTGCTCGTCAATTTAGGTACGGAATCAGTTCTTTCCAATAATCCAGACATAGCGCTTGTTTGGTGTCTTGATAAGAAGAAGATCAAAAAAAATCCATTTGCCTTCTTCCAATTCATTCAAAAAATCCGAAACGAAAAATATGATAAGGTGTATGCGCCACATTTTTCTTTTCGATCGAGCCTCATTTCATTTTTCACAGGTGCACCCATAAGAATTGGTTATAAGGAATCGGGATTTTCTTTTTTACATACAAAAGTGATCCCAAGACCAAAACAAGGTCCGCATGAAGTGGAGAAACTGTTTTCCTTATTGTTTGAGCCATACGATTTTCCAACGGGCAGAGAAAGAAGACCATACCTGTTTCCCGGCATAGAAGAAGAGACAAGTTTTAGTCAAAAAAAATCGAAACTATTAAAAAATGACACTGGTTATATACTGATTGCACCTTCCTCTCTTTGGGAAACTAAACGGATGCCTGAAGAAAAATTTGTTAGTGTCATCACACAAATTCTAAGAAAGAGAAGTGAGTCTGTGATCCTGATTGGCAGTAAAGCCGATCTTGGCATCCAAGAACATATTTATCGTTTGATGAAGACAGAACCTTTGGAAATCAAAGAAAGAGAAAGATTACATTCTCTTGTCGGTCAAACCAATTTAAAGGAACTGATGGTTTGGATTCAGAATGCGACGGCGATTATTTCCAATGATTCCAGTCCCATCCATTTTGCGTCTGCCTTCAACACTCCCACAGTAATGGTGTATGGTGCTACCATACCAGCGTTTGGTTATGGTAGTCTATCGGACAAACATAAAATCATAGAAGTTAATGGACTGGATTGCCGTCCCTGCGGAATCCATGGGGGAAGAGTTTGTCCAGAAGGCCATTTTCGCTGTATGTTAGATCAAAATCCAGTTCGTATATTTGAAGCACTTGAGGAAGTGATTAAAACATGAAACAGCCGACTTTCAAAACGAAAGCTTATGATGCAGAAACATTTCGCAAAAGAATCCAAAAAGTTCAAAAAAAGCTGAGACCGGGTGAGATCTTACTTCTTTTCGCTTCGAATCACAAAATTCGAAACCGTGATGTAGAATATAAATTTCGTCAAAATTCAGATTTTTATTATTTAACAGGGATTCAAGAAGAGGACTCCATTTTCATTTTAACATCTGATACTTCTGGGATGTTTTGTCTTCCGAAAGACAAAGAAAAAGAAATTTGGACAGGCATTCGATTAGGGAAAGATAAAATCAAATCAATGTTAGGTTTGGATTTTACCTATGATCTTACCGAATGGAATCAAAAGAAATCTGCTATCCTTCTTGGAAACCACACCTTATATTATTTTTTCGGAGAAAACTCTGAGAGAGACCGTGAGTTATTATGGGAATGTAAAACTCTTTCTGACCGTGCAAGAGAGGGCAAATTTGGTCCACACCGCATTGAATCTCCCAATTTTTTGCATGAAGAACGTCTTACCAAATCGAAAGAAGAAATTCTCATCTTAAAAAATGCGGCTGAGATCACCAAGTTTGGACATATGCGGATTATGCGAGAAAGCAAACCAGGCATGTATGAATACCAACTCGAGGCCATATTGGAAGAAGAGTATTTGAAATATGGAGCTATGGGTGGTGGATATGGCCATATTGTTGCTGCTGGCCAAAATGCTTGTATCCTGCATTATGTGAATAACGATGATGTTTTGTTAGATGGTGATCTTGTCCTCGTAGATTCTGGTGCGGAATGGAATTATTACACGGCAGATGTGACAAGGGTTTTTCCTGTTGGAAAAAAGTTCACTGAGTCTCAAAAAATGATCTATGAAGTGGTTTTATATGCACAAAAAAATGCAATACGACAATCAGTGGTTGGAACGCCTTTCAATGCAGTCCATGAAAAAACAGTTCGTTTTCTTGCTGATTGTTTAAGGGAGATGGGATTTCTAAAGGGAAGCCTTGATGAAATTCTGGAAAAGGAAACGTACCGAAAGTTTTATATGCACAGAACAGGACATTATTTAGGAATGGATGTTCATGATGTGGGCAGGTATTTTTTGGAAGGGAAATCAAGACCTCTGAGAGATGGTCAAGTGGTCACTGTGGAACCAGGTTTGTATTTTGATCCAAGTGATGATTCCATTCCAAAAGAATTTCGTGGCATTGGGATCCGAATTGAAGATGATATTCTCATCAACGGAAAAAATCCTATTAATTTAACAGAAATGATTCCAAAAGAAATATCTGAAATTGAATCATTAAAAGCATAGTATCAAATCAATTCATGGCAAGAGAACTTCCAAAACGATTTCGATCTGTGCGATACTTTGATCGTATCAGTTCGGAAATCGCCGATATTGTTCGAACTGAGATGGAGAAGTTAGGCTATCCTGGGTTAACTACATCTCATTTTGAAATCTTAACGTTTCTCATTCGAACATCAAAACCCATCAATATGACACAAATTGCCAAGACAATTGAGAAGACAAAACCAACTTGTACGGTACTTGTGAATCGACTTGTAAAGGAAGGACTTGTGGATCGAAATCCCTCTCCGAGTGACGGAAGAGAGTGGGCAATTTTACTTTCTAAAGAGGGAAAAAAGATCCGAAAAAAAATCGTAACGATTTCGGCAAAACTTTTGTCCTTGCAGACTTGGGGAATTTCAAAAGAAAACGAGGATATTTTGTATCCTATCCTCGATGAGATTTACCAACACATTCGCAAACGAAAGATGATCTAAAATTTTAAGATGTAAAAACAGGTCTTCTCACTTCAACAGAAGCTGAAATTCCTTCTTTCGCATCGGCTGATTGGATGCTAGCAATTGTATTTTTGACATCTTCCTTCACTAAATCAAGCAGCGGTTTGTGAACAAATAAAATTCCTTTTTTTGTGTCTTTCATCGCTGAGAAAGAATTCTTTTTCAATTTCGTCTGAAGGGATTTTGACTTTTTCTTTAAGTCTTCTTCCGAATCAGTAATTTCCTCAAATAAAGAAGGCATATCTTTGGCTTTGAATGCATCACCGAGTAACACATGTCTCTTCGCCACATCATATCCTACGGCTTCTCCCATAAGTGCGTATATAAAGGAAGGTACTTGGATCCCAATTTTGACTTCAGGAAGACCAAAACGTATGTCCGATGTCGCATAACGATAGTCACAAACAAGTGCCAACATTGCGCCGTATCCTAAGGCATGACCTGATATCTCGGCAATGGTAGGCATAGGAAGCTGATAGAGTTCTGTCAAATTATGATAAAATAACTCTAGAAAGGGGGCTAGGTCTTTTGCCATATCCATGGAACTTACAGTCGTTAAATCCAGTCCCAAAGAAAAAGCGCCAGTAGTATCACTTCTTAAAACGACTACTTTTGCATTGGATTCTTTTGCAGATTGGATGGCTTTTTTTAAGCCCAAAAACGATTCATTTGAAAAGCTGTTCTTGTCATTGATGGCAAGTTTAATGATACCGATTCCGTCATTGAGTTCGAAATTAATCATAATTTCCTCTGATTGATTAGATATCTAACTAATGAAGCCAGGGGAGATTTCTGCAAGGAAAAATTCTTCTAAAATTCGCTCAAATAAGTGTGGATGACCTCTTTCATAACCGAAAGACCAATCGGTAAGGCATCTTCATCAAAGTCGAAAAAGGAACTGTGGTGCGGGTGTACAAATCCTTTTTCCTCATTTCGGGATCCAATAAAAAAATAACAACCAGGCCTTTGCATGAGAAAGGCAGAAAAATCTTCTCCACCCATTGTTCTTGTATTTTCTTCTGTGATACAGTCATCACCAAGAACTGTTTTGGCTGCTTTTCTTACAACATCGGCCATAGTAGGATCATTTATGGTAGGTTTATCGATTCGTTTGTAATCGAGTATGATCTTTGCACCAAATGCAGATCCAATTTGTTCTACTAATTGTTTCATTTTCAGTGGAATCATTTCATAAACGGATTTGGAGTAGGTTCTCACTGTCCCATGTAAGACCGCAGTTTCTGGGATCACATTGAATGCATTTCCAGCATGGAAGGAACCAACGGTTACAACACATGGTTCCAGAGGATCCACATTTCTGGAAACTAATGTTTGTAAAGCTGTGACTAAGTGACTTCCAACAACGATGGGATCAACAGTATGCTCGGGCATGGCACCATGTCCAGAAATCCCTTGCACTGTGATCTTAAATTCATCAACGGAAGCCATCATGGTTCCGTTGACAACACCTACCTTTCCTAAGTTGATATGATTCCATACATGAAGTGCAAAGACAGCATCAACTTGATATCGCTCCAAAATACCAGATTCGATCATTCGGTCAGCACCAGATCCACCTTCTTCTGCAGGTTGGAAACAGAGTAACACACGTCCCTTGGGGACAAAACTTTCAAAACTAGTTTTTAATTCTGAGGATAATGCAAGTAAGATGCTCGTATGACCATCATGCCCGCAGGCATGCATCTTCCCCGATTTTTTACTTATATAAGAATGTGAATTTTCTTCATGGATGGGTAAGGCATCCATATCGGCACGGATGAGAATGGTTCTTCCTGGTTTTCCAGAATCAAATAAAGCAACAAGTCCTGTTTCTGCAATGCCATCTTCGACCTGAAAACCTAGGGATTCCAGATGTTTTTTGGCAAACTTTGCCGTTTCTTTTTCTTCATATTTGAGTTCTGGATTCTGATGGAAGGTTCGACGGTAAAGAACCATCTCTTCTTTTCTTTGCGTTGGAAATGCTTTCATAGTTTGTCAGTTTCAAGTTTGGCTCTTTTTTCTACTTCTTCCAAAATGGAATACAAATCGAGTCCATACTTTTCAAAGAGAGAATTTTTTGCCAACTCATATCGTACTAAGTTGATGTTAAAATTAATCTTTGCTTGTGTTACAGCAAGTTCAGCATTTGCTAAACTATCGAGCGCATTTTTAACGTTCACTGCTGTATAACGTCCTTGTCGAAATCGTTCCATCAAACCATTGTAAAAAATCTCGGTTTCTTTTTTGGTCTTTTGTAAGTCCTTGAGTAATGTATGGCTTGAAACTAAAGACTCATGTCTTGTGGCAATTTCTTGTTCGATTTCTTGCTCAAGATTTTGGATTTTGAGTTCATTCATTTTGAGGTTCGTTTCTGCATCCCGAATCCCAGCTTTGATTCCCAAATCCCATAACGGATAGGACATCTTTAGTTCTGCCATGATTTGCGGATACATAAAGGAAGTTACACCACGTTGCCTTGCAATGAAGTTCTCTTGAGGTGATAAAAAGTTTTGACCAATGGAACTATATGATACAGTTGCTAGTAAAGATGGATCATCTTCTGCAAGAGCAGTATTTAATGCCAATTTTGCGATTTCACGTTCTCTTTTTAGAATTAAATAATCAGTTCTATGAGCTAACGCATATTCAACATCAGCCTTAAGATTAATGCCAGTCGGTAATGTTTCACTCAGATCAGTAACACCTTCAATGGAAGACGATGTATCAACGTTTAAAATACGGATTAGGTTTCTCTCGGCTTCGATACGATCTACTTTCGCTTTTTCTAACAAAGATTGTGTTTTTAAATATGCTTGGTTCCATTGGTTGACTTCGAATCCTTCTGAGAGTCCAAGTCCCGATTTACGAAGTGTTAGCTTTCTGATTTCTTCTGTATTTTTAGAAACTTTTTCATAGGTGGCAATTCGAGAGTCAACAATGCTCAATGACCAATAGTCTACGAGAATCTTTACCACAAGTTGTGTAAGGATATTGATATAGTTTTCGCGTACAAGTAAGGTTTGGTTTTTTAATAACTTTTCTTTTTCTTCTTCATTCTTTCCAAATCCATACTTTAAGAGCTCTTGCGATAAAGTAGCAGTGACTGCTCCAGTATACATCGGAGGTGCTGCAAGCAAACTCGCAAATCCAGCTGTGGCTGGGTCTGGGTTCTCAAAAGCATTTACGTCAAAACGAATCGTGCTGATTTCTGTTTTGAAATAAGTGCCGGTTTTGAATTGTTTTTCGATACCGGCAGAAATTTTATCTTGGGAACGAATGGTTCCCGCAAAGATGTTATTTCTGTTATTTGGTAATAATTGTTTTGCCGATTGGATACTCGCTAGAGCCCTCCATGAATATTTAGATTCGTTTTTCCATTCCGGGCTATCTGCTTTAACAATTTCTAATTTTGCGTTTTGTACAATGGTATTGTTTTCGATGACCTGTTCGATCGCTTGAGCAATCGATAATCGCAATTTTTTAGGTCCAGGTCCTTGTAAGGGTTCAGGGACAACATCGCCGTTTTCCCATTGGGCAAGTTGCATTCGTTTTAGGTCATCTTCAAAGTCGGTATCAGCAAAAATGGGAAGACCTAATAGGCTCAAAGATATTAACCAGCTGGTCAACTTTTTCGATTTTGTGGCAAAACGCATAGGGATAAAATTTAGCTTTTTCAATGGAAACGTATTCAACCCCTTACAAGAACAAGATGAAAAAATCAATCTTGTCGAGCAACCGAAAATGTAAAATGCTTGGTTCGGAAAGTTTCGTTTCTGGGAGTCGTTTGTGGCAAATTTGCCTAAAAAACCGAATGGGGTGATGCATGAAAAAAGTCCTTATTCGTTACAACATGCACACAATCCACTTCATTGCTTTCCTTAGGGTTAGGAAGTATATATGAAAGCTCTGAATAGAATAAGGTGATTCTTCTATTCAAAAGCTATTCCACCTGTCGCCTGAAACCTTTCCATGAAAAAAGAATCATTTGAATACCAGTTCAGTGCAGATAGAGTCAATCAAGATTTTGTATGCACTGGATTAGACAGGGAAGAAAGACCAGTCATAAAGGAAATTCTAGAATGTTCCAAATATTGTAAATATTACACAGGCTTGGTTAGGGAGAGGGAAATTGGTTTGAAAAGGCAAATTCTATCTTTTCTTACTTTTTTTTGCAACTGGTCAAAAATACCCGGAGATCTCCTTCGACACGGACTGTTTGGACGAAGTGGTTTCCGTTTATATCGTAATGGGAGACGCATCGCCCCAAAGACGATCTAAGGAATAATAATTTCTCATTTCGTCTGTCATGATATGAACACAGATTTCCCCGTAATCGAGTAAAATCCATCCTGTTGCATCTTTCGGAAGGTCTGTGAAATTTTGACGTTTTACCGCAAGTTTGAGAGGTTTCATGTATTTATCGATATCTTTTGCACAAGACCTTCCTTGGGTTTCCGTTTTCACTGTGGCGATGACAAATAAGGAAAGATAAGAGTGTACATCTTTCAGATCTAAAAATTGAATGTTTTCACATTTTTTGTCGACTAATGTCTGTTTAATTTTCTTTAAATGTTCTAATGTTTCGTTACTAATATTTGGCATTTTAATCCTTAGAATTTTGAAAGTCTTCGCCGAGAATCACTGTGGCATCTAGGCCTAGATCTTTTCGTAAGGAAAAGAATACCTTTCTACCTTGGAAGGTATCAGAGATTAAATCTGTGTAGTGGGTATTTCCTGATCGATTTAGAATCACAGTGGATTTAAAGTTAGAATCCCAAGCATTGTCAACGGTGAGAACCTTCAGACCTTTATCATTGAGTAACACTTTTCCGTATCTGGCAAGTCCATTTTTTGCAGTTCCGTTTAAGACTTCTATCCGAGCACGTTCTCCTTCCCCGAAGGAAGGGGACCTAAGTTCACTTGAGAACTTATAAAATGCAACCTTTACCGTCTCTTCATTGGCTTTCAGAATTTCATCTTTCGCTTTTGTTCTTAAAACTGGCTCCCCTGGAACTTCTGAAACGCCAAATTGAATCTTTTCTTTTTTTAGGAAGTCAAATAAAGTCTCCCATTCTTTCAAAGACAAATTGGTAGTCATTTGATTGTGAAGGTAAGAAATTTTCTGTTTTGCGATCAAATCTCTTTTTTCGTGAATGGTTTCGAGTAGAGTTAACATGACAGTTTCTTGGATTTCTAATCTTCGAATGTAAGAGATCATAGATTCGTCGGCTAGTGTACTCATCCAATCGAAACAATCTGCACCATCTAACACGTACAAATCTTTGTTTCTGTTATAATTTTTGGTTATATGTAATGACTTTGGTTCAAAAAAGAGCTGTAACCCACCCATTAAGTTGACCCAATTCTGAAATTGTTCTTTTGTCCAAATGATTTTAAAAGGAATGTTTGAATCTAATGTATCTTCTAATACAGATTCAATATACGAGGGAGCGGAACTACCTTTTTCTTTTAACGATTTTTCTCCGTCATCAAAACTAGATTTTGGATTCACAAAAAAGAGGGCGGCTTTTTTTTCATTCGGATAAAACTCAGCATACATAGAGAAAAGATACTCATCTTTATCACCTAAGACTGAAAATAAAATTGGCAGACGTTTGCTTTGCGAAAATTTTTGATCCAAAGAAAACCCGGTCTTTGATTTCAATAGTAAAAATAAAAGAGCGAATAGAAAAAATGCTCCAGCTGCAATTAACAGTGTTTTTGCTGGTATACCTTGTTTTTGGGGAGTCTCACGTAACATTTATCTGTTTTCCTTAAGAGATTTCAATGCACCATTGTAAGTTAAAAAAGTATGAGGATGGATGACTTCTTTTTTTTCCATAAGAAACGAAATCGTTTGGAACGCCTTCATAAAAATACCAAAATGTAGGTTTTCTAACGTTTTTTGAATCCAATCGGAAAGTTCAGTTTGTCTTTGGCAATAATCAGAACCTAAAAAATCGGCAGCATAAAGAATTTGGTCAAGTAGGGAAGGATTTGGATTTCCTAGCGTATGATTTTGAATGGCGGATGCGATTTCTTTGTCATACAAACCGTAGTTTTTTTCAATAAATAGGGGAGCTGAATACGCATGAAGAGCTTGGAAAGGAATTCCATCTGTATTCAGCCCATACGAAGAAAAAAGTTCGTGATGTATGTCCGCTTTTTTTTGTTTCGTAATATCATGGCATAAACCTGCTAAGAATGCTTTTTTGGGTTCTGGATAGGAGTGTTGTATTGCCAGATCTTCAGCATACATCGCTACTCGTTGGATATGTTCCCATCTAGTTTCGGTTACATGCTTTGGAACTTCTTCTTGAAAAAAAGTAATCCATTCAACCCATGATTTTTGGTCTTGCCTATTCATATTGTTTGGTTCTTTGCATTTTTTTAGTGGAATGGAATGATTTTAGAAGTTCGATCGTGTTCGGCAAAAGGTATTTTTTCCAATCATTCTCTGAGCCATTTCTAATTTCACGACTACTCACGGTAAGAATCGGATTGTCCAAAATTACAAGTTTTTCGGAGTCGATTTCATTTGGACAAGGGATTGGTTTTGGAAATTCTGTGATTCGTCTGATCACCACAAGAAAGCGGATTTGCTCAAGAATCATTTGGTAGGATTTCCATTCTTTGAAAGAACGCAAATTGTCCTCACCAATGACAAGCGATATGGAAGCATTCGGTTCTAAAACTTTTAATGTCTGAAGGGTATCAATCGTGTAACTTACTATGTCTTTTTTTATTTCTTCATCCCATAAGATAACTGATTTAGATAACAATGGTGCGAATTCGGAATTACATAAAGACCAAATCTCGTCTTTCGAGAATTTTGTTTCAGAGATTTTGAAAGGAGAAATAAAATTGGGACAAATATAAACTTTGGATTTAGGGAATTGTTTTATCAGGGAAAGAACCACATGCCGGTGGCCAATGTGAGGGGGATTAAAACTTCCTCCAAACAATAAAACGTCCATTTTATCCTCTCACTTGACCTTTCCCTGTTACATAGGTTGTTGTCGTTGTTAGGTGAATGAGTCCCATGGGTCCGCGTACGTGAAGTTTTCCTGTGGATATACCAACTTCTGCTCCAAGGCCGTACTCACCACCATCATGAAACCTTGTCGAACAATTCACAAAGATGGCGGCACTATCGAGCCCGTCTCGGAAGGCTTGAATTTCGGATACATCTTCAGAGAGAATACACTCTGTATGACCCGAACTGTATTTTTGAATGTTTTGGATCGCATCTTCCACGGAATCTACGATTCTAATGCTGAGTCTTCTATCCAAAAACTCGGTATAAAAATCTTCTTCCGTTGCTTTTGTTAAGGATGGATCTATTTTGATTGCAGATTCATCTCCCAAGAGTTCCACTCCTCCTCTTTTTAATTCCTCTAACAAGGAATTGAGATTCGGAAACTCTTTATGGATGAATAAATTCTCAAGAGCATTACAAACACCAGGTCTTTGTAATTTTGAATTGAGTAAAATTGGCAAAACAATTGTAGGATTTGCATGGTGTGATAAATAAAGGTTTGTAACACCTTTATCGTGTTTGATGACAGGTATCTTGCTGTTTTCCGTAACGAAACGAATGAGAGCTTCTCCACCTCTAGGAACAATCACATCTATCAAATCATCCAATTGAAAAAAAGGAACCATTGCTTCCCGACTTGTATTGTCGACAAAACTCACTACTTCTTTCGAAACGCCTTCCAGTTTTGCTTCTTCAATTGCCTTATGAAATAGTGAGGAAAGAATTTGGTTGGAATGAAAGGCCTCACTTCCACCACGTAAAATGCATGCATTGCCTGACTTAAACGAAAGGGAAGCAATGTCGACTATCACATTGGGTCTTGATTCAAAAATGGTCATGACTACACCAATGGGAACTCGTTTTGTCAAAAGCTCTAGTCCATTGGGTAAGATAGTGCCTCGAACCACTTCACCTACGGGGTCAGGGAGGTTCCGAATGTCTTCGATACTTTTAGCCATCCATTTGATTCGTTTGGAATCAAGGAGTAGGCGATCCATCATGGCAGCACTTAAGTTTTTTTCTCTTCCATTTTGAAGATCGATTTTGTTTTTTTCAATGATCTCATTTTCATGGGCTAATATGAGTTCTTCGACTCTAGCTAAAACTGCATTCTTTTGAATTGTTGTGAGTTTTTTTAGAGCTCGGCTTGCTTGTTTAGCATTCGTAGCAATCGTTTTTGCGTATAAGGAAACATCTTCTGGCATAGTTTACTCCGATGGATAGGAAAAAAAATGAGTTTGGATTTCTGAAGCAGTGGGTATGCGGTGAGGAAAATTCTCATTAGCAATGAGAGTTCCAAAAGTTTCTGAGGAAAAAAAATGACCGATTGCATGGCTTTTTTCACCATTTACAATTCCAGTTTTGATTCCAAACGGTAATAAAAGTTTTGCTGCATTGATTTTGGTAAACATTCCTCCAGTGCCTGGTCCGGAAGGACCTGTGGCAAGAGATTCTGTTTCTTTCGAAATTTCAGTAAATAGATCTATTTTATTTGTTCCATTTAGAAATCCATCCACACCAGTGAGAATGAGAAGTAGGTCGGCTCCCACAATGGAAGCCACAATGGCAGATAAAATATCATTATCGCCTAAGTTAAGTTCTTCGGTAGAAACAGAATCGTTTTCATTTACGATGGGTAAAATGCCCCAATCCAAGAGTTGGCGAAAGGTTTGTTTTAAGTTGGTAAAACTACTGTCTTCGTTTAAATCTTTACGACCAAAAAGGATTTGAGCAATCGGAACATTGACTCTGCTAAAAAAGCTTTCGTACAAATTAAGAAGTTTATTTTGCCCCATAGCAGCGAGAGCTTGTTTTTCGGCCAGTGTTGTTTTACCTGTGGGTAAGAGTCCACTTCCACTTTTTTCAACGAGTAGTTTTTTCCCTTGGGCAATCGCACCAGAGGAGACAAGGATAATTTCTTTTCCTTGGTCTCTTAGTGTTCGTATGTCTCCGACGAGATCATATAAAAAATCATTAATTTTGGATTCTTCTCCAGAGACTCGAGCACTTCCAATTTTAATGACAATTAGTTTTGCTTTATCTAGGGAATCTAAAAATTGCTTACGTGTGTTCATAAACTAACTTTGATTTTTCTTCAAAAAATACTTTGTCGATTCGCTCAAGCAAATAGTCGAGATTGAATCCTTGGTCAGCAGAGATACAAATGATTTCGCCTAGGTTCGAATATTTTTTTTGGATTTCTTCTGTGAAACCAGGATCGTTATCCCAAATATCCATTTTATTGATGACAAGTAAGTATTTTTTTTGTAACAGTGACTGGTTATAATTTCCTAATTCACTTCGTAACATTTCTAATTCTTCTTCGAGTTGTAAATTTCCACCATCAAAGAGAAAGAGAATCCCTTGCACACGTTCAATGTGTTTTAGAAAACTAATTCCGAGACCTACACCTTTGGAAGCGCCTTCAATGATCCCTGGGATATCCGCGACTGTATAACGAAACAAATCATCATGCCTATGTACCACACCCAAGTTTGGCGAAAGAGTTGTAAAGGCATACCCTGCAATTTTAGGATGCGCATGTGTGATTTTGGCAAGTAGGGTAGACTTACCTGCGTTTGGTAATCCTACGATACCAATGTCTGCTAAGAGTTTTAATTCTAAACGTAAAGAGAATGAATCACCTTCTTCGCCTGGTTGGCTATAGCGAGGTGCTTGTTGTACGGATGTCTTAAAGAAAGTATTCCCTTTTCCACCTCGCCCACCTTTTGCAATTGTAAAAGTTTCCCCATCATGGCTAAAGTCGTAAATGAGTTCCATGGTGACAGCATCAATGATTTGGGTTCCAATGGGAACTTTCAGAAGTAAGTCCTCTCCATTTTTTCCATTCCGGTTTTGGCCAAGACCTGGTTCTCCGTCTTGTGCCGCATACATTCGGTCGGGTAGGTAGTTTTCCAATGTCATCATTCGACCTTCCGCAACAAAGATCACATCGCCACCTTTGCCACCGTCACCCCCATCAGGACCTCCAAATTCGACAAATTTTTCTTTGTGGAAGTGGACAGAACCTGCCCCTCCGTGTCCGGCTCGAATTTGAATGGGTACTTCGTCGATAAATCCGCTCATAATTTCCTTTGGTCAAAAAAAAACCCGTTTAAGGGTAGCCTAAAACGGGTTTTGTCCTCTCCATTTGTAAGAGAGGTCTTATGCTTTCGGGTAAACGGAAATTTGTTGTCTTTCTTTTGTTACGTGTTCGAAAGTTACAACCCCGTCAACGAGAGCATACAGGGTATGGTCACGACCGATCCCTACGTTTTTACCAGGTTTGTATTCAGTTCCTCTTTGGCGCACAATGATATTACCAGCAATTGCTTGTTGGCCACCGTATACTTTTACACCAAGTCTTTTCGATACCGAATCACGACCGTTCTTTGTGGAACCACCACCTTTTTTTGTAGCCATTGTTTACCCCTTAATTAGTTCGTCGTGGATGGAAATCGCTTGGGAATGGGAATGTTCTAAACTTTTTAAACCAAACAGAACCATGGAAAGTAGGTTTTGGTACCCATCTCTTTGCTTTTGTTTGACTAGAAACCTTAGGTATCCGTCCCGTTTTTCTTCTGATTCCAAACTGCCTTGCGATGCCAAATACGAGTGGGCACTCTGAACGAGTGTTGAAACTCCTGCACACAATAGATTTTCACCTTTTGAACCTAAGTCCTTGGGAGAATGTCCTTCCAGTTGGATTCCTGCGATTTTCCCTCCTAAATCTTTAAAAATTGTACTATAAATCAATTAACCGCTGATTGATACCACTTGCAGTTTTTGGAGTTGTTGTCTATGCCCCCAAGACTTCTTGTAGTTCTTTCTTTTTTTGTATTTGAAACCGTGAATTTTATCACCTTTGCAGTCTTCTAATACTTTTAACGTGACTTTTGCTCCCGACAATGCAGGGGAACCAATGTTCACTTTGTTGTTATCGGAAAGGAGTAGGACTTTCGTCTCTACTGTGCTTCCAACCGAGTTTCCTGTTTTTTCTGCGACGAATACCTGGTCAGGAGACACCTTAAATTGTTTGGCTCCAAGTTCAATGATGGCGAACATATAACTTTCCTAATCTCTTTCTCGAATGTAGTTCTTACCAGGATTTCTGACAGGCACCTCTTGTCAAACTGAAATCCCCATTTACAGCCTAAGTGGATTGGAATTTCTGGTAAAAACAATGGAAATTCGCAACATCGCCATCATCGCACACGTCGACCACGGTAAGACGACACTCACAGATTGTATCCTTCGCCATACGGGCGCCGTAACCGCAAAAGAAGACCGAGAAAGAATCATGGATTCCAATACTTTGGAACAGGAAAAAGGGATTACGATCCTTGCTAAGAACACTTCGGTTAAGTACAAAGGAACTCGTATTAATATCGTAGACACTCCAGGTCACGCTGACTTTGGAGGAGAAGTGGAACGAGTTCTGTCCATGACAGACTGTACACTTTTACTCGTAGATGCATTCGACGGACCCATGCCGCAAACCCGTTTTGTGCTCGGAAAATCACTCCAACTTGGACACAAACCCATTGTGGTTGTCAATAAGGTGGATCGTGAAGGAGCAAGACCAGGTTACTCAGTAGACAAAGTTTTTGATTTGTTTAGCGACCTCGGTGCCACCGAAGAGCAGTTAGACTTTCCTATCATCTACGCATCCGCAAAACAAGGTTGGGCGGTAAACCAACTTTCTGAAGTTCCTGGTTCTAACATTGAGCCACTACTTGATAAGGTTTTGGCACATGTGCCGGCAGTGAAGAACGAAAGTGACAAACCACTCCAATTCCAAGTCACTGCACTGGATTACAATGAATATGTTGGTCGTATTGCCATTGGTAAAATTTACCAAGGAACAATGAAAAAAGGTGCTGATGTAACACTCGCTAAAACCAATGGAACTACAGCCAATTATAAAATCACAAAACTTTATGGTTATGAAGGACTCACTCGTTACGAAATCGATGAAGCGGGATCGGGGGACATCGTTGCCATGGCAGGGATCCCGGATGTGTTCATCGGAGATACAGTTTGTGATTTAGGAAATCCACTTCCACTTCCTGCAATCCAAGTAGAAGAACCTACAGTATCGATGTTCTTTATGGTCAACAACTCACCGTTTGCTGGGAAAGAAGGTAAGTTTGTGACCACACGAAACTTACGGGAACGTCTTGACCGAGAACTTGAAACCAACGTGGCACTTCGTTTGGAAGAAACCGAAGACAAAGATCGTTTCAAAATTTTGGGACGAGGGGAACTTCACTTATCCATCCTTATCGAAAACATGAGACGGGAAGGGTACGAACTTCAAGTATCTCGTCCCGAAGTGATCATCAAACACAATGAAGCTGGTGAAAAGATTGAACCTTACGAAACACTCGTAATGGACCTTCCAGACCAATACACGGGAGCTGTCATCCAAGAACTAAACCGCCGTAAAGGTGAATTAACAGGAATGGATGCTCATACTTCTGGTATCACTCGTGTGGAATACACAATTCCAACAAGAGGACTCATTGGCTTTAGAGGTCACTTTATTTCAGAAACTCGTGGAGAAGGGGTTATGTCTAGCCGCTTCTTACGTTTTGATAAATACAAGGGTGAAATCCCAGGCCGTAAAAACGGAGCTCTCATTTCTATGGACTCAGGGGAATCCACTGCGTATGCACTTTGGAAAGTGCAAGAACGTGGCGAACTTTTCATTGAGCCACAAGTGGCAGTGTATCCTGGTATGATCCTAGGAATGAACAGTAGAGATACGGATTTAGAAGTGAACCCTGTGCGTGAGAAAAAACTCACAAACGTACGTGCTTCTGGATCGGATGAAGCGATTCGACTGGTTCCTCCAAAAAAACTCACCTTGGAACAATCCATTGAATTTTTAGATGATGATGAACTTCTGGAAGTCACTCCACAAAGTTTACGCCTTCGTAAAAAAGTTTTGGATGCTAGCATGAGAAAACGATCAAGCAGTGGAAGATAAGTAAAGTTTACTCATTTCACATATCTTTACCAAAAAAAAAGGGACTAATTCATTAGTCCCTTTTTTTGTACCAAACAAAATTGGTAAAAACGGTTTTACTTAAAACCCAAGTCCTTTTAAGGCATTGCCAGCACCTGGAATTTTTTTCAATGCATCACCAGCCTTTCCTTTAATCACTTCCTTTACAGCTCCTCCGATTAGATCGGTAAGCGTTCCAATGCCCACTCCCAGTTCGACTTTGGGATTTCGAATGTCGCCATAGGTTCGAAAAGGAATGAACAATCTCTCATCTTTCACAAGATTTCCGACAATTTTATTTCGGAGTTCTTTGGGATCTCCTTGGCCTTTTGTCGCTTGTTTTATTTTTTCATCCACGGAAGCTAGAGATTTTTTGGATTCCGCTTCATCATATAACATTCCCATTTTCATTTCATGGTAGTTCGTTGTTGTTACGATGTAAGACCCTTTTGTGATTTGTAGGTCATAATTTTTGGTTGGGAAGGTTGGCTCATCAAGGAAGGTGATTTTTCCGTTGCTGTATTCCACCTGGAAGCTTACATCTTTTTTAAGCTCTGCTTTTTCCTTTAATTTATCCAGCTTGAGTCCAGCTTGGTTTAAAGCAGGGAGTTCCCCAGCAATCGCATCAAAGGCGGCAAATCCAGATATAAAGGAATCTTCTTTCATTGTAACTTGGTATAGGACTTTGGGATTGACAAGCCCGGTTTTCACAACGAACGGAGTCACTTTGCCGTCGGTCTCGAGTAAAAATTTTGCCGCTTCTTTTTTGTTTCTACCAATTATAGTGACGTCTGCATCAAAGTTTACATTAATATTGTTATGCGAATTTAGGTCGCTTCCATCGATGTCAATATCCGTGAGTTCTAAATCTAATTTTTGCACTAAGATTTGTTGCCCTGTTTTACGCATGTTCAACTGGATGTTTCCTTCTTGAATGCCAACAAGACCCATTTTGATCGCAATTGGAATGTCTTTGATCGAAAAAGGGCCAGAAGCAGGAGCACTTGCTTTCTCTTTCGCTTCTTCAGCCTCTTCTGCTTTTTTTTCAGCAATTGCCTCAGGGGATAAAGCTGGGTTTTTTTCTCCATTCACAATCTTCGGAGTTTTAAAAAGGGATGTTAGGTTGTTCCCCCCATCTTCATACATGGTTAAAGAAATCTCAGGTTGTTTTAGGACGAGTTGATTCACTTTGATTGTTTTGCTTAATAGAGCAAGGAAGGAGATCTTAACATCCACTTTACCCAATTGGATGGCACCTTTTGGTTTCGATTTACGTTCCTCCAAAGGAATCCCTTTATTTGCCACCTCGTCTCTCGGTGCGAGAATGATCCCTTCAATTTCAATTCCAGAGAGAACATTGAAGAGATTGATATTAACTGTTTCTACATGAGCTCTAACATTTAAAGATGATTCCATTTGTTTTACAAGGAAACTGGGTGTAACAATACTTCCAGCTAAAACAAATGCGATGATTATGATTAGAAGAATTGCAGCAAAGAATGCTCCGATTCCATAACCTATTTTTTTCATGGTGACTCCTGACTCTATCACGTGACGGTGGAATCGAGAGTAAGCCAATTTTGGAATCTGTAAAGTAAAAAAGGGAAAGAAATTAATTCAAAAACCTAACGGAACTAATGATATTAGTTAATTGTTGGAATAGTTCATCACCAACTTCTTCATCAGAATTATAAGTGAGTAAGATCATTCTCTCTTTGTTTGCCACCATATACACCATCCAAACTCGATCTTCTTTTAAAAACTCACATGCACGAATCGAGGAACCCTCATTATTTTCAAAGACAGCAACTTTTTCTGGATCAAAATCTATTTCGTGGATTTTTAAGTAGTTCTCTAATTCCTTGTCGACATCAAAATGCTCCAGTTTGGATTCAAATGCATACACTTGTAGAGCACCACCGCCATCTGGGTGAAAAAAAGCGGGAATTTCCTCCACCACCATATGCTCCCAAGTGAAAGGAAACAGAAAGGAATACCATCCTTGGGGAGAACGAAATTGTTTGTACATTGGTTTTGTCATAAGAATTCCCTTTTCTTTCCAGTAAATCTATGAAGGAATGGCAGTAAATGATTTTCAATTCAAAATGGTACCTGGCATTCACACTCTTTTGTTTTTATATTCTGCCTCAAAAACCTATTGAAGCTCAAATTTCGGGATACGATGTTGCCTTTCCTTCTGCCTATTTACTCGGTCTTTCTTCGCAAGGTGCTGTAAGTTCAGAATCTATGGGAAGTGTGTATGGCAACACTTCTTTTTTATCCTTCCAATCGAAACATCTTTTAGATGTTGCGGTAAATGGTGGTTATGCGAATCCAAATGTGTCTCCACTTTATATATCTGGTGCCGGTTATTTTTCTGCTTCGGAATCGTTTGGTTTCGGGTTTCGTGGTAAACCGGTTTATCTAAGGTCCTTTCCGAACGAGGAAAGATTTTCAAATTATGCATTTCAAGCCTTTGCCAATTGGAAAGTAAATCAGTATCTTTCGTTTGGAATTCAAGTGGGACCAAGTGTATCGGGTAGGTTAGGTGGATATAGTAATTATTCTTGGAACGTTTCTCTTTCTTCTGCATTTCAATACGAAAACTTTCGATTAGGACTTGTTTTGGAATCTCCAGGCACGTACCGGTTTGAAGAATATTTAGGTTCGACACGTTTAAAGGAAAGATTACCAGAGCGAATGATGGTTGGCATTGGTTACCAATGGAATGATTGGTTTTTGATTCAACTGGAAGGCTCTAGGAAATTTTATGAAAGAACAAGTGTCGATTTAAATGGTCGTAACCAGTATATTCCTTACCCGATTCAAACGATGTACTCGGGAAATTTAAGTTTGGCGATTGGAAAACTGAGTTCAGTACAGCTTCTAACAGGTGTTGGTCGTGAAATTCGAATGGAGAGAAGTTTGCGAGGTTTTTATACTGCCTCTTTAGGTGTAGCAGGGTCTTTATTCCCAAGTTGGTTTGGGGAAGGATACTTCTATGCAATCTCTGTCCAACGAGCCGGACTGAGTGTTCCAGAAAGAGAGGGTGCCGAAACTCGCATGGCGCTTCAACTCCAAGCCGTATTTTAATCCTGAACATTATTTGTTCAAAAAATAAGCATTTTGGACGTTTTCCATAAACAGGAATTTGACGTTTTGTACAAAATCTTTTCACTTTGTAGAGAAATATAGGATATTCTTACTTCTTTAGGCGAGATGCATCGTCGGTACGATACTTGCATTTAAAGAAGAAAGGTATCCAATATGGTTGATTTCAAAGTTTCCAAACGAATGCTCGTCAACTTCCGCGGACAGAACAAAGTTGTGGGAGGATTAACAGATAAAGATAAAATTGCAATCCTCCTTTATATCTCCAAAGAATTTGCCAATTTAGATAGAGAAGACCAACTCTTTTCCAAGGTCATCCTGATTTGCCAGGAAATATTTGAGTCGGACAACACAACCCTCAGATTATGGGATGGTGAATATTTAGTTCCGGTTAAGTTTGTAAAAGAAACAGAACCTCCTAGGCGGAATTTAAAAATAGGAGAAGGGTATTCAGGTACTGTTTTCGAAACCAAAGAAGCTATTCTTGTTAATGACCTATCGCGTTCTTCGCATTACTTTGATGAGGGGGAAAAAACAAAATCAGTTATGTGCGTTCCCATCATGCAAAAAGAAGAAATTCTGGGAACTCTTGCGGTAGAAAGTGAACGAGAAAATTTTTATATCTTAGATGATTTAGAAATCTTAGAAGCTCTTACCTCCCAATTAGCTCTGGCACTTTACGGAGTACGACTCATCGAAGGTCTTGTCACAGCCAGAGCTAGAGAGGCAGCCATTCTCAATCAATTAGAATGGGATTTGAAAATGGGACGTAACGTACAAAGCCAAATCTTGCCCCAAGACTTAAGTGCATGGAATGGAATTTATTTTGCCAGTCATTATGAACCAATGGCTGAGGTAAGCGGGGATCTCGTGGACATAGTGAGACAAGGGCATTCCCTCACTGCCATCAATATTGATGTTTCTGGTCATGGAATTCCTGCCGCTCTTGTGACAATGGCAATTCACCATCAGTTCCGACGTTCCGTCATGGCAGGACTTGGACTTACTGAAATCATGGAAGAGTTAGGCGAGAAATTACGAGAACAACTTCCTGAATCCACTTACTTTACTGCGTTTATGGTGAGAATTTTCAGTGACTATACGTTTGGGTATGTCAATGCAGGCCACCAACGTATGTTACACTTTAAGGCTTCTGATGACACCTTTATCCAATATGATACGAAGGGTGTTCCCCTTGGAATTTTACCTGTTCGTAAGGCAGACTACGAGGAAAAACAAGGGAAATTGGAGCCTGGTGACTTCTTATTACTGATCTCTGATGGTTTTAGTGAACAACGAAACCATCTCAAGGATGAAGTTGGTGTGGAGCGAATCCAAACTTGGTTACAAGACGAGCGCGAAAAATTGGTGATCGAGGGACGAGGAAAGGTTGACTTAAAAAAACTTGCAAATGCCTTTATCAAACGTTTCCGAACCTACCAAGGTGAAGTCCCCAATGGCGATGACCTAAGTTTTCTCTTTTTGTATTGTGGTGATTCCATTCCGGAAGCATCTCATTACATTCAACTTGCTAAACAATCCAATTCTAAAATGAAAACGGAAGAAGCGTATGCCCAAGCACTCAAAGCATTTAGCATCGATTCTTCCTTAAAAGAGATTCTTGTGTTCCTTGGAAAAATGTATTACCGAGATGGAAAATATAAAGAAGCCATTCGTTATTTAGAAGAATACTTAAGAACCTCTGGAGACAATACGGCAGCCTCTCATTTTATGATGGGAAGAGCTTATTACAAAGCAGGAATGATCTCAGAAGCAAAACGTGCGCTAAAAATGGCTCTTTCTAGCGACCATAGTTTTGCAAAAGCAAGCATATTACTTGCTCAGTGTTATTTGAAAGAAAATGCGAAACCAAAAGCAATTAAAGTATTGCAACAAGGCGTAAAAAATACTCCTCAAAGTTTAGAACTAAAAACTTCACTTTTGAGATTAGAATCCCATACACAAAAGGCCAGTTAAGGAAAGTTTATATGAAGCATTACGGTATTTATTTCAGTTTGATAGTGTTAATGTTGGGTAGTAACTTGAGTGCAGAAGTTGCAAGTCCCATTGAAAAAGAAAATCTAGAGTCTTTGGCAAAAGAGATGGCGGAAATCAAAGCCTCACTTACAGAAACCAAACTGGCGCTAGAAACCACTAAACAGGAAGCAAACTGGGTTTGGACTTGCATTGCTGCCTTTTTGGTATTTTTTATGCAAGCTGGTTTTGCCTTCGTGGAAGCTGGATTCACAAGAGCCAAAAATGCTGTGAATATTTTAATGAAAAACTTTTCGGATCTAACCGCTGGAGCCATTGCCTATTGGTTAGTTGGTTTTTCGATTATGTTTGGACCCCAAGTTCTCAGCGGGTTTGGAATTGGTGTTCCTTCTTTTGCAGAATCACTCATCAATGCAGAAGATGGAAGTATGGATCCTGCCAAATATACGTTTTTTATCTTTCAAATCGTCTTTGCAGCAACGGCAGCAACAATCGTGTCAGGAGCGATGGCTGAACGAACCAAGTTCTCTGCCTATTTGATTTTTTCTGTCATCATCACTGCTTTCATTTATCCCGTGTTTGGTTCTTTTGCTTGGGGAAGTCTCCTTGGTATTTCAACGGGATTCTTGGAGACGTTAGGTCTCGGTGGCGGAGATGGTGTGGGGTTTCATGACTTTGCTGGTTCCACTGTGGTTCATAGCATTGGGGCATGGGCAGGTCTTGCCGGTGCAATCGTCGTTGGCCCACGTATGGGAAAATTCCAATCAGACGGTCGGGTGTATCCAATCCTTGGTCATAATATGTCTATGGCTGCTTTGGGTGTCTTTATTCTTTGGTTTGGTTGGTTTGGGTTTAACCCAGGTTCGACTACATCTATTGAAGGGGGAAACTTTGCTAAAATTGCTGTTGTCACACATATGGCGGCATGTGCTGGAGCTCTTAGTGCGATGGCACTCACTTGGTATCTTTTCAAAAAGCCAGAAATCGGTCTGACGTTAAATGGAGGACTGGCAGGGCTTGTTGCGATCACGGCTCCTTGTGACAATGTGAGTATCCTGGGAGCGGTTCTCATTGGCCTTGTGGCGGGAATTCTTGTGATTGTGTCTGTGCTCTTTTTGGACAAACAAAGGATTGATGATCCTGTGGGAGCTGTCTCTGTCCATGGAGTTTGTGGGGCATGGGGGACATTGGCCTACGGGCTCTTTAGTTTGGATACAGGATTGTTTTATGGCGCGGGATTTGCGCAGTTTGCCGCACAGGCGATCGGTGTTGTCACAGCCTTTTTTTGGGCCTTTCCTGTGAGCCTTCTTATGTTCTATCTAATCAAAAAGACAGTGGGACTACGCGTCTCAGAGGAAGAAGAATTATTAGGATTGGATATTTTGGAACACGGAAACGAAGCGTATCCCGTTTCGAAATAGTCCTTGACCCTAGATTTTCCTGTGGGGAAGTCTAGGGTGTGTTTCGATTTTTTTTACTCTTACTTGTTTTCTGTTACGGTTGTTTCGAATACGAAGAAACCATTTTATTTCGCAAACTTAGTTCTGGAACCGTAGAAATCGCCTATACCGTACCACTGAAAAAAGACTCCAATGAATCTTTAGTGAAATTTCTGCCCACATCCAAGGAAGAGATCCTAACGTCTGTTAAGAAAAAATCGAATAACAATCTGGTAGTGCGAGACTTTACCTTCCGTGAATTGGAAAAATCGGAAACAACCGACATGTATTTTAAACGAAAAGGTAAGGTTTCTTATAAATTAGACTTTGAAGACCCGGCTCATTTAGAAGGAGTTTTAATCGGTACTTTTTCCATCAAACAAAAACCAAAGTCTTTGACAGTCAAACGTGACTTTCCTAATTTAACGGACAATGCAATCCTTGATTCCAGTGCTGGTGAAAAAAAAATCATCTCAGAAACTTCACGTCTGTTACGCGAAGGAAAAATACAATTTAAAGTCTTATTCCCCAAAGATTCCGAATGTAGTTCGAACCGAGGATTTATTGGACTTGGGAATTTAATCTATCAAATTCCCTTACAAGAAACGTTAGAAAATCCCGAAGCAAAAACTTGGGAATATAAAATCCGTTTTTTTTAATTCATAGAAGGTTTAGTTCTTTTGCTATTTTGGTAAAGAGAGAAAATCCATCTAAGTTTTTTTGCTCTGGGATATAGTGTAACTCTTGTTTTAAATAACGATCGGTAATGGCTATGGGTAGTCGCTTTTCTTCGCTGATGATGGTTGGGAGCTCTTTTAGTCCATATTCGAGAGCGGTTAAAAAGATTTGGTTGTCCCAATTTTTTCCCTTTGGATACGCCCAAAACGCAAAACAAAAATAAAGCCCAGTTTTACGATTCCACCATTCAGCGAGATCAATCACTTGGTATCCAGGAATCGGGGTTTGTAAAAGAGCATGGTCTCCGAATAACAAATGGGAACCAACACCTGCAAACATCATTTCAGAAATTTCTTTGGCATCTGTAGGAATTACCTCGACTTGTGTACCATATTCTAAATGGAAGAGACATTGCAAAAGGCATACACTTGATCTGGATCCTTTGTCTGTGAAGATTTTTGTTGGAATTCCTGGTTCTTTTTCATTTTGAAAAAACAAAACCGAGCGAACCACATCTCTGGCACAAACTCCTACAATTTTCGTGTAATCGAGCTTGTCTTTGTTTCGTTCACATTCAATGGAAGAGACAAGGGCACAGTTTAGTTCCCCTCGTTTTAAAAGTTCAATGAGGACACTTGGATTCTCGTAAACAGGTGTATACTCTGGAGACCTTTCAAAATAAAGGGTCAGGGGGCGTGCATTGAGGTGTTTTACGATGCCAATTTTCAAGAACGTACCTTCCTAAGAAAAAACAACTTGTCAGATTCCAAAAACTCTGTTGAATCTTGGTGAGGGCAAATTGGACTTTCGAACATCTTTAAACACAATCGGTGATGCCGAGTTTGAATTCATCAAAAATTTAGTGTACAAACAAGCGGGAATTTTCCTCGCTCCCCACAAAAAGATCATGGTGCAATCTAGGCTCAATGCGCGGTTACGAACTCTGGGCATGCAAAGTTTTGAAGACTATGTAGCCAAACTCAAAATGGATCCAACGTTCGCGACCCAAGAAATGCAAGAACTGATCAATCGCATAACAACGAATAAAACAGATTTTTTTCGCGAGAACCATCATTTTGAATTCCTTAGGAATGAATATTTCCCTCAATTGGAAAAAGAGGCAGAGACGAATGGTGGACCCAAAACACTACGAATTTGGTGTTCTGCCTCCTCGACGGGTGAAGAACCATATTCCATTGCTATAACGGTATATGATTATTTCCAAAACAAACCAGGTTGGAATTGTAAAATTTATGCCTCTGACATTGATACCCAAGTTTTGACGACTGCCAAGAAGGGAGTGTATCGAGAGGACCGTTTGGAGCCTGTTTCAGAGGCATTGAAGAAAAAACATTTTAACCAGTTCACAGAAAAAGAACATGTTTTTTATGAGGCGAAACCTCACCTAAAAGCACTCGTTGACTTTCGCCAAATCAATCTTTTGCACTTTCCCTTTCCGATACCGGACAAACTCGATCTGATTTTTTGCAGGAATGTTGTGATCTACTTTGACAAACCCACACAAAAGACACTTTTCCAAAATTTTGAGGTAAGTTTGAAACCAAAAGGGTATTTGATCTTAGGGCATTCGGAAACGATGTTTGGAATTTCGGACCAATTTAAATTTCTGGGTCATACCATTTACCAGAAAAAGAACTAACCACTTAGTCTTCCTCTTTGGCCCAAAGTTTTTTCAAATCTTCCCACATTTGGTAAGGTTCATAGATCACAATTCTTGTATTTGAAAGGACATCGAGAAATCCAGCCTCATTAGGAAACCTAGGCACAATGTGCTCATGGATATGGGGGATGGATCCACCGCTGTTTTTTCCCAAATTATACCCAGTATTAAAACCTTGTACCTTCCATTGTTTTTCTAGGATTCGCATGGTTTTTAATGTGAGTCGATGAATGTCTAGGGCTTCTTCATCCGTGAGTTCCAAATAACTGATGATATGGCGTTTGGGGAAGATGATGATGTGTCCAGGATTGTAGGGAAATAAGTTAATGGAAACAATCGACAAGTCCGTTTCCGCAATGGTGAGATTGGGGACAATTTCATTTTTGTCGCGGACCCCACAGAGGATACATTCCACATTGGGTCTGTCTCCTTTGGCATATCCCAATTTGCCTACGCTAAAGAGATTTTTACGCAAGGAATGTTCTTCGTAGGAACTCATGGATACTTTCAATCTCAGGAAAGGATTAAAGGATTGCAAGGATTTTGACAAGTATACAGTAAGAAAGTAATAGTGTTAGAATCTCCTCACATACCCGTTTTGCCAAACGAAGTCATCTCTTTACTCCAAGAGACCCAAAATCCAAATCCGGAGTGGTTTTTGGATGGGACTGCGGGAGAAGGTGGCCACTCCAAACTCATTTTAAAAACCTTTCCGAGAGCAAAACTGATCTTAATTGATCGAGATGCGGTGATGCTCGAAAGAGCCAAAAAAGAAATTTTAAAAGAGATTGGTTCTTTGGATCGGGTTTATGCATTTCAGATGAATTTTTCGGAGGTGGATCCAACTTTACTTTCGGAAGTGGGATGCGAAGGACTCGATGGCGCTCTTGTGGATCTCGGTGTCTCTCTCTTTCATTTTCTTCATTCGGGAAGAGGGTTTACCTTCAAAAATGAAGAACCACTCGATATGCGATTGGAAGCCAATATCGGCGGGAAAACAGCAGCAGATGTTGTGAACTATAGTTCTGTACTTCACTTAAAAAAAGTATTTTGGGAGTATGGAGAAGAACGTTGGGCTTTAAAAATTGCAAATAACATAGTACAGTCGAGGCATAAACGGAAATTTGAAACCAATACGGATCTAGTGAAACTAGTAGAAGCCTCCATCCCACGAAAATTTTGGCCAAAAGAAACCCATCCAGCCACTAGAATCTTCCAAGCCTTACGAATCGAAGTGAATGAAGAGTTGGTTCATGCAGAAAAAGGAATTCGAGTTTTGGCGGATAGCCTCAGTGTCGGGGGGGTTCTCACTTGTATTTCTTTTCACTCGTTAGAAGATCGCATTGTCAAATGGACATTTCGAGATCTGAAAACAAACGGTCCTTACGAAATCTTAACCAAAAAACCGATCCTACCAACGGATAAGGAAATTAAAGAAAACAGAGCCTCACGATCAGCAAAATTAAGAGGGCTCATGAAAATCGAACCGATAAAAGAAAGTAGATGGGAAAAGTAACCGGAACAATCAAATCGATTCCAACGCGTATCTTTGATTTTTTTGCACCATTACAAACTTTGGTGTTTCTATTTCCCTTTCTCGGTTTCTTTTTTTTCCATGTATGGCAGGGTTTGGAAAAAGCTAGATTACAACGATTCATTCACGAACGTACTGTCACAAAAGAAGATTTAAAACGGAAAAATGATGAATTAAAGATTGGGATCGTTTCCTATACATCTGCGGAACGAATCGAAACCTTATATCGCAGAACCTACCAATTTTTGCCCATCAGTTTGGGAAATCGAACTGTGACCATTGAATTGCCACCCATTCCTGATAAACAAAATACAAAACCATGAAAGTCACTGAAATTCTAAAAAAAATCCCAGAAATCAAACTCATAAAAGGTGATGGTTCCAAAGACATAGGATATGTCTGGGCGGACAGTCGTAAGGTCTCAACACAGGATATTTTTGTTTTACCCCAAGACAACCAAGAAGCACTTACGTCCTATCTCCAAATGGCAAAAGAAAAAGGATGCCAAGTAATCCTTGTGTCCAAACGCCATTTGAAATTGGAAGGCTTAAATTCATTTGAAACCATATTGGAAGCAGAAGAACCGTTAGGTGATATCCATGGAAAATTAGCATCCCTCCTTTCTGGTTATCCATCGAAAAAATTAAAAATCGTGGGAATCACTGGTACCAATGGAAAAACATCGCTGACATTTATTTTGTTTCATATAGCGAGAAAACTTGGGAAAAAAGCAGCTCTCATTGGAACAGTTCAAATACAGATTTTGGATCAAATTCTCGAGTCAGGTTATACAACTCCTGATGCTTCTTCTTTAAATTTGTTATTAAAACAAATGGTAGAAGAGGGTGTTGAATACGTATTTATGGAAATGAGTAGCCATGGTTTGAAACTTGGTCGCGTAGCTGGACTTGAAATCACTTGCGCTGGCTTTACTAACCTAACTCAAGACCATTTAGATTTTCATGAAACCATGGAAGATTATTTTGAAAGTAAGTATAAAATTTTCCAACTTTTGGAAGCATCTACTGTTAAGAATAAATTTGGTCTTGTTGCTGGTGATGTATCATATGGCGACAAGATGATTCAAAAGATTCGTGATTCGAAATTAAAATCACCCATTTATATTCTTGGAAAATCAGGTGAATTTCATTATAGTAATACTAAACTTTCCTTACTGGGAAGTGAATATCGTTTTCATAAAAAAGAAAAAAATCTACCATTCATTGAAGTACGAAGTGTTCGTACAAACCTATTAGGAAACTTCAATGTTTTTAATACTGCCTTTGCTCTATCCATTGCGTATGAATTGGGATTTCCTTGGGAAGAAGTGGTAGCTGCTCTAGAATCCATTCCAACTGTTCCAGGAAGATTTCATGTGGTTCCATATCCTGATCGTTCCAGGATAGCTGTTGTCGATTATGCACACACACCTGATGCTCTAGAGAATATTTTAAAAAGTTGTGTGGAGATTCGACCGAAACAGTTGATTTGTTTATTTGGTTGTGGGGGAGATCGTGACAGAACCAAACGTCCGCAAATGGCTAAGATTGCAGAAACTCATGCTGATTTTGTCATTCTGACCTCTGATAATCCAAGAACCGAAAATCCAGACTTAATCTTAGATGAAATTGAAGCAGGATTCTCCAGGGGATTCAAACGGTATGAAAAGATTACAGATAGACGCATTGCGATTAAACGAGCGGTTTCCCTTTTAGAAAAAGAAGGGATCCTTGTGGTAGCGGGAAAAGGCCATGAAACCTACCAAATCATTGGCAAAGAAAAGACGAAATTTGTCGATTTTGAAGAAATTGAAAAAGCATTTATACAATTAAATACCGAATAGTAGAGGTTTGCAGTATGTTCCAATGGATTTATGAGACATTTGGTAATGATTATGGTTTTTTAAGAATCTTTAGTTATGTTACTTTAAGAGCGATGATGGCAGGATTAACATCTATGTTCATCACTTTTATCTTCGGTAAGTCTCTTATCTCCTTTTTATTGTCCTTAAAGTTTCGAGAGTCAGTTCGAAATGATGGCCCACAGTCTCATGCAACAAAATCAGGAACTCCTACGATGGGTGGTTTGATCATGATTCTCTCCCTAACGATCTCAACACTTCTTTGGGGCAATTTATCTAATTTGAATGTGATTTTACTTTTGGTATCAGCTATCCTTTTTGCAGGGCTTGGATTTACAGATGACTATATGAAATCTGTGAAAAAAATCAAAGGGGGAATGAGAGCACGGACCAAATTCCTTGTTACGATTCTTTTTGCTGTAACCATAACTACTTTATTCTTTTATTACACAGGCAAAGCGAATCAAAATGGTACCAAAGGGATTGTGTTTACCATCACAGATTTATTTTTACCTTTTGTAAAAGGACCTGTTTGGAACTTAAGTTTACTTGCCGTTCCATTTGCGATCCTTGTTCTCATTGGAAGTTCCCATGCAGTCAATTTAACTGATGGTTTGGATGGCCTTGCTTCTGGTACGGTTGTCATTGCCACTGCTACTTTTGCTTTGATTGCCTATGTTTCGGGTACTCCGACGGCTGCTAATTATCTACATATTCCGTATCTTCCTGGTTCCCATGAATATTCTGTATTTTTAGCTGGATTGTCTGGTGCCTTGCTCGGGTTTCTTTGGTTCAATTGCCACCCTGCCCAAGTGTTTATGGGTGACACTGGTTCCTTATTTTTAGGATCTACCTTGGGCCTTGTTGCGATTATGTTAAAGAAGGAGATCCTACTTGTCATCCTTGGTGGTATCTTTGTCGCAGAAGCCGTGAGTGTGATCTTACAAGTTGGATCGTTCAAATTGACCGGGAAACGAATTTTCAAAATGGCTCCGTTACACCATCATTTTGAACTCTCTGGTTGGTCAGAGGAAAAGGTTGTGATCCGATTTTGGATCATAGGGATCATCCTTGCCATCATTACCCTTTCTACCTTAAAAATCCAATAATGGAAATCTTTCGTTCCATTCGTAATCTATTACGTTTTGGTTCGTCAAGGTTTGACGGACCGATGTTATTTTCGATGTTTTTACTATTTGGAATGGGAATCATTGTTATGTTTAGTGCATCTGTGATTCCTGCAGAAAGAGAATTTTCTGATTCGTATTATTATCTAAAGAAACAATTGTTATGGGGTGGAATTGGGATCTTTCTCTTTTTAATCTTTTGTCAGATTCCATATCAATTTTTAGTAAAGTGGTCGTTTGTTTTTTCTTTAGTGAGTTTATTACTCTTAATTGCAGTCTTCATACCTGGTCTTGGAAAATCAGTTGGAACCAGTTACGGAAGAAGTTTCAATCGTTGGATTCAAATTGCTGGTTTTCAAATTCAACCATCTGAGTTTTCGAAAATAAGCATCTTATTATTTTCTTCTTACTTTTTTTATAATTTTGATTTTAGAAAGATCAATTGGGACAAAAGAAAAATCGTTTCCCTCTTCGTCATTTTTTTAACACTTTTACTCATTGTCATTGAGCCAGCTTTTGGTACTACCGTGGAGCTTCTCCTTGTATTGTTTTTCTTTGTTTTGTTAGCTGGGTTTCCAATGAAGCGACTCTTTATCTTGGGGGCTTCTGTCATTCCACTTCTTGTGGTTCTTGTCACTCAAGTAGGTTACCGAAAGAAGAGACTCGAAATTTGGCTTGATCCATATAAATTTCGGTTTGATGAAGGTCACCAGTTGGTGACAAGTTTTCGTGCATTTTTTGATGGAGGAACAACAGGGAAGGCGGTGGGAACTGGCTATGCACATCGGTATTTAGCCTATAGTCATACTGACTTTGTTCTATCTTCTTATGTGGAAGACTTTGGGTTTGTGGGTTTTGTTTGTTTTCTATTACTGGTTCTCTTTTTACTCTTTCGGATGTTTTTACTTTTGGAGCGTACGAAGGATAAGCTGGGTTTTTTCCTCGGATCAGGAATTCTCATTTTATTTGGATTTCAGACCATATTGAACCTATTTGTGATTACAGGCATAGTTCCTGTCACTGGAATTTCCCTTCCTTTTTTAAGTTACGGTGGATCATCTCTACTAACGATTTTTATCCTTTTCGGAATTCTTGCCAACATTACAAGTAAAGAGAATTTGGTCGTATGAAAGGATCTGTGATCATTGCGGCAGGTGGAACTGGTGGTCATATTTCTCCCGGGGTAGCCTTGGCAGAAGTATTAAGTGAAAAGGCAAAACAGTTTGGTTTTGATTCTGTTTATATACACTCTTTAGTTCGAAATAAAAATAACCCAGATCTATTGAATCCGCCTTGCGAAGTCGTTTGGCACAACATACCGCAATTAGGTGGACTTAAAACAATTATTTATCCCTTCTTATTTCTCTATCCGTTTTTGAAAACGGTTTTGACATTCCGAAAGTTAAAAATCAATGCTGTGATTGGAATGGGAGGGTATTCTAGTCTGCCTGCCATTTTGTATGCTATTTTATTTCGTAAAGCTTTATACCTCTGTGAACAAAACTGCGTACCTGGTAAAATAACGAGAGTTTTTGCCCGTTTTGCAAATAAAGTAGCATTTAGTTTTCCGCTTGAGGAAGGGTATTTGATTCCAGGTAAAACCATCGGAAATCCAATTCGTAAACGGGTGATTCCAGAACATCTAAACATCAGACAAAACGAAAACCTACATGAAGGGAAAAAGAATACAATCAATGTACTGGTGTTAGGTGGTTCTCAGGGTGCAAGGCAACTAAATCAAATGATTCTGAAAGCAATGGAAAATCCTGACATTGCTTCTAAGTATAAGTTTCGATTGTTAACGGGCACAAATCTATACGAAGAAACCAAAACAAAAGCGAAAGAGGAAGCAGAGATCATTTCCTATGCAAATGATATGAAACCGAATTATGAATGGGCAAACTTAGTTGTGGCAAGATCGGGAGCAGGTGTTGTCGCAGAATGTTTGGTATTTGGTCTGCCTATGATACTCATTCCATATCCATTTGCTGCCGATAACCACCAGAAAGCAAATGCCAATTATTTGGAAAAGGAAGGCGCTGCAGTAACAATCCATTCTACAAGCGATGATCCGACTCCACTGGTTCAGTTTTTACTCTTATGGAAAGACCACTCAGAGGTTTTACGCGAAATGGGGCATGTGAGTTTAGCACTTTCGAACGTGAATGCTGCATACCAGACTGTAACTTATTTTTTTCACGATTCCCATTAAGCGATAGGTAACATACAAAGTGAAAGGCCCGATTTTATTTTTAGGCATTGGTGGAAGTGGAATGTCAAGCCTTGCACACATGGCTCTCGACTTGGAATTACCAGTGATAGGGTATGACAAAAAAAGTTCTGATACGACTGATTACCTTGTAGAACGCGGAGTGACTTTGTATCATTCTATCGAAGAGATTTCACTCAATGGAATTGAAATGGTAGTTTATAGTTCAGCGATCAATGACAAACATAAAGACGTATTTTCAAAGATTAAAGAAAGGAATATACCATTAAAACATCGCTCTGAATTCATGCATCTTTTGGTTTCCAACCAAAAATCCATTTCTGTTGCTGGAAGCCATGGGAAAACTTCTACCACCACAATGGTTTCACAAATTTTGACTGAATCAGGCTTTGATCCTACCATCATGATAGGAGGAGATACGAGTCTTTTACAGAAACGTGGTGGAAAAGTTGGAAAAGGTGAATTTGCTGTTTATGAATCCGATGAATCAGATGGGACATTTCTAAAACACCAAGCCAACTTTCGTTTGCTAACCAATATTGATAATGATCACCTCGACTACTACCAGACAAGAGAAAAGTTAGAACAAGCTTTCCTAAGTTATATGGGTTTTTCTTCCAGTGGCGAAACAATCCTTTTTGTGGGTGATATAGGTATTGAATCTGTTCTTTCTATTCATTATAAGGAACTTTCGTTTCATAGAGATTTTACACTCAATCTTCTTGTTACAAAAAACCACCTCTCATCTGAATGGTTTTTGTATTTCCAAACTCATTATTCCAATCAAATCAATGTTATCCTTTACGAAATTAAAGCAGACCATTTAGAATTTGAATATAAGGAAAAACGATATACATTACAACTTCCTTACCCCGGAATCCATTATTTAACCAATGGCCTTGTCGCACTTACTTTTGCGTTACGGATTGGTATAAGTCCGGAGAAATCTGTTTCTATACTTTCTCGTTACATCGGTGTCAAAAGAAGACAAGAAATTTTAGGTACATGGAATCATGTGAGTATCATAGATGATTATGGCCATCACCCAACCGAAATCAAAATGGTAATCCATTCCCTTAAACAAAAAAATAAGGAAAATGGTACGTTACATGTCATATTCCAACCACATCGTTTTACTAGAACCAAATTGTTATTAGAGGAACTTGCCAAATCGTTGTTAGAGGCTGATCATTTATTTCTTTTGCCCATCTATTCGGCAGGTGAAACTCCTATTCCAGGAATCCAATCAGAAAGTTTTTTACCTTTTTTGGATCAGAAAAAAACCACCATGTTATCGGGAAAAATGGAAAAAGATATTCAATCCATCATTCCTAACCTAAAACCAGGGGATATTTTATTGTGCTTGGGTGCTGGGAATGTAAGAGAATGGGGGGAGTTATTGTTAACCCAATCTTGAAAAGAAACTCCTAGAATTTATAGTTCATGGAAGAGGGGATTCACTTCTTCTAAAGTTCCTTTAAAATTCAAATGACCCATTTTTCTTCCTTGTTTGGCTTCGTCTTTTGCATACAAATGAAGTCGATACCTATCATCTTTCATTAACTCATTTGCGATTAGGATACTTTCCTTGTAGGAATTCCCAAGAATATTCTTCATAAGCGTTGGTTTGGGACGAACATCAGTGGGAGGAGAATTTCCAGTAATGGCTTGTACGTGTAAGAAAAATTGAGAAAAACTTTGGCAATCCTGAGTGTAGTGACCAGTGTTATGTGGCCTTGGTGCAAACTCATTCAGATAGAGTTTGTTGTCTTTTAGAAAAAATTCTACACCCATGGTTCCAACGTAATGAAGGGATTCTGCAAGTTTGGATGCAATTTCTATGGCTTCCAAATTGAGTCCAACTGGAATCCGTGCGGGGAAAATCGACAAATCTAGAATATGATTCTTATGTTCGTTTTCCACTGCACCATAACAAACAAGGTCTCCATTTTGGAATCGAGTGAGGATGATACTGATTTCCTTTTGAAACGGAATCACTTCTTCGATCAAATACTCCGACTTCTCATTTTCGAAGGCAGTTTGTAAGAAGTTTTCGTATTCTGAGTTATCTTTTACCTTTACCTGGCCCTTACCATCGTATCCAAAGCGAAGCGTTTTAATGATCCAAGGAAAAGGAATCGAAACTTTTAAATGGGAATTACCTTTCGTTAGGTGGAAAAATTCAGCTGTCCGAAATCCTAGTTTCCGGAAATGTGTTTTTTCTAAATATCGGTCCTGGGCTATGATAAGAGCCTTCGGTGGTGGATACACAGCCGCGATGCTTTGTTTGTCTAATAACTCTAGTGTTGGTTTCGGAATGTTTTCAAATTCAAAGCTAATGACATCCACTGATTCTAAAAAATTTTCAATCTCAGAAAAAGAATCATAAGGAGCTACGACCGCCTTTGCTCCCACTTTTTCCGAAGGAGAACTAAATTCGGGGGAATAACAATAGAATCTATGTCCAAGGGGAATCGCTTCCAAACACATCATTTGACCCAGTTGGCCAGATCCAAAGACACCAATTTTCATTTTTTTTTCCTAGTGTAATTGGTCATTTTTAGAAAGAGCTGAAATTCGATTGGTGTTCGCATAGTCTTCCAGTTTTTTTGTCAGACTCCCATCTAAAAGGGATAAAATCCGAACCGCTAGTAGACCTGCATTTGCAGCACCACTTGTACCAATCGCAAGAGTTGCAACAGGAACACCTTTTGGCATTTGTACGATGGATAATAAACTATCCATTCCATTGAGAGCTTTCGAAAGTACAGGTACACCTAATACCGGTAAGGTTGTCAATGAAGCAGTCATACCTGGTAAATGTGCTGCTCCCCCAGCACCGGCGATGATGACACCGAATCCATTGTTTTTTGCATTTTTTGCAAATTCAAACATTCTTTCTGGGGATCGATGGGCAGAGACAATTTCCTTTTCAAAAGGAATACCAAATTCAGTTAAGATATCACAAGCTTCCTTCATGGTATCCCAATCGGAATAGGATCCCATAATTACAGCCACTTTTGGAACAAGGTTTGTCATACGTAAAACTTAAAAAGTCCTCTTTCCCTTTCAACCTTTAAATGAATCAAGTTCTTGGACGATTTCTTCCATTTTCATTGATCTTGATCCTTTGACTAATATGACTGTATTTTTTGGGATTTTTTGTTTGATGTATTGGATAAGATCGCCTTTGTTTTTAAAATGAATTCCATGTTTCACTTGTTTGACCATGGAAACTGTGTCTTCACCAAATCCTAGTAAGGTTCCCTTTCCAATTTGATTGATTTCTTTGCCAATAGTTTCATGATAGTGTTTTGAAAACTTTCCGAGTTCTTTCATTGAACCCAGAACCCAAAGAATGTTTCTTCCTGCCGCAAACTGCAAACTCGCATCAATGCTAGAAGACATTGATTCTGGATTGGCATTGTAAGAATCGTCAATGATCGTGAAGTAACCTTTCTTAATATTGAGTCGTTTGTTTGGGCTTTTGTAGGATTCAATGGCAATTTTGATTTGGCTTTCGGAAATTCCAAAATGCATACCAACGGCAAGCATTCCACGCACATTGCTTAGCAATTTGGAACCCGGGATTTTCCAATGGATGATTTCCTTTTTCCATTCAAGAAGAAATCCGTTTTTTTGGACTGTCTTTACTTTAAGTTCTGGATGTTTTGAATGGTTCCATATAACTAGTTTCACATTATGTTTTTTAGCTCTCTGTTTGGCTCTCGCTAAAAAATTCAAATCATCAGGAACAAATAATACTCCATCTTTTCGTAAACCTAAGGTGATATCAATTTTTTCTTCTGCAATGTTTTCCCTAGATTT
Source organism: Leptospira sp. WS60.C2 (assembly GCF_040833955.1). Classification (NCBI taxonomy): domain Bacteria; kingdom Pseudomonadati; phylum Spirochaetota; class Leptospiria; order Leptospirales; family Leptospiraceae; genus Leptospira; species Leptospira milleri. Next base: position 1,755,309 of record NZ_CP162133.1, on the reverse strand, counting down.
TAAATTCTCAATGTGAGCAGAACCAATATTTGTGATGAGAACATGAGTCGGTTCTGCAATTTTTGAGAGACGTTCCATTTCTCCTCTGTGATTCATTCCCATTTCACAAACTACTACTCGCGTAAACTCAGTGATACGAAAGAGTGTGAATGGAACACCAATCTCATTATTGTAGTTCTTTTCTGTGACCACTAATGATTTTGGTTCCAAAAATGAAAATAATCCACCTAATAAATCTTTTGTGGTGGTTTTACCAGAGGAGCCAGTGATTCCAATTAGGATGGGAGAAAAACGGTTCCTATGGTAATTGGCAAGTTTGCCTAATGCGACCAGAGTATCATTCACAAAGATCGCTTTTTTTTGGTCTTCTAAAGACAGAGATTTAAGGATAGGATGATTCTTTTCACATAAAAATCCTGACGCACCATTTTTTAGTGCATCTGCGATAAAGCTGTGTCCGTCTCTTTCCCCCCGCAAGGGAACAAAGAGAGAGTTTTTTTTGATCTCCCTGGACGAAGTAGAGATCCAACGGAATTTTGGATTCTTTGGATTTTCCCAATCCGGTTTCAGTGAAAACAAACTTAGAATAGTTGACAGGGAATATTCAAATGGTGCGATCATAGCTTCTAAGCCAGATTCTCCAAGAAAGAAAGATTTTAAAGAAAAACTTGCATGAAACCAACTAAAATCAGAACGATTCTCATTGGTCTTGGTCGAATCGCTTCCCGATTAGAAGAGGACCCATACCGAAAAAAGCCATGTACACACATGGGAGTTCTTTCGTCTCCCTTTGGAAAAAAGTATTTTGACTTCCTTTGCGGTTATGACACAAAATCTGAGGTTTGCCAAACCTTCCAAAAGCGTTGGAAAAAACAAACAGAAACCATTTCAGAAGATTTTTTGCCTTTACCTGATGGTCAAATTGACCTTGCCATCATTGCCACGCCGAGCCACAGTCACGAGAAGATCGCCAAACAATGTATGTTGGGAGGTATCAAACACCTCCTCATCGAAAAACCAGTGGCTATGTCCTCAATGGGTGCCAAACAATTGCAATTTTTAGCCAAACGAAATGGGGTAAAAATTTGGATCAATCATGAAAGACGATACCATCCCAGTTATCGGTTCGTTAAAAAGGAATTAGAGAACGGAAATTTTGGAAAATTAAAATCGATCCGAGCTTCTGTATTTACTTCGGCTAGGAATCCTGGCATCGCATTTTCGAAGTATGGTGGAGGACCACTTTTACATGATGGTACACATGCAATGGACCTCATTCACTGGCTCGTGGGAAAACCAAAACTGGTTTATTCCAAAATAGAGCGCCCTAAAAAAGGTTTTGTTGAAACAAGGGCATTTGCCTGTTTTCAAACCAATTCAGAGGTGGAGATTGTTTTGGATGTTTCGGGAGGAAGGGATTATTTCCAATTTGAATTGGATCTTCATACGGACACACATCGAATCATTTGTTCTAATGATGGATTTCAGTTTTTACAGTCGGTCCCTTCCAAGTTGTACAAAGGATTTCAAAGCTTACAGTCCTTCGTACCAAAACAGTTCCCAAAACCAGAAACAGCGAATGCCTTCGTTGGGATTTATCATGAAATCAAGGAAGTGATCTCTGGAGAATCCAATCACGTGGAAGGAACTTTGGCAGAGAATATCAATATTCTAGAAAGTATAGAATCAATCTATAGGTCATCCAAATGAAATCCGATCCAAATCGATCAGTCTCTGTTTATTCGTTTGTTTTTAAGAGTTATTTTCAATATGTATATCTTTCTAAAATCCAAAAGAGAATTTTTTCTAAGGAAAATTACGAAAAAAGGCGAATTCATTTTTTAAAAAGAAAGGGAATAGAAACTAAGCATTTATTTTTCGCGTTAGGTGGAGTATACATCAAGATCGGTCAGTTTCTTAGTAATTTATTTCATGTTTTGCCTGAGGAATATTTATGGGAACTACAAGACTTACAAGATAAAATTCCACCGAGAGATTTTGCCGAAATCAACAAACGTTGGGAAATAGATTTCGGAAAACCTATGACGGCCCTATTTGAATCTTTGGATACAAATTCTTATGCCAGTGCTTCTACTGCACAAGTGCATATAGGATACTTTCAAAATCGTAAGGTCGCCATAAAAACTTTATATCCAGGCATTGAAGACACAGCTAAATCAGATTTAGGAACTATTTCAAAAGTAATATGGCTTATTGAGCGTTTTGTGTTTCCCATTTCAGCCAAAGAAGTGGTCGATCAGTTACAAACCATGATTCAAGCAGAACTAGATCTAAGGACTGAGATTAAAAATTTAAAAACACTCAAACATTTGTTTTCCGAAGAAAAAGACTATTATATCCCTGATGTCATAGAAGAATTATGTGGACGACATACACTTGTTACTGAATTTGTAGAGGGGAAAAAAATTTATGAATTAGAACCTGAACAAGTCGCTTCCAAACGAAATTCCCATTTAGATAAACTCATCAGAGCCTATATTTTAATGATTTTTGAATTTCGATTTTTCCATGCAGACCCCCATCCAGGAAATTTAATTTTTATGGAAACAGGCCAGCTTTGTATGATCGATTTTGGTGCTGTTCAATCCATCTCAGAGGAAGAAACACGAATTTTAGAACGAATTTTAGTTGGTGCCATGCGCAAAGATTATCATTTGATTTCCGAATCGCTGTATGAGTTGGGTGCTGTCACAGAATCTTTGGCAAAGGAAGAGCTCACTCAAATTGTAAAATACTCTCTTGAAAAATTGAACCGAATTTTAGCGGATACCAACCATTATCGGAATCTAAGTTTGGACACGCTAAAACCTGGAGATGATCTCAGATTTCTAAAGGAAATCCAAGTCGGATTAAAACGATTGTTAGCAAGTCTCAAACTGCCACCTAATTTTTTAAGTTTGCATAGGGTCCTTGCATTGCTCTTAGGAAATTTTTCCTATTTAGATCCAACAAGGTCTATGATTGAATACGCGGAGAAACCTTTTTCTCAAATCGTACTAAAGGGAAGTACTTTGAAAAAACTTTGGCGAGATGAGGGTGAAGAATTCATAACGAGTTTGTTTTCTCTACCGAAAGAATTGAATGATTTTTTATACAAATGGAATCGTGGTGAATTTCAACCTAAAGAAGACTACAAATTGGAAGAGTTGAAATTAAAGGAAATTTTCACTTTTGGATCCTTAGGATCACTATTTTTCTATTTTGGAATGTATTATGCCGAAAAATTCTGGAAAGAACCAAGCATAATATTTTACATACTATCAGGACTTTGTTTTTGGTCGCTTGCCAAATCCAGTCTAAGTTATTGGAAATCAAAATAAACGGAAAAGAACCTTAAAACGTCACTATGAAATTACCGAATACACCCTTTTTCTCAGTTTTCAAACCTGGTTACTTGGCATTTGTTGCCTTTGGACTTTTTTTAGATTTGCTCACTAAATATGTCATTATCACTAAAATGTATGCTCACGAAAGTATTCCCGTGTTAGGTGATTTTTTCCGGCTTTCCTTAACATTTAATACAGGATTTGTTTTTGGATTGTTCCAAGACAACGCATTACCTTCCTTATTTGCGACTGGGTTTGCGATTGTTTTCCTCATTTTTTATCGATGGCAGAATTCCGATTTAGGAAACGTTTGGGGGTGGAATTTTGTCATGGCAGGAGCATTCGGAAATTTTATTGATAAGTTTTTTGTGAAGATTCCAGGCACTGGGTTTCGATTTGGATTCACACCAGAAAAACCTGGAATAGAATACATAGGTGTCGTTGACTTTTTAGACTTTGAGTGGCCTGACTTTTTACTCTTTGATCGTTGGCCAGCGTTTAACGTAGCTGATTCTTGTGTCTCTATTGGAATCGTGATCCTTCTCTTTACCATGGACTGGAAGGAAATGGACAAAAAGTAAAATTCAGGTCGTGATCATGTATGATTCTAGCCGTATTCGATTGCGGCTGGACTATGCTAATACCATAAGAAGAAAATTCTTTGCGTAATCGCTTCCAGAAATTTCTGTTTCAATATCGCATTTAAGAAAAATGATCAATTTGTTTTAGAGTAAATAACTTCTCATCACATTGACGGAAAGTGTTTTAAACACGTCCTTATCTTCTTCGACCTTTCCCACTTTCCAATTGATCCCAGAGGGTGATGCATATAAACTGCGTGCGGGTTTCCCTTCGGATGAGCCACAGACACGAATCAAATGTATTTTTTTTTCTTTTGCAAGGGCTTCATAAAAACTTAAATCTTCTTCGTAGGTGCGTAAATCCGTCGTGGTATCCAAATGAAAAATTATTTCGATCCCTTCTTTTTGGAACTCTTCCCAAATGATTTTGTTATGCAAATCTTCCCCTAACAAAAGTCCAAATCGAAGCCCACCCATAATAAAAATGGATTCCGTTGATCCTTCTTGAACTTCCATTTCTTGTTGTTTGTTCGGAGTTTTTTTCTCATAAAAATCAACTAACACAAGTGATTGCACGATAGGAAGAGCGGAAACCAGTTTACCATTTTCATTCACTCGGTAATGGCTTCCCCCGAGAATCACACCAGAAAATTTTTCAGAGATTTCAAGCAAATGGTCTTGGTATTCTTTTTCATGTTTAGTTGCTTCTTTTGGCGAACCACTTTGAAAAAAATGTGGGAATCCTTCCGGCAAAAGTAAAAACTGAGCCTTACTTTGTTGTACTTTCGTGATTTCGTCTGGAGTGAAACGTTTGTGTAAATTCTTTTGATAAATTGCGATTTTGATTACAGCCATTAAAATGGATTTCCTGTTGGTAAAATGTCATCATCGGATAGATAATCAAGATTGTCATCGGATTCATCACTGGAAAGGGAATCTGTTACTTGTGAACCCGAAGTACGCTCGACCGATTGGGAAACCTCTGGTTGACCATCTTTTTCTAGTTCACTGGCATCGGGAGTTCCCGTTTCTTTGGCAATTTCCGTGTCCACGCCAAAGGTTGATTTCATTTGTTCTGGGGTGAGTTCCACAAGACCACCATACAAATCACCAGTTTCGATTCGGTCATGTAAGGCTAGAAGGTAACAATATGCTTCCATGATGCACTGCTTGACTGGTTTTTTGTTGAGTCGTTTTCGCGACTCCATTGCATCCAATGTCAAAACATCATTCATGTTTGCTACAATTTCCTTTTTACCTTTCATATCTTTGATGAGGGTAAGAAGAGCATCTCTTGATTTTAAACTAAAGTCTTTGATCGCCAAACGAACCGTACGCGATTGTCCCGTACGTTTTTGTTCAATACCAGTAAGCTTTTTGGAAGCTTCTATATAATTGGCACCAGGATTGGCCTTGTGTTTTTCTAATTCTTTTAGAATATCATGATAGATTCGGAATTGGTCTATGATTGTTCGAGTACTTTCATAGATGTCTAACATTTTCTGTCTATAATCAACCTTTACTCCGTTCACTGAGCCAGGTTTGATATCGATTTTTTTTGTTGTCATAACGAAGGAATACTCATCATCAAATTCAAAAAAATAGAACAAGGAAAGAAGTGCTTTGTCGGCATCTGGAATGTTGGCGTATTCATTTTTTGGATCAAATTTTTTACGCAATTTTGGTATTGAATACATTTGCATCAGACGTAGTCCATAGGCTTGTTCTTTGGACAGAGGAACTTCCTCTTCTTGTTTTTCTTCGTCTTTTGCGTTTTCCGACTCTTTATCTTCTCTCGTTTCTACTGGTTTTCCACCGGGAACATTCTCTCCTGATTTCCTTTGACCAGGTTTGTCTTCGGGTGTAATTCCCAGAAGAGTTTCCATATAACGAGAAATCAATGGGATATTTTTGTTTTCAGCACGGATGACAACTAAATACAGTTTGTCAAAAAAACCATCAAAGAGAGTGTCAATCTCTTGGAGCACCTTTCTCTTTTTATTGGCATAAATAAGGGCGGGTTTTCCTTCCAATTTTTGAAGTTCGTCATATGCTTGTGCGAACGATTTTTTTAATGTCTCCTGGTAAGGATAGAGGATGTACATCCTTTTGAATAAAGAATAAATTTGATTTTTCACTCGCTCAATGGCAACAGGAGACTCTGGTGCGGACATGATGGGTTCCGTGATGTCAGTAAGTTCTGGTCCATTGTACAATTTTTGACCCATTGCTAAAAGTTCGACGAGAAGGGGATTGATTCTGTCGAGAGCTTTACTCAGTTGTGGTGAATATTGTTGGTTAGCGAGTAATTCATTTCCACTGTATTGTAATTCAATTAATGCTTGTTTTGCGCGAATGGAAAAGTCGTGCATAAATTTTGGAGTAAGGTCACTCGAACCAAAAGAAGTAACTCTTGCTAACCAACATTTTAATTTGATGGAAAACCGAGCGGAGAAACTACTAATTTCTTTTTCAAACTGAGCTTTGGAATCGAGTTGGCTTTTTTGTGCCCCCGGGTCTTGTTTGGAGGAATATCCGCTACCAGCACCACCACGATTGTTTCCACGGTTGTCTTCACCGGTTCCACGAGAAACCGAACTCTGTCTCACCTTCGGTTCTGGACGAGTTCGTTTCGATTCTTCTTCTTTGGCAGGCGGTTTTTCTTTGATGACTTCACCACCAGCGCTTTTAAACTTATTGAACATATCCTTCCGTTGAGAATCGTCCAGTTTTCCTACGCCAATCGCTCGTTTGGTATTGTCGAAATCGCCCATATATCTTTACTATCGTTCCAATTTCTCACTATAGGAACAGAAGTTTCTGTTAAAAAGCAATTTTTAGTAGATTCCCCCGTTTTTCGAAAAAGATTGGAGAAGGAAGGGAAAGCATGGCAGATTATATCCTATCGGAAGACTTAAAAGAAGCAGTTCTCGTTGCTGAGATTACAAAACGCCCGCTCCTTTTAAAAGGGGAACCAGGTACAGGGAAAACCCTTTTAGCCAGTTTCCTTGCGGAAACCAAAAAACTTCCTTTTTATCGTTGGCACATCAAATCCACAAGTTTGGCCAAGGAAGGTTTGTATTTCTACGATGCGGTTTCGAGGTTGAACGATTCTCGTTTCCCCGAGGAAGAAGCGATGAACCGAGTTCGTGATGTGAAAAATTACATTCGTTTGGGTGCCCTGGGAGAAGCGTTTTTGCAACCAAACAAGTCGGTGGTTCTCATTGATGAAATCGACAAAGCAGACATCGAATTTCCCAATGATTTGTTACTCGAATTAGACAAAATGGAATTTTTTATCCCAGAAACTAAGGAACACATTGTTGCCAAAGAACGTCCGATTGTCATCATCACATCGAATAACGAAAAAGAACTACCGGATGCCTTTTTACGCCGTTGTATTTTTCATTATATAGAATTTCCTAAACGGGAGTCGATGAAAGAAATCATCAAGGCTCACTTTCCCTCCATTGAGACAGAATTTATGGAAAAGGCACTTGCCATGTTTTATTCCATTCGTAAAATTGAAAGCCTCCGAAAAAAACCTTCCACGAGCGAACTTCTCGATTGGATCCAAGTACTTCTAGTCTCGGGAGAAACCTTAGATTCCAGTAAAATTCCCTACGCTGGAACGTTATTCAAATCGGAAGATGATTATAGAGTGTATCTAAACTAATATGTTTCTTGATTTTTTCTATCAATTGCGAAAAGAAACGGTTCCTTGTTCCACGGGAGAACTCATCGCGTTTTTAGAAAGTATCAGAAAACTAACCGACCCAACTGGTTACATCACTCTCGATCAATTGTATCGGGTGGGTAGACTTAATTTTGCAAAAGATCTAAAGCACTATGATTCCTATGATGTAGCTTTTGGAAAAACCTTTGGTAGCTGGAAAGAACAAAGAATCCAATTTCGTGACATCCTTATGGAATGGTTGGAAGAAAATATTCCCAAACATCTCTCGGATGAACAAAAACAAAATGCACCTAACATGAGTATGGAAGAGGTGATCGAGGAACTAAAAAAACGCCTAGCCGAACAAAAAGAACGCCACGATGGTGGAAGCAAATGGGTAGGAACTTCTGGAACAAGTCCCTTTGGCAATTCTGGTTACAATCCGAACGGACTTTCTATCGGTGGAAATACGGAAGGGGAAGGCAACAGATCTGGTGTTAGCCTTTGGAATGAAAGAAAGTACAAAGCCTACAGAGAAGATGAAATTTTAGATACTCGTTCCATTCAATTGGCTCTGAAAGAACTTCGTTTTTTAAAAAAGGAAGGCAAACGAGAACTCCATGTTGACAAAACCATCGACAGAACCTGCGAAAACGGGGGAGAAATTGAACTTGTGGAAGAAAGAGAACGGAAAAATTCGTTACGGCTTGTTCTCATCATGGATATCGGTGGGAGTATGACCCCGCATTCTGACCGAGTGAGTAAATTATTTAGTGCAAGTCGTGGGCTCTATCATTTCAAAGAAGTACATAATTACTTTTTTCATAATATTTTTCATGAATACTTATATGCCAATCATGAATTCCAATCCCGGATTTCATTGAAGCACTTTGAAGAAAAATTTCGAAAGAATACAAAACTCATCTTTGTGGGAGATGCCTATATGGCTCCGTACGAACTGATGGGAGTTCCTTATAATGTGTATGCGTATCATTCCCATTCCAAGGAAGAGAAAGAAAAAAAAGCAAAAAGTGGTTTAGAATGTCTAAAGGAACTTGTTGGATATTTTCCAGATTCGGTTTGGTTAAACCCAGAACCAAAACGGTTTTGGGGTGCTCCGACCATTGAGGCAATTGAAGATGTTGTTCCCATGTTTCCTTTGACCATAGAAGGCCTTAGAAAAGCTGTCAAACGTTTGGTTTAGGGTTCAAAACCTATCATTTTGATTCATTTTCGCCCACTGATTTGTCGTTAATGGAAGTAAATGTCCTTTCAAATCTCCATTCCTAGTCTGGTCATTTGTCTCATCAATCTTTGTACGCTGGCATTCTATTATTCGTTCTATCGTTTTCATTTTTATCGATTTACAGAAGGATTTTTACAATACACGGCGCTTGCTTTTTCTTTGTTTAGTGCGGGAATTGCCATTGGTTTACAGGCAATTTTTTTACAACTGGTGCCAAGTGGTGGCCCACTTTGGAATTCATTCTTTCTCTCCTCCTTTGTGGAGGAATTTGCAAAACTCTTAGGTATCTATCTTTTCTTTAGTAAAAACCAGGATGAATTCACTGTTACCGATGGAATCTTTTATGGTTTGGTACTCGGTGGTGGGTTTGGCCTTGTTGAAAACATTTTATATTTTATCAACACGGGTCTTTGGTCACAAGTTTTACGATCGATCACGGCACTACCCATCCACATGATGAATGGCGGTCTTCTCGGTGCATTGACCATGATGTTTCTTTTTTATAAAAATCCTGTATTCAAATGGGGGAATTTATTTCGAGGATTTTTTATCTGTGTTTTTTTTCATGGACTTTATAATCTTTCTCTATTCCAAGAAATTGATCTTCTTATCATTTTACCTGTTTGTATTTTAGCTTTGTTCTTTCTATTGGAAATCACCATTGCCAAATCTAGGATTCTAGTTCCTGGTCATATCTTGACCTTAATGGATATGCATTTAGAAGAGTATGAAATCCTAAGCCGGCACAATCGTCATGAAGGTTGGATTCAAAACGTACAAAAACACATTTCCACATCTGGGATTCGCCTCTTCCAGTATCCAAACCTTCGTCATACGATACTTACCATTTTCTTTTTAATCCCCGGGATTCTTTCTGTTTATTTGCTACAGGATGCACCAGAATGGATTGCTTACAAATTCCCTGACCTTGCACTGCAGGATTATTTTGCATTATTTGTGATTTATCCGATGGTTCTAGCGATGATGTTTTTCTTTGCAGGCATTTTGAATCCCTATTTTTTTCGGGACCGTATGCTTTCTGTACCTCTCTTTAGTTCCGTGGATATGCATGTTGGAGATAAAGAAGAAAACTCTGCGATATTTCATATCAATGCTAATTTGTTTTATCTTCCAACTTCCAAAAACTATGAAAGCAATACGGAAGTCAGTTTTGATATGTGGATCGGTTTGGAATGTTTTACGGGTTTAAAAGGGAAAGTTCTTTGGAGCCGAGAAAACGAAGAAGGAAATTGTGGAGTTATGTGTGAACTCAATTCGATTCCATACACCTTCCTTCTAAAATGGAATTTCTTTCGCTTCAAACAAAACCTAAAAAACTTGTTTTTACGAAAAGTGCAGATCTAATCAAAAACGAGATTCAAAACTAAATCCGTAATGCAAAGCTTCGTTGGGCCTTTGTACAAATCGATTTTCTGAAAAGAAATTTACATTCGAATTCGTTCGATAGTCCAAAATTGGTTTTAAATAGACTGCGGAAGAAGTCTCTTTCCCTGAATCCCTTTGCCCTAAGTAAAAACTATCGATGAAACTATAGGTTAGAACTGTTGCTAAGACAGCAGCATAGATGGTAAACCTCTGTCTATGAAAGTCATACCGGTCATTGCTGAGTGTGTTGGCAAACAAAAAGACTCGTCCATCTCCAGTGGGGATGTATTCAATGTCTTGGTTAATGGCTTTGACTGACATGTTATATTCATACGCCATACCCGCACCTGAGAGAAGGGCGGTTCCGAATAAAAAGGCTGCTTTCCCATATTTTTTTTCAGAAACAGATGTATAACCAGGGATGACTTTTGGTGTTTCTTCTTTGATGACTTTTGTGAGGAGCGATTTGTCATAGTACTCAAAGGATTCAAAATCAAGAGCATCAGCAGTTTCTAGTTTCTTCTCTTCGGTTTCAATGGTCATCCGACCTCGGTCCAAGGATTTATAAACACCAAAGATTTCTTTATTGGAAAAAACCCATTTTCCTTTGGCACCAATTTGTATGTAACGATCGATCGGGGTTCCCGATTCCTTTCGCACTTTTAAAGAAGTGATTTTTTTAATTGGGATGGTTTCCAATTCGAGAGGGCTACTTTTTTTGGAAAAACTTGCATGCGTTTTGGTGAGACGTGTGAGGATGAGGTCACAGTCTTCCACGCCAAAGGTTTTGTAATCCGCACAAGCGGGAAGTCCATCATACCCAACATCAATTCCTAGAACCTCTTCATTTGGAAATTTGTAACGTTTCCCTTGGTCCACCCATTCTACATGTGTTGGTGTCACATTTTGTACTTTTCCATTGAGTACTTCCCCCGATTTTAATCGAATTTTGTCCGCAGTTAGGGAAGTAAATGGCAAAGTCCAGCCCAAAAGAGCAATTGCCAGTCCCAGCTTCCCAATCTTTGTTATTTCGAACTTTAAAACCAATGGAAATTCTCAATTTTGTGATAGATTTCTATCACTTGATTATCGACAATACTAGTAGTTGCCGTGAACAAAAGCAAAATCAAAACGACCAATTCCTTACGCTTTAAGATTGGACTCTTTTATTCCCTCTTAGCCTTCTTAAATATTATCTTTTTTACGGTGATGATTTTTGAGAATCAATCTGACTTACTACTCAAAAACTTTCAGTTCCAATCGGAAAATCTAGCAAATACGGTTCTCACTGACATCCAAACCATCGGGCTTACGGGCGAGCGGGATGAGAGTTTTGAAGTCTTTCGGAAAACATTAAAACTCTACGAAATTTCGAAATTTACGATTTTCGATGCCAATGGAACTCTCATCCAAGCAGAGCCAGAATCTGACTCGCAAAGTAAGACCATTCCTGAGTCGTTAGTTAAAAAAACAAAAGAGGTTTCTTCTGATAAAGAAGGAAACTTATTCAAAGCAAGATATAGCCTCGATTTAAATGAGTCCGATTTTACTGTAGATTTTCTTTTACCCATTCGACTTTCGGATGGAAAAGAAGTATTCTTATTCACTCATTTTAACATCTCTTCCATTCAAGATCGCTTGAAACAACTCTACATCCAAGTTGGGTATGCCGTGATTTGGGGTGTTGTGTTTCACATTATTTTTGCGATCCTAGTTTACCGTGCCATCTTCAAACGGGTTGGAGATTTAGAAATTGCCTCAAAAGAGATGGCCACAGGCAATTTGGAATCCAGAGTCAATTGGAAGTTTAAAAGTGATGATGAATTAGATAGTTTGGGAAAGTCATTTAACCAAATGGCAGAAGAGATTCAGAACAAGGTAACAACAATTACACGGCTAAACAAGGAAATCAACCAAGAGCTTCAGATAGGAAAAGAGGTTCAGGAATTGTTTTTACCTTCCGTTAAGAAGTTCAAAAAATTTAACATAGGTAAATTGTACCGTCCTATGCGAGAAGTATCTGGTGATTTATACCAATATTTCCAAGTTCCAGAACAAAACTTCTATGGTTTTTTTCTTGCGGATGCTTCGGGTCATGGAGTATCGGCTGCTCTAGTCACTGTTGTGATGGCGATGTCATTACAATCCATCATGAAAGAAAATCCAGCGCCAATCCAAGCAATCAATTCACTAGGGGAAGTGATTGCAAATCGTTTACAAGCTTCCTTTTTTGCTACTGGTGTTTTTGTGGTTTTTGATGAACCAGGGTTTGTGAAGTTTGTGAATGCTGGGCATAATGCTCCTTTTATCATTCGTCCATCCACAAAAGAAGTTCGTTTCATTGATAGTTCTGGTCCACCACTAGGTATGGGAGATGACATTCAGTATTCTCTTGAATCCTTTCCCGTGGAACCAGGAGATAAAATCATTTTGTATACAGATGGAGTTGTGGAAACACCAATTAAAGAAGGTGGCCTTTTTGGATTGGAACGATTTACAGAAGTTGTTTTGGAAAATATCCACCTAACCAATGCAGAAATCGTAGAAAAGGCAATGGCCTTACTTGATGAGAAACATGAAGAATATAAGGACGATGTCACCATGCTTGTCCTCGATGTGCCAGAATGAAAAAGTTTTTCTTTTTCTCTCTTTTCGGAATTCTCTTTTTATTCTTCGCCATGGCTTCTGAGGCCATTGTGAGTGTAAAACTGCAAGAATTACGGTTTGGAATTCTAAGAGACCAACTCATGAATTACGAACTTTCCTCTCAAACTCTGAGAGAACGTTTAAAACAAATGTTTTTGTCAAAAGATGACTATATGACCGAGGTGAAAGTCAATATTTTAGAGTCTGGAATTATGAATTCAGAAACGGAAGGTTTGGATTTAAAGATGAGTTGGAAAGATCGATTTGGTCTTTATGTCATCAATTCAGTTCGTTTCTTGAATTTAAAATCACCTCTAGAACTCGAGGAACAACAAAAAACAATCCTTAGGCTTCAGTTTGCCTTCTATATGGAGAGAACTAGAAAGTATCCTATCGCATCAAAAAAATACCAAGAGTTGGAAGAATCGATTACTGCTACTTTATCAGATGAGATGGCTTTTACGTTACTGCACCATGGATATTGTTTGGTGATGATGGGCGAACGTGATAAAGCTTATGTTAAATTAAACAAAGCAATTGATTTATTTCCAGGCACTCATTATGCCGAAAATGCCAGCTTACTTATCAGCTTTTTAGAGGATGGTCAAAAGAAAAAGGAAGAGTTGAAATCCAAAAAGAAAACTCCAGAAGAATTGGCTTATTCTTTATTTCAAAGTGGTGACTACGAAGAAACCTTAAAAACCTTAGAAAGTTTACCAGTATTAACAAACGACCAATCTTACATCAAAGCTAGATCCATGGAAGAACTCGGGAAAACTTCCAATGCCGTGAAAGAATACATCCAACTTGTTAAACAGAAAGAAAATAAGGAGGTTGCGATTCGAGCGAACAGAAGATTATTACTCATTGGAAATTTTTACCAAGAAAACAAATCCTTGGTCGCCTTCTCTAAAGAAGAAGCAGAAAAGTTAGGCGACTCTAAAGCGGCAGAAAATATCGAAGAAGGGAAAAGTTTAGTTTTAAAACCCGTTATCATAGAAAAAATCCTGAAAACAGAAAATGCTGCCAATCTTTCATTGGAAGAATCAAAGGAACTAAATCAGATCAAAGAAGAAATCAAACTTTCGTTAGAAGAATCAAAACAAGAGGTAAAAAATCTAGCTGTCGTTGTTTCGGAGGAAAAAATCCCCCTTGTTTCTGAACTTCCCGTATCGAATGAAAAAAAAGGAGAAGAGCCACAGAAGAACTTAGCACAAAAAAAAGAAACGAATCTTCCAGTGAAATTGAAAGTGAAATTACGAGATGGACGGGAAGTGATGTGTGACGAAGTGGTCATTGAGGGTAAACTAGCCAATTTGAAATTAGGTAGTTTTGGATTAAACCTGCCTTATGATCTGATTGTTTCTGTGCAATCCACTCAGCCCAAAAAAGCGAAAATCAAAATTGGAACCAGTGCTGGAGTCCAAGCGGAAGAAGTGAAGTGGATCCAGAATCAAGCAGGGGACTGGGTGGTTGGAAAGGAAGGTGAGAGCTCTGTCACAAGAGCCGACGTTAAATTCTTTCGGCTCTAAAATGAAGAAAAGAAAGGGAAATTAAGGAAGTTCTCCTTCACTCCCCAAGATGGTGAAAAACTTATCCAAGCTGGAAAGTTTCAAAATGACCATTACGTCTTGGCTCACATTTAGAAGAAAAAACTGCCCTTCTTCGGACTTCAGTTTTTTCTGCAAATTCGCAAGTAATGCAATTCCAGAAGAATCTAGCAACTTAATGTTGATCATATCGATTGCTACCGACTCAGCTCCATCATCGATGATTTTATGAAGCTCTTTCTTTAGTGCAGGTGCGGAATATATGTCGAGGGATCCCTCTAGAGTAACAACTGTATGATTTTTAACTTGTTTTGTTGTGAAATTCATTGAACTTCCTACTGGCACGTATACTATCTGTTTTTACACAAATTTTGTAAAGAATTTTTGTGGAAATGACTACTTATAGGTCCCAAACATCCAACTTTCTAGAAAAAACCCTAGTTTTGAATTTTTTTTAACACCAAGGTGATCGCTTGGTTGAAACCATCAAATCCACCTTTATCGTAATCATTTAGATTTCGGTAATCCAAGTTACTCATGTCCAAGAGTAACTTTCTTAACTCATTTTCTAGAGCTTCTTTTCGAATGTAAGATGTTTCAAATACTTTCGGATGCACCATGCCACTTTGACGAGAATTCCTGGAAAATTCTAACTATTTTTAGGTTGAGATTTTGAGAATTTTACCCATACTAATGGAAAGAGATTCGCCACATCGGCATTTAAAATGGGAAGCCCAATCAGTGTTTTAATTCTAGAAAACGATTCCAATAGCGTTTTTGATATCGTTCGAGAAATGAAGGCAAATGGAGTAAGCCCACTCTACAAAGTGGTTGAATCATTTGGCTCCTTTGAATCCACCGTGTTAGAGGAAGATTGGGATGCGATTCTTTGTAGCACGCGAAAACCATTCTCGTTAGAAGTTCCGCTTTATCTGAAATTCTTACATGAGAAAAAAATAGATATTCCGGTCATCCTTCTCTCCGATCCAGAAGAATTTCAAAAAAATCTCTCGTATATGAAATCGGGTGTGAATGACATCATCGATCGCAAAACTCTTCTTCGATTGACAGAAGTGTTAGAGAGGGAACGTCGCGAGCTTGTCTATCGAAAAGAAAAGAACACAACAGAAAGTTTTTTGTTCCAATCGCTTAAAGAAATCCAACTTCAGAAATTTGCGTTAGACCAAGCCAATATAGTATCCATCACAGATGCAAATGGCATCATCACGTATGTAAATGATGCGTTTGCTGAGGTCACTGGGTTTCATGTAACTGAATTGTTAGGCCAAAATCACAGAATCCTAAAAAGCCAAAATAAATCAAAAGAAGAGTGGGAAAAAATTTGGGAATCCATACACAAAGGTAACGTTTGGCGAGGCGAAATTCAAAATATAAAAAAAGACGGTTCTTTCTTTTGGGTTGATACAACCATCGTACCATTTACAGGCAATGATGGTTCAGTTTTTCAGTACATTGCGATTCATCATGATATCACCGATCGAAAATTAGCCGAAGAACAACTAACGCATGATGCGTTTTATGACAACCTAACCGGACTACCGAATCGAGCACTTTATTTAGCAAGAATTGAACAAAAAATTTTTACTTATAATATCAAAAACGATGGGTATCCCATTTTATTTTGCATCAATATTGATAACTTCAAACGGATCAATCATTCCTTAGGTAATGAAGCCGGAGATAAAATTCTTATCATTTTTTCCCAGAGATTAAAGCAATTTTCAGATAAGGAAGCCATAATCACTAGATTAGGAGCGGATAACTTTTCCATTTTGGTAAGTCATTTGCTTTCCATTGAAGAAGCGGTGGATTACGCACATCGATTGTTAGAATACATTGAGGATCCGATCCCACTTGGTGGTTATGAAATTTATTTAACTGCTTCTTGTGGGATTTCAGCCTTTGGACTTGGTGGAAAAGAAGCAGATGTTCTTTTGCGGAATGCCGAAATTGCAATGTTTCATGCCAAATCGCAGAAGGTAGGCACTGTCTCTGTGTTCAACCAAGCGATGCAGGAGAAAATCCACTTTCAATTAGAAATTCAAAATGATTTAAAAAAAGCACTGAGTCAAAACGAAATATCTGTATTTTATCAGCCAATTTTAGATCTAAAAAGTAACAAAATTGGACACTGGGAAGCGCTTGTTAGGTGGAGGCATCCACAAAGAGGAATGGTTTCTCCTGCAGAGTTTATTCCACTGGCAGAAGACTCTGGTCTAATTGTACCGATCACTCGGTTCGTTTTAGAGCAAACTGCAAATGTGATCGAAGAAGTGCAATTGAAAAATGGTTATCCTATATCCATTGCAGTGAATCTGAGCCCACAAGTTTTCTTCGATCAAAATATTTTTCATTGGATAGTAGACTTACACAGACAAAGAAAAATTCCTTATAGCAGTCTGCAGGTGGAAATCACGGAAAGTTTAGCGATGAGAAATCTATCGGACACGGTTCCCATTCTTTCCAATCTCATCGATATTGGTGTAAAGGTTGCTTTGGATGATTTTGGGACAGGTTTTTCTTCCTTATCTTATTTGGAAAAGTTACCATTATCCATATTGAAAATTGATAAATCGTTTTTAAATAATGTTCACAAAGGTTCAAAAGAAAGTTTTCTATTAATCTCAATCATCAATATGGCGCATGACTTAGGTTATTCCGTTGTGGCAGAAGGAGTAGAAGAACTGGAACAATTGGAACTTCTTCAATCCTTTCAATGTGATGAAATTCAGGGATATTGGTTGTCGAAACCAATTCCATTTCCAGAAATCATTCCATTCTTAAATCAATTTTATAAAAAGGACCATTGATGACTCGATTTCTAATTCCAATCTTAAGTTTACTTCTATTCATACATTGTAATACTTCTCCAACAGGAAGAAGGCAAATCACTTTGGTTGATGATGCGGAGATGAATGAAATGGGTGCACAAGCATTCGTTGAAATGAAAACCAAAACCCCGATCGATACAAGGGCTAATACAAATGCCTATGTAAAATGCATCGTAGAGTCTCAATTGGTTGTGACAACAGACACAACTGGTGTAGAGCATTGGGAAGTTGTGGTGTTCAAAGACAATATGCCAAACGCATTTGCCTTACCAGGTGGAAAAATTGGAGTTTACACAGGGATGTTTTCTGTAGCAAAAAACAAAGACCAGCTAGCAGCTGTAATTGGACATGAAATAGGGCATGTTATCGCAAGACACGGAAATGAAAGAGTTTCTCAAAACCAGTTGGCGTCAGGCTCTATGAAAATGTTAGAAACACTTGGAAAACCTGCTGTAGCAGGTGCCTTAGGAATGGGTGCTAAGTTTGGAGTGTTATTACCATTTTCACGACAGCACGAATCAGAGGCGGATTTGATTGGTTTAGAAATTATGGCCAAAGCTGGTTTTGATCCAAGGGAAAGTGTAAAACTTTGGCAAAATATGAGTGCTTTGAGTAGCGGAAAACCAAACGAACTTTTGTCGACGCATCCATCTGATGAAACCAGAATGCGCCAATTGAATGAAGCGATGCCGAAGGCAATGGCTTTGTTTGAATCTGCTGTCCAATCGGGGAAAAAACCAAATTGTCATCTGTGAGAGGTTTTACTCACAGAGTAACTTTCTACCGGTGATTTTACAGTTTCTGGATTTTCCATCGTCAGTTAAAACTCCGATTCCTTCTTGGCCATCGGAGGTAAAGTCACCTGATACTGATTTTCCATCTTTGAACGTATAGGTTCCTTTTCCGTTGATCTGTCCATTTTGGAATTCTCCTACATACTTATCACCGTTCTTAAAATTATATTCTCCTGGTCCTTGTTTTTTATCTTCTACATAGGTTCCGTTAAACTTTTCTCCATCGGCGTATAAAAAATTTCCAGCGCCATCTCTCAAATCATTCTTGAAAGATCCCGTATAAATATCACCGTTATCGTATACATATTTACCGACGCCATTGACACAATTGCCTTCAATGCATCCGAATTTTTTGGAGCCTTTCTCTGGATCCTCAATATTCGCATTACGTGAATTAGCTTTTGTGTCTTGTTTGTTTGGATCAGATCCATCTTTTGGATCATTGGAAGCGCAAGAGATAAAAAGGAAAAAAACAAATGAGCCAAATAGTAAGGGAAACCAGTGATTTTTCATAAAAACTCCAATCTCTCAAATGATCTAGGAAAGCCTTTGAAAAATCAATTCAAAAAGTAGTTTTGGATATTTTGGAAAGGGTCTTTTCGCGAATCCACGGAATTCTCAGTTTTATCTGGCGTTAGCGATTCCAACTTGTTTACCTCCAATGTATCGATTAATTCATTTTTCTCAGATAAATCCGATAAAAAACGACTAACAGAAGTAAATCGATTCTTGTCAGTGAAGGAAGGCGACGTTAAATACAAAGCTTTTTTTGCTCTCGTAATTGCCACATAAAACAATCGTCTTTCTTCTTCCAGTTCTTCTGTGGTTCGCACTCGATGATAGGGAAGACTCCCTTCTACGACTTGCATTGTAAAAACATGTTTCCACTCGAGTCCTTTCGCTGAATGGATCGTGGAGAGAGTCACGTATTCTTCGTTTGTGTCGGTGGCACTGATCAATTCTTTTCCATCCACTGGATTCAGGATTAAATTAGAAAGAAAGTCAGATAATTTGGCTTCCTGTTTTGACAGAAGCGTGAGAGCTTCAAAATCATTTTTTCTTTTTTCAAAATCATCATAATTGGCTTCCAAAACAGGAAGGTAGTGAGTGAAAATTGTTTCCATAATCTGATTGGAGGTGTGCGTCATGGTAGATACAGAATCCAAACACTTCATTAATTTTGAAAAGGATAGTCCCGTTTTTTCTGGCAGTCCCAGAAAAAAAATTGAGTCATCCTTCCAACGGTATTCATTCGATTCTAATCTTTTATACAAAACTTGTGCATATTTTTTCCCAATTTGATCTTCTAAAAGTAAAATCCGATTCCACGATAGGATGTCTCTTGGGTTTTCAATCACTTTTAAATAGGCAATCATGTCTTTGATATGAGCTAAATCTAAAAATTTCTTTCCGCCAAACTTTCGATAGGGGATTTTTTTAGCATTACATTGCACTTCAAGTAGGTGCGAGGAATACCCGGATCGAAATAAAACTGCCATTTCCCCGAATGAATTTCCTTCCTCATACAATTCCAATAGTTTGGAACTAATCCATTCTGCTTCTTCTTCTAACGATTCCATTTGGATTAGAAATGGAATCTGAGAATGTGCTTTGTGTGATGAGATTAACTTTTTCTTATAATTCTCTGTACTCGATTCCAATACAGCATTTGCTAAATTTAGGATCGGTTGCACGCTCCTGTAGTTTTCTGTGAGTTGGATGATTTGTGCGTTTGGAAAAATTTTTGGGAAATCCAACATGTTGTGAACATTGGCACCACGAAATCCGTAAATACACTGGGCGTCATCTCCCACTACTAATATATTTTGATGAACACTGGCAAGTAAACAGGCAATATGCGCTTGGATACGATTGGTATCTTGGTATTCATCTACAAGTATGTATTCGTAGGTTTTTGCCATTCGTTCTCGGATGGACTCATCTGACATGAGTAAATGTTTCGTGAATTCCAAAAGATCGTCAAAATCAAGAGCATTATGTTTTCTTTTTAAATCATTAAATTTGGTTTTGATTTCCTGGATTTCTTTAGTAATCCCGAGAAACATGGGGTATTCTTTTTGTAAGTATTTTTCGAGAGAAATCTGGAGATTAAAACAACTAGAAAATATTTCAGCTAACGTTTCTTTTTTGGGAAATCGAAGCTTTGTTGCATTCGTTACAACTTGTTCTCTAGCCATTCCCACAAAACCTGTGGTGTCTTCCTCATCCAAAATTGTAAAATTCGAATCGAGTGAAACGGCATTAGCATATTTCCGCAAGAAAAAATGACAAAAGGAATGAAATGTTCCTCCACGAACAGCCATCATTCGATTGTCTAGGATACGAGTGGCTCTTCCTAACATCTCTTTCGCTGCACGCCTGGTGAATGTCAATAGGAGAATGGATTCAGGTGAGATCCCAGTTTCTACCAAATGGGCCAATTTGTGTACCAATGTTTTTGTTTTACCAGTTCCAGCACCGGCAACCACAAGAATCGGACCCTTGGGTGCAAAAACGACTTGATTCTGAGCCTCGTTTAAATCCGCATCCACAATACAGAGAATCTTTATCTGGATTCTGTTGACAAACGGAAATTATTCTGTTTGATTATTCATACTGAACTTGGTATAACAATGACAGCAATTGTGGAAAATCAGAAAGAAACCGATGTAAAAAAAATTCTCGTCGTTGAAGATGAGAGGATCATTGCGATCAATATATGTTCCACGTTAAAACAATATGGCTATCATGCTACATATGTTTCAGAAGCAAATGATGCGATTGAACAAATTGAATCCGAACATTTTGACCTAGTTTTAATGGACATTATGCTGAATGGTCCTATGGATGGAATTGAGATTGCCGCAAGGATCAAACGCACAAAAGAAATTCCAGTCATTTACCTAACTGCTTATTCCGATGAGGCAACGATCAATCGAGCCAAAACAACGGAACCTTTTGGTTATCTGATCAAACCATTCAATAGCCGAGACTTATACATCTCTGTAGAAATGGCTATCTACAAATCTCAAGTGCAAAAACACATTCGGATTGTCGAAAGTAGGCTCGCCGAAAACCAAAAATGGGAAACGATCGCCCTTGTTGCTTCCGGGATTTCTCATGAAATCAACAATCCATTGACTTCCATTTTGAATTTAGCGGATTTAATTCTTTTAGAGGCCAAAAAGACATCCAACACCTCCCTCAAAGAAAAAGCAGAGAAAATTACAGAAGAGTCGGAACGAATTGCTAAGATCGTTAAAAACTTGGTCTCCTATTCTCAGTCTACGAATTCCCAGTGGACCTATTCCAATTTGATTAGCATTTTAAATGACACACGATCCTTCCTCCACCAATACTTTCTCAAGGAAGGGATCCAATGTGAGATGGAAATGGGAGATGTTCCCCATGTGTATTGCCAACCGCAAAAAATCAAACAAGTACTTCTCAATTTAATCCAAGATGCTCGGTTACGCGTAAACACAAGAGAGGATTCCATTGGTCGAATCATTACCATTTCCTTATCTTTGAAACAAGAGGCAGGAAAAGATTTTGTCCAAATCCAAATTCAAGACAATGGGTCAGAAGATCTGCTCATGGGAATCTCTCAAATGAACTCATTGGATGTGACTCGAAGTATCATCGCAGAGCACAAGGGCAGTTTGAGACGCGATGAAGAGAATTCTTCTTGGATTTTTACCCTTCCGATTGTCAACCCAGTCTGAGAGGATGTTAGTTACCAGAAAAGATCGGTTTTCGATTCTCGAGCTGCGGATTTTCTGTCATTTTAAAAAACAATTCAATGCGATTGGAATGTAACATCCAATTGTCTTCCGACAACAACCCTGATAAGAATACATTAAATCCTTTGTAATTGGCAAACGCGATTTGTGGGTTTTTGGTGTAATCTATTAGAAGAGCAAGAGACAAACGATTGGCGCTATCTTCTGGACCATCGCCTGCCGTGATGATGTGGATAGAAGGTTCCGGCACTTGGACAATATGTTCTGAATTTCCCTCTCTGATTTTGAGGGTGTACCGTAAGGTACCAGGGATTCGTTCTCCAGAGTAGGTTTTCGCCATCGAACACTCACCTATGCCCGACGATTCGAGCCATTTGATTATGTCCAATGTTTGTATCCTTAGGCAACCCCTTTTTTAGATATTTTTAGACCTTTCCACTTCGAATTTCTTCCTGGTTTTCCATTGATTTTTTCGATAGGGGTAAAACTCTCGTTCTATACTTCCGAAGCCCGCTGTGCAAAAAACCATTCTTTTTCTCATATTATTTTGTAGTTTTCTTTTCGGAATGGAAATTCTGGCTCAGGATACCAATGGTTTAAAATTACTCTTTCCCGACCAAACCTTACCGTCCAAAAACCCTCAAGAAGAAGAACGAAAACAAACGACAGCGCAGATGCAACGAGTCCTCGTACGAAAATCTGTGGATACGATGACCGACAGGGAAGTAGACGACAATCTTAGAAATTTGGGGCTCAATCCTTCAGGAACGATTTATAGCAAACGGGAACGTTTACGAGAAGCCCTTGTCCCACCTGAAGAGAACCAACTCACACCTGAGTCTTTATTAAATTCCCAACCGAAAAAAGGACCACCCATCCAAATCCAGAATGCGGCGGAAGGGCAACTGATGAATATCGATAAAACGAAAGGTGGGGTTCTTGTTTTACGGGGAAAAGTCAGGGTCAAAATCAAGGCTGGTGAACTGTTAGCAGATTCTGTTTCCATTGATGCCAATCGCCAAGAAATTTATGCAGAAGGGGGAGTGGAATACAAGGATGGAAATGCCAAGGTAGTAGGAGATCGAATGATTTATGATCTCAAACTAAGCCAAGGTGTTGTCTACAATTCTAAGCTGAGTATGTTCCCTTCTCATTTCATAGGTCAGAAAATCAAACGTTTGGATGAAAAACGTTATTTACTTGAGATGGGATATTTCACCGCATGTAACGCAGAACTTCCTCATGAATCCTTTCAAGCCAAACGCATTGTGATCCATGATGACAAGACAGTGGTGGCACAATGGGTATCCTATAAAGTAGGTGGCACCACCTTATTTATGTTACCGTTTCTTTATAATTCCGAATCAGGAAACGGTGTAACAACACAATTTGGTAAAAACAATACACAAGGTTGGTTTTGGCAAAACTCTTATCAATGGTCAGATTCCTATCCTAACAGTTTGTTTTTAGCAAATGGTTATAAATTCCGCTTTGATATGTATGAAAAAACAGGGCAAGCTGCACAGTTAGAAATGTGGAAAGTTTCTTCTGTTCTAAATTATAATATTAACTTAGGATATGCAAATTATAAAAACAATGCCATCACTCCTGTTTATGAAGATCGTTTTAAAAATCTTGGTTTTGGAAATGTTGCGGTCACGAACAATGTAGATCGTGGAGAATTGTTTCCTAATTCCGGTCTTCCCTATCGAAATACGGGAGGCAATTATGATCCTTGGTGGAAAGCAGATTTGCGTTTGAATGCGAAGTTTAATGACTTCACAAAAGATAATACAAGAAACTTCCAATTGCAATATGAAAATTATAGCAATCGTTTGTTTGATTATGAATTTGGTAATCGATACCAACCATCCAATTCACTTCAGTCTTTATATACCTTTCGTGATGTTCGATTTGGTCTAATTCGAAATTTACTGAATTGGAACTTCAACTATACGGAAAACCGTGGCGATTTGAGTGTTGGGATATCGATGAGTAGAACTCTCATTTACCAAATCCAAGCAAATCAATACTTTGC
The DNA here is from genome assembly GCF_040833955.1 of Leptospira sp. WS60.C2. Taxonomy (NCBI): domain Bacteria; kingdom Pseudomonadati; phylum Spirochaetota; class Leptospiria; order Leptospirales; family Leptospiraceae; genus Leptospira; species Leptospira milleri. The sequence goes on along the minus strand of NZ_CP162133.1, from coordinate 1,731,450 downwards.
GGCACAAGATACTTTGCCAGCCGTGACAATCCGAAATTCAAGTAACATTGGTTTGATTCCAGGGACCACAAGTCCTATTTATTGGGATATGTTATTCCAAACCAACATCAATCGAATTTATGGTCCACCACAACAAAGAACCAATCCAACGACTGGGGTTGTTGATCCGAGAAGCCAATACCAAGACTTTGTTTTACGATCTCAAACAAACGTAATAGGGGAAACAGGATTTCGATCACCGATTGCCATGGGCGCGTATATGTCTTTCACACCTTCCGTCTATATGGGAGCTACAAAACAAACAGTGGAATTCCCTGGAAGTGGCAATGCTTTAAACAGTCCAGATCGAGATGTGAATAAAGCTTATGCGACTCTTTTAAAACAACAATCCTACCAATATGTTCGGCAGTCACATACGGTTCGATTTGGGATTCCAGAAATTTTCATTTCAACAACCTACCGAAGGTTAGATGCAGATAAAGCGGAAGCAAAAGATCCAATCTTAGGAAATTTACGCCAACATGAGGCAGAAATTTCATTAGAAAGTTATGCGTTAAATGATTGGGATATTTCAGTCAGAACCATTCGTGATTTAAGACAGTTTTCATCCACTTACAATCCTGGGCTCACAAATATGCAACGATGGTATTACACCGTCGTACGAGTGGGTGGATTTTTTGACTTTGTTGATGGTTTTTCAACGAGACGACCTAGTTTACTGGAACGAAAAAGAAACTTCTATTCTGGTATTTTCATTAATAATGATTACGTTCATCACACTCCTCAAAATAGATCCCTTTCCAATAATCTAACTGTATCATACAAAATGGGCGGTTTTTCCTGGCCCATCATCCGTGCCTTTCGTAGTTTGGAGATTGGTTCCACATGGTATCATGTTTATAAAGATAGCTTCTTAGACAGTTATCGTTTTTTCTTTAAAACGGATGTGAAGGTGACTCGATACACGGGCGTAGAACTAGAATTAGATTCTCGGGTGACAGAGCCATGGCGTCTTACTGCACTCGCGCAAGGTCAGTTTTATGCATTAAACACTAGCCCAGAGCTTTATACATCTCAAACCGGAACGAATTATGACCAAACTACGATTTGGGAAGATTTAGCAGCAGGAACGGGTGCGCAAGGCCAAAACGAAAGACAAAAAACAGTTTTTAACATCAATCGATTTATGATGACTTTCAAAATGGATCTTCATAATTGGGAATACCGATTGGGTTACAGTATGAATCTAAGAGCTCTTCCTGGTGGACTTGCTCTAAACAATCAATTAACATTTTATGATCAATCCGTTTATCTTTCCGTTAATTTAACGAACTTCAGTTTTGGTGATTCAGCATCTGCCCAAGCAACAAGAGTTAGATTGTATCGATTTAGAAAACGTCCCCTCGATGCAACATCCACAGATTTAACGGAATGATAAAGAGTAATATATGTTAAAAGAAAGAAGCCAATCCTTCAAGTTATTGTTTCTAGTTACAGATTTTATTATTGGATTAACAAGCTTTCTTGTGGCTTATATCATCCGGTATTATTTGTCACCTGATTCGGGGTTTCAAATCCAAACGATTGATCCTATCAATTACTTGATCCTTGGCATTGTCCTTGGATTTTCACAAGTTTTATCTTTTTTATCCATCGATTTATATCATCCGAGAAGAGGGCTATCATTTTCAGATGAGCTTTTTGCGATCATTTCAGGCGTCATCTTAAATTTATTGGTAGTACTTTCTCTTTTGTTTTTCTTTCGAGGTGAAAGTTTTTCAAGGTTAGTGATCGGATATTTCGCCATTTGTACGGTCGTTCTTACTTCATTCTCTCATTTTCTCTTGAGAGCTCTCATGCAGTATCTACGAAGTAAAGGTTATAATTTAAAATCTGTTTTAATCATTGGAACAGGCAAATCCGCGATAAACTTTTCAAAAACCTTACAAAAACATTCGATATATGGTTATACAGTGCTTGGATTTGTTTCTGGTAAAAAAAATCTAGCTCCAAAATCGATTCAAACCGTAACAACCACCTCTAAATTAGAATCGTTTGTGGAAGAGAATCAAATTGATCTGATTGTCTATGCTTTGTCACACGAAGAAGGTGATTCTTTAAAGGAAGTAATCGATATCGCTGATTTTCATGGAATCGATTTAAAAGTAATTCCTAGTTATGAAGAGATTGTAACTGCGAAAGGTCGTGTGGAAGTTTTGGATGGGATTCCGATTATTTCCATTCGTAACATTCCTATAAGACTAGGTTATAACTTAGTTTTAAAACGAATCTTTGATATAGTATTTTCCTTATCGTTCATTCTACTTTTTAGTCCATTTTATATTCTAATTGCACTTCTTGTAAAATTCACGAGCAAAGGTCCCATTTTTTACACGCAAGAACGTGTTGGTCTTGATAATAAAGTCTTTGGAATGATCAAATTCCGATCCATGGTTGTCCAAGCGAAAGAAAAGTCTGATACGCTGTGGACTGTAAAAGATGACCCAAGAGTCACACCTGTTGGTGCAATTTTACGAAAACTATCTCTTGATGAGACTCCTCAATTTTTTAATGTGTTACTGGGCGATATGTCCGTTGTGGGTCCTAGACCAGAAAGACCGTTTTACGTTGAAAAATTCCGAAATGAACACCACCAATACATGAGAAGACATGCTGCAAAAGCAGGTATCACAGGTTGGGCACAAGTGCAAGGTTTTCGCGGTGATACTTCCATCGAGAAACGTATCGAAGCTGATATTTTCTACATTGAGAACTGGTCTTTGTTACTCGACCTCAAGATTATTTTATTAACCCCAATCAAAGCAATCATAGATAGGAATGCCTATTAAGGAAACCCATATGGATGAAAAAGAATTAAAAAACATTGCCAACTTAGCAAAATTAAACATAGAAGAGAATGAAGTATCTTCCATGTTAAGCGACTTTTCTCGAATCGTCCAATACGTGGATGAAATCAAAAACCTAGATACATCAGTAGTTGGTGATGATGAAATTTACGAACAAATCTTTTACGAACTTAGAAAAGATCTGAGTGAAAACGCGCTCAAAAGAGACGACTTAGCAAAAATAGCTCCTTCGTATGAAAATGGTTATGTGGTTGTGCCTAAGGTAATCGAAACATGAAAGACTTAATTTTTTTAACTTACTCTGATATCAAAAAGAAACTAAACGATGGTTCACTCACATCCAAAGACTTGGTATCTGCTTATCTAGACAGGATTGATGTGACTGACCCAAAGGTAAAAGCTTTCCTAGAAGTAAACAAAGACAAAATTCTAAAACAAGCAACAGAAAGTGATGAAAGAAGAAAGAATGGGAAACTATTCTCTGAGTACGATGGGATTCCCATTGGAATCAAAGATAATATTTGTATCTCTGGTGAGATTACCTCTTGTTCTTCCAAGATTCTAGAGAACTTTCGATCCCCTTATGATGCCACTGTCATTACCAAATTAAAAGAGAAAGGGTTTGTACTCTTTCCAAGACTCAATATGGATGAATTTGCCATGGGTTCTTCCACAGAAAACAGTGCCTTTCAAACTTCTAAAAATCCATTTGATACAACACGAATTCCTGGTGGGTCTAGCGGTGGGTCGGCGGCGGCTGTGGCAGCTTCCATGTTACCTGTCTCTCTTGGTTCCGACACGGGTGGATCCATCCGCCAACCTGCTTCTTTGTGTGGGATTTGGGGATTAAAACCAACGTATGGTAGGGTGTCTCGTTATGGACTGATAGCGTATGCCTCGAGTCTTGATCAAATTGGTCCTTTTTCCAATGATCTGCAAGGGATAAGTGATCTTTTAGAAATCCTCTCTGGTCTTGATCACAAAGACCAAACGACTTCGAAAGTCGACCATTTCGAAGCCAAATCAGTAACGGATGTGGATTGGAAAGGGAAAAAAATTGGAATCATGAAAACGGAAGATTTCAATTTTTCACCTGATGTGAATGCGCGTTATTTGGAGATTTTGAAATCTTTAGAGGCGAAGGGCGCAGAACTTGTTCCATTAGATTTTTCTCTATTGAAGTATGCAATCCCAGTTTACTACTTAATTGCAACGGCTGAATGTTCTTCCAATTTGAGTCGCTTTGATGGAATCCGATATGGACTTAGAAAAGAGACTTCTGGTAAGTTGGATGATTTGTATGCAGAATCGAGAAGTGCTGGGTTCGGAAAGGAAGTCAAACGTCGAATTTTACTTGGAACCTTTTCCCTTAGCTCTGGATATTATGATGCCTACTATGGGAAGGCACAAAAAGCAAGAGTTCTCATTCGTAAAAAATACGCTGAATTTTTCAAATCAGTGGATGTGATCTTGCAACCAACTTCACCCACCACAGCGTTTCAAGTGGGAGAAAAAACAAAAGACCCGATCCAAATGTACCAAGCGGATATCCTCACAACTTCTGTTAATTTAGCAGGTGTTCCTGCAATTAGTTGTCCTGCAGGATTGGATCAAAATGGATTGCCAATTGGAATACAATTGACCACATCCCATTTCGACGAATCAAAGTTACTTGGTTTTGCAACTGCCATTTCAAAACTTGATCTTTGCAAAATCACTCTACCAAAAGAGATTCGCTAAATGGATGAATTAACCAAAAGAGTGATTCCCTGTTTGGACATCAAAGGGGGAAGGGTTGTCAAAGGCGTTCAATTTGTCAATTTGATCGATGCAGGAGATCCAGTCTCCTGTGCGGTTGCTTATGAAGAAAACAAAGCAGACGAACTTTGTTTTTTAGACATTACTGCATCCTCTGACAAACGAGACATTCTTTTGCATTTGGTAGAAGAGGTGGCCAATAAACTCTTCATACCATTCACTGTCGGAGGAGGGATCCGTACGATTGAGGATGTAAAGGCAGTTCTCAACAAAGGTGCCGATAAAGTTTCCATCAACACCAGTGCATTCCAAAATCCAAAATTATTAAAAGATGCTAGTGAAATTTATGGATCGCAGTGTATTGTTTGTGCAATCGATGTGAAATTCCATCCAGAACGCAAACGGTATGAGGTCTATCTCAGCGGTGGGAGAACCGAAACGGGAAGAGACGCCCTTGATTGGGGAAAAGAAGCACAGGAGATGGGTGCTGGGGAAATTTTACTCACTTCAATGGATAAAGATGGCACAAAAGATGGATTTGATATCAATCTAATGAAACTTTTCACATCCCATTTATCGATTCCAATCATCGCATCTGGTGGAGCTGGAAATCCCGAACATATGGCCGAAGTGATTTTACGAGGCGGAGCAGATGCCGTACTTGCGGCATCCATCTTTCATTTTGGGGAATTTTCCATCCAAGAGACAAAACAAACGATGAAAGAAATGGGTATCAAAGTAAGATTATGAATTCATTTCATATCTTAGATTATTTCTTTTTTCTCTTTCCTTTTATTGTTATCTTTCTTATTTTATATCGCTTCCGATCCAAAACCACATCTACCAAAGAATACTTCCAAGCAGAAGGAAGTCTCAGTTGGTTTGTGGCAGGGACAGCAATGGTTGCGACTACCTTTGCTGCCGATACCCCCCTTGCCGTAACAGAGATTATAAGATCCCAGGGAATTTCTGGAAACTGGATCTGGTGGTATATGGCTGTAGGTGGTTTTGTCACTGTATTTTTCTTTTCCAAGCTCTGGAAACGTTCTGGTGCAACTACAGATCTAGAACTCATTCAAATTCGATACAGTGGAAGAGAAGCAGAGTTCTTACGAGGATTCAAAGCCTTCGTCATCGGTTTTTTGTTAAACTTGGTAATCCTTGGTTGGGTCAACCTTGCCATGTTAAAGATCATCCCCGTTTTTTTTCCAGACACAAATCCTTCTCTCATTTTGATTTCTTTATTACTCTTTGGTGTTCTATACACATCGATTGCTGGATTGCGTGGTATCTCCTATATTGATGTCTTTCAGTTTTTTCTAGCTTGGTTTGGATGTATTCTATTTGCCTATTTTGCCATCAACCTTCCCGCCATCGGAGGTTTGGAACATTTAAAGTCAAAGTTACCAGAGAACAAAATTTTATTTTTCCCAAATGGCGAGAACGGATCCCTACCTTGGGATCATTTTTTAATCTTATTAACAGTCCTTTGGTGGTCGAGTTGGTATCCTGGTTCCGAACCGGGAGGTGGTGGATACATCGCGCAAAGAATCCTTGCCACCAAAAATGAAGGTGCAGCGTTAAAAGGGAGCCTTTGGTTTGTCGTTGCCCATTATTTTGTAAGACCTTGGCCTTGGATCCTTGTTGCTCTTGTATCACTCGTTTTGTATCCCAATTTAACGGAATCCGAAAGTGGAAAAGGGTTTCTTATGGTATTAAAGGAAGGAATGCCAAGCGGTATGCTTGGGCTAATGCTCAGCGCTTTTCTTGCTGCATACCTTTCGACTCTGGCAACTCATTTGAATTGGGGTGCTTCTTATTTAGTCAATGACCTTTGGAAACCCATCACAAAAAGTCAAAAACCTGATTCGTATTATGTGAAAGTTTCCTACATACTTCAACTCATCACCGCTTCCTTTTCTTTTGTACTCGCTGTTTATGGAATGGATACCATCAAAGGGGCTTGGGTCTTTTTACTGGAAGCCTCTTCTGGGATTGGTTTTGTTCTGATCGTACGTTGGTATTTTTGGCGCATTTCCGCTTGGACAGAAATTTTGGCTCTTGTTCTATCTCCAGTTTTATATGTTGTGTATTCGCATCTTTTGCAAATTCCATTTCCGTATTCGATTCTATCTACATCTCTTACGTCCGCCGTCTTACTCGTCGTTTCCACCTATCTATTTCCTGGAACCAAAAAGGAAGTGCTCTATTCCTTTTATGAAACCACCAAACCACCATTCTTCTTTTGGAAAGGTTTTTTCAAGGAAAATCCTACACTGACTTGGACCATTTACCCCAATCGAATAGGGATTTCTCTTCTTGGAACCATTTCAGGGCTTAGTTTCGTGTTCGGTGGTTTGTATACAGTGCAGTGTTTTTTATGGAAAGAAGGGGAGATCATCCCTGGGTTGGTTTTTTTCTTCTTTGGAATTTTAGGACTCATTCTTTCTGTACAAAAACTACAAAGAGAATGAAACCTCTTCTAAATGATTATTCTGAAATTTGATGCAGACGATCGAGTGTAATCCCGCAAGCAACTACAACATTAAGGGAAGTTACAGCACCATACAAGGGAATGCGTGCTACGTAATCCGCATCTTCGAGTAAGATTCGTTTTACACCTTCCCCTTCGTTCCCCATAATCACAGCCATCTGTGAAACATCAGGAAGATTGTTCCAAATCTCCTCGTCCCCTTCTTCATCTGTGGCTAAAATCCAGTATTCATTTTTTTTCAAAAACTCGATTCCGTGTTTTAGATTAGCAACACGGTAGATTTGAATGTGATGGATCGCACCTGCTGAAACTTTTTCGACGACAGGTGTGATGGGAGAGGTGTCTCTATCAGACATTAAAACGTGTTTTACGCCCATACATTCAGCGGTTCGTAACAAATTTCCTAAATTTCCTGGATCCTGAATGCGATCCAAAATGAGAATTGGTCCCTCGTTAGGTGAAACATTTTGTTTGAATTGCTCAAAACCTAAAGAGGTGAATGATTTTTGTTTTGTCCGAATGATGACATATCCTTGGTGGTTTTTGTCCTGGGCAATACGATCGAGTTCTCTTGTGGAAACCGTTGTAAACTTGACTGAATTAGGAAGATAGGATTTGATTCTCTGTTTTTCCTCATTTCCGATTCCATCTTTGACGATGACTTCCCGAATGGTTTTGATACCCCGTTCAGGAGCCATCTGTTCCAAGGATTCTAAGAATTCGAAAAAATTACGTTTCCCGAAAAGTATTTCTACTGGGCTTTTTTCCATGTTGTGTTACCTTCTTTTGTGTCAGCGAGAAGGATGCCTTTTGATTCCAACTCTTTTCGGATCTGATCTGCGGTCGCAAAATCCTTGTTTTGTTTTGCCAGTTTTCGTTTTGAAATTTGTTCCAAAATCCATTCTTCAGAAATCCCATCCAAACTTTCTTTTTGTTTTTCAAAGGAAAACACGGCAAAAAGAGCATTCATCTTCACAAACAAACCCAAAGCTTCTTTTAAAAAGATTTTGGAAGACTCAGTGAGTGTTTGGTCTAATGTTTGGTTTACGATTCGAACGAGTTCAAAGAGATTCGCAAGTGCTTTTGGAAGATTCAAATCATCAGCCAGTGCTTGCAAAAAATCAGAATTCAGTTTTTGGATCTCTGATGAAACAAATTCAATCTCTTTCCAATCTTTTGGTACATCATCCCATAGGCCTGTTGAATCGAGTAAGCGGTAAATTGTATTTTGAATTCGATCCAGAGCCACTTTGGATTCATCCAGTTTGGATAGGGAAAAATTCAGTTTACTTCTGTAATGAGCCGAAATTAGGTGATATCGTACCACACGAGGTTCAAAGCCTTTCTCTAGAATGTCCCGTAAGGTATAAAAGTTTCCCTTACTTTTTGACATTTTTTCCCCATCCACTAACAGATGTTCGCAGTGAAGCCAAGTTCCAACAAACTCTTCGTTAGGATACGCACCTGTTGTTTGTGCAAATTCGTTTTCATGATGGGGAAAAAGGAGGTCGATACCGCCAGTGTGGATATCAATGCCTGTTCCATAAATTTTTCGAATCATGGCTGAACATTCTAGGTGCCAACCTGGCCTTCCTGTTCCAATCCGTGTATGCCAACATTTTTCTTCCTTTGTTTTTTGGTTTTTCCATAAAACAAAATCTCTGACATCATCTTTCTCATATTCATCGGCATCGTAACGGACACCAGACTTCATACCAGAAACATCAATATTCGATAACTCACCATATCGTTCAAATTTTTGAATGGAAAAGTAAACATTACCATCACGTTCATATACAAGGCCATTCCGTTGTAATGTTTCCACGAGAGACACCATATCTTCAATGGATTCTGTTGCTTTGGGATAATGTTCTAATGTTTGCACGTGTAAAGTGGAAAGATCTTGAAAAAATGCTTCAGTCCAAGGTTTTGTAAACTCTTCCACACTCATATTTCGTTTGATGGATTCATTGATGATTTTGTCATCAATGTCAGTGATATTCATAGATTGGTTTAATTTGTATCCACCAAGTAGTAGAGAACGTCTTAAGATATCCACAAACAAAAAGGATCGAATGTTCCCTATGTGGGCAAAGTTATAGACAGTGGGTCCACAAGAATAAATAGAAACCGAGTTCGGATCTTTGGGTTGGAAAGGTTCTTTTTTTCCAGACTTAGTATTCTGAAAGAAGAAAGGAATTATTGTCATAAACCAAATATTTCTTTTACAAACTCTAAGTTCGCTTGTGGTTGTTTTTCTTTCCCTGCTTCATTTCCCTCAGTAGGATACAACTGCATTCTTTTGTCACAATTCATATGATTGAATAGAGCAAATGTCGATTTAGGATGAGACATTTGGTCTTCCATCCCACAAGAGAATAGAGCAGGTATTTTTATCTTCTTGGCGAAATTGATTGCATCAAAGTAAGCCAATTCTTTTTTATAATCGATTTTTTTCGTTGCACGTTTTTCAAAAAAGGGAGTAAGCTCTCTCACCCAAGGATTTCCTTTTAAGGACATCTGCTCTTTGTCAATATAACAAAAAGAAGGTGTTTCTAAAATCAATCCTTTGATTCGATCTGAATAAGCAGCACCAAAGACAGACAAAGCAGATCCTAAAGATTTCCCATGTAAAATGATTTGGTCACCGTCAATTCCGTCAGTCAGTCTTAAAAATTCAATGGTTCGAATCACATCTAAATAGAGTTTTCTCATATAAAACTCTTCTTTTTGATCCAGACCGTGAGCAAAATAATTTGGTGTCCAACCGATAGGAGACTTACCGGTATTCGGATCAACCGGCATCTGAATCATTTCTTCCCCATGCCCCCGTAAGGTGATGTGAAGCTGTGCTACTCCTAAATCGGAATAACCTTTTTGAATCTCTTCTGGAATTGCCAGGTAGTCATGAAAATACACAACTACCGGACGATTCCCACGTTTTCTAGGAACCGCAAGCTTTCCATATAACACATGATTGTCGATACTCTGAAAGCTAACATCATTTAACGATTCCCAAATAAAGGAACCCTTCAAAACGGTTTTATAGGTTGCTTTGATGGGAACTTTTTTTAATTCCCCGATGCCGACCTTCCAAAACGTTTCTAAATCACTTGGAGGATCAAGCTTCGGAACCGTTTGAAAACATTCGTCAAAACTAACGATTTGAGGCATGAGAATCCAACTTTGGAGAAAATTGTCCTAAAAAACTATACATGGTTTGCAAAAGAAGCACAGAAATCGTCATTGGACCAACACCACCTGGAACTGGTGTGTAATAAGAAGACTTGTCCTTTGCTTTTGAGACCTCAATGTCTCCCACATTGCCGACGTTATAACCAGCATCCAAAATCACAGCGCCTTCTTTGATCCAATCTGCTTTGATGAACTCAGGTTTTCCCACTGCACCCACAATGATGTCAGCCTGTTTGACTAAATTTGGTAAGTCTTTGGTTTTTGAATGGCAAAGGGTAACGGTTGCATTCAAATTTGTAAGCATAATCGCCATTGGTTTTCCCAAAATAGGAGATCTCCCCACTACCACAGCATGTTTGCCAGTCACATCAATTCCATATTCTTGCAAGAGTAAGACCATTCCGTACGGAGTGCACGGAAAATAAGCTTCACTGTTCATGGACAAACGTCCAAAGGAAACCGTTGTAACCCCATCCACATCTTTCTCTAACGCAATTTCATCAAACGCCTTACGTTCATCAATCTGATGCGGAACCGGGTGTTGTAATAAAATTCCATTGATGGATGGATCGTTATTGAGTTTTCGAATTTCAAGTAAGAGTTCTTCTGTGGTCGTTTCTTCTTTTAAGCGGATGTAACGAGAATTCATTCCCACCTTTTCACACGCTTTCACTTTCATATTCACATAGGTTTCCGATGCAGGGTTGTTTCCCACAAGGATGGTCGCCAAGGTAGGAATTCCCTTACCTTCCGCTTTCGCTTTTGTCAGTGTTTCTTGGATTCGATTTCGGATTTTTTCGGAAATCGCTTTACCGTCTAATAGGATGCTAGATTTCATTCTGTAAGTTCAAAATTTCAGAGAAAATTGAACTGGCAAACAGAAAAAACCATCCATGATTCCAAGTTTAGATCCAAACGAGTCCCATCCTTCCATTCCTAGTGATTCCCTCCCATTACGCGGTTGGGTACAAGGCCTTCGAGGCAATAACCATGTACAGTTTTTACAACTTAGAACCAATGGCAAAATCCTCCAAGTGGTCTGCGAGAAGGAGGCTTTGGGAGAAAATCTCTTCAAAGAGATCAAGTCTTTACCTCAAGAAACCTCCCTCGTTGTGACTGGAAAATGGCAAGAAAATCCCAAGGCACCTGGGGGAAAGGAACTGCTATTGGAATCGCTTTCCATTGTAGGCAATTCCCAAGACTATCCCATCACTCCCAAAGAACATGGGCCTGATTTTTTACACAACCACCGGCATTTATGGCTACGATCCAAACGCCAACTTGCCATCCAAAGAGTGCGTTCTGAATTGTCGTTTGCCATCCGCGAATTTTTTCGTAACGATGGCTACACCCTAATTGACACACCCATCCTCACAGGATCGATCGGTGAATCTGCAGGAACCTTATTCTCGACAGAATACTTTGACTTAGGACAAGCATACCTTGCTCAAACAGGTCAGTTGTATTTAGAGACAGCGGCATTTGCACACTCAAAAGTGTATTGTTTTGGTCCTACATTTCGTGCGGAAAAAAGTAAAACCAAGCGCCATCTCACTGAATTTTGGATGTTAGAAGCAGAAACTGCCTTTCTTGGCCAAGATGGAAATTTGGACTTACAGGAACGTTTTGTCAAAACAGTCCTCAAGTCCACTGTAGAGCGTTGTTCAGAAGATTTAACCATCCTAGAACGGAACCCAGAGCCTCTCCTAGCTTATTTAAACAAACCGTTCCCAAGAGTGGAATATGGTGAAGGCATACGAATCTTGAAAGAAAAAGGGGAATCCATCGAATGGGGGGAGGACATCAATGCGGAACGGGAACAAATCCTGACCTCCCATTTTGGAACTGCCATCTTCATTCAAAATTTTCCAAGAGCGATCAAAGCCTTTTACATGAAACAAAATCCGAATGATCCTAAAACAGTCCTCTCAGCAGATCTCATTGCTCCTGATGGAATTGGGGAAATCATTGGGGGATCCGAACGAGAAGAATCTTACGAAAAAATCGTGGAACGTTTAAAAGAAGAAGGCCTTCCACCAGAAGATTATTCTTGGTATTTGGATCTTAGGAAGTATGGATCGGTTCCTCATGCAGGATTTGGAATGGGCTTAGAACGAGTGATTGCTTGGGTTTGTGGTTTGCCACACATTCGAGAATGCATTCCATTTCCTAGGATGATTTACCGCCTTACCCCTTAATTTTTTTTAACGGAAATAAAGCCATAAGACCGATCCTTTTAAAGAAAGAGAGGTACCTTATGGCACAACAAGCAACCCAAGTTTTACATTCATCTGTCGAAAAAGAAGCTTGGGATTTATATGAGGTAGGTTCCTATGAAGATGTTGTGGTGCTCGCCAAAAGAAACCCAGAGAATTATTACGTACAACACTTAGGGTATCTAGCACTATATGAGCTAACCGGACGTGCAACCATCAGTGCTCCGAAAGGAATTTCCAATTTAGCACCACTGGTTGATGCCATTCAAAATTTTGAATTGGGTAAAAATGGAGAAGCGTGTAAGAATCTAAACCTATATTTCCAATTACAATCCAATCCTCTTTGTTTCTCTATCATCCAAACTGCGATTAAAATCTACTTTCGGGAAGAAGCCTACGAAGATGCAAAAAACATCATTCTTCGTTATAAAAAACAATGGAATGATCTTTCCTTTATCAAAGAAGAAGTCACCTGCAATTATTATCTGAAACGTTATGATGAAGTAATCAAAGTATTTCGTGATCATATGAAACAACTCAATGATCCAGAAATGCACAAACTTGTTGGAATGGCACTTTTGTTCTTAGATAGACACAAAGAAGCAAATCTTATTTTTGAAAATATCCCGAATAAGCTAAACCTTCCTAGTTTTGAAGAGAAACGAAAAACGTATGATTCCGTTTATCGGAACATCAAAGAGTTAGAAAAAAAATCAAACTCATTGAATCATAAAGACTTAGAAGACATGGGATTTGCTTACCTATTTAATGGTGAATACGGAAAAGCAGAAAAAATGTTTTTAACACTTACTGAGAAACTAAAATCAAAACTCTGCAACGTGTAATATTTTTCCTGGATTCCGGGTGGCTAAGAAATTTAGCCGCCTCATCCGTTGGAATTACAAGATCTGTTTGATTTTTCCCTGCAACTGACAAAGCCAAAACAAAATAAGGATTTTTTCCCACCTTCGTTTCATACAACTTACCATTTTGATCGGCACGATACACAATGTAACCAGTTTCAATAGCGTAAGCCTCCTTCACATACAATGGTGAATAAACGTCAAGCCCACGATCTGTTTGAATTTTGGGAAATAAGGCACGTTTCACAGGCAAATGTCTTGCATCAACGACAAGACCAGTAAATTCAACAGGAACCAATTCTTCACTAAATTCGGGAACTGGTTCTGTTCCATATTCCATCGGAATATGAGCAAGGATCCCATCTTTTCCTTTGATGGCCAAACTTGCTTTTGCTTCTAATACATTCTTTATAAATTGAAAATCATACTCTTCTTTTTCAGCTCCAATGTAGGAGTTCAAGCGTAATCGAGCTTGTTGGTTCACTTGTGTGTATTCATAAATCGTATAATCCGAGTTAAAGAGAATAGATTCTAATCTTTGGCTGAGTCTGACTTTTAGCTTTTCTTTTGCTTTTTTCCGAGCCATGGAATGAGCTTTTCCTTGGCTTGTGGCAGTGTTTTTACCTGAAAATTCGGGATCATCCTCATCAAATACGATTTTCGGGATAGTTTCTTTGACATTTGAAACGATCTTTTGGTCCGTCCAGTTCACAATCGATGCATAAATATCTTTATCTTCAATCGGTTTGGAAACAATGGTTCCAAAGAATACAAAAAGAAATACAAGACAGACAAACAAACGCTTCATAGTAATCATTTCGGCAATAAATGGAATTTTCTTTCCAATTCATGGAAGTCCGTAATGAGAGGAACTCCTTTGGGTAAACTTTGCAAGACGTTTTTTCCATAGGATTTCGTGTGAATCCGAGGATCGAGGATGCTCACCATTCCTGTATCGGACCCGGAACGAATCAGTCTTCCAAACCCTTGTCGAAGTAATAGACAGGTTTTCGGAACTTGCATTTCCCAAAAGGGGCTTTTTCCTTTTTTTTCCATATCTTCCATTTTGGCTTGGAGTACGGGTTCAGTAGGAACCTGGAAGGGAAGTTTTGTTACGATCACATTTCTCAGTTTATCACCTTTGATGTCCACACCTTGCCAAAAACTAGAAACACCAAAAAGTACACTATTTTCATTCGCAAGAAACTCCCGTTTGGCGGCAATGGGTCCCATTTCTGTTTGAGCAAAAATAGGATAAGGAACTAAGTTCCGAATCTCTTCATACAGTTCTGACAATAACTTATTTGATGTGAATAAAACAAATGCATCACCTTCCGAAAGTTTCAAAAGTCTTGTGATCCAATAGGAAAGATCGGTTTTGTTTCGTTTGGGATCAGATACTGGATCGGCAATTTGTTTGGGAACAAAAAGAAGCGAATGTGTGTTGTATGAAAACGGGGAACTTAAGGTTTTTGTTTTCACATCACTTGTTCCCACTTCCTTTAAAAAGTATTGAAAATTGCCTGCTGTGGGTGAAAGCGTGGCGGATGTCATCACCACTGAGTCCATATTGGGAAAAAGAGTATTGGCTAAAATTTCATCTGTATTCTTTGGTTGGGAAAATAAATAATAAAACGGTTCCTTTGCCATCTGTGATGGTGGTTCAATCCAAAACACCAAGTTTGGATTGGTTTTGAGGCGAAAATCCGTGAGAAACGAGGATGCTTTCTTTAAGTTCCCTGAAACCATTTCAAGACCTAGAGCCAATTCCTTTTCTTCAATGTCATCACTGTCTTTTTTGTATTTAGATAACAAACCTTCCAAAACGGATGCTAAATCCGCCAGAGTATCTTCTAGCGCCCCATTATCCAATTTAATCCGCTCGGTGTGACGAGTAGCAAACTGATTGAACTGCAAAGGAATCGCAGAAAGTAACATACGAAACAAATCATTCGCATAACTGATGCTTGCTTCCACTAGTTGAATGAGTTTCTCGTTAGACTTAATTTTTAATATAAGGCCAGTTCGTTTTTCCGGAAAATACAAATAATGAAGCAATCCGAGAATGTATTCATATCGAATTTCTGAACCAAACGCTTTCCCAACGATCTCAGGGAATACATGAGCTTCATCGATGACAAGTTGAGAAAATGGCGGAAGCAACTTAAAATCTCCAGCCATATGACTTGCAAGCAAATAGTGGTTTACAATTAAGATGTTCGCTTTTTTCCATTTCTCCTTTTCTAAAAAATAATAGGAGGAACTAAAATTGGGACAATTTCTCCCCAAACAGTTGTCAGATTCTCTTGCTACAGACGACCAAAATGAATTAGAAATAAATCCATCATATTCAGCACGGATCCCACTTTCCGTTTGTTTTTCCCAGTTTACAAAATAGGAAAGGGATGATTCCATTTCGGGTCCAAACTCACCCCGTTCCATGACTCGATTGTATTTTCGTTTACACAAATAATTGCTCGCACCAAGGGCAACCATCGCATTGATGGGAACACCAAGAGCCTTCGAAACAAGAGGGATGTCTTTGTACAATAGCTGGTCTTGCAAAGATTTGGTTTCAGTGGAAACAACAACCGTACATTCATTTTCTAACGAAAACAAAGCACTTGGGATGAGATAGGCGAGTGATTTTCCAACCCCAGTCCCTGCCTCAATGACCCAATTGGTTCCTGTCTGAAACGCTGATTCAATCGCAAGAGACATATCAAGTTGTTCTTTTCTTGTTTCATAATCCTTCCATAATTTAGGAAGTTCTTTCGTAAAAACTGATGTTACGTCCAAATGTTAATGCCTATTACGAAAAAGTAAGATCACACACACAACAGTGAGTGTAATTACAGAAATCAAAGAGACTGTCATGATGAGAATTCCTTGCCAATTCAGTTCTGTAACTCCCATCATCCAACCAATCCCTTGTCTTTTTTATGATCTAATGCTTTTGAAACCAAGTAATAGATAAAACCATAAATCAAAATAAGACCAATCACTACGGACCTAGCAACGACTGCTTTTGTTTTTGCATCATCTACGTTCTCGCCTTTGTTTTCAGCAAGAAGGCCCATGACTTCTGGATTCATTTTATCTAAATATTCAGGAAGGTTCATATAACAAAACGAAATGAAGATAAAGAGTAAAAACCAAGGAGTGATGTATTTCAAAACAAATTTAATAAGTTTTGGAAATGGAATGAGACTTCCCTCATTAGCATCGGCTTCGCCTCGATCCACTCCAATCTTAAAAACAAAGATAAAGATTTGAATGGAAGCTAGGATATAAATCATAATGGTTCCGATGTAAAAGTCAGCAATGTCCAGAGCGGCAAAGTCTTTATTGAAATAAACAATGGGAAGACACAATAGGAAGGTGAATAGAAACAGAAGTAGGGAAGACTTTTTTCTCCCGATGCGAAACCCTTCTTCTAAAAATAAGATCCCGGGTTGCAACATGGTCACAGAGGATGTGATCGCCGCAAGAAAGAGCACTAAAAACCACAACCCACCAAAAAAATTACCCCCCGGCATCATTCCAAAAACAGACGGTAGGGCGATGAAACCCATTCCAAAGGTTCCAAAAGAAGTTGCCTGCATACCTAAAAACAAAAAGGCTACAGGGATGGTTATCATACCACCAAACACTACTTCTGCGAATTCATTTAGAGAGGCTGAGGACAAACTAGACAATAC
Source organism: Leptospira sp. WS60.C2 (assembly GCF_040833955.1). Classification (NCBI taxonomy): domain Bacteria; kingdom Pseudomonadati; phylum Spirochaetota; class Leptospiria; order Leptospirales; family Leptospiraceae; genus Leptospira; species Leptospira milleri. The sequence continues at coordinate 1,714,356 of NZ_CP162133.1, read as the reverse complement.
AACATCATCTTTTTTCTTTAGAAAACTAGAAAATACGAGGGCGATTCCAAAACCAGTGGACAAAGAAAAGAAAATTTGTCCTGCAGCACTGATCCATACCTTGGGTTCTGTCAGTTTGGTCCAGTCTGGATTCCACATCACGGCAAGGCCGGATTCGATTCCCGGAATGGTAAGAACACGAACAAGAATGATCGTCGCGCAAATTCCCATGAGTGGCATGGCAATTTTCGCAAAGGCTTCCAAACCTTTGGAAAGACCTCGGTACACAAGTAAAAAATTAAACAAAACACATAACAGAAAAAAGACGATGATAGGGGATTGAAAACTAGAGCCATTTTCCCCTGCACCTGTTAAGGATACAAAAAAAGAAGACGCTTCTTTGGTCATTCCATCCTGAGTGGTTGCAGAGAGAGACATCTGCCCTGTTAGGAAAAAATATGCATATGCCAAACACCAGGATTCGATAAAAACATAATACACGTAGATCATAACAGGAATCATCACACCGATGGTTCCTGAAAGTTTGAGGGGAAATCCTTTTAAATATTCGCGAAAGATAAAAGGGGTGCTATGGCCATGTTTTCCACCCATCCGTCCCATGGTCCATTCCGCCAAACAGACAGGAATTCCAAGGACAAGGAAACTAATCATATAAGGAACCATAAAGGCTCCACCGCCATTCTGAGCCGCTTGACCAGGGAAACGTAAAAAATTCCCAAGTCCAATGGCACCACTGGCTACCGCTAAAATCAAACCGACTCGACTGGCCCAACCATCTTGGTGTTCCGCTTGTCTCTCTTTCATCAGGGACTATTGAATGGTTTTGAAATTATGTGACAAAATCTTTTTGTGGGGGAGGTGAGAAAAAGCAAGGCTTGCGGAGCCTTGCTTTGGTGATTTTCAAATTAGCCGAGAAATAGCTCGTTTTTTTCCATTTTGAGAACTTTCGAAACCAGATTCTTAAAATCTTCTGGTGGCTCTAAAAGTCCTAGTTCTACTTTCGAGAGAAACGGAGTGGATACTTTCAATCTCTTTGCGAAATCGTATTGTTTGATACCCAACTCACGCCGAACTGCCCAAAGTTTGTTTTTCAATCCATTGGAAAACTCAGGGTAGATGTCTTCCACAGCGCTGTCGTTGAAGAGTTTCTCAACGGACGTTTTGAGATACTTGGCACAAGACGACTTAAATTTCTCAGTCGGATCTTGGGCACCAGTCTCAATTTTGGAAAGATAACTCGGAGATACCCCCAAAGCCCTTGCCATATCGTACTGTTTGATGCCTCTCTTCTTACGAAGCATGTAAATGTGATTGTTCATTTATCCCCCCTAACAGTCAAAATATGTCAAATATGGCAAAATTCAATAAAAAAATTTTGCCATATTGCAAATCTGGGAAGATCTTAGAGTGTAACTTCCTTTAGACGATCGTTGGCGATCACCAAATTATAAGTCGTTTTCAGACCCGATACCTTTTGTTCAATAAAGGAATTTCTTTGTGACCCTTCCATTTCAGATTTAATTCTTTCTCGAACAGCAGCATATGGCTTTGGAATTCGATTTTGTGGGTTTTTAGGGTCTTGGTCAGAGTAAGCATACAATTTCCCTGCTTCGTATGCATCGCGCATTTGTGCTTCGGTTACATTCACAGGAATGGCTTTGATTTCATCTTGAAGGGATTTTAAAGCAAGACTTACTTTCATTTTATCCAATTGCATGAGGTAACCAATTTCACCTTCCACATTTTGCACTCGTTTTGAAGTCTCAGCGATTTTTCCTTGAAGGATTGTTGATTGGAAGAGATTCAACATATCCCAAGTTTTTGCTTTTTCTGTTTTGTATTCTTGTTTGAGCTGGGAAGGAATCGCATCAAAATCAGCAGTTAAATCTTTCCATGTATAACTCTTTCCTTCTTTATTGGAATAAAGGCTATATTCAGGAGTAAAGATTTTTGGATCTACATCGTCTGGACCAGTAAAACGAGGTAAGGTCGCTACAGTGATTCCGCTTTCTTCAGTGATCTTCTTTAATTCTTTTTGGTACAAACCTTGTTCATACTCTTTCATTGTATGCGAAGCAAATTGGTTTGCTTTATCAGCAGATTCCCCTTCGGTAAAATAGGCAATGCTAGCTTTTGTTTCTGCATCTTCGTGCGTTTTTCCATATTCGATTGCTTCGGCTTTGAAGTCATCAAATACAGATGTAAAATATTTTCGAAGTCTTTCTGGATGGACTTTTTCTGTTCCTAAAGAACGAACCACGTAAGCAATGCGTCCTTCCCCTCGTTTGGCGTAGGCAATAAATTTCCCTTGTTTCACATTTCGCACTTCATTTAAAATATCTTCGAGTGGTGTTTCTGCGCAGTTTGTGCAAAATGGTTCTAATTTTCCACCGATCGGTTTTCTTGTCATGTCATCAGTTTCTTTTGCAATTTCAACTGCCACTTCTTTGTCAGACATTTCATTCAATCGATTGGCAAGATCTTGTGCTCGTTTTAGATTTTCTGTTTCATCTTCCCCGCGAACGAGTGCCAGTTGCAGATTGATGAATTCTAAAGGTTTTGATTTGAGACCATTTTTAACAAACTCACGCATATAAACGTTAAGTTTCAAAAAATCTTTCACTAACGATTCAATTTTGGTTACATCAGCTTCGGATACTTTGTTTGCTTTGATGGCATCTTTTAATAATATTTTTTCTAACGCGATGCTTTCTAAAATTTTAGCCTGGATGTCAGCACTGATTGGCTGAGGTTCTGTATTGCCTCTTTTGGAAGCTTCAATTACAAAATTCATCTCTCTTCGTGTCACCGTTCCACCATCAAACGTTGCCAGGATTTCCGTATCCTTGGAACAGTTGAGAAGGGGAAGGAGAATCAAACCAAGTAAGATCACTCGGTGTGTTAGTTTGTTTCGAATCATTTGGGTTCCTTGTGTTTTACAGTCTTTAAAGTTAATTAATATTTGCGAACAGGTCTTTCTGTTTTTTTTGGTTCTGAGGGAACCGGAATGGAAGTTTGTGCTCTGGGTTCCTCAACTGGAGTCGATGTCATTAGGACTTGTTTGGAAGATTTGACCGGATTTGCCTGTTTTTCCACTCGAAGGCCTAAAATCTCTGTTTTTTGGTCTTCCAATTTTGCCATTTCCGATAAAAAAGTTTCTTTCAAGATAGGGGAATATTCTCTGTCAGTAGCAAGCCTGTCTGTGAGTTTTTTCAATTCCACCACATCGCGGTCGAGTTCTTCCAGTTTTTTGTAAAGATGAGCAACAGTAACCTTCAAATCACACTTCCTTCCAAAACTTTTATTTACTTGCAATAGAGTGCAAGAATGAAATAAGAAAATTAGAAAAATTTATGAGTCTAGACGATTTAGTAGTTTCCACTGAAAAAATTGATACCGTTTACGTAACCAAATTGCAGGGAAATCTAAACAACTTCACAGCTGATAAATGCATCAAATCGGTCACCAATTCCTTAAAACATGGATCAGTGATATTGGATCTTGAGGAGTTGAACATGGTCACGACCCAAGGCATTATTGCCTTCAAGACCTTAAATGAAGAAGCATTTTTACAAAAACACAAAATCATTCTCATCAACCTTCCGTTAAGCGTTAGGCAAGCGTTTCTTATGGCAGGAGTTCGTAATTTATTTCCCATTGCAAATAATGAAGAAGCAGCATTCAAAATGGCTTCAAGACCTAGTAGGTAAAACACAATGAGTTCAGGATTTAATTTTTTCCGTAAAATTTGGCATGTACTGGGGCTAGTCATTCCCGTAACCTTGTATCTCGACCCATTTCGAGATGCATTTGGACTGGTGTATGCAACAAGAGCCATCCTGGTTACATCTCTTGGGATTTTTCTAGTATCTTTAATTCTTTTAGAAATCGTTCGTCTGACAAATGCAGGTTTTGAAGCCTTTTTCTATCGTTACTTTGGGTTTCTCATGAAGGAGTCGGAACGGAAACGTTTTAATGGGACAGTACCTTATTTTTTAGCAAACTTAATCGTTGTTTGTTTTTTTCCTGCGGAAGTCGCCATCTTAGCCATTCTATTTTTAGTGATTGGGGATCCGTTTGCCGCTTATGTGGGGAGCCGATATGGAAAACATCGTTTTTACAATGGTAAGTCGATTGAAGGTGTTTTTGGGTTTTTGATTCCTGCTTTTTTATTTTCTGTTTTGGTGTTATTTCTCATCACAAAGTCTCATCCGGAAAGTTTTTTGTCCCTGGTAGACCACCAAGGCTTTACATGGACACCCATTGTCATTGTTTTAGTTTCCGTTTTAGTTTCCTGTGCGACGGAGTTTTTTTCCGACACAACGGCAAAAGGGCTTATCGATGACAATCTTTTGATACCAGTCTTGGGCGCGATTTCCCTTTCTGTATTGTCTCTTTTGTATTTGGATTATACTCCCATGGATTTTTTCTTTGATCCAAATGCTCTCTACATTCAAAAGTAAAGAGCAAAAAGGAAACCCAGGATTGAAATTCGGTTTTGTGAGGTTTCCGGTGCTCTTGGGTGAGGAGTTATGGTTTCCACTGCAACCGAATGGTTCGTTCCCTGGTGATGGGTACAACCAGTCCGGGTACTTCCACAATGTAGGTTAAGCCAATCGGCCCCAGGTCTTCTATTTGAAACGGATTTTTAGCGATCCCAGAATGACGAAATTCTTCCTTTAAAAGTGCACCTAGGTAATGAAAGGAAACCACAACATTCGGTTGATAGACATTGCCTTCCATTCTCTCTTTTGCACTTCCATACACTAAATATGCGTTGTATTGACTTCGAAATAATTCTCGTTCCGTTCCATTCCAGGATTTTGAAAATTCCAAACGGAAACCAGGTGTTTCTCTGGCAGTGAAATACAAAAAATTTCCAAAATCCTCATATGTTGGATTTTCTTTTTTAAACTTTGCCCTTTCTAAAAAAACGAGATCGTTCTCTGTTTTCAGTTCTGTACATGCAAGTGACTCATTAAAATTATCGCAAAACTGAAACGTAACAGCTTCCTTCCTAGAACAGTAGGAGGAACTGGAAAAGAAAATGAGAATGAAAAACCTTGCGACTTGCTGAAAAAAATAATTCATAACAGGATTAACTTTTGAATTTATTGAATTCGTATGATTCCCGCAAGGTATTAAAAAAATAGATCACATCTTTTTCTTTAAAATAACTTTGTGTGGAAGGAAGGGGCAAAAGTTGTCCCCTTGAAAAATAATACACAGTCTCTGCATATACTCCTTGGAATAAATACATCCGATGAAAATCATCTTTTGATTTCGCAATGACTATGTTATGCGAAGTAACATATCCTGGAATCAAGAGAGCACTGGGATCTTTTTTTTGCAAAAATGATTGTAATTCCAAACACTCTTTCTTTTTTTCCACAAGTTCTTCCCTGTGGATTCGTTGTTTGAACGATAACACTTTCGTGTAACGCCCAGGATAGGCATATTCTCTTTCCGTTTCATCTGGAACCCACTTGGGCAAAAGAAGGGATTCATACAAGATTTTAGAAAAACGTTTTTCGCCTAAATTTTTAAGTTCGAACAGTACATCTTCCTTCTCATACGATAAAATGAGAAAAAAAGAAGCACCTGCTGGTCTTTCTAAAAACTCTTGTGGCATTACGATTCTTCTGTCACTCCTGTGATGGTAAATCCATCCAGCAATAGATATGGAACAAACGAAGATTCTCCAAGAAGTTCTCCTTCTTTGGAAATCGCTTCAATTTGGTGTAAGGCATCAAAGGCATTTCCCACAATTTGCACTTCACGCACAGGGATTTTTTCTCCTCCTTCGAGAAGATAACCACCCTTAATCACTCCTGAAAAATCACCAGAAGCCCCATCTTTCGTTCCAGAAATTCGATTCACAAATAAAGTTTTTCCTGGAAGTTTAAAAAACTCGTCTTTGGAGGAAGTGCCAGGAGCAATTTGTAATTGTTTGGAACCACAACCTGGGAGGCTTTGCGCACCACCTGTTGCAGAACCATTCGATTCTTTCAGTCCTGCTTTTTTGGCTTCATACGTATTATAAAAATACGATTCCAAAACTCCTTCTGTGAGAACCTTTTTATAGGAAGTGGGCATTCCTTCTCTGTCAAAACCAGTAGATCCCATAAAACTTTTGTTTGTGGGATCATCCCAAATGGAAAGAAGGGAAGAGGCTACTTTTTCTCCCAATTTTCCCGCCATTTTTGATTTCCCTTTGCGAAGACTCGTTCCATTGAGAGAACCAATGAACAGTCCTAGAAAAAAAGAATACACAGCCTCGGGAGGAAGAAGTACTTTTCCTTGAAAACTAGACGTAGGTTTGGCATACAGGGCACCCATACATTTGTCTCCAAACTCCCTAAATGCTTTTTTCCAAAGGGTTTGGAACTGATCTTTGTTAAAACCACTCGCAGAGTCATAATCAAAACTTCCCACGAGGTCTCCATCCACACCCATGCCCATAACGGATGCCGAAAGTTCGGCACCTAGTTCATGTGCGATCACCCCTTTCGAGGAAACAATGAGCTTATAACCTTTGCTAAGCGAAAAATCCCCTGAGTCAATATTGACTTTCTCATACAAATCACTTCTCCAACCGAGAGCCTCTTTCGCATAACCGACTAAGTCTTCGATTCCCATCGAATCAAGTGTTGGATCATAGGTGTCAATTTGGTGAGTGATCGGTCTAACTTCTGGCAAAACCAAATCGGGATCCGGAGTGGATTGGCTTTTTGCCAACTGGTATGCCTCTTCGATGGAAGCATACAAACTAGGGATATGGTTTGATATGATAAATCCTTGGTTTCCTTCATGGATCACTCGAATTCCAAACATATTTTCTTCTGTGGCAGTACAGTTGTTTAGATCATTTTTTTCTAAACTCACATCTTCTGAGTATCCATAACTGGAATAAATCTCTACTTGTTCAATTCCATTGGATTTTGCTTTGGAAACTAAATTGGTCAGTAAATCTTTCTGGTCGTTTAAACGTTTTTCAATCGATCCACGATCCATTATTTACCACCTAATAATACTTTTGTGCGAACATATGGTCCACCTGCATCCACTTTGGCTGGTTGTCCTTTTCCGCAGTGACCTGAACCCAAATCCCATTTGAATTCTTTGGATACCATATCCACATTTTGTAATACATCGAAAGCAAGTCCAGAAACAGTTACTCCTTTGAGTAAATGAGTGATCTTCCCATTTTGGATGCGGTAGGCTTTTTGAACGGCAAACATAAATTCACCTGTTGCATCTGCCTGACCGTTTTTGGCACCATCTAGATAATATCCATCTTTGGTATTGGCAATCATCTCTTCCAAACTCGAATTTCCAGGAAGTAAAAACGTATTTCGCATGCGAATGAGAGGAACATCTCCATATTCCCAGGCTCTTGCCGAACCAGTCGGCGCGACACCAAATCGTTCTGCCGTTTCTCGGTTGTGAAGATAGGATGTGAGGATTCCGTTTTTGATGATGACGGTATTGGTTGGAATCACCCCTTCGTCGTCTACAGGAATGGAACCACCTGCACCTTCATAGTATTCCGAATACCCAGAGTCGCATAACGTAACCAAGTCGGATCCAACGCGATGACCAATTTTTCCTTGGGCAACTGATCCAGACAAAACAAAGTCTGCTTCGACGGTATGTCCAATGGCTTCATGCACAAGAAGTCCCACAATGGAAGGAGATAGGATGACGGTGGAGAGTCCCCCAAGAGGAAGTTCGCTCGAAAGTAAATCCACTGCGGTTTTACATGCCTCTTCGGAAATTTGAGATGGTGTTTGGTTTCGAAACAAACAGTCCCAACCGCCCGTCACACCAATGGAATGAGAACCTGATTCTAATTTTCCTTCATCTTTGGCAACCGCCGAAACTCGGAACTCAGGGCGAACCAAACTAAAAAAACTATCAGCACCATCTGTTGTGACGATGGCTTTTTCTTCATAGATTTCGGAATACCCACAACCAACTGACTGAAGTTTGGTGGACTGTTTTGTAGCTTCGTTTTGAATGTCAAGAACCATCTTCAATTTTTCATCCACCGAACGACCCCGAAAGTCTTCAATGCCTTTCCCAATAAAATCACCGACAGCGAAATTTGCTTTTGGCAAATTGGGGATTTTGTCTTTTCTAAGGGCTGAAGAGAGTCGCGCCGCTTTTTTGGCAATGTGGATCGCATTTTGAATGGATGCTTTTGAAATCTCACTGGTCGAAGCAAACCCCCAAGTTCCAGATTCTAAGACCCGAACTCCCACACCAGTTCGTTTGCGAAGGGCAGTGGATTCCACTCGTCCTCGTTCTGCAAAAAAGGAACGGCTTTCTTTGTGGTGGTATCTTAGTTCTACAAAACCAGATTCTTCTGATAAACATTCTTTTAATAGGTCGCGCATCCCAAACCTTCCTAAATTCTATAATAATTGCTAATGGGTTTTGCTTTTGGAGTCAAAAAAATCGAGTAGGATCTTCGGTAACCATCTGCCCTCGGGATTCTCAGGAGAAGGGTCACTGATAAAGCCAACATGCCCTCCTTTTTCTGTGAGAACTGTTTGCAACATCGGGTAGGATTTCCATCGAATCTCATGCCATACCTCAGATGGAACGACCGGATCATCATCCGCATGCACCACAAGACCAGGAATTTTAATTCCAGAGAGATACTTCACACTGGAACAAATATTGTAGTATTCTAAAACATTCGCATAACCTGATACAGGTGCTGTAAAAAAATCATCAAAATCAAAAAAAGACTTACTACGAAGGACTTGTTCTTTTCGTTTCTCCGTAATATCGTAAATTCCACTGGAAACTTTTTCTTTCATTGTTTCCAAAAAATGATCACGATAAAAATTCCCAGCACGAGAATCGATAAAATCACAACTGCGTTTTAAGTCGAGAGGAGGGGAAGTAGCCGTGAAGGCTTTCGCATAATGTTCCCTTTTTTCTCCAAAAAACTTTAACACCATATTGGCAGATAGAGAGAAACCCGAGACCAAAATGTTCTTTGTGAAATGTTTATAAATGTATTTCAAAACAGCATCTATGTCTTCCGACTGACCTGCGTTGTAAGGTTTTTTTGCTAAACCCAAACCTCGCCCACAATTTCGCAAATTCATACGAACCACGCCATAACCACGGTTTAGGGCTTCTTTTCCTACGCTCACCATATAATGGGATTCGGAACTTCCCTCCATTCCATGCACAAGCATGAGATAGAATCCATTCCAAGGGGCACTATGCTTTCGTACTTGGGAAAGGGGTGGGTTGTGTTCGAGCCATAAAAGATCCCCAGACCCATCGTTTGTGGGAATGAGGATACTCTCAGAAAAGTATTCATCCTCCAAAGCATTGTCTGGAGGAAAGAGTACATTGTAGACAGTTTGAAGGTGACGACCTTCTAAAAATCTTCTTGGTTTAAATTCTTTGTTAGACGACGTCAATTGTGTTTACGATTTTATCAACGATGCCATAAGCAAGTGCTTGTTCTGCATCCATATAATAATCTCGATCAGTGTCTTCCACCAATTGTTCGTAGGATTTTCCACAAGCGTCCGCTAACATCTGATTCAATTTTTCTTTTGTTTTGACAATGTCCTGTGCATGGATGAGTAAATCCGTTGCTGGTGCTTGGATTTGTCCTCCGATGGATGGTTGGTGGATCATCACTCTACCGTTGGGCCAAATGTAACGATTCCCCTTTTTTCCACCAATGAGAAGAATGGATCCCATAGAAGCTGCCATACCCATACAAACCGTGTGCACGGGAGAGGAGATCATTTGCATGGTGTCATAGACAACTAGACCGGAGGTAACAACACCACCAGGGCTATTGATATAAAATGTAATTGGTTTTCCAGGATCGATCATTTCCAAATACATGAGTTTTGCTGTCAGTTCTTTGGAGGATTCGTCAGTCACAGGTCCCCAGAGAAAGATTTTCCGTTTTTCCAGGAACTTCTTTCCCATGTTCTTGTCGCTGATGAGATCTTGGATGGTTTCGGTGATTTCTTTTTCTGGTGTTTCTTCTTCTGGCATATTAGTTCAGTCTTTTCTGGTTAGACGTATGAGGCAAGCGTTTCAGCTTATAGTATACACCTAGAATCAGGAAAACACTGAAAGAAATAAAAAAGAAACGTAATAAAAACAGTGGTGGTTCTTTCAACTCTCCACCAAAGCCTGCCGCTCGAACGGAGGCAGTAAGTGCCTTGGGACGAGTTTCCGTTCTCTCAGGAAATTCTTCAAATTTTAAGACATGAGCAGTTTCGGAGAGAAGGTAGTATTTACGAGCTTCTTGTTCCAAAGCATACGCATCATTTTTGAGGCGCCTTTCCTTTTCTTCCAGACCCTGATTCTCCACAACAAGCCTCTCCACCTCAGCGTTGAGATTGGTGAGTTCTTTTTCCAAACGCATACGTTCTGCCATCCCAGACTCGGACAAAAGTCCCAGGTAGAGGCAAGCACAAACGTAGGTTAAAAGTAAAGAGGCTTTGGTTGCTGTCATGTTATCTCAGGTTGTAAAACGTATTCACGCCACTGTAAGTTGCATTTTTTCCGAGTTCTTCTTCTATGCGAAGGAGTTCGTTGTACTTGGCAATTCGGTCTGTTCGGCTTAAGGAACCGGTTTTGATCTGACCTGCGTTTGTCGCAACGGCGATGTGGGAAATCGTTGCATCCTCTGTTTCCCCTGATCTGTGAGAAACAACTGCCGTATATTGCGCTTTTTTCGCCATTTCAATGGCACTGAGAGTTTCCGTCAGAGTTCCAATTTGGTTTACCTTGATGAGAATGGAGTTTCCAATCCCTTTTTCGATCCCTTTGGAGAGTTTTGTGATATTGGTTACGAACAAATCATCCCCCACAAGTTGGATCTTTTTTCCCAGTTTCTCAGAAAGTTTTTTCCAGCCTGTCCAATCGTTTTCATCCAGACCGTCTTCCATGGTTATGATCGGATACTTGGACACTAAATTTGAGTAGTATTCTACGAGTTCTTCTGCTGTCTTTTCTGGTTTTTTTTCGGCTTTCAGAACATACTTTTTCTTTTTCTCATCATAAAACTCAGAAGCTGCACAATCGAGACCAATTTTGATGTCGAGGTCTGGTTTGTATCCAGCCTTTTCGATCGCCGTTAGAATCACTTCGATGGCTTCACTATTACTAGTAAGGTTTGGAGCAAATCCACCCTCATCACCGACGGCCGTGTTCAGACCTTTCCCTTTTAAAACTGTTTTTAAGCTGTGGAAAACTTCCGCGCCCATTCGAAGTGCTTCTTTGAAGTTCGGTGCCGAAACAGGAAGGATCATAAATTCTTGGAAGTCGATGTTGTTGTCTGCATGGGCTCCACCATTGATGATGTTCATCATAGGTACGGGAAGTTCACGAGCGAATGTTCCGCCGATATAACGGTAAAGAGGAAGACCAGCGTGTGCTGCCGCAGCTTTTGCCACTGCCATAGACACACCCAAAATAGCGTTTGCACCTAACTTCGATTTATTGGCTGTTCCATCGAGAGAAATCATGGTTCCGTCAACAAGAAGTTGGTTCGTTGCAGAAAGGCCAAGGATGGATTTTGAAATTTTAGTATTTACGTTATCGACTGCTTTTTGCACTCCTTTTCCGGAGTATCTTTTTTTATCACCGTCACGAAGTTCGACTGCTTCATGTTCCCCAGTGGAAGCCCCAGAGGGTACCGCCGCACGACCAAAAGAACCGTCTTCTAAAGTGACATCCACTTCAACGGTTGGATTTCCTCTCGAATCCATAATTTCACGGGCTTTGACGGAACGAATGCTATCTTTTTGGGACATCGGGAATTGTTTCTCCTAAGGGATAATTTCCTCCCAGTGTTTGGAATTTTAAGCCTCTGACAATAAACTTTTTCGACAAAGAGCCTCGTTCCAGGAAAATGACTTAAAAAGAAGAGGGAACCGTGAACGAACGCCAACAATTCACCCGCAATTTTTCCATCATCGCCCATGTCGACCATGGAAAGTCCACTCTGGCGGATCGTTTGCTTGAGATTGGTCTTGTCACAGACCAACGTACCAAAAAAGACCAAATCCTCGATTCCATGGACATCGAAAGGGAACGTGGGATTACCATCAAAGCAAACAATGCTTCTTTTGATTACCATGCCAAAGATGGGAATGTCTACCACCTGAATTTAATTGATACCCCAGGCCACGTTGACTTTACGTACGAAGTGTCCCGTTCTCTTGCTGCTTGTGAAGGAGTTCTTCTCATTGTGGATGCAAGCCAAGGGGTAGAAGCACAAACGCTTGCGAACCTTTATCTGGCAATGGATCTCGATCTTCGCATCATCCCAGTGATCAATAAAATTGACCTACCGTCTGCTGACATTGACAAATGTAAACTCATGATCGAAGAGTCTCTGGGTTTAAACCCGGAAGAGGCGATTCCAATTTCGGCCAAAACGGGCCTGAATGTACAAGAAGTTCTGGAAGCGATTTGTTACCTATTGCCACCTCCCAAAGGAGATGTGGATGCTCCTCTCAAAGCATTGATTTATGATTCCTTTTTTGACACTTATATGGGTGTGGTCGCCAAAGTTCGGTTATTCGATGGTAAGCTTCGTAAAGGGGAAGTGATCCACATGATGAACATTGGACGTCAGTTCACTGTGACCGAGGTGGGGATCAACCGTCTCTCCATGGTGGCTTGCGAAGAACTCCAGGCAGGGGATGTGGGATATGTCGTCGCTGGGATGAAAAAGATGGGAGATGCCAAAACAGGGGATACCATCACTCATGCCAATCGCCAAACAGCCGAAGACGTAAAAGGATTTAAGGACGCAAAACCAATGGTATTTGCTGGTCTTTTTCCGATCAACGGGGAAGACTTTGATGCGTTAGTGGATGCGATCGAAAAACTGAAGTTAAATGACTCTGCTCTCACTTTTGAACGCGAAAACTCGGCTGCCCTAGGATTTGGATTTCGTGTGGGTTACCTTGGCCTTCTCCATATGGAGATTGTACAAGAACGTTTGGAAAGAGAATTCAATCTAGCCCTCATCACAACGGCACCCTCCGTTAAATTTCGCATTACCACTACTAAAGGTGATCTCATTGAGGTGGACAACCCAAGTAAATGGCCAGACCCCATCCTCATCGGAAAATCGGAAGAACCATTTGTCAAAGCCACCATCATTTCCCCAGAAAGTTACGTGGGAAACATCATGTCCCTTGTGATCGAAAAACGTGGAATCCATATGGATACGGTCTACTTGTCCAAAGACAAATTGCAGTTAACCTACGAACTTCCCTTGGCGGAACTGATTTTTGAATTTTACGACAAACTCAAATCCTACACCAAAGGATATGCCTCTCTTGATTATGAAGAAGTGGGCTACAGGGATTCCAAACTCGTACGTATGGACATCCTTGTGAATGGAGAGCCAGTGGATGCTCTCTCTTCCATTGTCCATAAGTCCAAAGCGGAAGAAAGGGGACGTGTCATCATTGAAAAACTAAAAGACCTGATTCCAAGACACCAATTTATGATCCCTCTCCAAGCGGCGATTGGATCTAAGGTTGTGGCAAGGGAAAGTATCTCTGCCCTTCGTAAAAACGTAACCGCCAAGTGTTACGGGGGGGATATCTCTCGTAAGAAAAAACTTCTAGAGAAACAAAAAGAAGGAAAGAAGAGAATGAAACAAATTGGAAACGTGGAAATCCCACAAGAAGCCTTTTTGTCCATTCTTAAAACGGGAGACTAAACGGTTAGTTTTGTGCCTTGCTTTATTTTTGGCACAAAAGACTCCTATCCCAATCTTCCCGTCAGAATCACAAACCTACCTGGATATTCGATCATTCGGGATGATCTTTTGCCACTTGGGTTTGGAACGAAGTGGAGAAAAGTATGGGGACTTGTGTCCCAAGTTCCCAAATCCGCCCAAAACGGTCCCAAAAATGTTTTGTTGTGGGGTGCCATTCATGGAAACTATCTCGCCAGTTTTAGTTTTATCTTACGTCGAAGTGGTTTTTCTGTCGAAACCATTGCGTATACAAAAGACCCCATTCTCAGAACCTATAATGAAAGGCTCGTGCGGGCTCATTCCCAATCAATTCATTGTTATGCGAATCGAACCTTAGCCTACGAAGCATTTACAAAAAAGAAGGAGAATTTCGAGGGGCTTTGTCTTCCTGAATTCGGAATCCACCCAAGTGCTGAGATGGGTTTACACCTTTTTTGGAAGGAATTAAAAAGCCAAATGCCGAAGAAAGCCATTCTCCTTTTAGAGATTGGTTCGGGCCTCAGTTTTCTTTCTGCGTATGATTTTTTTTGGGGAAGTCAAATTCAGGTAAGGGGTCTGATGGTGGGAGAATCAAAAACCTCTTGGCTTTCCAAACGAGAAAACTTGCAAAAAGAACTGGGTTTGTTGCCGCGTCCCATTCCAGAAGATTGGATTTGGGACGAAAACATGCAAGACACGAACGTATCCCTTACCAAACCACAAACCATGTCGATGTCTTCTCATCCTCCCGAACGACAATCCAAACGATTTGGAAACGGGTTCCAAAAGAACAAACCATGGATCCAAAACTATTACGAAAAGACAAAGATCCTACTGGAACCAGTCTACAGTGCAGGGTCGCTTCGTTTTGTTTTGGGAGAAGAGTTCCCGTTTGACCAAGATCCCAAAGGATTGTCTACAATGCATCCCATGTCTGCACCAAAAAAATCGAATGAGATGAATTTGTTTCTCTCAAAGGGTAAAGTTCCTCTTTTTTACCTCCACCAAGGGGGGCATGTCCAACACCTTGACCTTGTCTGTTTAAATCCGCAACGATGAACGAGTCTCCCTATCCTCTTGTTTCTATCATCCTCCCCACCTACAACAGGCAACATCTCCTGGAAAGGTCTGTAACCTCGGTGTTACGACAAACCTATCCCCATTGGGAACTTCATATCATCGACGACGGTTCCACGGACGGAACAATGACCTCTCTACATAGCCAAGTTCTTTCATGGAAACGCCAAATCCAAAGTTTTGGTCGCTTTCCAAAATCGATCCATATCCACCAAACAGAGCATAGGGGAGTGAGTTGTTCTCGGAATTTTGGACTTCATAAGGCAAGTGGGGAGTGGGTCTCCTTTCTCGATTCGGATGACGAATGGTTTCCCGAAAAACTAAACAAACAGATCCAATTCCACAAAGACCATCTAGAATTTCATTTTTCGCAAACAAAGGAAGTCTGGAACAAAAAAGGGAATTTACTCGAGCCCAAAGGAAAATTCCAAAAAGTTTCTGGGCATTTCTTAAGTGAATCTCTCGCCTTATGTATGGTCACTTGTTCCAGTTTTCTAGCAAAGAAAGAAACTTTGGAACGTGTGGGAGGGTTTCGCGAAGAGATGAAAACCTGTGAGGATTATGATCTATGGAACCGTATCCTCTTAAAAGGATATGGGATTGGTCTACTTCCAGAAAATCTTCTCGTTCGCTATGGTGGGCATGAGGACCAATTGTCAAACCAATACCAGGCGATGGAACGATTTCGTCTTTATTCTTTACTCTCGATTCACAAAGAGGAACACTCCTCGACGAACACTCGAAACGAAACTAATGCCCTGGATTTGCTCGAGGAAGCCATCCTCTTTCGATTCGATACCTTACTCCAAGGAAGAGAAAAACGAGGAAAGGATGTTCGATTTTTAAAAGAGATGAAACAGACCTTTCTTAAGAACCAACCGATTCCAAAAGAAGAGTTATTGCAGTTGTTAGATGACGTCCGTTTTGAAGGCTAAGGTGATGGTTTAGGACTGCAAACTAAGGCGGAAATCCATAAAATGTAGAATCCAATCGAATTCCCAAGTTTGAGGAAGTTTTGTGCATAAAAAAACCCGGAGGTGTAACACTTCCGGGTTTTTTGTTTTGAGAGAGCAAACGCCAGGGATTAGCTGGAGATGTACTCTCTGTTTAGGCGAGTGATGAAGTTGACCGAAATTTCTTTTGGACAAGCTGCTTCACATTCGTATTGGTTGGTGCAATTTCCAAATCCTTCTTTGTCCATTGCCTTCACCATTTTACGAACTCTTTCTTTTTTCTCAACGACCCCTTGTGGCAAGAGAGCAAGGTGAGACACTTTTGCAGAAACAAATAACATTGCGGATGCATTTTTACAAGCCGCAACACATGCCCCACATCCAATACAAGTAGCTGCATCCATCGCAAGGTCTGCATCCACTTTTGGAATCGGAAGTGCGTTTCCGTCTGGTGCTCCCCCCGTGTTTACATTCACGTAACCACCCGCTTGGATGATGCGATCAAAGGCAGATCTGTCCACAACTAGGTCTTTTGTTACAGGGAATGCCTTAGCGCGCCAAGGTTCAATCACAACCGTATCGCCATCTTTGAACTTACGCATGTGCAACTGGCAAGTGGTGGTACCTTTTTCTGGACCATGAGGGACACCGTTGATCACCATCGAACAAGATCCACAAATTCCTTCGCGACAGTCATGGTCGAAAGCAATTGGATCTTCTCCTTTTTTAATGAGGTCGTCGTTCACGACATCAAGCATTTCCAAAAAGGACATATGTTCATTTACGTTGTTTGCCTCGTAACTGACCATACGACCTTTGTCGTTTTTATCTTTTTGTCTCCAAACTTTAAGGTGTAACTTCATTGTATCCATTATTTGTAGCTCCTTACGGCTAAGTGGATGTTTTCGTATTCGAGTTTTTCTCGGTGTTCTACTGGAGTTTTTCCTTCTCCTTGGTATTCCCAAGCCGATACGTGGCAGAATTTTTCGTCGTTACGTTTCGCTTCGCCGTCTTCTGTTTGGTGTTCTTCTCGGAAGTGACCACCACAAGATTCTTCTCTTGTGAGAGCGTCGAGACACATCAGTTCCCCAAACTCTAAGAAGTCAGCCACACGACCGGCTTTCTCTAATTCTTGGTTGAGTTCTGATCCGGATCCTGATACTTTCACATTTTTCCAGAATTCTTCTCGGAGTTCTGGGATACGTTTGAGCGCATCTTTTAGACCTTTTTCACTTCGGGACATTCCACATTCGTCCCACATGATCTTTCCAAGAGCTCTATGGAAATCATCTGGCGTTTTTTTACCATTGATGGAGAGAAGTTTGTTTGTCATTTCACGAACACGAGCTTCTGCTTCTTTGAACTCAGGTCGGTCCGTAGAAATGTTTTTTGGACCTTCTTTTGCGAAGTAATCACCAATGGTGTAAGGAATCACAAAGTATCCATCAGCCAGACCTTGCATAAGAGCGGATGCTCCGAGGCGGTTCGCACCATGGTCAGAGAAGTTCGCTTCCCCGAGGACATGGAGACCTGGGATGTTTGACATGAGGTTGTAATCCACCCAAAGACCACCCATCGTATAGTGAACGGCAGGATAAATTCTCATCGGTACTTTGTAAGGGTTTTCCCCTGTGATTCGTTCATACATTTGGAAGAGGTTGTCGTAACGGTCAGCCACTACCTTTTCTCCCAATCGTTTGATGGAATCAGAAAAATCTAAATACACCCCAAGGCGTTTGTCGCCCACTTTTGGACCGACACCGAGACCATTGTCGCACGCTTCTTTTGCCGAACGGGACGAAATATCACGAGGGGCAAGGTTACCGTAAGATGGGTATTTTCTTTCTAAGTAATAATCTCTTTCTTCCTCTGGAATTTCGTGAGGAGGGCGAAGGTCATCCTTTTTCTTAGGAACCCAAACTCGTCCGTCATTTCGGAGGGATTCCGACATGAGCGTGAGTTTAGATTGATAATCACCAGATTGTGGGATACAAGTGGGGTGAATTTGCGTATAACAAGGGTTCGCAAACGCAGCACCTTTTTTGTAAGCACGATAGGTCGCTGTAACGTTCGATCCTTTTGCGTTTGTGGAAAGGTAAAATACGTTTCCGTAACCACCAGAAGCCAAAATCACCGCATCGGCAGCGTGTGAAGAAATTTCGCCAGTGACTAGGTCACGAACGACAATCCCCTTCGCATGCCCATCTACGAGGACAAGCTCCAACATCTCTGTTCTTGGATACATTTTGACAGCACCACGAGAGATTTGTTTTTCGAGAGCAGAGTAGGCACCGAGGAGTAATTGTTGTCCTGTTTGTCCTTTCGCATAGAAAGTACGAGATACTTGCGCACCACCAAATGAGCGGTTGGCGAGTGTTCCACCATACTCACGTGCAAACGGAACCCCTTGTGCTACGCACTGGTCAATGATGTTTGTCGAAACTTGTGCTAAACGATATACGTTTGCTTCTCTCGCACGAAAGTCTCCACCCTTTACGGTGTCATAAAAAAGACGATATACGGAGTCACCATCGTTTTGGTAGTTTTTTGCTGCGTTGATACCACCTTGTGCGGCAATGGAGTGCGCACGTCTTGGACTATCCTGAAAGCAGAAAACCGATACTTGGTAACCAAGTTCAGAAAGAGTCGCAGCGGCAGAAGAACCAGCAAGTCCTGTTCCGACGATAATTACCTTATATTTACGTTTGTTTGCTGGATTGACTAATTTAATATCTTGTTTGTGTTTGTCCCATTTTTGTTCTAATGGGCCTGACGGTATTTTTGAATCTAATTTCATATTCTCTCCTAAAACCCCTTAACGAACATACCCGAGTAAAATCGAGATTGGCATGGAACAATTTCCAATGAAGACAAGGAGCCCAAGTCCTGTGGAAATCTTTTGAATTGCGGGATTGTGTTTTGGTGCAAGGATGCCTAATGTTTGTAACATGGAACCGAGCGCATGAGAAAAATGCAAGGCAAGGAATACCATAAATACCACATATGTGGAGGAGATGATAGGATCTTGGAAACCAAGAATCACCATCGCATACACATCATGCACCACATCACCATTTTTCAAGATATACTCATGAGAATAGTGGTCTGGGTTTGTGTAACCCAAGGTGAAATGCGCTAAATGGTAGATAAGGAATGTTAAAAGCAATAATCCACTGTAAGCCATCGTGCGAGACGCAAACGAAGCTTGGATGGTCGAATTTTTAGCGTAGGAGACTGGCCTTGCAGAGTTGTTTTCCAGCTTTAAAAGGATGGCAGTGCATACGTGTCCTACAAAAGCCACGATGAGTCCAATCCGAGCCACCCAAAGAAGAGGTCCTAAATCTTTGAGAAACTTTGCATAGGTGTTTAATTTTTCTGGTCCTTGGAAAACCTGAAGGTTACCGACCATGTGAAGGATCACGAATCCAAACCAGATAAATCCGGTAATGGCCATTATGATCTTCTTTCCAATTGAGGATCGAAAGAAGTCTAGACTCAACGTCATTGAAGAGCTCCTGTTAGAGTATAGGTGTAAATTTTTCTATTACGTCCAAATTTAGACAGAATCCACTTTCCGTAAATTCATAAATATGAAAGAGCTCGAAAGGAAATTTTGAGTTTGTTTCTCAATAAAACCAAGACGTGGCAGAGTGGAAAAGAGGTTGAGGCGTTACCCTGGTGCGGAATCTTTACCTCAGTTTGTCAGAGTCAGTCGCGAAACCTACCCGAAACCCAAATTCTTACCAGTTTCACTTTGTTCTATTAGCGGTATGTTTAGTTTGCTCTGTCTTTTCTTGTGCGACAAAAGGACAAATTACCCATTTTGAATCCAGAAAGGAATATTTGAAAGGAGTAGGACTTCCCATCCTTGTCTCCATTCACCCGCGAAACAAAAAAGAAAAAAAAGAACTTCAATTGTTTATCAAAATCGAGAATCTAACTAAAGTTAGTATTTCGAAATTTCAGATTCTTTTTTTTGCAAATGATGAAAACCGGCAATTTCTCATCCCAGAAGAACAAAAAACGCCAGAACTTATCTGTTCCGTTTCGAAACAGATTGCACCGAATACCATCTACAAATGCCATGTCGGTCCTTTCGTTTATAGCCAAGTTTGGAGCTCAATAGAGATCCACTCCATTTCCTTTACTACAGAAGACCACGTGCGTCATGTCATCAGTGAGGAAGATCTAGATGATGTAGTCCTTTGGCTCTAAATGACTGTAGCAAAAAACTGGTGAGGAAATGTCTTTTGGATTCCTCATTTCATCAGTGCCTTGGAAACGGAAGATTACCCCTTGTAAACCGGAACGAGTAACGGTTTGTAAGCAGATCGATTGTAATACGCGATGAATGCATTGGCAACCACAACAAAGATTCCAACAGGCAAACCATCTTGTGCGATCATCAGGTGAACGAAAAAGATATTCACTACAATGGGAGAAATGACAACCGAAGCAAGTGGTACAAAACGCCCAGATAAAAAAGCGATGGCACAAACAAGTTCTGTTCCCTTGATCAGAGTGAGGAGATACCCAGAAGCTTTCATTCCATCATTGAAGGTTTTCAGATTGCCTGTGATTTCAGGCTCCTGGACCAAACCAAACAATACAACCACGGAAGAAAACAAAAAGAGTCCACCGAGTAATAACCGAACAATGGTATATCCTATTTTCATAGAAAACCTCCTAATCTTTGTTCATCGCACCAAAAAGCAAGTAGGCAACGTAAAAAGATTTCCACCATCCTTATGCATTTTTTCAGATTTGACCAGCCTGAAATCGCAATGATTTTCAAATTTTACCATATTTTTGGACGAAATTTGCAATAATTTATTTCAAAAAGGACATTGATTCTCGAGATCTCAATGAAAACTCGTATTTTTTTCTTATCGCTGTTTCTTTTTTGGAGTGTTGCGTGTCAGTCGATCGAAACATCAATATTTTCACAAGAAAATCGCCTAAAATCGAACACTTCGTACACCTTGCAATATGAAAAGGAAATATCCAAGAAGGTATTGAAAGTCGGACCTAATTTAGAGATTTCCATTGGTCAATTTGCGTTGGAATCCTTTGATTCCTTAGGTTCGCAATTCTTTCATGTTCGTTCTTATGAAGAAAGAAATCTCAATGCACCCCTTGAACCTGGATCCATCGTCTTAACACAAGTGCAGGTAAATCGTAATCTTGTCTTTGAAGAAGGAACGACAAAATTCCAATATGCTACCTTTGCTTCCATCGTGGAATTGGTATTTGTACAAAATTCGGGAGAGACATTCCGGATCTTGGGACAATCGAAGCCAATGCAGTTGTATCAAATACCATTTGGTCCAGAGGATCGGGAATCGGAAAAAACAATCGCAAAGAGCATCCGTCAAGCAGTAGAAGTTGGATTCAAAAAGATCCATCTTTCCAAAGAGACTACCAATTCCAAATCCAACCATATCATGTTCCAAAGACCCATGTGAGTGATCTAAAGTGTTACCGATGTGTCTTTCTGTACACACGGCCCGTGCTTTAATGCGACATAATACTAATTATGGGAAGTTGTCTACTCCGCACGTATAACCGAATACAATGCATAGAAGTCTCTTCTCAGAAGAAGTTCCTCCCGACGTCGGTAGCATTTTCTAGAAACTTAGAATCATCATAATTATTTCTTTTTCACTTTGTTTGTGTTTTTTTTGTTGCAAATATTAAAAGTAGAGATTTCCTTTCGTTGCATAGATTAAAAACCGAACATTGTTCAACCCAATGAATATCGATTGTTTCGGTGTGAGGAATGAAATGGCAAAACAAACAATCAGGGATCCAAAAGTCGTCATCATTGGTGCTGGAATGACGGGAATCCTACTGGCAATTGAACTGGATCGGATCGGTGTGAAGGACATCATCATCTTCGAAAAAAAAGAGGATTTAGGGGGAACTTGGAGGGAAAATACCTATCCGGGTGTGGCATGCGACATTCCCGCTCATATGTATACGTATAGTTTTGCACCCAATCCTGAGTGGAGTCATAGGTTTGCTCATGGAGATGAAATCCATGCTTACTTCAAACGAGTGAGTGACGAATACAAAGTCACCCCTAAAATTCATTTTAACGAAGCAGTCACAGAAGCTTCCTTCCAAAATGGACAGTGGACCACAAAAACATCGAAAGGTAAAACGTATGTTTCCGATTTTTTAATCTCTGCGACAGGGATTTTGCATCACCCAGCCAAACCAAATATTCCAGGACTCGCATCTTTCCAAGGAAAGTGTTTCCATACTGCAGAATGGGATCATTCGGTACCACTGGTAGGCAAACGGATCGGTGTGATCGGAACGGGATCCACCGCAGCACAGGTCATTCCAGAGATGGTCAAAATTGGAAAAAAAGTCTCCGTCTTCCAAAGGACACCGCAGTGGATCGTCAAAGTCCCGGATACAACCTACACGGAAGCTGACAAAGCCAAATGGAGAAAAGAGCCGAACATTTTAAAACGATTTCACAAATGGTATACCTTTGCCGTAGAACAAACGTTTTCTAAAGCCGTGATTGGAAAAAAGATCCCCCATTTACTGATGAGTTATTTGTGCAAAAGGAATTTACGAACATCTATTAAAGATCCTGTTCTCAGAAAAAAACTCACACCGAACTATCGAGTGGGATGCAAACGTGTGATCGTCAATTCCACTTTCTATGATGCAATCCAAAAACCGAACGCCGATTTGGTGACAGAGGGAATCGAAAAAATCACAGAAAAAGGTGTGGTCACAAAGGATGGAAAAGAGCACGAATTAGATGTACTTGTGCTTGCAACTGGATTTCATCCATTTAACTTTATGCGACCAATGAACCTAACAGGTGAGAATGGAATTTCGATTGAGAGTGCCTGGAAAAAGAAAGTGCAAGCTTACCGATCTCTTTTTATCCCCCACTTTCCTAATTTCATTTTGATGCTTGGACCAAACACTCCTATCGGAAATTTTTCTGTCATTGCAATGAGCGAGGTCCAAACCAAATACATTTTGAAAATCATCGAAGATTGGAGAAAAGAAAAGTTCAATACCATTGACGCAAAAGAAGAAGCCTTACAGCGATTTGCCGCATATCTGAAAAAAGGAATGGCGGGAACAGTATGGCTTGGTGGATGCCAAAGTTGGTATCTGGATCCAGATGGTGATCCTGCGATGTGGCCTTATACTTGGAGTCGTTGGGAAAAAGAAATGAAATCCCCCGATTATGGAGATTTCCATTTAACCTCAAATTAAAATTCGCAAAACTTTTTAAAATCCTAAACAACATTTTTGCCGGTAACTTCCATTGGAATACCGGCTTTTTTGTTTTGAATTGATAGTTGATATAACTTTAAAATATAGTTACTATTACTTGCCTTTTAGGATTACTTTGAATATTGTTCTAGCCTCACGTTATGTGAGAATGGTATCGATGTAAGGATATAAAGCTTTCAAAGTCATGGATTCTTGTTAGTTTCATCAGACGACACGATGAGTATAAAAGGATTTTTTTTACCATCTAAGTTTTGTACAATCATTTCCAAATCAGCCAATTTCATTCCCACACAACCTGATGTAGGTTTTGTCTCTTCCCATGGGTGCAAAAATAACATGCTTCCATTCCCTGGGATGCTTGGATTCGTATTGTGTTCCAATACGATAAAGAGTTGGTAAATTGGCGAATTCCAAAGGGAAGTAGCCCCCTTCTCTTTGTTACGTAAAAATTGATTGTAATGTTTTGATGTACTTACATCACTCCAATGGTCATTTTTACCAATTTGAGTGTATTCTAAATTACGAATTGTTTTTCTTGTTTTACCAAAAACTCTTAAAATCGGATAAGTTCCATAAGGAGTAAATCCATCACCTTCCCGTTTTTGTTCTTTCGGAATGATTCCATTCCTACCAAACCAGATGGGAACTGCAGATAACACTGACTGCCATTCCCCATCTTCTACACGAAAAAAATAAAGTTCTCCTTGAGAATCCCCAGGTTTTCCTACCAGTAAAAGGATTTGTTCGGCTTGGAAACTGTCGGGTGTTTCTTGTGTTTTTGGCTCCGCTTTCAGTACCCATGGAAAAAAAATGACGCTAAGGATGTCCAAATACAGGCAGAATCGTAACCGATTTCGAAATCCAGAGGAATTTGATAGAAAAGAAAGGGACTTTTTTAGGGAAAAAGAGAAAATCTGAGAAAAAAAGCGAGATTTCAAGTGGATAAGAAGACCGCTCCCCCTGCTGGGCTCGAACCAGCGACCCAATGATTAACAGTCATTTGCTCTACCGACTGAGCTAAAGGGGAATCTCGAATCTGTGACCATGTTACGGAGAAAGCCCGCTAGGTCAACAAAAAAATTATGTCATAGCGACGAGAAATTTTGAAAAAATTCTAAAAAATCCGACCGGTTGGGCTGAAAAAATAGATGTTTCCAAGTTCCGATTCCATCATTGTGACATAATCCTCTCCGTTCCTGTGAGAGGAAAAAATAGAAATTTTATATGTTGTTTGAGATGGGGTTCTTGCATGAAGATTGAGAGGCATTTTACCAAAGGGAACAAGGGTTTATACCCAAATTTGACATGGGTTCGTAAGGACTCAAAAATTACCAACACTGACGGTTCCGTTGTCTTTGAAGCAAACGGCGTCGAAGTTCCTGATTTTTGGTCGCAAGTGGCTACCGATATCCTCGCGCAGAAGTATTTCCGCCGTAAAGGTGTCCCGAAATATTTGAAAAAAGTGGCGGAAAAAGGAATCCCTGAGTGGTTGCAACGCTCTGTTCCTGACGAAGAAAAATTATCTGCTCTCAACCCAGAAGACCGATACGTTGGAGAATCTGATTCCAAACAAGTATTCCATCGTTTGGCAGGATGCTGGACCTATTGGGGTTTTAAATACGGTTATTTTTCAGATGAAGACAGTGCGCGAGTTTTCTATGAAGAAGTCATCTTTATGCTCGCAAGCCAAATGGCTGCACCGAACTCACCACAATGGTTCAACACAGGACTCCACTGGGCCTATGGAATCGATGGAAAATCACAAGGTCACTATTACGTTGATCCAAAATCAGGAAAATTAGTAAGATCTGCCTCTTCTTACGAACACCCACAACCACATGCATGTTTCATCCAATCAGTAGATGATGATTTAGTGAATGAAGGTGGAATCATGGACCTTTGGGTCAGAGAAGCTCGCCTCTTTAAGTATGGTTCAGGAACAGGAACCAACTTTTCCAACCTTCGTGCTGCCAATGAGTCTCTTTCTGGTGGTGGAAAAAGTTCTGGTCTTATGTCCTTCTTAAAAATTGGGGATCGTGCTGCAGGAGCGATTAAGTCCGGTGGAACCACTCGTCGTGCGGCAAAGATGGTTTGTCTTGATATGGACCACCCTGATATCGAAGAGTTTATCGATTGGAAAGTCCAAGAAGAGAAAAAAGTGGCTTCTCTTGTCACAGGTTCCATTTTAAACAACCGACTCTTAAATGAAATTATGACGGCTTGTGCTTCCGCCAAACAAACACTTGGTGAAGAAAAAGCATACGACCCAAGTGCCAACATAGAACTCAAGAAGGCAATTCAAAAAGCAAGAAAAGCCTTTGTTCCAGACAATTACATCAAGCGAGTGATTGATTTGTCGAGACAAGGATACAAAGACTTACTGTTTGAAGAGCTCACAACCGATTGGCAATCCGAAGCATACAATACAGTCTCAGGACAAAACTCCAATAACTCCGTACGAATCACAAATGAGTTTATGGAAGCAGTGGAAAAAGACCTCCCCTTCCACCTCATCAATCGCACAGAAAAGGAGAAAGCTCGCAAAGAAGGTCGTGAACCAAAACCGGCAAAAACCCTGCGCGCTCGTGACCTTTGGGAACGCATTGCAAATGCGGCTTGGAACTCAGCGGATCCAGGAACACAATATCATAGCACGATCAACGAATGGCATACATGTCCAGAAGATGGTGCGATCAATGCATCCAATCCATGTTCGGAATACATGTTCCTTGACAACACAGCATGTAACTTAGCTTCTGCGAACCTTGTAAAATTTCTAAAAGAAGATGGATCCTTTGATGTAGAAGGATATCGTTACCTGAACAAAGTCTGGACCATCATCTTAGAGATCTCTGTTCTTATGGCACAATTCCCTTCCAAAGAAATTGCGGAGTTGTCTTACAAATTTAGAACCTTAGGACTTGGGTATGCAAACCTTGGTTCCCTTCTTATGATCATGGGAATTCCTTATGATTCTCAAGAGGCAATGGCTGTGACTGGTGCGATTTCTTCCATCATGCACATGACTGCGTATGCAACGTCAGCAGAGATGGCAAAGGAACTTGGACCATTTGCTGGTTACGAAAAAAACAAAGACCACATGTTGCGTGTGATCCGTAACCACAGACGTGCAGCATACAATGCTCCAAAAGAAGAATATGAAGGACTCACTATCACTCCAGTGGGAATCAACCCTTCTTTCTTACCGTCTTACTTATTGGAAGCGGCAAAAGAAGATTCCGACAGAGCATTGGCACTGGGAGAGCAATACGGTTACCGTAATGCACAAGTAACAGTGATTGCTCCAACGGGAACGATCGGTCTTGTGATGGATTGTGACACTACGGGAATTGAACCTGATTTTGCTCTTGTGAAATACAAAAAACTAGCAGGTGGTGGTTACTTCAAAATCATCAACCAATCGGTTCCTGCAGCACTGAAGAAACTTGGATATAGCCAAGCAGAACAAGATGCGATTGTGAACTACTGTAAAGGACATGCAACATTTAATGGTGCACCAGGTGTTAACACTGCTCGATTGAAAGAAAAAGGTTTCACAGAAGATGTGTTAGAAAAATTGGAAAAACAACTTCCGTTTGTGTTTGATATCCAATTTGCTTTCAACAAATTCACGCTAGGTGAAGATTTCCTTGCCAAAACATTGGGAATTGACCCTTCCCTATATAACTCCATGGGTTTCAACTTACTTGAAACATTGGGATTTACTGCAGATGAGATTGCACAGGCAAATGATTATGTTTGTGGAACCATGACCATCGAAAACGCACCTTTTATCAAAGAGAAGGATCTACCCGTTTTTGATTGTGCCAACAAATGTGGTAAATACGGAAAACGTTTCTTATCTTATCAATCACACATCCGAATCATGGCAGCGGCTCAACCATTCATTTCGGGTGCGATTTCCAAAACGATCAACCTTCCAGAAGAGGCAACCATAGAGGATGTAAAAAATGCATACCTCATGTCCTGGAAGGTAATGATCAAAGCAAATGCTCTCTACCGAGACGGATCAAAACTTTCACAACCTCTTAACTCCGTATTCCAATTGTTAAGTGCAGTGGGAGAAGAGGAAGAAGAACTTAGCTCTGCTTCCGCTCCAAAAACGGTAACAGAAGTAGCAGAAAAATTAGTGTATAAATACATTTCGGAAAGAAGAAAACTTCCACACCGACGTGCAGGATACACGCAAAAAGCGATGGTGGGTGGACACAAAGTATACCTCCGAACAGGAGAATACGAAGATGGCCAACTAGGGGAAATCTTTATAGATATGCATAAAGAAGGAGCGGCTTTCCGTTCCCTTATGAATGCGTTTGCGATTGCGGTTTCCCTTGGATTACAACATGGTGTTCCTTTGGAAGAATTTGTGGAAGCATTTACGTTCTTCAAATTTGAACCAAATGGAATGGTATCTGGTAACCCACATATCAAAATGTCTACTTCTGTGATCGACTATATCTTTAGAGAACTTGCGATCACTTATCTTGGTCGATACGACTTGGCACAAGTATCACCAGAAGATTTGAGAACAGATGAAGTGGGAAGAAAGGCTGAACCAGCAAAAGAAACTGTGGGAAAGCAGGAAAGTAGCGGACTTCGCACTCCGCTACAAGTGAATGCAATTTCTATGAAGTCAGTTCTTGAGGAAAAACAAGAAGTTGTGGCGGTTGCGGGTGGTCTAACATCTCAACCAACGCAAGCACAGTCGGCAGCGGCAACATTAAAGATCATTGCGGAAGCAAGAACCAAAGGTTATACAGGGGATTCTTGTACAGAATGCGGATCTTTCCAAATGGTTAGAAATGGAGCTTGCCTCAAGTGTATCTCTTGTGGATCCACAACGGGTTGTTCGTAAAACAAATACGAAAGAATCTCTAGTTTGAATTGATACATTCGACTAGAGATTTAAAAGCCAAATCTTCTCTATGGAAGGTGAAACAGGGATCGAACTTCGATCCTTTTTTTATTTTGAGTTCTTTACTACATTGATAAGATAGTAAATGCTTATGATCGATTCCATTTCATAGGATAGATAGATTCAGAATGAACGGCAATGAGTCTATGAATCCCATATTTACTGCTTACGGCGTTGGTGCAGGTTCAATGGAACCATCTTCCATTTTGGGAACACCGCCACCTAACTGATTCAAGCTGGGAAGATCCACTTTGGGAGAAGCAATTGTTCCTCTCAAGGGAATGCACGTTTTCCCACCTTCTTGTGGCAACAATGCAACCATACCTACCAAATCTTGCCTTTCAGCGGCAAATTTATCCGTAAAAGAAAAACAAACCTTTAAATCAAGTTGGGAATAAGAGATGGTATCAGAAAGTCGCACAACACCTTGGAATTGAAACTTCGCAAGGTTAGAATCGAGAGTACCTCGTTCCAAAAGTAGTTTTCCAGAACGAATTTTAAAAAGGAAATTCGCTCTTTTAATATCAGTTCCTTTCAAAGAACCCAAAAAAGGGATGTCCATCGATTCCTTGATTTTTCCACCAGATAGGGAAATTTCCCCTTCTCCGTTCCATTTAGTAATTTTATCATCGATGGGAGAGAGACGAATAGGGAACTCTAGAGATTGAATTCCAATAGAAAGATCACTTCCTTCGAAACTGAAATAACCAACATTTACGTCACCATCCAATCGCGACTGAAGAATGCCGAACAAAGACATTCCGAGACTTACTTCTTCCGCTTTTAAAGAATTGCCCGACGGAAAACTCATTACAAAACTATCAAACGACTTCCGCCCAAACATGGGAAAATGGATTTCTTTTGCATCCATAAAAATCCCGGTTTCTTTACCCGTCTTTATCAAAATAGATCTTACAATTTCATTTAATGGAAAAATAAATAGAGTAAAAACAAAAAAAGATACAATAGAAATAGTAATCAGCGTTAGAACTTCTTTCCGATTAACTTTGGTATGTTCTTCATCTGTATCTTCTTCAAAAATCTCAGAATCATCTTCTAGTAGAGATTCTTGAACCGTAGCATCTTCCTCAAAGTCAAAATCTTCTTCTAATTCGTTTTCTTTTGCCATTTTATTTACCTTTCGACAAACGACTATAAGATGAAACTTTTAAATTTACATCGTAGATTTCTTTTTCTGCAAATGGTTTTCGAAAACTTAGTAAATCCACTTTTGCTTGGATTTGTTTATTTTTTTCAATATCATAAATGAGTTTGATGATGTCTTGTAACAAAACTGAACGAAAGGATACATCAATTGTGATTTTATTATAGTCCTTTTGAATTACATTACTCGTATCTTTCATCGTTTGAACTTTGTCTTTCAGATTATAACGAACCAAAATTTGATCGAGTTTGGAATACATGACACTAACGTCTTCTTCACTACCACCAGATTGTAATCCTCGCAAATAATTGTATTCGCGAATCACACGATCAAGTTCACCCGCTTGGGATCTAGTTTCAAAAATCTCATCAGAGAGCCGACTTCGCAAATCAGAAAGCAAAGTCACGATTGTATAAATGCCAAGTAGGGATACAAAACCAATAAGACCAAAAACGAGAACTCTTTCTCTTTCATTCAATCGATCAAACATTATGGTTCATCCTTTGGAGTCACAACATTCATTTTAATTTTAAAACTGACTTTAAATTTGTTCACACCAGTAATCAGCCGTTTATTTTGAATTTGAATGTTCGTAAATTTTTCCGATTTTTCCAAGGCAGATTGGATGGTTCCGACCTCTCCAAATTCGTTAACCCTTCCATATATTTGGATTTCCTTTTCATCAAAGTCAAACTGATCTAGAACAAAAGGCAGAACGTCGGGAGATGGGAATTGTTCTGTCGCCTCATTTAAAACATCGAGAACACTTTCTTGAGACAAAAACAAACGGTATATTTCCGTCTTTTTACGTTCTGCTTTTAACTTTTTACTAGCCGCATCAAGCGGGTCTTCGTCTTCGCCTAACTCACCTCCAATCCCATTCTTGTATTTTTCCATTAATATTTGTTTATTTGCGGATATTTTACGTTTGTCTAAAACAATCCCAATGATAAAAACACCAAATAACAGAATCAGAGAAATACTGACTAAAATAATATGTGGTTTGAAAGCAGATAACTTAAAACGATTTGTATGAATCTTTTTTGCAAAGCCTGTCTCCAAGAAATTGACACGACTTCTTACTTCAAAATGCATACCAGTTGCGACTGCTGTCACAAAACTTGGGTCATTGATACCTAAAAATTCATACCTACCCGTTTTGATTCCCAGTTTTTCTTCTAGGTATCCAGTAAGGCCTGGATAGAGACTAGCACCACCAGAAAGTAAAATCAGAGATGGTCTTTCTTTTTCGGGTAGAGAGAAAATACTATTTTCGACTTCATGAATGATTTGGTCTAACTTAGCCAAAATGAACTTTCTAAGTGCCTTTAGTTGAGTGAGACTAATGTGAAATTGGTTTAAAAACTTAGTTTCTTCCGTTTTTTCAATGGAATCAAATAAAATACCCACAGGAAGAGATTCTTTGACAAGTCTTGCATCTTCCATATCCATTTTCAGAAGAGATGCAATTTCAGCGGTCACTTCTTCTCCGCCAATGTAAATTTGGCGAGTATGCCTTAACTTTCCTTCATATACAATATTGAGAATGCTATACTTTCCACCTAGGTCTAACTGAAGGATAGTTTGATCTGCCACTAAC
This sequence comes from Leptospira sp. WS60.C2, assembly GCF_040833955.1. NCBI lineage: Bacteria > Pseudomonadati > Spirochaetota > Leptospiria > Leptospirales > Leptospiraceae > Leptospira > Leptospira milleri. Next base: position 1,683,597 of record NZ_CP162133.1, on the reverse strand, counting down.
AGAGGATAGTTTTTAGAAATAAGAGTGGATAGAACAAAAGAATCTAACGACAAACAACTTAAAGTCAAATCACCTTTGGCAAACGGTTTTAACGCACGAAACAACTCAGAGTGGTGCACATTGAATGTAATTACATCTGAATTTTCTTTTCCCGTTCTCCAAGTTTTACCAATAACCTCAAGTTCTTCCATAGGATAAGGAACAAGATTTTCCACTTCAAACGGCAAAACTTCTTGGATGGCTTTTTCTGATACGAGAGGGACAGTCAGATCTCGCACAAATAAATTATGGATTCCTAAATTGAGTAAAAACCGATTTTCTTCTGGGAAAAAACTTTGAATGAACCTAATGATATTGTATTCGAATGGATCTCCTTCGTTTTCATCTAGTTCCACAACGGGCAAACTTTCTGTACGTAGTATGACCACTTTGCCCAACACTTTTTTAAATAATACACCTTTCAAAAAGGTCGAGCCGTAATCGATTGCGAGGTATTGATCAAATGATAACATAATTAATCTTCAGTATAGTATAACATCTGGTTGTTGGTAAGATCAAATAATCCTGTTACCTTTCGAACCACTTTATTCTTAATAATTCCCACCCCTGAAATTTTGTAGACTTCACCTTTTGTTTTGATCCGTCCACCAGAGACATCTGTTCCCTCACCCGCGAGTTCCTTGTACAAGGTAAGATCACCGGTGGTTTTCACTTGGAACTCTGGTTCTGTCTCCAGATCTTTCAATTCTTTAATATAGCCTCCTTTCTGCAACTTGAGTTTCAAAATTTTCATGGCGGCTTGTTTGGTCATGAAATCAGACAGGGACATGAGGACAAAATAGGGTGCCGTGTTGATATTGATCCGATCATCGTAGGAGTCTCCAGCAGGCAAATAGGCAGTGATATTATTCGAGAGCACATAGTCCTTATCGGAACGAAGGGCCCTTTCCTCTTCTGTCATAAAGTCTCTGGAATTATTTTTGTCGTAATCCTTCGGTTTCAAACTCTCATACACCAAAGACCGATCAAAACCCTTCACATTTAAAAGTTCTGAGAGAGAATAAAAAGGGGCGTTTTTGATTTTTCTTGGAGGAGTCAGTCGATTGTAATAGTATTGTTCGGCACCTCCTCCCGTTTCCTGGTGGTTTTCATCAATCCAGTCCAAAATGGGAAAAATCATTTCCCTTTTGAGGCCAAATTGGTAAAACAAACGCGTTACCATTTCGATCGTTCTTTGGTTGGGTTGGTCGTCGTAAATTTTGACGAGGGAGTTGATGTTGATTTTCCCATCTTCTGGACTCATGGTGTAGTAGATCACACCACCCCCGAGTGGAATGGGGGGTGGATCCATCGCAAGGCCTGATTGGTACAATACTTCTTCTGGGATTTTCTTCAAAGCACCGACTGCACCCATAAACCCAGCCTTTGCTAACATATGGGCTCTGAAACCATCCGCTTGTGCTTTGGCTACTTGGTATTCTGTGGCTGCATCATTATAAAATTTGATCGCAGTAAAAGAAGAAGCCGTACCTATCGCCATCACTAGGAGATAGACCATAAAACCACTTCTGGCTTTTTTATTTATAGAGGATAACTGGATGCGCAAGCGATTCATATTTAACAAAGGAACTCCCCACCAAGGATATAATTTCAAACCGAATGAGCCTTGGAATTTTTTTGGTTGTACGAGAATTCCAATCATCCACCCATTTATCCCCTCTTTCCGAAAACTTCATTTGAAAACTTTTTACATTTTCGAGTAATATATGTTCAACGCCACCTTGAGTTGGAAAAGTATCGACCATTTCGTCTTCTCTACGGATGAGATACGACAATCCTTCCATTTTCGGATTTGGCATTTTACGCAAATAAAAAGAAACTTCTCTCACCGATGCTTGTCCTTCTTCTTCTGAATTGGGATTGGCAGTGGCAAAGACAACACGATCATTTCTTGCTCCCGTAACTCCTTCTTGTTTTCCTACAAACAAAATTCGTTTTTGGTTATCGATAAAGTATGCCCTGGACAATGTGCCTCGAATATTCTCCATAGCGTACAAAATGTCCTTTCGGTTTGCACCTTTATTAGATGCTCCTTTTTTGGAAATTTTATTGGCGGTGTAAAAAACAGAAAAAATGCCAGTGAAGATCACACCCATAATCATCACAACTATGGAAATTTCCACTAAAGTAAAACCTTTACGAAATTTTAATTTACCCAACGCAACAGAGTCGAAATACAAAGATTTCATTAGTATTTCGTGCTCCTGAATGTTTCAACAGAATACGTCTCTTTTTTATTTCCATCCATGTAAAAGATAGAAACTTTGACTCGAAATACCTTTAACACTCCTCCAGTCTCGAAACTTTTTTTCTGTCCCCTTTTTTTCATTAGGTCACTTAAGCCCACATCTTTATCACCTAACATATCCTTGGGTGCTTTTTTCCGAAGTTCTTCGGCATTGGGACCACCCGCTAATTTCAAAAGGTCCATTTCTTCTTCTTTGATTTCAGTCTCAAAGGTATACCCAGGGAAGGCATCAATGGAACCACGTGTTGTATCCGTTTGCATAGTGGTGGAAGAATCAACTTGTGCCATCTTGATTTTGGCTAAATGAACGGCATTGGAAAGTAATACGGCCTTTTTTTGGAAGGCAATTCCATCCGCTATCCTAGCATAGGTTAACGTCATTACCATCGCAGCCATTGCCATAGCAATTGTGACTTCAATTAAAGTAAATGCAGAACGAAATGGATTACCGTGGTTGTGTTTTCGCATTTGAATCAACTTGTTCATCTCGTTCATCCAAACCATATGAAACTTTTTGGATAGGACTAGTTTCGGGTTCTGGAAAATATTCTGTTTTGTGAATTTTCACTTTTCCACCATATCGGTAGATCTGAATGGTTCTTTTGATTTCGGTATCGGAACCAACATACAAAAATAAATCCGTTGTCGTTCCTTGCGGGGTAAAAACAATTCGAACCTTTCCTTCATTTCGAGGTTTGCCACCTAAATCTCGTACGCTGATAATTTTCGAGTAGAAAGGAAGAGTCACTTTTTTCAAGATAGGTTCTTCTTCCAGACCACCTTCTTCCCGTTTCAGTAAAAAAAATTGGTATTCTCTTTTTTCAAAGTCATAAACAAAAAGAACCGCTTGGTTTGTGAGTTGGGCTTTGTTATAACCAAACTTAAAGGATTCTTGCAATTTGACAGAGATGTCTTCTGTGGAAGGGATGATGAGGTTTCGCAAAGATCCCCCGACAATCACCATGAGAAGTCCCAAAATCGAAATCACAACGACGATCTCAATCAATGTGAGACCGTCGCGGATTTTGTGGATCCGAAAAGGAACTTGTTTTTTAACGGAAAGCGGCTGGATAGTCATCAGGAGATAGGATATTAAAATCTTTATTTTTTCCCTCTCCACCTTCTTTCTTATCTTCACCAAGGGTAAAAATTTGAGGAGATGCTCCGTCGAACTTTAACACGTATGGAGTTTTCCATGGGTCTTTTAAAACAGCCTTTTCACGAATGATTGGTTCGTAATCGTCACCAATTTTATCGTCATCTGGTTTTTCAATTAACGCTTGTAAACCTTGTTCTTCAGAAGGGTATTTGTCATACTTATCCAAATAACTCTCTAGTGCTGTTTTTAAAACGGCGCTATCACTTTTAAATTTAAGCTTCTTTTCCCCTTCTCCTCGGTTACCGATACTTGAGTAAAGAATCGCCATAAGAGATCCTAAAATAAGCATCACCACGGTGATCTCAATTAGAGTGAGTCCCTCACGAATCTTTTTGTTGTTTCCTTTCATTTTCATAAACTCTACATCCCCTGGATTTCTTGAGTTAGTTTGTACATTGGCGTCATAATCGCCGCCATAATGGTAAAAATAATTCCACCCATTACAATGATCATCATGGGTTCTAAGGATTGGGTCAAAGATTTTATTGCCGTGTCGACCTCAGATTCGTAGATTTCTGAGAGTTTATTCATCATTTCGGGAACTTTATCGGAGGCTTCCCCGGCACTGAGCATCCCAAGGACCATTTGTGGAAGGACCTGGCTACCTTGCAGGGAATCTGATAATTTTCCCCCTTCCTTTATTTTGATGATAGCAGCATCAATCTCTTCCTTAAACACAGTATGACCCACAACATCGGACACAATATTAAGAGATACAATCAGGGGAACTCGGTTGAGAAGTAAAATAGACAAGTTCCTTGCAAAATTAGAAACTAAGATTTTGCGTAGTAAGGTTCCAATCACGGGCATTCCTAGCAAAAATTTATCCCAAACTTTTTTCCCGTCTTCCGAACTTTTCCATTTGAGAAACCCTAAGAATGAACCCGCAAAAATTCCTAAAATGATATACCAATAATTGGTTAAAGCATAAGACAAAAAAATCACAGCACGAGTGAGAAGCGGGAGTTTGGCATCAAAGGAAGCAAACAATTGTTCAATTTGAGGAATCACCACCACGAGTAAAAAAATCGACACACCGAGAGAAAGTAATCCCATGATCATCGGGTAAATCATCGCCACTTGCACTTTTGATTTTAACTCAGATGACTTTTCTTCTAGTTCTGCTAATCGGTGTAAGGTGTTTTCATAATTTCCTGTCGACTCACCAACTGAAATCAAACTCGGATACTGGTCAGGAAACACAGTTTTGTGTTTTTTCATCGACTCGGAAAGGCTTGACCCTTCCGTAATGTCAGCGCGCATCTCAATTAATACTTTTTTAAAGTAGATATTTTCGACTTGGTCTATGATGGAAAGTAAACACTTATCGAGGGGAATTCCTGCTCCAATAAGTGTTCCCAATTGCTTACAAAAAAGACCTACCTCTTTCCTCGGAATCCGATAGAGCATCTTGGATAAAAAAGGAAACAATTCCCTTTCTTCTTTCTCTCTATCCTCTTGGATCGAACGAACATAAAGACCTTTCGCTTTGAGTTTGTTCCTGGCCGCCTGCAAATTGACGGCATCTATGATATTTTTTTCTTCTTTTCCTTTTTTGTTAAAGGCAACGTAAGTATAGAGTGGCATTCTAAGATACTCGAAGGACTTCTTCTGGAGTGGTAACTCCTTCTATGACTTTGTATTTTCCATACTCTTGGAGAGTGGAAAGCCCATTTTTTACTGCAAGTTCTTTGATCCGATTGGCATCAGCACCCTGTAAAATTGCCCGTTTGATTTCATCATTCATGGTGAGGAGTTCATATAAACCAGTTCTTCCTTTGTAACCAGAATTGAGACACGAACTACACCCTTTTCCTCGATACAAAACTCCATTTTTGAGTTCTTTTCTTTGGATTCCAAGACCCGCCAAATCTTTGTCAGTTGGCTTGTAAGATGTTTTACAGTCTTTGCAGATCACACGCACAAGTCTTTGCGCCATAAAACCCAAAACGGAACTTGTGATGAGGTATGGTTCAATTCCCATATCAACAAGTCTTGTCACAGCAGAGGAAGCATCGTTTGTGTGAAGGGTAGAAAATACCAAGTGACCTGTTAAAGATGCTTGGATCGCAATCCTTGCTGTTTCTTCATCACGGATCTCTCCCACCATTACCACATCCGGGTCTTGCCGTAGAATCGAACGCAGACCTGCAGCAAAGGTGAGACCAATTTTTTCATTCATCTGCATTTGCGAAATTCCTTCCATCTGGTATTCCACAGGGTCTTCACAAGTAATGATATTGCGTTCTTCGGTATTAATTTCAGATAAGGCGGAGTAAAGGGTTGTTGATTTACCAGAACCAGTTGGACCAGTAACTAGGATAATTCCATATGGTTTATAAATGAGATCTTTAAATTCTTTTAGGATTTGTGGATTAAAGCCCATTGTATCGATGGAATACTTCTGGTCGGTTTTATTCAAAATCCTCATTACAATTCGTTCCCCGAACTGACAAGGGATAATGGAAACACGCACATCCACATCTTTTCCCGCTAACCTAAGTTTGATTCGTCCATCTTGCGGAAGCCTGTTTTCCGCAATGTTTAGGTTGGACATAATTTTAATACGAGTAGAAATTCCCGCCAAATAGGATTTAGGTGGATTTAATACCTTTTGCAAAACACCATCCACACGATAGCGAACAACTACTGACTTTTCATAAGGTTCAATGTGTATATCCGAAGCTCGTTCCGAAACGGCTTGTGACAAAATCACATTCACCATCTTGATGATTGGTGCTTCGTTTGATAAATCGAGTGCGTCTGATTCGAAGGCATCGGAAAGTTCGCCAAAACTTCCGTCCATCTCATCCATCATTTCTTTGGCTTCAGCCGTTGTTTTATCAAACTGGGAGTGAACGATCCTCATAATTTCGTTCTCTGTGGCGAGAACGAATTGGATTTCGTATCCTTTTAAAAAGGAACGCATATCATCCATCGGATGAAGATCGGTAGGATCACTTGTGGCAACAAATACCTTCTTTCCTTTTACAAGAAAGGGTACAATCTTAGAACGTTGAACGAGTTTGAGTGGAATTTTTGCGAAGATGTCTTCATTTGCAACAAACTCAAGTTTGTCGTAAAACTCCATTCTGTGGAGTTTCGCAAGCGCTTTTAGAATATCGGTTTCAGAAGCGAGACCTTTTTTTTGGATGATGTGAGTGATAGGAAGATTGGTCTTTTCCTGCTGTTTGGAAATGTCTTCCAAATCCTTAATCGTAAGGATTCCATCTTCTAAAAGAATCTGACCTAAACTTTTTCTCATCTCAGTTTCTTTTCTCGTTCATCCACCATCCTTTCTTGTTCATTTTTCTTTTGGATGGTCATTCGATCTGATTTGTCTCGATCGTCTAGAATATGCGGAGTTAAAAATACCATCAAATTGGTTTTCCGATTTTGATTGGTTGTCCTTCGGAATAAAGTACCAAGGAGAGGAATCTCTCCTAAAATTGGGATCTTTTGCACTTTTTTCTGTTTGTCATTGGAAAGGAGACCACCAATGACAATGGTTTGTATGTTATCAACAACGATGGTTGTTTTAATATCCCGTTTGTTAAAGGTTGGGTTACCACCCGTTGCTTCCGATGAAATCCCAGCGACGTTTTTGATTTCTTGGTAAAGATCGAGAGTGATTCGATTGTTTTTATTGATGTGTGGCGTAAATTTAAGTTTAATCCCTGTTGGGCGATATTCAAAGTTTGCCACTGTAACGGCGTTGTCACCACCAAGCCCAGCATTTCTATTTTGAGTCCGAACAGGAACATCCTGTCCAACATTGATTTCCGCTTCTTGGTTATCCAAAGTTAAGATTTGAGGTGCAGACAAGACATTAAAATTTTCATTTGTGGAGTTTGCATTTAAGATACCAATAATCTGTTGCCCTCCTCGACGGATAAAACCAAGTGAAAAACCAGACAATGTATTTACATTCGTAGGACGACCATTCTTATCAATGACTCCCCCTTGTGCCGCAAGACCCGTGTTAAACTGTCCATATGCGAGTTCTTGGTAACGCCAATCAATACCAAAGTCGTTTAAGTCAGTCGAGCTAAGCTCAACAATGAGAACCTCAAGTAACACTTGTTTTCTCGGAGTGTCCAATATCTTGATAATTTTCTTAATCTCTTCCCATTCTTGTGGAGTGGCAGTGACAATGAGTGAGTTTGATTCTTTATGAGCGACTGCCTTGATTTTGTCTTGTTTACCAGGAACTTTGGGAGCTTGTGCAACTGGTTGTGGTTGCGCTGGTTTTCCATCACCACCCGCCTCACCTGGTTGTCCTTGTGCTTGCGCCACAGGTGCATCTGGCATGTCCAATTTTACGAGGATTGCCGCTAGTTTTTCCGCCTCATTGTATTCTAATGTATATATATGAATATCACCTGCCGAGGAAATGGAACCAGGTCCATCCACTCTGACATCCAAATTATCAACTAACTTGAGTAACTTGTTGATATCGGAAGTTGAACCAGAAAAAATCAAAGTATTTTGATTTTTGGGAATGATGATGTCAGTGTCAGGCGATGTGACTCGTTTCAAAATTGGCTCAAGCTCAATCGCATTAGAATATTCTAACGGAACAATTTGAGTGATCGTTTTGTTTAAAGCGACTTCTGAATCGGATACGGGATCTTTTCCGATTCGTACAATCTGCGATTTGGCAAGTGCATCTTTGATTTTAACTACTTTGATCAAGTCATTTTCTTCAATAAGACCAAACCCTTGTGTTTCTAAAACCGACTTCATAAAACCATACGCATCTTCTATGCGCACACGTTTCTGGGAAATGATGGTAACCTTTTTCCCTTTTACGGCATCATCAATGAGAATGTTTTTTTTGATGATGGCGCTCATTCCCATGAGGAAGTCTTTCAGTTCTGTATCTCTCCAGTCTGCGGTAAAACTAGCTGGCTCTTGTGAGGGTTTCGCTTTTGGTTTCCCTTTTTCTTGTGAGAAGCCTGGAGTGACAAAAAAATAAAGGCAAATGCTAAGGATAAGTATAGGAAGACGATTTCTCATTTTAATTCCGAATGATAAATTCATATGTGATTATTTTGCCTTGTCGTTCTAAATCCACTGTAATTTTCGGAGCCTGTTTGATGGAGCCCCACATTTCCAACATTTTCTCTGTTTCGTTGAGAGGCATTCCATTGACTCGTTTGATGATATCTCCACCACGTGCTCCTAAAGAATAAAACACATGGTCTTTTGCCACCTGATAGATTTTGTAACCCTCGATCTTTCCGTCTACTAAATGAGGGCCGAATCGTGCATTTTTATAGATTGTATTCGGATCTTTTAGTTTTCGATTTACATCCTCTCTCGAGAGAACTTTTTGGATCGTTTGGCTCGAGGGACCGATGTTCGAGACGGCAGCCGCGTCTTTGGGACGAATTCGCTCTTTTGCCTGTGCCGGTGTTTCGCCAATGTTCACCCGAAGGCTTAAACCCCCTTTTTTAAGCACTACATAGTGTTGTTCAATGGCTTGGACTTTATAACCACCTACCATCTCCCCCACTCCATACTCTTCAGAATCATTGTTCTGTTTTTCCCGAATGGTCGCACGAGCAAAGGACCAGTGACCTGACAATGTTCCCGTTAGGAGCATTTGGTCATCATCTCCATTGTCTTGGGCAATTTCGGGATCTAAAGGCGATCCATCCGCACCCCGTTTAGTAGCATCATTCGGATCAAACACTTGTCCTCTGATGAGATTGCCCGTGACAATGTCCTCATAGGTACTGACTGCCAGGATGACTTCTTGTCTTGTTTGTTTGGGACGAACTTGGCTTCCCACATTCATGCCTGATTCTGTGGAGAAAAGAAGTAAAAGTACTAATTTGAGCAAATAGGCAAGAGAAAAGGAAAATAATAATACCGCTGGAATCAATGTTAAAAACTGACTCGATTGGATTCTTTGAAGGATTAAATTCATGCTCTCCACAAATCGGAGAAAAACTCCGATTACATTCCAGCTACTTCAGATTTGGGAAGTTTTGTGACATGTTTTTCAGTCATGCTTAGAGCTGATTCAGGATTCATAATTTTCCCGTTTCGGAACACTTCAAAATGCAAATGAGCACCCGTTGCTGTACCAGTCCTACCGACAAGCGCAACCACTCGACCCATTTTCACCGTTTCCCCAACCTCAACTAAAATCTGTGAACAATGGGCGTAAACTGTTTTATAGCCGTTTTTGTGTTGGATGGTAACGGAATTTCCATAACCACCATTCCGACCAGTAAACACAACTTCTCCATCAGCAGCAGAAAGGACAGGAGCGCCCACTTTTGCCGCAAGATCGAGACCTGAATGGTAGACACGGTTGTATTTGTTGAATGGATCCACACGGCGACCAAAACGAGATGTGACTCGGCTTTGCGGGACAGGCAGAATGAAAATCTTTTTCAAAACAACCCGAGAGGTGGAGGCATTCTTCACTTGCACAGGAACATCCAATACTTGTCCGATTTTCAATTGGTCGGAGGTGAGAGAGTTTGCTTTTTTCAGTTTCGTAATGTCAACCGAAAAGGAACGCGCTATCTTGGAGAGATTGTCCTTTTTTTGGACTGTGTATTTTTTGATGATGATTCCGGACTCATGCACCACTGTGTTACTCACAACAGGAGATACATCGATGTATTTGGGAAGATCAAGCGATGCAAGTTCCACTTCCTCTTCTTCTCCGTTTTGGTTGACTCCGACGGAAAAAAGTTTTTGCACTTCTTGTTCTTGGGATTGGTTACTAAAAATTCGAAAAACAGCAGAGTCGCCAGAAGGAAGGCTGTCATTGATTTCTTGTTGGAGTTTTTGGAATGGATTGGCGAATACGCTTGGTCCAACCAAAAACAAAACAGAAACAATCACCAATCGGGAGACCTTCACAATGATACTATCGGGATGGAAACGGAAGAATCTTGAATCGGAAACAAAGAAAGCTGGAAAATCAAAATAATACGACAATGAAAGCATCCCAAACCTTTATTTCTTTGTTTTTTTGACGTTTTGTTCGACGAGGGAAAATTTTTGATTCACCCACTCTTCCACATCCGCCAAATCATATTCTCTTTTTTTCACATCATCATTGATGATGTAGTCAGCAAGTTTCCCGACAGAAGACTCTCGTGTCTCTTGGATGGGGTAAACTTTCAATTTCAAAAGAGAGGGAGTTGATTCGATGTAGATTCTCACAAGAGTACCTTTTTTCCAAACTTCCGTTTGTGAAAATTTGATCTCCTCTCGAAGGGCATATGTTTTCCCATCATAGAATTCATTGATTTCCCTTAATCTTTCTTTCTTGATTAATCGTTGTGAACAATGGCTGAACACAAGGACAAGAACGAGGGGAATTACACGAATGATACTACAAACCAAAGCAAACTCTCAGGAAAAGTCACCATGATGCCTTAATTATGAAAAGTCTTTTTTATTTTTTGAACCAAAAGCGAAACGAGATGACCCAATGTGACTATGGGTCCCAAACGAGCAGAAGTGGAAAGTTTGTTATATGAATGGAATGGGACAAAAGAAATCCAAGTAGAGGTTGGGATACGACGGGGATTTCCCCATTTTCAAATCTTAGGCAATGTCTCCCAAGAGGTGAAAGAAGCACGAGACCGCATCCGTTTGGCTATGGAAGCTGCTTCTTTCGAATTTCCAATGGAAACCATCATCCTCAATGTAAAACCCGCGCATATCCCAAAGAAGACAGTGTCCTTAGACCTTGCCATCGCAGTGGGGATTTTACACGCCACGACCCAAGTCGTAAAACCCAAAGAAAGGATTTTGTATCTCGGAAGTCTTGGACTTGATGGTAGCCTCCATGGAGGAAAAGAACTCCTTCCGTTCGTTTGGCAATATCGAAACTTGGAAGGTGTAATTCTCTGCCTTCCCGAATCCTTGCGGTTCGAAAACCTACCAAATGGTAAGTATCACTTTCTTTGTTACCTGGGAGATTTGGACCGGATTTCTCACATTCCACCCGAAACTCGGATCTCAAAGGAAGGATCGCTAGAGGAACCAATTTGGGAGGAAGTGTATTTGGATCCGTATCAAATGACAGCTTTCCAAGGTTTACTCTATTCCATTCTAGGGAATCATCATAGTTTATTACTCGGCTGTCCTGGCGCAGGGAAGACCATGTTACATAGGTTACTTGAACCACTTCTTCCCAGAAAGGAAACCAACATCCCTTATCCTAGTGGCATTTGGACAAACAAAGGTGAGTATGAAGTCCCAAGCAACAAAAGACCATTCCGTGCTCCTCACCACTCCACAACAGAGGTGGGTCTACTCGGTGGTGGACTTCCCTACCAACCAGGAGAAATCACAAAGGCGGAAGGAGGGATTTTATTTCTAGATGAAGCATTAGAATTTAAGGATCGAATTTTAGAAAGTTTACGAACACCGATGGAAGATTCTTATTTGGAAATTGTTCGTCTGGGTGAGATCACAAAAATCAAAACCAATTTCACTTTGTTACTCGCCGCAAACCCATGCCCATGTGGAAATTACCAGAGCCAACACCAATGCCATTGTTCTTTACAAAAGATCAGGTTGTATCTTCAAAAAATCAGTGGAGCGTTTCTAGATCGAATTACGATTTTTCAAACTCTCTTTGAGACTTCATTAGTGAGAAACATTCGCTTGGAAGAAACTAAACTCAAAGAAATGATAAAAGAAAAATTTGAATATAAAAAAGAAAGGGCCATTCCTTCAGAGGAAGTAAAAAAAGTGATGAGTCAACTGGAGATGGGTAAACAAACCAAACACCTTTCCCTACGAAAGAAAAAACAAATTGTTTCTCTCGCAAGGACAATCGCAGATTGGAACCTCTCCCCTAGAACAAAGGAAGTACACATTCAAGAGGCTTTGGATTATAGTTTGGGATACCAGTGGATTTATAGCCTAGGTTGATTATTTGGAAATAAAATGAGATATTTCCATAGCAATCTTATTGATTGCATAATCCATATAGGCTGGATCATCAATTTTTTTCTTATAAGTATCAAATTTCTTTTTGATGGTCGATGCCATTCCCCTTTTCCGAAGGAGGACAGGATCGGGCCCAAATTCATCGGTTTCTGCTAAATTCCCAAATACACTAAATTGACTCATGTTGGTTACTTCCTTGTAACAATCAAACTCTCATCCTTGAGAGCGTTTCCCTTGTGGGATACAAAACCAATCGGTTCAGTACAAAATTCCCTTGATGAAGTATTTAGAAGATTGAAGAATAAAAACGAACTTCCTTTTTTTCGGTGATATGGATCAAATTAAAGATAGGTGTTAGGTGGCAAAAGGCAGGAAATTCAAGTAATAAATGCAAATATACCTTCCTCATTCTGGCACGTTTTGTCGCATGAAGGCATTCCTGTGGATAAAATCCAATTCCCTCTTTCCATGTTTTCACTTCCGAACAAAACAGAGAATCGTTCCAGAAGCTGATTATGTCAATTTCTCCCACTTTTTTACGGTAATTTTGAAAGAGGATGGTATGACCCAACGATTGTAAATAGGAAGCGGCAAAGATCTCTCCGACCTTTCCCACGGATATAGATTTTTTATCCAAAGGTAAAGCCCTTACTATCAAACTCTCAATAAATCTGTGAGAACGGAATGGCTTGTTGGATGTACAAATTTAAATCTTTCATTAGATCGACAAATTCAAGATGTTTCAGTCGCCTACCATCAGCATCTTTGGTAACGCGGACAACGGGTCGTAGCGGTTTGTCTTTATTAGATTCAATCACCATACCCATTCTGAGGTCAGAAAGAACCACTCCGGACCCCACAGGAAACATAGAAAGTTTATTTAAAAACAGTCTTACCATTTTTAAATCAAAACGGTTCACGTTTTCACTGATCATAATCTTCATAGCTTCGTATGGAAGAATTGCAGATCGATACGGTCGTGGATGGATCATCGCCGCAAATTGATCGGCGATCATAAACACCTTGGTGAGTTCTTCGATTTGATTGGCAAGGATTCGTTGTGGGTAACCGGATCCATCCACTGCTTCATGGTGTTGTAAAGCAACGATGGCTAGGGAATTTTTTAATTTTAATCTTTGTGTGAGAATCTGATAACCAGTCACAGGATGGCGTTTGATTGTCTTTAGATCCAGTTCTGTTAGGTTTCCTTTTTTTTCCGAAACTTCTTCGGGAACGGTCACCATTCCAATGTCTGCAAAAAGAGAAGCAAGAGCCAAATCGATGAGTTTAGGTCTGGAAAATTCTAAAAAATTACCAAGCATCACCGAGAAAAATGTCGCATAACAAATGTGAGTGTAGAGGTAATATCCTGAATGGGAATGTGATAAAAGTAAAATTGGAATTTGTGCGTTTGCCTTGGTATGATCGGCAATTCGTTCCGCAATTTCTCGAAACTCTCTGATTTCCGTATAACGACCTTCAGATGCCGATTTATATGTTTTTTGAACCAAATCAAAACAGTCTTTAAACACGGCGTTAAATTCTACTTTGGAAGAATTTGCTTTTTCCAGTAGGTATTTATAACGTGTGGAATTTTCATCATCTTGGTAAAAAGGAAGGTTTGTATCAAAATAACCTGGACCCATATTCCCAGAAGACTTGTCATTTTGATCCGCCGTTACTTTTTCTCCATCCGTCAGAATGAAGGTGATTCCGAATTGTTGTAAACGATCTAAGTCTTGTTGTGTGATGGGTTGGTCTGCTCCAACAAAAACAGTGTCTTTATCTAAGTAAAGAGACTTGGTAAACTTAGAACCAGCCTCTAAGTCACGTATGGAGATTTTCCGCATAATTGCGTAAATCCTAATAGGAAGCGTAGAAACTTCAATTGTTTTTCTTTTCTCTTTCCAAAACAAGAATCCGAAAGACTGCTGCCACAACTTCGTACAATTCTCTTGGAATTTCTTTCCCATTAGGGAGATGTGCGAGTGTGTTGACTACAACCTCATCCTTGACGATGAAAACTCCTGCTTCTTCTGCGATCCGTACTAGGTGACTTGCAAGAGCCCCTTCTGCTTTTGCCACAAGTTTGGGAGCCGAATGTTCCTTGGGATGATAGGCAAGGGCAACCATTTTCTGTTTCATCTATAATCCCCGTTATAAGATGAATGTTTCCATTCTTCAAAGGAAATTCTCTCTAATTGAGGGAAGTCCCGTAATAATTGCAGAAATTCCTTAGACAGGTTGGTATCTTCCCAGGAATTTCTTCCATCCGGACTGGACTCAGTCACCAATTCAACCCGTATGGGATTTTCTTTCTCTGGTTCGTAGTAAAAAAAGATTCCAAAGGGTCCAAGCCCCTCCGCCTTCCAAAACACGTATAGTGTGATACCTGTTTGGTTTGGTTCCACAACCATTTGTAAGTTTTCTTTGTGTTTGTCGGAGTCATAAGAGAACCAATCAGAGCACTTGCACTGTCCGAGGAAATAATTCCAGACAGTTTTACTCGCTTGCATGTCGAGAGTTTGTTTTTCCTCTAAAATGTGTTTTGCAAACATTTCCCAACGAGACAAATCCTTTGCCTTACTGGAAACATTCGGACGAGCGTTAGGTGTTTTTTCGGAAACATCGACTTTTTTGATTTCCAGGTCTCGTGTTGGTTTCACACAAAGAACTTGCATTGGTCGATGGAATGTTTTATCCTCAAACAAACGATCGTTTGCCTGCGATCGAAATGGGGAAAGTTTACCCCAAAAAGGAAATCCTAAAGATACATGATTTCCCGAAGAATTAGTTTGAAAAAAGAGAGGGTTCACTCCCTTCCCTTCGGAGAAAATCACAAAAACTCAACCTATGGATGGGAGAAATTCCGAGTTTTCGTAACGCGTCTCGGTGTTCTTCTGTTCCATACCCTTTGTGTTTCGCAAAGCCATATCCTGGGTATTTACGATCCATACTCTCCATATACTCATCCCGGAATGTTTTAGCAAGGATCGAGGCAGCTGATATGGATGGTACTAAATCATCTCCCTTAGGAATGGAAAGATACCCATCAATCGGGTTTGTGATTTTGAGTTTGTAATTTCCATCCAAAAAGAGAAATGGTTTTGTTTCTGGATCCAATTTTGGATTAGTTGGATCTGTTACCTTTGGTAGGGATCGACCAATTCCATAAAAGATGGCTTGGTTGATATTGAACTTGTCAATGTATTTCGCACTCACAAAGGAAACATGCCAATACCGAACATGTTCTAAAATTTCCTTTCGGAGTTCGAGTCGTTTGGGTTCGGGAATCTTTTTGGAATCGCGAAGGCTTTTTAAAATCTCTCCAGCCTGGATTCTCTTTAAGGTATTGTGATCAAAGGATACACAACCAACGGAAACGGGACCGGCAAGGGTGCCACGACCAGCCTCATCAAAAGAGAAGCTGTTAGGATTTGGGATTTGAAATTCAGGAAAAAACGGCCGTTTGATGGCCGTTAGATCGAAAGAAATTATGCGCTAGGTGCTTCTGCTTGGGCTGCTTTCGCTGCCTTAGAAGCTTCGTCCTGTCTCTTTTTGTCTTTGGCAACAATTGCTTGTCCGCCTTTTCTTTCTTTGATACGTCCAGCCTTTCCTTTTTTCTCACGGAGATAGAAAAGTTTTGCACGACGAACAGAACCCTTACGAACGAGTTCGATTTTTGCAATTCTTGGGCTATGAAGTGGGAAAATACGTTCCACTCCGATATCGTAAGAAACACGTCTTACTGTGAAAGTTTTGCTTTGCGATTTGTTCGCAATGGAAATTACGATGCCTTCGTAAACCTGAACACGTTCCTTTCCAGATTCAACGATTTTGTAGTGAACTTTTACAGTATCACCAATCTCGAAATTAAGTTCGTTCTTTGCTTCGCCTGCGAGTGCTGTTTCTAGAATCTGATTCATGGCTTCCTCTAAGAATGATTTCTTGTTTTGCGGTTTTTTTGCCGCCATTTCCGGATCTCTTCATGATGTCCACCCAGGAGCACGTCAGGAACAGTCCAACCCATAAAATCATAGGGTTTTGTATACTGAGGGTATTCTAATTCTTCCGTTTCGTTGTGCGATTCTTCGAGAAGACTTTCTTCCTTTCCCAAAAACCCCGGAACAAACCGAGACAGGCAATCTGCCACAACGAGAGCAGCTAAATCCCCCGATGAAATAACATAGTTTCCAATGGCCACTTCCCTGTCAATTAAATGCTCCGTGACACGATGATCGACCCCTTCGTAATACCCAGAAATCAAGGTAATTGTGTCAGAGGACTCAAAAATTTCACGAGCCAAGGTTTGGTTGAAAAGTTCGCCTGAGGGACTGAGTAAGATGACCTTACCTTTCTTTTCCCCAAGGGATTCCAGGGCACGGTATATGGGTCCCACTTGTAATAACATACCAGGACCACCACCATAAATGGTATCGTCTACCTTTTGGTGTTTGTTATCGGCAAAGTCTCGTAAGTGCACGGTGTTGATTTCCACAACTCCTTGTTTTACGGCTTTGCCAGGAATTCCTGAATCAAAATAGGATGTGATCTTTTCTGGGAAAAGGGTGATGAAATTAAATCTCAAACCACTGCTCCCATTCGATCATCTCGAGAGTTTTCTCTTCTAAATTCCAATCACCTACAAATCGATTGAGAAAGGGAACAAGGATCGTTTCCCCTTCACCAGAAATAGGTTTACATTCTAAGATTGGGTGTGCTGGGTTGTCGATGACTTCAGTGATTTTGTAACCGAGTGGTGATTTGGTTTCTTTTGCAATGGCATGAAGACCGATGAGGTCCTCGGTGTAAATCTCTCCAGCACTCGGTACGGGAAGGTCTTCTTTTTTCCAGAGAAGGGAAAAACCACGATACTTCACAACTGTTTCAGGTGTGTCATAGCCTTTGATCTTAACAAGGAAATGATTCCCGTTTGGTTTTATGGACTCAATGAGAATGTTCGATTGGTTCCCAATTGGGTCCTGGACAAGGCAAGTGGAGGGAGTTTTGAGAGAATGGAGTGTTTCACCTTCCGTGAAACACTTAATGTAACCCTTAATACCATGTGAGGATCCAAAGACCCCCACTTTCACTAAACTTGGTTTAGTCGACAATTTCTAATGTATAGTTTTTGCCTTGTTTGGTTCCAGCGGCTTGTAACACCGTACGGAGTGACTTGGCAATCCTTCCGTTCTTTCCGATCACCTTACCGAGGTCTTTCGGAGCCACTCGAAGTTCGATCACAGTTTCTTCCTCTCCGGGTACTTGGTTGACAGCAACCTGGTCTGGTTGGTCAACGAGAGATGTCACAATATAACGAACTAAGGAATCCATGTACTGATTAACCTTTGAATTTTGACCAAACGTCGTCTTTTTTCAAAAGAGCAAGTACGGTGTCAGTCGGTTGTGCGCCTTTTTTTAACCAAGAAAGAGTTTTTTCTTCATTGAAAGTTGCTTTTTTCACAGCAGAAGCAGTTGGGTGAAAGTGTCCGATCGCTTCGATGAATTTTCCATCTCTAGGTGCACGAATGTCTGCTGCAACAATGCGATAATGCGGGTCAGCTTTTGTTCCCGTTCTTTGTAATCTTAATTTAACCAAGGAAAAATACCCCTTTTCTAGCGAGTTTTTTAAATAGGGACGTTCTGTCAAGAGCGAGTTCGTGCACTTGCAGCCAGTTCCTTCAATTTTTTGCCTTGAGCGTTGGGATCCCCTGTTTTGTAGAGTCCCGAGCCCACAACTGTGATGTCTACACCCAGTTTTGCGAGTTCTTCCATATTGGATTCGTTCACACCACCATCCACTTCCAGTTCGATATTGTATGGTTTTGTGAGTTTACGAACCGCAGCGATTTTCTCAAACCCTGATTTCACAAAGGACTGTCCATAAAACCCAGGGTCAACCGTCATGAGAAGCACAAGGTCAAGATACGGCAAAATTTGGGAAATGGATTCAGGTGGCGTTTGGGGATTTAAGGAAACTCCCACTTTGATCCCCTGTTTTTTGATCTCTTCGGCAAGACGCACAGAGAAATTCGTCGTTTCAATGTGAAAGGTAATGCAATACGGTTTTAGATCAAAGTATTTGGGAACGTGTAGTTCTGGGTTACTCACCATCAAGTGAACATCCAGTGGGATGTCTGTGTGCGATTTTACTTCTTTCGTGAACGCTTCCCCAAAGGAAATCTGAGGCACAAAATTGCCATCCATCACATCAATGTGGATGAGATCGATATTTTCTTTTTTATAAGTAGGAAGTTCCGAAGAAAGTCCAGTGAGTTTTGCAGCAAGAATGGATGCGGATATTTTCATCTTAGTAGTTTCCTTTAAGTTTCCAAACCTTGGCGACACCAGTTTCTTTTCCGATCAGCGTGACTTTGGCATTTGTAAATCGATGCACCACAAGACGAACGATTTCATCCTCTTTAAAAGCTTGGCTTGTTAGGATTTCTTTTTCGATTTCAACATCTTCGCCAGGTTTCGTATAACTGAGCTTAGCTGAATAAATATCATCATCATCTATTTCGTATTCTAAAAATTCATAGTCATGGACAAGAGATGTGGAAGGTTTTAGATAAAAGGTTCCGATTTCTGCTCCGTTTGGTTTTAATTCATATGAAGAAACAAGACCGTGACCATCACGGAACTCTGGTTTGGTGGCCTCTTTAATACGATACGGTATTTTTTTTCTTTGCAAATAATCCACGACAAAGGGCACTGGAATCCCAACGATCTTGGATTCATCTGAGCCTTCTTTCAAACTTTGGTTAGATTTTTTATCCGTATTCGCTTCAGTCACAAGAAGGTAAATTTTTTCCCCTGAATGAGTTTCTTTTCCTGGTGCTGGAATCTGATCGATGATGGTGTCAGGTGGTTCATCCCCTACAGAAGGAACATATGTAATCCCACCAATTTGTAAGGGAACATACACTTCGCCAGATAATACTTTTTCCAGAATCGCTTTCGCACGTTTCAGGTCCTGTCCCTTTACGTCGGGAATCGTCACGCGGTCAAATCCAATGTTGACAGTGAGGTAAAGTTTGGAACCAGCTTCCACTTCTTTTCCTGCATCGATGGATTGGCTTAAGATGATTCCATCTGTTTTTTCAGGAATTCGTTCCGATTCCAAACGCACTTTGAGTTGCAATCGTTGGAGTTCGTTGTGCACCTCGATGTAATTTTTTCCAATCACATAAGGCATCATCACCTTTTGTTCTTCTTTGGTGCGAACCACAACAACGAGAAATGCTGCGACAAAAAATACTAAAAGTCCTAAGGAAACAAATAGAACATAACCACTATAAGGTAAAATTTTAAGAAACTTTTCTTTCACGTAAATGATTCTCCGGCCAAAACCCGTGCCCCATTAAAAAACTCAAATCCCTTCATGGGCTTTTTCCCTTCGGGTTGTAGGGTATCTATACCAAGCAGGTTTCCGTCTCCACAGAGACAGAAAAGCCTTTTTTTCTGGTAGAGAAAAAAGGAGCCAGGTTTTGTTCCTTCTGGCACAGGAATGGGTTCTGTTGTGGGTTCAGGCAAAAAGGAAGAAATAAGGATCAATTTTTTCCCTCGGAATTCGGTGGTAGCCAAAGGATCAGGATGGAGAGCTCGGATTTGGTTGTGGATTTCCTTTGCCGACTTTGTCCAAACGACGGGCCTATGGCCTGCTGTGATTTTTTGGCAATGTGTGGCAAGACTCACATTTTGTGGTGTTCCAGAAAAACGTTCCCCTGTGGTTTCCAATGTTTTTAAGAGGCGAATGATTTCCTCACCGCCAAGTCTTGTGATCGTTTGGAGGAGAGTTCCTGTCGTTTCTTCTACAGACAGGTTCCAAGATTTTTGCGAAATGATATCACCCGAATCTACTTCTTTGGCTAAGTACTGGATCGTAAATCCTGTGACTTCCTCGCCATTCAGAAGAGCACTTTGAACGGGAGAGGCACCTCTGTATTTCGGTAGTAAACTTCCATGTAGGTTGATGCTCCCCCATTTAGGATCTAAAAACACAAGGTCTGGAACAATCGATCCATAGGCATAGACCACATGCACAGGAGATCGATAGGAAAGGATTTGTTTTTGTGCCTCGTCATCGTTGCGAAGTCGAACTGATTGAATCACAGGAATTCCCTGTTCTTCTGCCAGTTTTTTGACAGGCGTGGGTGTGATGATTTGTTTTCGTCCCACGGGTTTATCCACATTTGTTACTACAAAATCCACCTGGATGTCGGCATCCAGGATCATCTTCAGTAAATCTTTGGAATGCTCCGGGGAACCAAAATAGCCAATGGAGAGTTTCATATGTTTTCCCTATACAAGTTCGAGCGGATCCAAATCATATTCGATGTAACATTTGTGATCCACTTTGAACGTTTGTTTTGTTTCTTTTAAAAGACTACGAAGCGCCGTAATGGTTTTGGCTTTTAATAGAATGTGATACCGAAAATTATTATCAATTTTATAAAAAGGACATTGAGTGGGACCGAGCATCGTAATGGATTCGTCTTTTTTTTCTTTGATGAGTTCCCCATACAAAACGGATTGTTTACTTACTACATCTTCATATTTAGAACGAAACACAAGACGAGCTAACCGAACAAAGGGTGGATAGGAAAGTTCTTTTCGAAACTGTAACTCCCATTCAAAAAAGGCTGGATAGTTTTGTTCTTTTGCCATTTTAAGCACAGGATGTTCAGGATCGTTTGATTGGATGATCACCTCACCCGGTTTTTCCCCTCGTCCGGCACGACCTGCTACCTGCGAAACCAAGGCATAGGTTCGTTCACTGCTACGAAAGTCGGGAACACCTAACCCATGATTGGCGTTTAAAATTCCAACAAGGGTTACATTGGCATAATCAAGACCTTTGGCGATCATCTGTGTTCCAGTTAAGATATCAAGCTCCCCCTCACCTAATTTTTCGAGAACTTCCCTCGTGACATCTTTATTTTTAGAACTGTCTTGGTCGAGGCGTTCGATCCTTGCCTGCGGGAAATGAGAAAGTAAATACTCTTCTAATTTTTGTGTCCCTGCACCGAAGAGTTCCAAATCCTCGCCTATCATTTGTTTTAAATTACGAAAACTTGATTTGTAACCACACAAATGGCATCTTACCGTTTGATCGGAATGGAAACAAAGTGTCGCGGTACACTTTGGACAATGAACGAATTCTTTTGTGTTAGGCGAATAAATGAAGGGATTGTAACCTCTCCGGTTTAATAGGAGAATGATTTGTTCTTTCTTTTTTAACCGGTCAGCGATTTTAAATTGCAGGTCACCAACAATTAGGTGTTTATCGTCCCCTTTTTCTGCCATCTCTACCGAAGGAAGTTTGGCTAAAGGATTTGCTCTTTTTTCCAACTGAGAAAACCCAATTTGCCCTGACTTGGCAAGGTAGTACAATTCCACACTTGGAGTTGCAGAACCAAGTAGTAGTTTTCCACCACTCTTGACAATCCGTTGTAACGCAACTTGTCTTGCATGATACCGAGGGGCTCCGTTTTCTTTGTAGGAAGCATCATGTTCTTCGTCCATGATGATGAGTTTGAGATCCGAAACAGGTGCAAAAACAGCAGAACGTGTGCCGATGCAGATTCTTTTTTTACCTTCTTTTAAATCCAAATAGTTTTGGAATTTTTCTGATATGCGTAAATGCGAATGGAGAACGGCAACCTGGCCCGGAAAAATCGTCTCGATGCGTGTGATGGTGGGATACATGAGAGAAATCTCAGGTACAAGAAACAGAACAGTGCCTTTCTGAGATTCGAGAACTTCTTTCATCAAATGTAGATAAACTTCGGTTTTTCCACTTCCTGTGATTCCATACAAAAGATGGGTATTAGAAATCGTTTGTGATTTAATTTCCCTTAAGGCTTTTCCTTGAGCTTCGTTTAACGGATGAAGAAGGTGAGTTTGGATTGTATGATTTTTTTCAACTTGTACCTTTCTTTTTTTTCCTTTTGGAACCATTAAAAATAAAGCTTCTCCAAGGGATGAGAGATAATGGTCGGCCATCCAAGATGCTAAGTCTAACTGTTCTTTGGTTAACACTGGTTCAGCGTCGATTTGTTTGAGAATCTTTAAGGTTTCATAATTAGGTTCATTTTTGTGAATCTCTATGACTACACCTTCCCAATCCTTACCATTCAAAGGAACAAGGACACGAACTCCAGGTTTTAAGGTTTGGATGGAACTAGGAATCTCATACGTTAATGTATTCTGTTCCCAGGACACATTCAGGGCAACTTCCGCATATTGGATCATATTATAAATATGGTTTTAAGATAGATAGATGAGAAATAAAACTATCTTCTAGATCTTGTTTTTCCTTTCCATATTGAAACAGATTCGTTTCGGAATCTGCTTTCTTTGCCTTTTCTTCCAGAAACACAAGAGCCTCAGGAGAACGGGTTGTGAGAAGTGGAATTTTGTTTCCCAGTAATTCCCACTCGATCACCTTCCCAAGTTGTTCCTTTGCCTTTTCTGCACCGAAAAGGAGTCTAGCAGAAGAACCTAAAATCACAATGCCTTTGATTCCAAATTCTTCAACCGTTTCTTTTACATGCACTTTACAATGCTCCAGACGACCAAACCAATCTGATTCTTTAGAATCTGTGTGCGAAAATGTGCAAGCAGGGTATTCTTGGTAAAAAAACTCTTCATAAGAAAATCCAAAAACCTTCTTAATGATGGAGTCCCAACTCATTTCCGTTAGTTTGTCTTTGAAAATTTGATTGGGTCTAGTTTTGGTAAAAGGTTTTTCTTTCGCTGTCGTTGCACCAGAATAATGCAAAACCAAAATTGGCTTTCTACCTTTATGTAAAAATTGACGAACTCCACTTAACTTTCCTTGGCAAAGCGTACAAGAGAAATTGATCAAGTCTCTACTTTTTCTTTGAATTTCTTTTTGCTGTTTTTTCTGATTTTCAAGTGATTCAGGAACTTTTGATTTCCATGGGAATACATAATCATTGGGATCTGTTTCATTTTGAAATCGAAACACAGAAATCGCCTGATTTTGAATGAGAAATTTTGTTTCTTTGAGAATGTCAGAAAACGATTCTAAGATTTTTTTTTGGTTCATACTAACCTTCAATCAGTTGGTCCACAGAGATATTCAGTGCCCTTAATTTTCTGTACAAATGTGTTCTTTCAATGCCAAGTGCCTTAGAGGTGCGAGTCACGTTCCCTTCACAAATTTGCAGGGTTTTGATGATGTACTGGCGTTCAAATTCTTCTTTGGCATGTTTTAAATCGCCCCTAGCCACCATTTCATTTGCTTTTTTAAAACCATGCAGAGCTTCTTTCACGTCCTTCGCCCGAATGGTATCTCCAGGAACAAGGATACTCAAACGTTCGATGATATTTGCAAGTTCTCTCACATTCCCCGGCCAAAAATGAGAAATGAGTGTATCGAGACCTTCTCGATCAATGATTTTATGAGATAAGTTGTTTTCTGCAATTGACTTTTTTAAATAATATTCGGCAAGTAAAGGGATGTCCTGGCTTCTTTCACGTAACGGAGGTAACTCGAGTGGAATCACATTTAACGCATAATATAAATCCTCTCTAAATTTTCCTTCTCGAATTGCGTCCTCGACATTTGAATTTGTAGCTGCGATGATTCTAACATCTACTAGAATGTAATCTTTTCCACCAACACGTTCGATTTTTTGTTCTAGAATCGCTTTTAAAACCTTCGATTGTTGTGCTAAACTTAGATCACAAACCTCATCCAAAAATAAGGTTCCATTATGGGCCTGTTCCCACTTCCCTATCTTTACCTCGGAAGTACTACCTTGTATGATGGTCTCCGAACCAAATAATTCCGATTCCAAACCTTCCTCAGGTAAGGACGCACAATTGAAAACAATGTATGGTTCCTGTTTTCGTTTGGAATTTAAATGGATAGCTCGAGCAGTTAGTTCCTTACCCGTTCCATTTTCTCCATAAATAAACACGCGAGCATTCGTTTCAGCTGCTTGAGATATAGCAAACTTAACCCTACGAATGGAAGAAGATTCTCCGAGAATTTCATCTACATCCAAACGAAAGGAAGGAAATTCTCCTTCCTTTGTTTTCTCAATCGAGGATTCGATGGTTTGAATTACCTTTTCAATGGATAAAGGTTTTTCTAAAAAATCGACAGCACCCTTCTTTGTTGCATTCACAGCAAGTTCAATGGTTCCGTGTCCCGAAATCATCACAATCGGAAGGTTGGGATATAACTTTTTGCATTCATCTAAAATGGACAATCCATCTTCCTTTCCTACCCAAACATCCAATAACACAAGAGATGGCCTATCTTTCGACAAAGACTTCATCAAGCTTTTGCTATTGGCAAAATCTTCTACAGAATAATCTTCATCCTCTAAAATCGCCCGTAAGGTTTTACGAATCTCTTTTTCATCATCTAATATGTAGATCAATTTTTGCATTATGAAAGTTCTAAAGGAAGTTCTATACGAAACTTACATCCACCTAACTTAGAATTCTCTACGGAGATATGTCCGTGATGGTCAATGATTGTTTTTTGTACAATAGCAAGTCCAATCCCTGATCCATGTTTTTCCTTTGTTGAAAAATAGGGTTCAAATATTTTTTCTTTCCATTCGTCTCTTAAACCAGGACCAGTGTCGTCAATTTCTATGACAATACTCTTTCTGAGTGCCCTTTTCTGTAATTTTGACATGATTCGAATTTTGTTTCGTTTCGAACTTAAGATATCCATTTCCTCTTTGGGATTTTCTTGGGAATAAATAGCTTCCACGGCATTTTTGATTAAATTATTTATAACTCCAAGAAACAGCCGTTTATCGAGAAACACTTCTGGTAAGTTTTCAGCCAATTTAAGTTCAAATTCAATGTCAGTGGTATCTCGAAATAAAGCAACAGCATCTTCTAAAATTGGGTTAATATGTTGGTTGATGAGTACAGGAACAGGCATTCTGGCAAATTCACTAAACTCCTTTACCAAGTGTTCGAGCACTCTCACTTGCCCAATTATCGTTTCCGTTGCGTCAAATATCACTGATTCAAGGTTTTCTTTTTTGGGATTTTGAAACTTCCGTTGGATCCTTTGCGCGGAAAGTTGGATCGGAGTCAGAGGATTTTTGATCTCATGAGCCATACGTTGTGCTACTTCCTTCCAAGCAGCAATCCTTTGTGTGTGCATGAGCTCATCCGATTTTGCTTTTAAGTCACTCACCATTTGATTGAAACTATCAATCAAAATACCCATTTCTCCTTCTTCTGTCTTTTCTAGACGAATATCTGACTCACCTAAGGAAACTTTTTTTGTTGCATTTGCTAAATCAATGATAGGTTTTGAAATCCTTCTTGCAAACAAAAACGAAAATAAAATTGCGATGAGAAACATTGAAAAAGAAAAACTAGCAATTGTTATGCGAACACTAAAAGGAATTTTTTCTTTCCACAAACTGACCTTTTCATAGGTAGAGGTAGCATTGATAATATTCGAAACATCAGCTTCCAATCCTCTATGAATTCTTTCAGCGACAAAAATGACTCGATCCGAATCAATGAAAAATCTACTTACCAGATAGGCCTTATCAGAATCATAATATCGGCTAAGGAAAATCCCGTCTTCTTTTGTTTCTTGGAATTCTAATTTAGAAAAATAGCGATATAAATTCTTGGATTCGAACTGAACTCGGCCTTTGTCTATATATCCTAAATAGAACTCATTCTTCTCAAAAAGACCAGTTTTAATTCCTTTCTGAAAAACAGTAAAACTATCCTTTCTTTCGCGAAGTAGTATCGAACGAAACTTAGAAACAATTTCCAAAAACGAAACTTCATTTTCCTTTTCCAATTGTTCTACGATTCCATTGGCAGATCGTAATGCATTCGAAATGTCCACACGATAAAACCCTTCAATCAACCGGCCTGTTAAATTTGAGGATAAAATGAAGATTGGTAAGGAAGGAACAAGTGCTACAAATAAAAAAGCAAGAGTAAGCCTGTATCGAATGGAACTTCGAATTTTCCCTGTTTCACGGTTCCTTCGATTCCGATAAATGTAACTTAAGATCAGAGATAATATAAAAAAAGGAATTAAGATAAATACATAAGTATCTAATTTAGAGGAAAATGAGATTTCCTCTTCTCTGAAAAATACAAGTTCAGAAAATCCGACAGATATTGCTAATGTAATGATAAAAATGAATATATCACGTAAGTAATATCTATTTTCATCAGATAGTTTGGGTAAGATATGTAAAAATCTACTTGGCATTTGTTTCAAAATTCTGAACAACTAATGCCTGCAATGCCTCCAGTGCTTCCTCCTCTTTGTTTCCGTCCGCAATCACGGAAAATTCAGTCCCTGGTCCAAGGGCAAGCATCATAAGACCCATAATCGATTTTCCATTTACCTCTATGTCGTCTTTTTTGACAAAAATTTCACAAGGAAACCCAGCAGCTACTTTGACGAATAAAGAGGCTGGTCTGGCGTGTAGTCCTGTGCTATCGTCTCTAATCTTTAATTGG
This sequence comes from Leptospira sp. WS60.C2, assembly GCF_040833955.1. Lineage (NCBI taxonomy): Bacteria > Pseudomonadati > Spirochaetota > Leptospiria > Leptospirales > Leptospiraceae > Leptospira > Leptospira milleri. The sequence goes on along the minus strand of NZ_CP162133.1, from coordinate 1,656,691 downwards.
ATTTGTTTCAATGGTGCTCTGCTGAATGTATGTATTGAGTTTATTTGAAAATTCTTTTGCGCTATTTTTTCCCATCTTACGAAGTCTTTGGTTCATAGCTGCTGTTTCCACAATGATCGGAATGTTACGTCCTGGTTTGACTGGAATTTCGATAAACGGTACGGAAACACCTAAAATCTCTTCCATACTTTGTTCAATCCCAGTCCGTTCGTAATCACCTGATGTTTGTTCTTCCCATTCCTTTAGGTTGATGATCAGTTCGATTAGTTTATGGTCTCTCACAGACCCCACACCAAACAGATCTTTGATGTTCAAAATCCCAAGGCCACGAATTTCCATATGATGGCGGAGTAAATCAGAACAAGAACCAATAAGATAACTCTCGCTCAGACGTCTGATCTCGACCATGTCATCGGCAACAAGCCTATGACCTCTTTCTATGAGCTCTAATGCTGTTTCACTTTTTCCGACACCAGAACGACCTGTGAGTAAAGTTCCGATTCCAAATACTTCAATGAGAACTCCATGTCGCATCGTTCTTGGTGCCAATGCTCTATCTAAAATTTGAGATATCAATGTGATGAAACGATGGGTGGCGATATCAGTTTTGAAAAGAGGAATCCCTTTTTCTTTTGCTCTTTCGACAAAAGGAATTTGTGGTTCGTTTCCATGAGTATAGATAATACAATTCAGATGAAACTCAAAAAACTTATCCGTAATTTCTCTTAGTTTCTCATCAGACAAAGAGTTTAAATACGCCCATTCCCCTTTTCCTAAGATCTGAATTCGATCATTCGCAAAAAAATCAAAAAAACCAGTGAGGGAAAGGCCTGGACGATTGATCTCCGCACTATTGATTCGATTGGATAGTCCAGCCTCTCCTGTCACAAGGACAAGTTGCAGGTCATCATGATCACGAAGTATGGTTTCGACTGTGATTCCTGGAACTGGCATGGATTACCCCTTGAGTGAACTCATTCTCTTTCTTTCGTTGGAAGGAAGGATACGTAAAACCTTTCGGTATTTTGCCACTGTCCTTCTGGCAATTTCAATACCTTTTTTCTCCATTAATTCCACGATGTCCTGGTCTGAAAGAGGGTTGTTCTCATCTTCTTCTTTGACTAAGTTTCGAATGAGTTCATGGATTTTTTTGGAACTTTCTTTTCCACCTTCAGCAGACTTCACACCAGAAGAAAAAAACCATTTTAATTCAAAGATACCCCAAGTGGTTTGAATGTATTTATTGGTAGTGATTCTTGAAATTGTTGATTCATGTAAGTTTAATTTTTCTGCCACTTCTTTTAATGTGAGGGGTTTGATAAAACCAATGCCACCTCGGAAAAAATCCACTTGAAAATCAATGATACAACTCACAACTCTCTGTAAGGTTTGCCTCCTTTGTTGGATGGACCTGATGAGCCACTGTGCAGAACTGTATTTGGTCTGGAAATATTCCTTTTCTTTAGGTGGGAGTTTTTGACTTAGAAGTTCTTTGTATTCCTCTTGGATGGTTAGTTTTGGTAACCATTCATCATTGATAAAAATATTGAATTCATTTCCCACTTCTTTTACAACCACATCAGCTACTACATAATCAATCTTCCGGCCTTGGTAAGTGGTCGCTGGGTATGGTTCTAGCTTTTTGATCAAACGAGCTAAACTTAAAATTTCTTCTTCTGTAATTTTTAAGTTTTTTGCAATTTTCTTATAATCAACTTTTTCTAAATCAGAGAGAAACTCACCAACCAATTGGTGTAATAAAAAATTGTCTGGATACAATATCCTTGCTTGGATCAGCAGAGTCTCTTGCATATCCTTGGCACCAATCCCAATGGGATCCAATTCATTGATCACTTGCAATACACGACGAAGTTTTGCTTCAGAATACCCCATTTCTTTGGCAACCAAACTTAGATCATCGGTGATAAAACCTTTCTCATCTATCATACTGATGAGAACTTCCCCAATCTCAAATTCTAACTTCGTTAATTTGATGAGACGAAGTTGATTTAACAGATGTTCTTCTAACGTTTCACCTCGCGTGGAGGATTCTATGTATTTTTGATTACGATCACTGGCTTCTGAATCATAGGTGCGTGGCCCTTCGATTGAATAACTATCTTGCCAATTGACGTCGGTACTTTTTTCATGATTTAATTTTTCCAGTCGTTTCACTTCATCAAAAGAAAACAACTCTGGCATTTTCGATTTTTCATCCACTCCTACTTCATCTAAAAGTGGATTTTCTAGTAATTCGTTTTGAATTTTGTCAGAAAGTTCTAATGTGGATAAAGATAAAAGTTCTATGGACTGACGTAAGTCCTGGGTCATCACGAGTTTCTGCGTTTGGCGTTGTGAAAGTGAAGCCCCGAGTTTCATCTAAAGTTTAAAGTCCTCCCCTAAATAAATCCTACGTGTCTCTGGGTCATTGATCAAGTCATCGGCTGTTCCTGAAATGAGAATCCGACCGCTATACATAATATAAGCTCTATCGGTAATTTTTAACGTTTCACGAACGTTATGATCTGTAATGAGGATTCCGAGACCTCTTTCCTTTAGAGACTGGATTACATTTTGAATGTCCTTTACCGCAATCGGGTCAACACCAGCAAAAGGCTCATCTAACAAAATAAAGTCGGGGTTTGTTACGAGGGCTCTAGCAATTTCACATCTTCTACGCTCTCCACCGGACAAGGTATATCCCTTTTGGTTTGCCACACGCATGATTTGTAATTCCATAAGAAGCTCATCTCGTCTACGAATGATTTCATCCCCTGGTAAATTCATGGTTTCTAAAATAGCTTCTAAATTTTCGGCAACTGTGAGTTTACGAAAAATGCTCGCCTCTTGGGCAAGGTATCCAACCCCCATTCTAGCTCGAATGTGCATTGGTGCTTTTGTAAGATCTTCATTATCAATAAAGACGTGTCCTTCGTCGGGAGTAACAAAACCAACACTCATATAAAAACTTGTTGTTTTCCCCGCACCATTTGGCCCTAAAAGACCTACAATTTCGCCTTTTCTAATGTAAAAACTAACTCCATCTACAACCTTACGTTTGTTATAGATTTTAACTAAATTTTCCATCCGAAATGTTTTTACATTTGGATCTAATTCCTTTTTTTTATCAGGAACTTTACTTTTTTTCACCATTCGGGATTACCTTTAGTCCATCTGTTAACAAGGCTTTGTCCGATTTTGGAAATAATATGATCTTACCTGCAGATACCTTTGTAGCATCTCGCACTAGAGTCGGATTTCCTTCCAAAACAAGTTCATCTTTTTTTTCATAATAAGTGGCAAACTCACCAGTTGCTTTTGCCGATTGTGTTTCAACTTGCACATCACCACGAGCAACAGTTTCACTTCGTTCATCAAAACGTTCCAAAAATACTGCAGTGAGCTGACCACGTTCGACTAAATCTTTTTTATTTAAAAAAACAATGCGTGGGCTTTCTGTTAGATAAGAGTAACCTTTTTCCTTATCATAAAAAAGTAGGCCACCTTCCATTCTATATCCATTTTCTTTATCGAGGTAACTGACATTACCTGTTGCTTTGATTTCTTTATTGTTTCTGCGACTTTCCAAAAGATTAGCTTTAAATTCTGAATTTTTTCGCACCATATTGGCATCACCATTCATGGAAGTTACAGTTTCTTTTCCTTTGTTTAAGTGGGTTAACGTTTTTCCAGAAAAAATAGTTAACATCCTTTCTTTTGTTTCCGTATCTTTTTCTTTATCTTTTTTCTTTTCGTAACTTACTTGGTAGATGGTCGCATTTCCATCCAACTGGATACTACCTTCTTTAACAAAATAAGACAATGTTTGACCAATTAGAAATCGATTTTCCGAAAACAAAAATGGTTCACCTTTCAAATCAATTCGATCTTCTTTTTCAGTAAAAACTGCATCCTCTCCGAACACTTGGAATTCTTCCGAAGTTACTACGACTTTCCCAGCTAACGTCGTTTTTGCTTCCTCCAAATTCCGAACGATGGATTGGCATTTGATCCTTACAAGTTTGCCATCTTTCTTTTGAGTTAAGATGGGTTGGTTTTCTAAACTCACAGTACCCGCTAGTTTATCATACACTCCCTTTGTGGCTGTTAAAGTGACTCCATTTTGGATGTCTTCTACAACTACTTGCCCTTTCAAATTTCCAAGAAGAGCCTCTTCTCCGATGATTTCAATTTCGCGTGCGCTGAGTTTGATGGACTTATGCATGATATAAGCACCACCACCAAGAACAAATACTTTTACAGGAAAACCATTGACAATTCGCTCTTCTTGGGTGAGACTACTTCCTCCCCAAATGATTGGAATTTTATCTTTCTTATTTTTTTTCTCTTCGGGAACTTTATAAATTTCTTCTTTCTTATAAAAATCTTCATTCCCATATAGAATCGGAATGGGGGATGCGTTCATCGAAACAACCGTAACAAAAGAAACAAAATGCACAACCGTTTGTTTCATGGTTTTTCCTTGAGAGGGTTAGAACCACCCGTTGTCACTGCTTTGGGTTGAAGGATTGTAAATTTATTGATGCTCTTATCGGCTCGAAGGCCTTTTCCTCGAATGGTTGTGCCATCAGAATAAACCAATACATCCACTTCGGAAGATAGAGTTTTTTCATCCAAATTATAGGTGAGGGATTCTGTTTCGATGAACTTACCATCGTTCGTTTTCAATCGAACTTTTCCCTCTAAAATTACTGTTTTTGTTTTGTGATTAATTTCCCCACGATCCCCAGTCATCATGGAAGTGGATTTTCCCTTTTCAAATTGACTGAATGCAAATCCATACACAATCGTTTTGTTTTCTTTCGGAAAAATATAGGACTCATCACCTTTTAATCTCCATTCTAATTCCCCCGTTTCCTTATAGGAAGAACGGCTGAAATTTCGCATAGAAACCATGGAACCCGATTCTTTTTCCACTTCGATTCGAAGGTATTCCTTGTCCTTGCAAAAAGAAAGAGCCAAAAGGAAACACAATGTCCATACCTTCGATCTCATTTGGAAAAGGTTTACGCCTCTAAGAACTTTGTTTTCACCAAACGATCTAGTTCTAGTAGTTGGGTGAGTAAGGTTTTTGCTTTTGCCAATGGGAATTGTGTGGTTGCGTCAGAGAGTGCTTTTTCTGGATCAGGATGTACTTCCATAAAAAGACCTTCCACTCCCACTGATACCGCACCTCTCATCATATGAGGAATGAATTCTCGTAAACCACCTGTTATGTTACCTGCAGCCCCAGGAAGTTGTGCAGAGTGAGTTCCATCAAATACGATGGGAATTCCATGTTTATGCATCATGGGAATCCCGCGTAAGTCAAACACAAGATTTCCATAACCGAAACTTGCACCACGTTCTGTCACCATATACTTTTCGGATCCAGATTCTTGGATTTTCGTTTTGATGTGCCTTGTGTCGTCAGGTGCCATAAACTGACCCTTTTTCACATTCACCCACTTTCCGGTTTCGGCAGCCTTTGCAATCAAATCTGTTTGACGACTCAAGAACGCTGGAATTTGGAAAATATCAACTGTATCTTTTAAGGGTTCCACTTGGATGGTTTCATGGATGTCTGTTAGGACAGGGACATTGTATTTGTGTTTGATAAACTCGAGAAGTTTTCGACCTTCTTCGAGTCCAGGACCACGATAGGAATTGATGGAAGAACGATTCGCCTTATCAAAAGAAGATTTAAAAATGTAAACAATCCCTAACTCATCGCAAATGGCCTTCATTTCCCCACAAACACGATCGAGTAAATCTTTGTTCTCCATCACACAAGGTCCAGAAATCAAAAAAAAAGGATTTCGACCTCCGATCTTTTTTCCAAAAAACTCTCTTTCTTCAATTAAATCGTACATATCAATCCTCTGTTTTTTTAGCTAGTTTTGTTGCTGCTTTGATAAAACCAGCAAAGAGTGGGTGTGGATCCGTTGGTTTGGATTGGAATTCAGGATGGAACTGAACCCCTATGAACCAAGGATGATTTGGAACTTCTACTATTTCCGCCAAACTTCCGTCTGGTGAAAATCCAGATAAATTCATCCCTTTTTTCTCAAAATCATCTTTATAACGTAAAGTGAATTCAAATCGGTGTCTATGACGTTCCGAAATTCGATCTGATTTGTATTCCGCATGTGCCAAACTTCCTTTTTTTACAAGACAAGGATATGCACCAAGCCTCATCGTTCCACCCATACGTTCGATTTCCTTTTGCTCTTCAATCATAGAAATCACAGGATATTCAACGTTAGGTTTAAATTCGGTTGAATTGGCATCTTTAAATCCTAAGACATGTCGTGCAAATTCAATGACAGCACATTGCATCCCCAAACAAATTCCAAAAAATGGAATGTTTTTAGTTCTTGCATAATGAATCGCAGCAATTTTTCCTTCGATCCCACGTTCTCCAAATCCACCAGGAACGAGAACTCCATGTACACCTTTCAAAAGTTCTTTGATGTTTTTTGAATCGATGTCTTCTGGGTTGATTTTGACAACATCCACTTCCACATCGTTTGCAATGCCACCATGTGCTAATGACTCATAAACAGAACGATAGGCATCTTGTAAGGAAATGTATTTTCCGATTAACGCCACTTTTACGGTCTTTTTAGTATTACGGATTTTTTTAACCATATTTTCCCATTGGGAAAAATTGAGTTTCCGTAAGTCCATACCGAGCGCGTTGAGCACAACTTCATCTAATTTGTCTTCCCGATACATAAGAGGAATTTCATATATGGAAGTTGTAATATCGACAGCTGAAATTACATTTTGTTCCTTCACGTTACAAAAGAGAGAAATCTTATTTTTCATCTCTTTGGACATTGGTTTGTTAATTCGACAAATCAAAACATCAGGTTGGATTCCAAGTGCAAGTAACTCTTTTACAGAGTGTTGTGTCGGCTTGGTTTTTGCTTCACCTGCGGCAGTGATCGTTGGTACAAGTGTCAAATGCAAAAACAGAACCTGGCTACTCCCATGTTCATAACGCATTTGTCTGATAGCTTCTAAGAATGGAATAGACTCAATGTCTCCAACCGTTCCCCCAATTTCTACAATGACAAAATCAGTTTCTTGGTCTCTAGTTAGATTGTAAATTCGATTGCGAATTTCATTGGTAATGTGCGGGACAACTTGTACGGTCCGTCCAAGATAATCCCCTTTCCTTTCTCGTTCGATGACGGCATGATAGATTTGTCCTGTAGACACAGAATTTTTTCTTGAGAACTTAGATTTAGTAAAACGTTCATAGTAACCTAAATCTAAATCCGTCTCTGCACCATCTTCAGTGACATAGACTTCCCCGTGTTGGTAGGGACTCATGGTACCTGGGTCTATGTTGATATAAGGATCCATTTTTTGTAAAGAGACGGTATAACCTCTCGCTTCGAGCAAACAACCGAGAGCGGCAACGGTAACTCCTTTTCCTAAGGAAGAAGAAACACCACCGGTAATGAAAATATATCTGGTCTTGGACAAACTGGACCTCAAAAAAGAATGTTTTTTACAGACTGTCGGGATTTGGGTCCAAAATCAATACGTTTAGGAGGGAGATTTGGCTTTTTCTAAAATCTTCGTGGTCGATTTTCCAGAAACGAAGGGCAAAATTTGAATGTCTGCCCCCATCTCCTTTAAAATTTGGTATTCTGGAAGGGTTTCCACTTGGTAATCACCACCCTTGGAATGGATGGAGGGTTTTACTTTTTTAAGGATTTCTAAAGGAGTATCTTCGGTAAAATTAGAAACAAAATCCACAGAAGACAAAGCAGCAAGCACCATCATCCGGTCTTCACAAGAATTGATGGGTCGAGATTCACCTTTCAATCGTTTCACACTTTCATCGGAATTCACTCCGATCCAAAGTAAATCACCCAAATCCCTTGCTTGTGCTAAATACGAGACATGACCTGGATGCAAAATATCAAAACAACCGTTAGTAAAAACGATTTTTTTACCTTCTAGTGATTTCCGTTTGGCTACAATGGCATCAAATGGAATGATTTTGTTTCGTAAGTCCTCGTAAAAACTCATGCTGCCTCATCCAAGTATCCAAGAATACGTAGAGCCTCTTCAATCTCCGACTGAGTCACTGTCGCAGCACCCAGTTTTCCCACAACAATCCCTGCACTGACATTGGAAACAAGGGCTGCCTCTTTGATACTCATCCCACTAGCAACAAATGCCGTGTAGGTGGTAATCACAGTATCACCGGCACCAGTCACATCAAATACTTCTTTGGCCACAGTTGGGATATGATAAAATACATCTGATTTACGCTCATAAATGGACATACCCTTTTCTCCGCGAGTGATCATCATCGCATCTGGTGTAATTTTATCAGCGATTTCACGACAAGCCGATTCAATGTCGGCATCAGTTTGTAATTTTTTACCTAATGCCTTTCCCGCTTCATGATGATTTGGTGTCATGATGTGAATGTTCTGGTACAAGAAAAAATGACTGACTTGCGGATCCACTGTGACAATTTTTTTTTCAGCATTACATAATGAAATGACAGATTGAATGAGAGACGGTGTTAAATATCCCTTGTCATAATCAGACAAAATCACAGCCTCACATTCTTTAATCTTTTCTCTTAATTGGATTAAAATTTCTTTCTCTTCGTTTGGTTGAAGTGGTACGATTTCTTCCCGATCGACTCGGCAAACTTGTTGGTGAGAGGCAATCACTCGGGTTTTCAAAATCGTCGGGATGGTTTTTGATTTTAACAAAACCAAATCTTCTTTTGTCACAGAATTGGTCATTAAAATGGATTCCAACTGTTCTCCTGCTCGGTCCAAACCAATCCGACCGAACACAATTCCATTCACTCCAATGGAGGTAAGATTTTGGACAACATTTCCAGATCCACCTAAAGTATGTTTTTCGCTTCGCACCCAAACAACAGGGACAGGAGCCTCAGGAGAGATTCTCTCGACAGATCCAATTAAATATTCATCCAAAATCAAATCCCCTATTACGAGAACTTTGGTTTTCGAAAGTTTGGCAAATGTCTGATGTAGAAAAGATTTTTTGATTTTCAACAAAGCCGAATCCTTGAATTGGTTTACAACTAAACATAGAATCTAAAACCTTTCTCTGTGTCAACCTTCCCCTTAGCACTCTTTCCCTTACCAGATGTATTTCTGTTTCCAGGAATGTTTTTACCCCTGCACATCTTTGAACCTAGATATAGAATGTTGCTTGATTATTGTTTAGAAAATGGTGGTGAGATGGGAATGGCACCCTATCCCAAAGGTTGGAAAGGAAATGGATTACCTCCCATCCCAGAAGTGATCGGATTCGGACATATCATCCAAAAAGAATCCCTCCCCGATGGAAGATCGAATATCATTTTGGAAGGCCTTGGTACTGCAGAAATCACAAACCTCACATCCACAGAACCTTTTTATATAGCGCAGGTCTCGAGAAGGGAACACGAACGGAATAAAAACGTATCTCTCGAACTGAAAGAAAAAATTGAAGAGTTACTGGTTCTCACCAAACGAATCTTACTAGCGGAAGGTGCGGAAGAAGACTTAATTCTGAAAATGAATCAAATTTTAGTTCATCCATTCCCAGTTGATTTTATCGCATCTCTCATCTACTTTGATTTTAAAACCAAACAACAAATTTTAGAAACAACTCATTTGGAAACCAAAGCAGATCTTTTGAAACAAGTGTTAATGGGTCTTAATTTGGGTGAATAATGGATTTATTTTTTAATTCAGCCACCAAAAACAAAAACGAAGGCAAATCGGTTGGATTTTCCCGATAAAACACTCTTGGATTTGTGTCTTTTGCATTTAAGTAAAGATAACTAGAATTTTCTTTTCGAATGTAGGCACGCTCTAAATAATGATCCGCTTGTGAGTATAATAAAAACTCTTTCATAAGATCACTAATCGCAACCTCACCGTCTGTTTGTTTCTTTGTTGCGACGAAAAACAAAGAAGTGGAGTTTCCATCCTTTTTTTCAAAATGGAACTCATTTGCCCAGTGACCTTTTTTTCCAAAACTTTGTTTTGTTTCTTCCGAAGTTCCAACCAGATTAGGAATAAAATCTAAGGTTTCCCAGGGAATTTCATTTCCTAAAAAATTTTCTTTGGCTAAATAAGAACGCCAATGTTTGGAAAGTCCTCTCACTTGCATTTTGGATAGTTGAAGATGATCTCTAATAAATCCTCGTAAGGTCAAAAAACCGAGAAACCCCAACTGCACTTGGGAGATGGATTGGAAATCCCAAATCTCCTCCTCTTTAAAAGGGGATAAAAACAAGGAATCCATAGCGTAAAAATCTTGGTGTTGGTATGGGTAAAATACACCCGATTGGGGAGAGAGAATAGATCCATCTAAACGATTCACATAGAAAGTATCGACGGACTTTGAAAAAGAGAAGAGTAAAATCCGCCTCAGAGAACGAGGCGGAGGATAGAAAGTTTACGAAGGACTAGTCGGCAGCGTAGAGAGCTGCGATTTTGTCTTTGTATTTCTCTGTGATCAAGTGGCGTTTCATTTTGAAAAGGTTTGTCAATTCATCACCAACTTCAAAAGGTTTTGTGATGAGAATGAAAGGAGTTACCTGTTCAAATGACTTAAATCCAGTTTTTGTATTATTGAGAGCCTTGATTTCCTTTTTGTAGAAATCGAGAACCTTCGGATTTTGGATGAGTTTCTCTTTGTCAGTCTCACTAATTCCATTTTCTTTTGCCCAAGCTGTCAATTGCTCAAAATCAGGAACCACAATGGCACCTAAGTTCTTTTGGTCTTGGCCAATCACCATACACTGAGAGATAAAAGGAGACTCAGTGAGTTTGTCTTCAATAGGAACCGGTTCCACATTTTCCCCACCAAGTAATACCACAGTATCTTTCGCTCGACCTGTGATGGTTAGGGTCTTTTTGAAATTGAACATTCCAATGTCGCCTGTGTCCATCCAACCGTCTTTGAGAACTTTTGCAGTGGTTTCTGGGTTTTTGTAATACCCTTTCATCACTTGTGGTCCACGGACATGGATCACTCCACGTTGGCCATACTTCCCAGAAACGAGTTTTTGGTTGGCATCGATGTGAGTGAGAACCTTTCCTAAATCATCGCGAATTTGCACTTCCGTTTCAGGAGTGATGACTCCTACAGAACCTTGTACCAATTTTTTGAAGGTACGAACCGAGATCACAGGAGACGTTTCTGTCATTCCATATCCCTCGAGAACATTGATTCCGATGTCATTGAAGAATGCATCCACATGTCTTTGTAGAGCACCACCACCAGAAACCGATGCTTTGAGTTCTCCACCAGTTGCTTCGCGGATCTTAGAAAGAACCACTAAATCTAAAAGGAAATAAGGAACAGCAAAGAGAATCGCTACAACAAGTGCATAAATTCCTTTGAATAGAGAAACAATTGGATTTCTTCCTACATAATCCACTTGGTTTCCTTTTAAGAAACGCGTGGCTGAGTTGAAATGTTTCGAGAAAAAATATGCTAAATTGAATAAACCTCTGCGTATAGCAGGCGTTTGTTTTGGATCGTTGATTCTCGTATAAATTCCGTTATAAATGCTCTCCCAAAGTCTAGGAGCAGATGCCATAAACGTTGGTTTTGCTTTTTTCATGTCATCACGAAGGTCGCGAACATTTGTATAGTATGTTGCACATCCTGCCGCAATTGCCAAGTATTCAAACACCCTTTCGAACACGTGCCAAACAGGAAGAATCGACAACATTCTTTCGTCAGCTTTGATATCAATCATTTTGCCTAGGATAGCAGACGTTTGGTGCATCATATTGCTATGTTTTAGCATAACACCTTTAGGCATACCAGTGGTTCCGGAAGTATAAATGATAGTAAAAAGATCATCAGGCTGAATTGCCTTCATACGATCCTCTGCTTTTTTAGATCCCTTTGCACGAAGGTCTTTCCCTTTCGCAATCAAGTCATACAACTTCAAAACACCAGTGGCAGTAGATTTTGGATCCATGACGATCAATGTTTTTGCAAATTCCAATTGGGAACGATTTTTTTGGAATTTCTCAAGCATTTTGTCATTTTCTAAGAAAACCACTTTTGCTTCACAGTGGTTTAGAATATAAACAATTTCTGAATCCGTAATATCGGTTCCTCGTGGAACGTCTGCGGCTCCAGCCATAAGGATTCCATAATCGGTAACAATCCATTCCAATCGGTTGTCGGCAAGCAGAGCGACATTCTCTTTGGCATTGACACCTAAATCAATGAGGGCTTCTGCTAAGTTGATCCCAAGATCATAGACTTCTTTGAAGGTAACGGGTTTATAGGACTTCGATTCGTCTTTACTAACGAATGCGGGGCGGTTCCCAAATTTTTCAGCACTCTGCTGGAAGAGTTCGGGCAAATTGGCTGGCATGATTCTGACTCCTTTCTGAAAAGAAAACGGTAAAAGGTATCTTTAAGGGACTTTTTTAACGAACATGAGTCAAGACATTTTCATTCTTGTCATCGAAATCAAGGAACATCCAAACTTTTGTTTCGCATTGCACAATTATGGCAAACTCGACTGTGCCCAAACATGTGACCGAACCACAAGACCAGTGAGATCTTCTTTTTCCAATCCGTACTGTCGGTACACGATTTTTCCAGAGCGATCAAAAACAAGAAGACAGGGAATGCCTTCCACTTTATAAAAATCAGTCATCTTCCAATCTTTATCTAGTAAGGTGGGGTAATCCATCTGCAAACGTTTCATGTCCTTTTCGATCTTTTCTAATGGTTCCGATGTGTCTGTATTGATGCCACGAAAGACAAAGTCCGAATCAGAAACGCGCCGTTTCCATTCATTGATAGTGGGTACGGCTTTCGCACATGGCTCACACCAAGTGGCCCAAAAATCTAAGACGATCACCTTCCCTTGAAAGTCAGAAAGTGACTCCGTTGCACCAGAAATAGTGGGAAGGGCACTTGGATAAAAATCACTCTTTCCGCCCTTCGGCTGACAAAAAAAGAGAGATAGGAAAACGATTAAATAAATTCTGGGTGATATCAAACGGATTAACTTAGTTTTCATTTTTGGAATCATTAATATACAACTACTTTTCCAATTTAGACCAATGGAATGATTACGTAAAGGGAAACTGGAGAGGAAAAGGAATTTCTATGATTCCATCCGTAACGGAACCTTACGAATCAGGTGATAAAACAATCGTTACATGGAAGTTTCATCCCAAAGAAATGAGTTCTATTTTCTTACGGGGAAAAACCAAATACAATCTTAAGTGGATTGTCGATGGAAACATCCTTTGTGACAAGATTAAATTGGTTTCTACACAAGATGATTGGGAATGCGAAATCCAAGCCATGACGAAAGAACGTTTTCACTTACATGTGGTTCCCAAGTTTGACAAAACCAAAATTTTATTCTCCGGGGTTGTGACAAAAAAGAAAGGATTATTCTCCTTCCTCTAAAACTTGCCGAAACACAGATTCCGTGATGGCTGCCGCATTTTCCCAACGAAACTGATCGATTGATACATCCACTGGTTTTGGATTTTGAAAGAATTCATTGATTGCCTCCGCCCAAACGTTTGCATCCTCTTTCCTTGTGGTAGACAAATACTGAATTCCCTCCTTTCCAATTTCATGAAACGTAGGAATGTCAGAAACAATGCATGGAATATGATGAAACAATGCCTCCACTAGAGGGATACCGAAACCTTCGTATTTACTAGCAAAGACAAAAAGACCAGCTCGTTTGTAAACATGCTGAAGTTCTGAATCTGAAACGGAATCCAAAATCAAAATATCTTTGTAGAGTGTTCTTTCTTGAATCAGCTCTTCAATGAATTCAGGTGACTCCCAACCAATCTTTCCTACAATCACCCAAGGTCTATAATGGTGGGGATTTTTTTTTCGGTATTCCCGATACACTTCTAATAAAAAAGGATAATTTTTTCTGGGTTCAATTGTTGAGACGGACAGCAAGTAACCAGTTCCCAAATCTTTTACACGATTGGAAATTGGTGTATCCAACAGTTTTGTCATTTCAATTGGGTTTACACCTGGGTAAGCAACTCCCGTTTTTTCAACGGGATATCCAAACTTTTTACACATATCGTCACTTGTTTGTTGTGAAATAGAAAGTATAAAGCTAGAGCGCCTAACCGAGTAAGCTTGAAACAAACGTTGTTGCATTTTTGCGATCCATCGCATGGTATTCGGAAACAAATACAAAACCAAATCACAATAGGTTAGAATCGCTTTTAAATCTTTTGGGAGACAAGGAGGCAAAACTTGTTGAGATCCCCAAAACAAATCCAATTGATGGGTCCAAGTGTAAAACGGTATGTATAAATTGTAATACAATCCCCCTTTCCACTTTAAGATTCCTCCACCTTCCACCCATCTAACATTCGGTAAATCCAATACCGATTTATGATCTGAATGGATTGGCAGATGCGAGAAAAGTAAAAATTCATATTTCTCTGAATTGGGAAAGGCTTTTAACGTTTCTGCAATGAGGCGACCCACACCAGAAACTCGAGTCGAAAGTGGTCTTGCGTCTAACCCGACTTTATAGGTTTTTACCATCGTTCTTTCACCTTCAGTGAGAGTTGGTGGAAATCAATTTTCGAATCTAAATATTCCACCGCCTTTTTTTTGCCAGCGACAAGCCCAAACGATAAAGTATTCTTCTGGTTAAAAGAATAAAATTTATCCTTTAAAGGAAAAAAAGTAAAATGTTCCTCATCTAACAAAGAAATTCCACCACAGATATCCCATTCATTTTTAGGTTTCAAAGAAACAATTAAATCGATAAACCCAGCAGAAAGTAATCCAAGTTTGTAGGCAATACTTCCCATGGAGCGAATTTCAAATGCTTCGTTCCAAAAGGGATCGCTAAAAAGCCCTTCTTTCATTTCAGAGACTGAGACAAGTAAAATTGGCTTTTTCTTTAATTCATTATCTTCTTGTAACGGATGTAATACGGAGCTAGAGGATACAACTAAAGTTCTAAAGTTTTCTTCTGTGGAATAAGGGGCTTGTAGTTTGGCAAAAAAACTATGTTTTCCTTTGGAGAAGAACTCTCCAGTAGCCGGGTTAAAGATGATTCCCCAAATGGCTTCACCATTGCGAACAAGCCCTAAACTCAAAGCAAATTGATCATTCTTCTTAACAAATTCCCGAGTGCCGTCGATCGGATCAAGGATCCAAACCCATTCCTTCCCCAGTCGTGAATCCGTATCCATTTTTTCCTCGGATAAAAAACCGTGTGTAGGAAAACGTTTTGAAATTTTTTCAAAAAGAAACTCGCTTGCAAACAAATCAGCTTCTGTAACTGGATCGTTTCCCCCTTTGTCTCGAATTTGAAAATCTGATTTATAAATGTCTAAGATGGAATCTCCAACAGATAGAACCCACTTCCATACATCCTGAAATTCTTGTTCTTCCATTCCGCCTTTTGTTTGAAACCTATTAGTTCTTTTTCTCTTCTTTATGAGCACCTGCTCCTAAATCTAAACCTTCTGGTTTTTCTAACACAATTTCTTCTGATGGTAGCGTTACATAGGTTTCTGGATCTACTGGAAATAAGTATTGGAAATAGAAATTTTTATATTTTACGTAAAAGGTATTGGTTCCTTCTGGACGTTCTGTTTGTAAATCTTGGAATTTTAAATCTTTGAGTTCTTTTTTAGGATTGGAAAAACGTTTTGTTAAGGTGCTTCGGACTGAACTCACCATATTGGCTTCAAAATTCTTTTTCTTTTGTTCATCGGTAAGTTTTGGGTTTCGTATGTGATCTTCGAGTTTAGTAAACTCTTCCGCCAAACCTGTACTTTGCTGTGCAGATAAACAAGTTACACTCACGCTCAAAAGCAAAATGAGTTTTCCAAATAAATTCATGATCCTACCCTCGATTCCTCATGATATTATCTCCAATGGTGTGTATGCCAATAAGAATTTTTTATCCAAATGGGCACCAAATCGAACTTCCACTTTTCGATTGTCCCCTGTTCCTGAAATGCTTAAAATGCGTCCTTCTCCGTAGACTTTATGTCTAACTCGCGTACCAATTTGGAATTCGCCATCTCCTGCCCTAGCAAGTACCGTCTCAAACTTTTCTTCCGATTTTTGGAATCGTTCTGCTCTTGGTGTGACTTCAGGCCTACGAACACCGTATCGGTTCTCCGTCACTTCCCCTTCTAAATATTCTTTTGGTAATTCTTCTAAAAATTGGGAGGGAAGCCTTGCTTCTACCTCTCCAAATTTTCGAGTAAACCGTGAATAACTGATCTCTAATTGTTTTCTGGCTCTTGTGATCGCAACGTAAGCCAAACGTCTTTCCTCTTCAATGCCCAGAGGCGAATCAATCGATAAAAAATGTGGGAAGGTTCCCTCTTCCATTCCTGCCATAAAAACATGATGAAATTCTAATCCCTTGGCATTATGAACCGTCATTAAGATTACATAATCAGGAAGGTCTTTTGTGTTTTCCTCACTTGTGATAAGGGATATATCACTCAAATACGATTCCAGAGTAGCTTCAGGGTTTGACTCTTCATATTCTTTTAGCGCATTTACAAATTCGTTTAAGTTCGACAAACGGGAAAAGGAATCTTCTGTACCTTCATTCTCTAAAAACTCACGATACCCTGAATGCTCTAAAACATCATATGCGATTTCGGAAGGTGTTTTCTTGGGTAGGTCTTCCATTGCCGATTCAAACATCCGCGACAATGAAGATAACTTTTGCATGGTTCCCTTTTTGATCTCTGGGACTGGTTTTCCCAAACATTCGAATAAGGAGTAACCCTCTCTTACAGAATAGGTTAACAGGCGATTGACGGTTGTATCGCCAATGCCCCTTGGTGGGGAATTGATGATCCGAAGAAGGGAAGTAGAATCGACGGGATTCACAACAACAGATAGATAAGCAATCAGATCTTTTACTTCTTTGCGGTCAAAAAAACGAAACCCACCAAAAATTTTATAAGGGATCGCCCGTTTGCGTAGTGCCTCTTCAAAGTATCGGGACTGAGAGTTTGTTCTATAAAAAATCGCAAAGTTAGAATACTTTTGCCCTTTCCTGGCACCTGCTTGGATTTTTTGAATGATCCCTTCTGCCTCTTCAATTTCATTTTGATAGGAAGTTAGCCTAATTTTATCACCTAAAGGATTTTCAGTGCGTAAGGTTTTGTTAGTTCTTTGTTTGTTATGCGAAATTAATACAGCAGCCGATTCAATAATGGTCTTCGTAGAACGATAATTCTCCTCCAGTTTTACAACAACGGCATCTGGATAATCTTTTTTAAAATTCAGAATGTTTGAAATATCGGCACCGCGCCAGGAATAAATTGATTGATCATCATCCCCAACTACGCACAAATTCTTATGAAAAGATGAGAGTGATTGCACTAGATGGTATTGGATTTTATTCGTATCTTGGTATTCGTCTACCATGATATATTTCCATAACCTTTGGTACTTTTCCAGAATGATTGGAAAATCACGAAACAAAATCACTGTTTTTAAAATCAAATCGCCAAAGTCTAATGCATTTCTTAAACTCTTACGTTTCTCATACTCCAAAAAAACGGAAGAGATGGTTTTGGTATAAGCATCCTCTGCCTTTTTTTTTGCAAATTCTTCTGCTGTTAAAAAAGAATCTTTTGCTTGGGAGAACTGATTGGCAAGGCTTGAAGGACGAAATTCCTTTGTGTCCAATTCCTTTGATTTGAGAATCTCTTTTATCAGGGACTCTTGCATATCACTATCATAAACAGTGAAATTACTTCCTAGCCCTAAAACTTTCCCTTCTCTTCTCAATAGATACAAGCACAAAGAGTGGAATGTTCTAACAAATGGCTCGTAGGTTCCTTCGGGCAAAAGACTACGACACCGAGAACGCATTTCCTCCGCAGCTTTATTGGTAAAGGTTACGGCCAATATTTGATTTGGATAAACTTTATGATTTAGAATTAAATTTGCGATCCGATACGTGATGACTCTTGTTTTACCTGAACCCGCTCCTGCTAAAATCAGGAGTGGACCATCAACCGTTTCTACAGCAAGTTTTTGTTCAGAATTAAGACCAACTAACTCCACTTAGAATCGCATGTCCCCAATTCCAAAAACAAACTGGAAACTATTGTTATCAGGATACAAACCAAATGGACGATCATCCACACCCGTATAACGAATTCTTTGTGCAAAATACAAACGTAGCGGTAACACAGGAATTTGAATTCGGAGTCCAAATCCCCAAGAAAAACGGAAATTGGACATCGAAAGGTTTTTGCTTGAAAGCACTAAGTTTCCTGGGTCGTTCACAACGAGTGGAGAATCAGGAATTTTTTTACCAAAGGAATTATAATTTTCAAATAAGTAGGTTTCGATTGGCTCTGAAAATCTTTGAGATGCCACCAAACTATCATAATTCTTGAAAAATTCTCTTCGTTCCCCGACAGCTCGATTGATCTCTTCAAACATAGACCCAGCATCAAAAAAGACGACAAACCATAACAAAGAAGGCTCAATTGGAAACCTTAACTCTGATGTAAACAATACCCTGCTAGCTGCCCCATCCTTCCATTCGTCAGGATAGTATTTATCATCAAAAAACCATCCCCGAAGAGATTCATATCCACCAAGGAACAATCGATCCTGAACTTGTATAAATGGAATCCTTTCTTTGTCTTGGTTTCGATATTTTGGTGTTCTTTCGTATGTAAACACAGAAGAAGTTCTAAATTGTTGTACCACTCGCCATCTTCGTAGTGCATTTTTTCGAATCAAACCAAAGAACGTATAATCAAACCAAGTATGGTAATATTCTAATATTGGACTGAATTGATCAAAATGGCTTTCTCCACCCAAATATTGACCTACGTTGTCAACAGAGAAGATTAAGTTGAAACCTTGAGTTGAATTAAATACGTTATCACGACTATCATACGCAATCCCATTCGTTAATTGAGAACGGAACTGCCAACCACGATCAACTTCTGCGAGAACTTGGTCTGAAACCAGGGAAGTTGGTCGAGTCGATGCAAAAAACGAAGGTGAGTATCTATGAAAGTGTGTCCAGTTGATGAGAAATCGGTGTCCAACACCAGCGCTCACACCCACCCCAGACCTCTCATACGAAGCAACTTCTTTAATCCCTTGGTTGTTATTTTCGGTAATCGATGTTGCACCCACAAATAAGGTTCTGGATGAATAAAATGCTGAGAGAGTTAATGACCAAGGTTTGTCCATAAACCATGGTTCCGTCCAGGAAATTTGTAAGAATCTACGAATAGGACCAAACTCCACACGGCCAGTGATCTGCTGACCCGATCCATTTAGGTTATTTTCACCTAACTGAGTGAAGATGGAAAATCCAGTAATGGTTCCATAACCACCACCCATCGAAACGGTTCCAGTAGGCTGTTCCACAAGTTCGATGATGAGATTCATCTTTGTTTCATCAGAGCCGGGTCTCATGTTAAAGTTGACTTCTTTAAAGTAACCTAAGTTGAATATCCTTTCCCTAGATCGATTCACAAGTGTAGAATTGAATAAGTCACCTGGTTTGAATAATAGCTCACGACGGATCACTCGGTCTTGAGTTTTTTTATTTCCCTTGATGATGATATTTTCAATGAATGCTAAGTTGTTTTCACGAATGGTAAAATCAACATGGATGAACTTTTTTCCACGTAACTTTGGTTCCTGTTCGTAGATTTTTCTTAGTTTAGCGATGTTCAATCGACTGTATTCTTCATTACAATCGGAGGTAGCATCGGCATTTCCCCTCTTATCACAGTTTTCATAACGAGACAAAGAAGCATCACTTAGTTCAATTACCTTTCGTCTCGGAATGACCTGAGCAAATAAATAACCTTTCGCAGAGTATGCTTCGTTGATAGACGCTCTATCCTTTTGAAATTTTGTTTCATCAAAAACTTCACCAACATCTGCAGGAGCAAATTCGTATTGGTCTTCTAAAAATTTAATCGGATATACAGGAGCCCATTCTTCTTTGGGTGTTCCTATCGGGTTATTTTCTTTGTTTAAGAATTGAGGCATCCCATTCGGGGCAATGGTTAAATCATGATTTGTCGTATATCCGTTGTAAAAATACTGTTCACCTTCAATGATTTTAAAATTAACAATAACAACGCGTTTATCTTTTTTTCTTGGGTTCTCCCATCGAATTTCCCAGTTTGTGCCTTCATTGCTAATTTCTGCGTCTACATAACCACGTGATTTAAGATAGGCAGCAATTTTTTGTTTATCAGATTCAAACGCAGATTCTTTAAATACTCCTGATTCAATGATACCACTTTCTTTTAAATCCATAATCCCTTGGATATCATAAGTATCGATCTCATTGTTTCCAAAAATATTGATTTTGCTTACTGGAATCTCTTCCCCTTCATCAATGATAAACTTCACCTTAACTGTGTTTGTTTCTGGGTTTACAGGTTCCGTTTCAAATCGGACATAGGCTAAGAAAAATCCTTCATCACGATATTTTTTTAAGATCACTTCTTTAGAAAGCGTCACTTTTTTGGGAGTGATGACTTCATTTTCCTTCAATGGAATTTTATCTCTTAAATCCGACGGAAAAACCTCATCCGCCCCAATAAAATCAATGTCTTTGACCCTTGGTCTTTCCTTCACAATGACGAGGATTTTCACTCCGTCCCCATCAGCTTCCCCTTGGATGTCGATGTGATAAAAAAATCCAGAAACAAAGAGGGCGCGCATATCAGCGTTCAATAGACCTTGGGACAATTGAATTCCCGGTCTCATATCCATTAAATCTAAAATATCATCAGAAGAAGTGTTGATATTTCCTTTGAATTCAATTTTGGTTATCACTTTGTCTAGATAAACAGAACGATTTGACCATAAGGAAACCCACTCTGCAGAAACTAAAAAAAGCAGAGATAAACAGAATAGGCTAAAGAGTTTTATATGTTTACGAATTTTCAAAAATTACTTTGATGTGCCCTTTACCATTGCTAGATTAAAGCGACTCACTCCCGCTGCATTCACAGCATCGATCACCTTAACAACAACTTGGTAGGACGCACCACCATCTCCGCGAATGATCACTTTGTTTTTTTTAGGATCTCGTTCTTTTTCTGGTCCTAAAAATCCATTGATTTTTTCGGTCAGTCCTTCCAGTGGAACCGGTTCAGAACTTTGATCCAAATATATTTTTCCTTGTTTATCAACCGTGATGACAAGCTCATCTTTCTGTTTTTCTTTGGCAACACTGGAAGACCTTGGTAACTCCACTTTTAAGGCAGTGTTTTTTTCCAAAGTAGCATTCATTAAAAAATAGATAACGATAAACGATATGACATCGATCAGCGGAGCCAATTCAATGTTGTTAAACGACTTTTGAGGCTTTCGAAATTTCATTTCTTTTATCGTTTTTGCAAATGTGGAAGCACTAGATCCGTTACGTTTTCCATTTCCGTAATTTTTTCTTCCTTCATTCGGCTAAATACGTTATAAAAAATGTATGCCGGAATTGCAATAGCAAGCCCCATCGCTGTGGTAATCAATGCTTCTGAGATACCGACCTCAGCTCCTTGTGTTCCAGCACCTTCAGCAAAGGACCTTACAATCCCAATGACTGTTCCGAGTACACCAAGTAACGGTGCAATGGTGGCAATGGTTCCAAGCCCAGTTAAGTATCGTTCCATCAAATAGATTTGGCGAAACCCTTCTTGCCGAATGTCCTCTTCCCAAAAATTAACACCACGACGTTTTAAGTCGAAAGCCAATCGCAAAAGAACGGCTGCCGGTGACTGCACATCTTGTGTGAGAACATCTTTTGCATCGTCCCATTTCCCTTCCCGTGCTAATTCCCGAACTCTACGAAAATGGTCTTGAGGAATGCTTTTTAATCTCCAGTAATACACTAGGCGTTCCACAATGATGGTAAAACCAACGATGGATACAAAAATGATTAAAATGGGAATGGTTTGTGGGGGAACCGATGAAATGATTGAATCTGATTTAGCGAAAGGAAAAGACATGAATGAGACCCCATTGAAGGATTACGAATAGAGTTTTCAGTCTTCCCTTTTTCGCCAAATACTATTTTTAAAGGACTAACCAGCTTTTTTCATCAAAAGGTCTGTGGCCGCCTTGAGGACTGCCGTAGTCACTTGTTTCCCACCAATCATCCGGGCGAGCTCTCTCTTTCTCTCTTCAAAGTCCAAAAGGGAGGCTTCGGAGACGGTTCTCCCACCTTCTTGTCGTTTTTCGATCTTAATTTGGTGGTCTCCAGCTGCCGCCACTTGTTGGGTGTGTGTGATGAGTAGAATTTGAGAGTTCCTTGCTAGTTTTTTCAGCTTTGTGGCCATCGCCTCCGCTGCTTCTCCTCCAAGTCCGGTATCCACTTCATCTAAAACTAACATCTGTGGAGAAGGTGCCTGTTTGCCGAGAACACTCCTTAGAGCAAGCATGACACGAGACAACTCACCACCAGAAGCCACTTTGCGGAGGGGTCTTGGTTTTTCTCCTGGATTGGCACTAAAATAGAATTCGATTTGGTCAAGTCCTGATTCGGATAGGAAATAGGATTTGGAGCCTTCTTCTACTTCCCCTTCTGGGTTCTCTTCCCATCGGAGGACTACTTGCAATTTTCCCCCTTCGAGTCCTAAATCGACCATTTCCTTTTGTACTTCCTCCTCAAACTGAGAAATGGCATTTCTCCTGAGCTTAGAGAGTTGGAATCCCAAATCCTTGAGTTCGGCAAGGCATTGGTCTTTTTTTATGCGTAAAAAGTCTTCATCCCCCGCTTGTTCTTTCCAACGCTCTAATTCTGATTTTTTTTCTTCCAATAACTGATTAATTTCACCAATGCTCACATTGTATTTTTTCTTTAATTTTTTTAGCTCTTGGAGTCTTGCCTGTACCATATCCAATCGCTCTGGACTAAAGAAGAGTTCTTCTTCTTCCTCTCGAATCACTGACTTGAGAGATTTCAGTCGATCATAGACATCTTCCCACTCTTCTAACATATCCCGTTTTTCCGGAATGAGAATGGTAACTTTTTGAATGGCATGGATGAGACTTGGAAAAACTTTTAAAATCGAGTTTTCTTTTTCGGAAAGTTCTTCTAACACCAAACGGTAGTTCTCTGCTAGTTTTTCTCCATTGGCAAGTAAACTCTCTTCGGAACTCAAACTTTCTTCTTCTCCTTCTTTCGGAGAGATTGCCTCAATTTCCTCGACTTCGTATTCTAAGATTTCCTTTCGTTTCAACATCGTTTTTCTGGTTTCTTCGAAATCAGAAAGTTTTTGTTTCCAATGTCTGTATTGTTGTAAGGCAGATTTAAATTTAAATTTCAAAGATTCCAAATTTCCAAATCGATCTAAAAACTCGAGTTGGTTGGATTTTTCTAATAGGAAGAGTTGTTCATTCTGGCAATGGATCTCAGCCATCGTTTTTCCGAGTTCTCGTAAATGGGTAGTGGAAGCAAGACTCTCTCCAATCTTCACCCTTGCCTTACCATCTTTCATGAGTTCCTTTGTGATGACAATTTCGTCCCCTATGTAACGAAACCCTTGTTCCATTAAGTAGTCCTTCGCTAAGTTTTGTCCCGCCAAAGACAAAACTGCCTGTAAAGAATACCGATCCTTCCCTTGCCGAATATTCGAAGTCGAACATCGACCTCCGAATAGAGAAGCTAAGGCATCGAAAATTAACGATTTTCCAGCACCAGATTCTCCAGTGAAGACAGTGAGACCGTCCGAAAGGGAAAGCTCAAGCGATTCAAAAAGGGCAAAATCCTTAATTTTCAAATGTGTAATCATATAGACTCCTGTTTGCTATACATATAGTTACTACTTAACATATAGGTAGTCAATGAAAATTTTTAAAAATCTTAAAAAATCGCAATTTCTATTCCCTTCCTTTTTGAAACACTGGTGGAAAAGGCACCCCATGAAAGATCTTGAAGGAAAAATCCACCTCGTTTCGAGTTTACCTCTGTTTCGTAGTCTTTCCAAAAAAGAGAAAACCTGGGTGGCGGAATCCGTTCATATCGTAGAACGGGAAAGAGATGAAGTCCTATTTACTGCCGGCGATAGTGACAGAAGTTTGTTTCTCATTTTGTCTGGTGGAATCAAATTGTATCTTCCCAAAAAAGGGGAAGGCAAACGGGAAGAAGAGGTCCAGTATCTAAAAAAAGGGGAATACTTCGGCATCCAAGCCTTACTCACGGGAGAAAAACACAACCATACAGCTATTACAGTGAGTGAGTCGCGATTTTTGGTTCTCTCCCAATCCGAATTTCAAAAACTGATTCAAAAAATCCCCTATTTATCCATCACCTTCTCCAAAATGCTGACCAAGTCTTTACGAGGAGAACTTTTAGGTGGTAAGGAATACTTTCGCAATTCTGTGGTTTGTCTTGTCCATTCCGATCCGATTGCCAATGAGAGATTTGCCGATGCACTGGTAACAAGCATTGAAAAGGAATCGGGTAAAAAAGCAGTCATCTTACATTTTGGCCAAAATGGAAATCCACCCGCTCCTCATGCGAAATCTTACAAATTCAAAGATGCAGACCGGATCAAAGAAACCTTAGGCAAACATTATGCAAGCCATTCCTTTATTCTCTTAGAAGTGTTTCCCGAAACAGAAACGGAACTCAAACATCTGTTACTGGATGAGGCTGACCATATCGAAAACTTTGTTTCAAAACAAGTGGAATCGAATCTCTGCGATTCCATCACAAAGGAAGCAAAAGAAAATGAAATCCTATATCATGAAACAAATATTAGGGACATCATCGAACACGGAAAATGGGAGATTTTCATTCGTAGAAAAGCAAGAGAACTCTCAGGTGTCGAAATGGGAGTCGCCTTAGGCGGTGGCGCTGCTCTCGGTCTTGCGCAAGTGGGCATCATGAAAGTCATGGAAGAGGAAGGAATCATTCCTGACATGATTTCTGGAACCAGTATTGGTGCCATCATTGGAGCTTTTTGGGCCAGTGGTCTTGGTTATAAGGGAATTTTACCATTACTCGGTGAAATTGATAGTCTCTTTAAGATGTTCAAACTCGTGGATTTGTCCTTTCCTGGGCAAGGTTTACTCCATGGAAAACATGTAAGAACCCTTTTGGAAAAATACTTGGGGGATTTGTATTTTGAAGACCTTCCCATCAAACTAAGACTCATTAGTTGTGATATCTCAACACGACAGGAAATCGTTTTATCCGAAGGAAAGGTACTTGATGCCGTGATGGCCAGTATTTCGATCCCAGGGGTATTTGTTCCGCAACCGCAGGAAAACGGGAAAACCTATGTAGATGGTGGAATTGTCAATCCGCTACCTGTATCCGCTCTCACTCAAGAAGGAATTCAAAAAATCATCGCGATCAATTCCATGCCAAGTTCTAAAGACGAAATGAAAACAAACAAATTACTCAATTTGAATGTTCTCGATATCATTGTAAATAGTTTGTATTCCTTACAATATAGAATTGGAAAATACAGTGCCCAAGAGGCCGATGTGTATCTGAATCCGATTCTCCCCAATTCGAATTGGTTTGAATTTTGGAGGAGTAAGGAATTTATCGAACTCGGTGAAACCGTAGCTAAAAGTTCCTTACAAGAAATCAAACAGTTGTTTAGCGAAAAAAATTAATCTCGATCTGGGGATAAAATCACGATGTTGAAAGGATTCCTTTCATTTTTTTCTGCTTCAATGAGCGTTTCCGAAAAACGAAGAGCCCCCGTGATGACCGTTCCCGTTGTAAGACCCGCAAAGATTCCTTCTTTTTCATAAAGGTCTGCTTGTAAGTGTAGGGCCTCATCCTTTGTGACATGGAAATAATGATCGATGAGTTTTGGATCATATACTGCCGGAAGATGGATTCGTTCTCTTTCCTTAGGATTGTCCGTTTTTCCATATTCCATAAAGGGTGAATTTTGTTTTCCAGCGATGATGACCTTTACCCTTCTGTCTTGTGATTTGAGGTAACGTCCAATGCCAGTAATCGCCCCCCCAGAACCAGGTGCCGAGATCACAGCGCCCACTTTTCCTTGCAAATCGCGCCAAATTTCAGGACCTGTGGTCTTAAAATGAAAATTGGGATTGGCTGGATTTTCAAATTCATCAGGGAGATACCCTCCCATTTTTTTGGCTTTGTCGTCCGCAAGTGCCAAAAGTTTCACTGGATCTGTTTCACTTGTGAGTGTGATTTCAGCCCCATAACTTCTAAGAAGTTGCACTCGTTCAGGAGAAGTATTGGAAGGAACGAGACAATAAACAGGGTAACCTTTTACCTTGCCTATCCAAGTAAAACTCACGGAAGAAGAACCAGCACCTGAAAGAACAATGGGCATACCTTTTTTCAATTTGCCACGTTTTTCCGCATCAAAAACCATCGCGATGGCTGTACGATCTTTTGCCGATCCTGTTGGATTTAAAAATTCTGCTTTGAGATAAAATTGAACACCCGCATATTCGGAACCAATTCGGTTCAATCGAATGAGGGGTGTGTTGCCAATCAATTGTAAGACATTGTCTTTAATTGGTTTGGCAACGGAAAGTTCCTTTCCAAAGATACCTTGTACATTGTTAAGGGCCTGCAACAGACTGTTGCCAAAGTCATCGATGCCTTTGGAAATAGGATCTAACATTTACTTCTTTACTTCACTTTAATCAGTTCAACATCAAATACAAGTGTGGAATTGGCAGGAATGGGACCTACAGCTCTGTCTCCATAACCAAACTTAGGTGGAATGGTGAGTTTTCTCTTTCCACCTTCTTTCATTCCGACAATCCCTCGTTCCCAACCTTGGATCACTTGGCCTTGCCCCAATTGAAAACTAAACGGCTCCCCTCGATCGAGAGATGAATCAAATACTTTGCCATTGGTCAATTTACCGGTGTAATGGACTACAACCGTAGTGCCTCGAATCGCTTCCTTGCCTAATCCTTGTTTGGTGTCTTGGATCAGGAGTTCATCAGCAGAAAGACCTGCTACAAACAAAAGGGAAATGAGAGTTAAAAAAAACTGTTTCATGAATCTAATTATACACTCTTTCTGTACAACCAGGGAACATCTTTTTGGTTCTTTTCTTCAAATTTTTGAATAAAATCTGCTTTTTGAAGGGTGAGACCAATGTCATCCAATCCATTGAGAAGGCAATGTTTACGAAATGCATCCACTTCAAACGGGTATTTTTTTCCTTCTTCTGTGATTACAACTTGGTTTTCCAAATCAATTTCCAAATTGGCACCAGGCTTTTTGTCGATTGTTTGGAAAATTTCCTCAATTTGGGATTCCGAAAGGACAATCGGAAGCATTCCGTTCTTAAAACAGTTATTGTAAAAAATATCAGCATAAGACGGAGAAAGAATCGCACGAAACCCGTAGTCTTCTAGAGCCCAAGGTGCGTGTTCTCGGGAAGACCCACATCCAAAATTGTCACGAGTGACAAGGATGGTAGCCCCTTCGTATCTGGGTGCATTGAGAACAAAGTCTGGGTTTGGTTTTTGACCAGCATCATCTAAAAATCTCCAGTCATGAAACAAATGTTTGCCAAAACCAGATCGTTCGATTTTACGAAGGAATTGTTTTGGAATGATTTGATCCGTATCTACGTTTGCTTTATCAAGTAAGGCAGCGATCCCTTTTAACTTAGTAAATGCTTTCATCTTATTTCCACTCCCGAATGTCTACAAAATGTCCTTCCACTGCCACTGCGGCAGCCATGGCAGGTCCCACCAAATGGGTCCTTCCGCCTTTTCCCTGTCTTCCTTCAAAATTTCTGTTGGAAGTGGACGCACAACGGTCACCAGGTGATAACACATCATCATTCATCGCAAGACACATAGAACAACCAGGATTCCGCCATTGGAATCCTGCTTCGATAAAGATTTTATCGAGGCCTTCGCTCTCTGCTTGTCGTTTCACTCGCCCAGAACCGGGAACAATAATCGCTTCCACGTCTTTACTTACTTTTTTCCCTTTGACCGTATTTGCCACAACCCGAAGGTCTTCAATCCTAGAATTGGTGCAAGACCCAATGAATACTTTATTCACTTTCACATCAGAAAGTTTTTGACCTGGTTTTAAATCCATATAAGCTAACGCCGATTCTGCGGACTTTCGTTGCACTGGATCCGTAAAATCATTCGGACTCGGAACCGTAGCCGTCACAGGGATCACTTGTCCAGGCGATGTTCCCCAAGAAACCATTGGTGCAATTTCGTTTGCATTGAGAACGACAGTTTTATCAAACTTAGCACCAGGGTCAGTTGCATAGGATTTCCATTTGGCAACAGCCTCGTCAAACAATTCTCCCTTAGGAGCATAGTCTCTTCCTTTGATGTAATTTATGGTCGTTTCGTCAGGAGAAATTAGCCCCGCTCTTGCTCCCGCTTCAATTGCCATATTGCAGATGGTCATACGACCTTCCATACTAAGAGAACGGATTGCTTCTCCTGTGAACTCGATCACATATCCAGTCGCTCCATCTGTTCCAATTTTTCCGATGATCGCAAGAACGATGTCTTTTGCAGACACAAGAGGAGAAAGTTTTCCATCAACGCTAATCTCTAATGTTTTCGGCTTCTTTTGGACAAGGGTTTGTGTCGCTAACACGTGTTCCACTTCCGAAGTACCAATTCCAAACGCAAGGGCACCGAAAGCTCCATGGGTCGCTGTGTGCGAATCCCCACAAACAATCGTCATACCAGGGTGAGTTAAACCTAACTCTGGTGCTACGACGTGGACAATCCCGTTGTCAGGATGGTTGATATCAAATAATGTAATTCCGTTTTCTTTACAGTTGTCCATGAGCGTTTGCATTTGCAAAACGGAAATGGGGTCTACTGATTTCCAGTCGCGGGTCCTTGTGGATACGTTATGATCCATGGTCGCGAAGGTAGCATCTGGTCTTCGAACCTTTCGGTTTGTCAGTTTTAAACTCTCAAAAGCTTGTGGGCTTGTCACCTCGTGAACAAGGTGTCTATCAATGTAAATGAGGCAGGTCCCATCTTCCTCGTGAACTAAATGGTCATTCCAAATCTTCTCAAACATGGTTTTCATAACTAGACTCCCCCACTTCCAGTCATAACTCGGACATGGGGGTCTGTGTCCAGGGAATTTGAAAATTTAGATAGATTCTTAAGGTGTTTGGACGGTGGACCCGTTAACGTAGGTCCCAGAGATACTGGAACAATGTGCGGCCGCTGTACCAGCCCCGCCACCTGTAAGAGGAGCTGTATAAACACTGATGATGAACCCAACACTGGATTGGGTGACCTTACAAGAGCCAACCACTCCCGTTTCTGTACACTTGGAAGCTTGTTTGGTTCCAGAGAAACAACTTGTCAAGTTTCCATAATAGTTTTGGCAGACTCCACCCCCGACAAGACAGGCAAACTTGAAGGTTTTCGTGGAACCACCATTCAAAATATCAGAGAGATCGGAATCGGACACAGTTTGTACGGGAGTTCCATCTGTTAAAACACTCAAAGGATTGTCCGATGCACTTTCTTTCTGGTAGAGGTAAATCAAATAACTTCCTGATTTGATAAAGGTAAAAATGGTTTGCGATGATTCTGTTTTTGTGTATTCCGTTCCCTCTTTGGCAAGGGGGGCAACATTCAGTTCCAAGGGACAGCTACTAGACGTATATACGGCAACTTTTGCCACACGAGACAAAACCACCCGAGTGCCAATTTGTGCCCCTTTGATTTGCATCACCGCATAATACGTGTCACCAGCCAGTGCAAAGGAAACTGGTTTGGAAGTTGTGGTGATCGCTGTATACCCAGCTTTTAACTGAGATCCAAGTCCAGCGACAGTGCAACCATTGTCCCCGGATTCTTTTGCTAATAAGAGAGAGGAAGCCGCATCATTTTTGGATGTTTCCCCCGAACAAGAACTCATCAACACTGTTGTGATCAATAGGAAAATGGTTTGGGTGAATCGGAATGAATCCACTGTTTTATGCATACTAGTATCTTCCTCGAAACGTAAGGATTGTTTTTCCGATTTGGACTTCATCTAAATTATGGAGCACCTTGGGTCTTAACAATTTTCTGCCGTTTAAATATACACCCGCCTCAGATACACAATCAAACAATATATATTTCCCTTTCCTATTTTTTATCTTGGCGTGAAGACCAGAAACATTGGGATCATGAAGGACTATGTGATTTGATTCAAAGGAACCTATTGTCATTTCTTCCCATTGCAAAGGAATTGGTTCATACAATTGACTTCCCTCTCTCACTTGGATGACGGCATATGTATATGCACTTCCGTGTAAAACTGCATTCTCTTTTGTGACAAGGGCAATCTCTCGATCCTTTGCTGCCTTCTCTAAGGTTTCTCCGTACATCCTGTCATATACAGCCATTTCCTCCTTTCGTTCATCTCGATCTTCATAGGAAACAGGTGTCAGTTGGGCAACATTCCTTTCTTTCTGTGGTGTCGGTTCAAAACCTCTAAGATAGTATAAAGAGGCAATGCAGAGTAAAATGAGAAATAAACTGACAGGAAAAAATACAAAAGGGTCTGATCCTTTTAAATACATTGTTTGGAACGGAGTGATTTCATATTGAAATTCCGTTTGGATTCCAGAAGGAATGCCAGAGAGAGTCACATTCACTTCGTTTTCCTTCCATTGTGATAATTTCCAAGGCGAAAGGTATTGGATCTCCCAATCAGGACTTGCTGTTTCTTTCAGTTGTAAAAAAAGAGAAGTAAAACTATCAGCTTTGGAAATGGAGAAAAAACTTCCATTCGCATAACTCACTAATTTGTTTGCTTCCAAAGAATTAGGAGAAAGGACGAATAGCTGCAATCGTTTCTCTCGAATTTTTTTGGCAAATTCTGGTATCGCAAAACGGTCAGGCCATTCCTTTGCAAAACTCACAAGAACTAATATTGAATCAGTATTGGATTCATTCTCCGGAATGGAATCCACAAATCGATCCCAGTTGCGAATCGGAAACTGGGTTGGTTCTTCCTTAGGAAACGGGAAGGAGACATCAAGTGCTTGAGAACGAATCCTCTCGAAAATAGGAAACGAAGCATCCGATTGGATATGCAGTCGGGATTGCCCACCACTTTGTTCGGCTATTTTCACCATTTGATTGGCGAGTTGCAATAACCAACGCCGATCCTCGGCATTGGTATAACTAGGAATCGAAAGATATAATCCCAAAGGATTTTTCGTTTGGAGTCGAGAAACTTTTACTTCCTCTGTCAATCGAGTGGTTGACCCCACTTGTTCCGAAATAGAATACCTTGTAGGAGTCACATCACCGTTCGTGTGAATCCGCAGTTTTACCTCTGGGTAAGAACTAAGATCAACGGACCGAAGAGAGATTGGACTTTGGGAAAAAATAGGAAAACATACAAATAGAAACAGCAGAAACCATCTATTAGAGAAATAAAAGAGAGGCTTCCTTGAGTTGTTTTCCATATTCCGAATTTGGCTCCAATTGGTGGTTCTGAATTGGAAGAGATTCTACCACTTCCCCTTCTTTCATTATCGTAACATAAGATGCCAGACTTGTGACGATCCTCAGTTCATGTGTAATAAAAACAACTGTCATCCCTGATTTTGCGAGGTTTTGTACCGTTTCCAAGACAATTTTTTCGGAAAAAGCATCTAGACCCGTAGTCGGCTCATCCAAGATTAAAATTTTGGGATGTCTGAGGAAAGCCAAAGCCAGTAAGATTCTCTGTTTTTCCCCTCCTGAGAGGTTTCGTGCGAATTGTTTCCAATGACTTCTTGGAATCAAAAGTGCATCCAAATACGAAAAGATAGTCTGACTTGTGATATGTTGTAATTTTGAAAGTTGGATAAAATCAGTGACTTGGCTTTCAATCGTTCTATAAGGATGAAACGCCAAATTCGGATTTTGCGGGACTAAAAATAGATTCTTTTTCTGATGATATTCTTTTGAATGAACATCTTCGCCTAATACCTGGAAACGGTCATATGTTAACTTGGAACCCTCTGGCAAAATGGAAAATAATGCCATTGCCAGAGTGGATTTTCCAGAACCCGACTCCCCAATGATCCCATGGATGTTTCCTTCTTTGACTGTAATCCCAATGGATTTCCAAATGGAATGACCTTCCTTGGTGACCAAGGAAGCATTTTGAATCTGAATCAAATTCGAATCAATCGAGTCCAAAGAGTTCCTTTTCGATGATACTACAAAGGATATGACCTATCAAAATATGAGACTCTTGGATCCTTGCGGTTACCTTGGAAGGAACAATGATTTCCACATCGGCTTTTCCTTTTAATTTGCCTCCATCACCCCCCAAAAGCAAAACCACCTTCATTCCATTTTTTCTAGCTTCCTCGACCGCCAAAATGATGTTTTGCGAATTTCCAGAAGTGGTAAGACCAACAAAAACATCTTTCGGTTTTCCAAACGCTTGGAGTTGTCTTTGGAATAAATATTCATATCCGTAATCATTGGAACAGGCAGTAAGGACAGCTTGGTCACTATTTAGAGCGATCGCAGGAATCGCTTTTCGTTCATTACCCGATTTGTAACGAATCACAAGTTCAGCAGCAATGTGAGAGGCATCACAACTGGAACCACCATTTCCTGCAAAATACAAAATCCCATCATTTTTAAGAGAATCCACAAGCACTTTTCCTGCGGATAAAATGTTCGGCATTAGAGTTGGAAGTAATTGTTCTTTCACTCGAATGGATTCTTCGATTTGGGATTGGATGAGTTGGTTATGGTCCATGGTTTAATTCCTTTTCTCTTCTTTCTCTGATTTGGTTGATTTTGGTTCCAAATTCTTTTAATGCCGATCCAAACCCATATAGGTTTTTCGTTTTGGAGTGTGGATTGGACTGGTCTCTTCCTAAATTAAAATAAAACAATTCATCGCGCACCAAACGTTTTTGCCTTTCGGTGGCAACCTTCCCAAAAAACTCTTTGCACTCTTCGCCTATCGCAAGTAAAACAAGCGCCATCGAATTGGGAGACATTTGTAATAATAACTGCTCTTGCCAAAAACGCTCCCAATCAAGTACAATGCGCCAATCATCTTTCGGAGCATCTGCTTCTAAAAACAAATCTGTTTTAGGAATTGCATTTAGATCCAAGAATTCATCTAAGTTTTGAATCTCTTTTTTTATATTCTGATTCAACAATCCTTCATCAACGAAGAGAACACCTGTCCATTTCCCTTCCTTGTTTTTATACAAATGGTTGTCCGTTACCAATATGACCGAATAGTCTTCTCCTTCGATCCGAAAAAGTTTTTCATTGGATTTGGTTAGGCGAACCTTTTTAGTTTCGACAACTACACCTGAGGTTATTTGTTTAGTCGGAAGTTTTTGTTTCCAAGTCTGGAAGGCTGCCTCCCATTCCATGGCAAAGGATTTCGGTTCTTTTTTTCGTTTCTCAGAACCTTCAGTTTGTTTCTTTCGGTTCGAAGTGAAAAAAGAAATCAGTTTCGAAAGGAACCCTTTTTTCTTTGGAGACTTATTTTTTGCCATAGTCTTTTCTTACATTGGACGGTCGTTCCAACTGCAAACGGTCAAGTTCATACAATTTCGCATACTTCAGATAGGTAGAAAACGAAGAGGCAAGTGCAATCCAAAGACCAGGAATTCCATCCAAAAACCCAAACTTAAAGAGATAAATCTCTAAAAACTTACCCATTGGTTTTGTAATGGTTTTGAAAACAGAGAATCGTTCCCCTTTCGCATAACGAGTGTAGGCGACTATACTGGAAAACTGATTGATGGTGTTGATTTGGTGGCTAAAATCGAGAAAACTATAGTGTAAGATATCACCTTTCATCACTTTGCCACGAGACCCAGGGGATAACTCGATAAAGTCGTGTGGATTTTCTCCGACCCAGCAGGCATTTGTTTTTTTGAACAAACGAAATCGTCTTTGGGGGTACCAGCCACTGTGACGGATCCAACGTCCCAAGTGAAAGGTGAGCCTTGCGATCTTATAACCATCACAGCCAATTTCGTCTGCCTCTAGAAATGCTAAAATGGATTTTTGCAAAGCTTCGTTTGCTCGTTCATCCGCATCGAGGGAAAAAATCCACTCATTTTGGCAAAAGGAAATGGCCTTGTTTTTTTGCTCCACGTGACCTGGAAATGGAGCTTCATAAAACCGAACAGTAGGGAAGGACGTGGCGATTTCCTTGGTTTTGTCCGTGCTGAAGGAATCTAAAACAATGATTTCGTCTGCAAAGGACAGT
Source organism: Leptospira sp. WS60.C2 (assembly GCF_040833955.1). Classification (NCBI taxonomy): domain Bacteria; kingdom Pseudomonadati; phylum Spirochaetota; class Leptospiria; order Leptospirales; family Leptospiraceae; genus Leptospira; species Leptospira milleri. The sequence continues at coordinate 1,622,457 of NZ_CP162133.1, read as the reverse complement.
ACAGAACGAATACAATCTCCGATATTTTTTTCTTCATTGAAGGTGATGATGGCCACCGACAATTTTCTTTTTCTCTTGCCTTCCATAGGAACTAAAACCTATTCTGGGAACCAAATATGTTTGGGAAAGAAACATTTCATAAGATTTCCTTAGTTTTTCTCGCTCTTTTTTTTATCTTGTCTCCTTTTTCCATTAGCTTAAGCCAAATCTTTGCAGGGACTTCTCTATTTTTTCTTTTTGCCTCCGCCATCCAAAAAAGGAAACTTCCTCATCTTTCCTTAACCCTAGTTTTTTGGATTGGCTTGTATCTTAGTTTTTTATTTATCCCCTTCTTGGAAAACCAAAGCATCAACTGGAAAAAGGATATCGTAAAGTCAGAGTTTGGTGATGTTTGGATGGGGTTTTTACTCCTCCACCACTCGAGTCTCACTCCTTTGGAAAAAAAACAAATGCATAGGGCGGTGTTTCTTGGCGCTGTATTTCTTGTGATTTCTGGACTTATCTCTCTTTTTTTCCACTACCGTCTCGCGCTCTTTGTGATGGATGGATTTCGGTATGTGGAAGGGAAACGGCTTCCTCATTTACTTGCTCACGTGAAAGGAATCTCCCTCTATTTGCCCATCGGATTCCAAAGTACGCACTTAACGTACGGGGGACTTCTTGCCCTCTACCTTCCCTCTGTTTGGGAGAAAACCTATCGTTTGTGGAAACACGATGCGATACGCTTTTTGTTTTGGAAGACGAGTCTTGTTTCCCTACTTGTTTCTGGATTGGGATTTCTTCTTTTGGTATGGAACCAAAGTAGATCGATTTGGATTGGTTTTTTCTTTGTAGGATTTCTAGTCTTACAAAAAAGAAAAGGTTCCCTTCGGAACATCCTTCCTTGGCTTGTCGCATTCGTATTTTTCATCCTAGCGATTTTTATTCTTTTTTATCATACCAATTGGATTTTCCAAAGGGCCATCGATGATGTATTCGCTAAACGTTCGTTAGAGAACCAAAGAATCTGGATTCATAAAATGAACTTTTCAATCCTAAAAGAACATTTTCTTTTGGGAATTGGGGCAGGCAATTACGGAGAACAATTCACAAATGTTGCCATTCCCATTGTGAAAGAATTTCCTGCTTTGTATTACGATTTATTCATCACGCCAAAATCACATGCTCACTTTGATTTTCTACACGATGTATTAATGGGAGGTATGTTTGCTTTATGTTTCTACCTGGGATTTTTGTATTTTGTCACCAAACAACTAGACCAAACGAACGGTAAGTTTCTCTTTTTCTTGGGAATTTTTGTCATCTTTGTCGCAGGGAGTTTTCAATGTTATCTGTTAGATGATGAAGTGCTACTCCCGTTCATGGGCCTTTTGGCGTTACTTCCAAGAAAACATAACGTAGTTCAAACGAAAAAGCAAATCAAACACATTGCCATATCCAAGTTTCTTGTTTGGCAGTCGTTAGGAAAAGTATCGTTTTCTTTTGTGTTTCTTGTCTTATGGTTATCTCTCTCCGTTACGACCACCTACCTTTGGAGTCGAACCGAACCAGAAGATTTGATCCTTCATAGATCAAGAACGAAGGATAACTTTCCAAGTCCACTTTCCCAATTGTCCATTGGCGCCACAAAACCCGTCCCACTTCCGCCAAATACCAAGGAATGGTATTTCAAACTTTCAGGCTGTTTGGACAAAGAAGTGAATTTTAGAACAAAAGCCGTAGTCAGAAAAAAACCAATCCAGCTGAAACTGCTTTGGGATTCCGAGTTAAAAGAGCACTTACCCAATTCGATTCGAGTGGAAATTCGGAAACGAGAAAGTTTTGACCAAGACAAAGAATACAAAGTACACGGGGAGCGTGTTCTCAAAACCATTTCGCTTCCCATCACTGGAAAGGATCATCTTGTTACCGTAGATCCAAGCGACCAATTCCAAGAGAAACCAGAGTTTGTTGATTTTGGATTTTGGTATGAGTGGGTATCTAGTACGCCTTATTTGCCCAGGATTCAAATCAATGGGAATTGTGAGTGAAGGTATAGTCCAGTCTGCCTTCGGAAAAAACGCTTCACGCTCCCTATGGGTCGCAAGAGATGTTGATTGGAGTTTTGTTTGATGATTTGCGTCCGCGGGAATCACTTCAGTCTTCGGCCTTCCTGGCCTTTCGACTTCAGCCCGTCCTACTCGCGACTTCGGACATCCTGTCCTCAGAAAAATGGCTTCACGCTCCCTATGGGTCGCTACCATTTTTTTCGCTCGTAGTCGTTCGATTCATACCTGGAGCGGGAATCGAACCCGCACGGGATTACTCCCACAGGATTTTAAGTCCTGTGTGTCTACCAGTTCCACCATCCAGGCGTTTGTTGTAAGACTAGGCGTCGGCCGGATTCGAACCGGCGGTCAAGCTTTTGCAGAGCCATGCCTTACCACTTGGCCACGACGCCAATCGTGACTTTGGATAGGTTAAAATAGGAAGGTCCGGTGTCAAATGGAAACTGAATTCACTTTTCATCGGATTGTAACATTTCTTCCGAAAATCCAATTGCTATCCTTTTTTTTTCATGTGAACTGCCATTATGAACTTACAAAGAACTATGCTAGTTACGACTTTATCTTTATTTCTAAATCCAATCTTAGTAGCTGATACAGTAAAAGTGAAAGCAACGAAGGAAATCTTAGAAAATGTAAAAACATCATCTCCTACTGCAAACTATGTTCTCGTTGAATCACAAGATGGAACCAAACAAGCGTTTAAGAAAAATGCCGTTGAAGTGACAGCTCTTCCCGTTGTTTGGGAAGCGCCAAAAGAAGAAGAAAAACCTGGTTTTTTTGCAGGTCTTTTTGCCTCAAAAGAAAAAGAATCAGATGTGAAAACAGCAGATTCCTCCTCACAAGCAAAAGAAGAATCTGCTACAGAAACGAATGAGAACCAAGGTTTTTTCCAAAAACGACTTCCGGAACTTGCCATGGGTGGAATGGCACTGCTATGGATCCTTCTTCCGTAAAGGAAGTTGGATTCTAAACTCTTTATCCTTTTAGAATCAAACTCAACATACCCCTATTCCCATTCAATGGTGCCAGGGGGTTTGTGAGTGAGATCATACATCACAAGAGAAATGGTTGGTAACTCCAAAAGTTCCTTTGTGATTCTTGCTAAAATATTTCGATGCATCTGATAAAAATTGGCCGTCATCGCTTCTGTCGATTCCACGGGACGTAAAACCACTCCATAGGAATTTTCTCGTAATCCCACTGGAACAAGAACCACCGGCATTTGCCAAATGTCTTTGTGGATCTTTTCGTCGTATAGGATTTGGTTCACGATTGCATCCGCATCTCGTAAAATATCAGAGTGTTCTTTGTCCAAAGTAAGTTTTGTATAACAAAATTCCCGATCAAAATGGGTAATGCCAGGAGCAAATACCACACGGTTGATTTCTTTTTTGGTATTGGTAATCTCAACTGACAATTGATCCAATTCCTTCCAATCATCGGTAAAATCATTGAGCACAGCACAGTGAGCGTAACTTCTTTGGTCCCCTTGTACACCAACAGAAAGGATTGGTAAAATTTGGATTTCTGATTTGAGTGATTTTGTCGTTAAGTTCGCAAAATCTATCTTAGGTGGATTTGTTTTTGGACTTGCGATCATTCGCACGACGAGACCTGGTCCCGGGAAAGGATGGCGTTCAATCCATCGTTCAGGAAGACCCAACACTCGCCCAAGTTCCCTCACCTCGTCTTTATAAAGATCTGCAATTGGTTCTACAATCTTTCCCTCACGGATCAAAGCTTCGATTTGCGGGACACGATTGTGGTGGGTTTTAATTTTATGAGAATGTTTGGTTCCCCCGGACTCGATGGTGTCTGGATAGATGGTTCCTTGTCCAAGTAACCAATGTTCGGCGTCAAGTCCAAGCGATGTAGTGGCTTTTCCTTGTGCTTCTAAAAATAAATCCCCAACGATCCTTCGTTTTTTCTCCGGTTCAAATTCCGATCCTAAGTGTTTATAAAAAACTGCGCTTTCATCCCAAATGGTAAGATCAAAACCAACCTGGTGGAGGTTATCCATAAGGTCTTTCACTTCATTTTTTCGCATAAATCCTGTATCTACAAGGAGTCCTTTGACCCGATCTTTTCCCAGAGCTTTGGCAAGTAACAAGTAAGCAACCGACGAGTCCACTCCCCCAGAAACGAGTAAAAATACGTTTTTTCCAGTAGGCACTTTTTTTTGTAAACTTTGGATTTGTTCTTCTAAAAAATGAGAGATACTCCAAGTGCCCGAAGCACCACATAACTCGACAAAGTTTTTGAGTAAAATTTCTCCTTCTTCTGAGTGCGTCACTTCTGGATGGAATTGAATCCCAAACAGTTTTCTGGAAGTATGAGAAACAAATGCATACTCACAATTGTCTGACTTTGCCACAACCGCAAAGTCTTTTGGGAGTCGCACCACTTCATCCCCATGGCTCATCCAAACTTTTGTTTTGAGGGAGAGCGACCGAGACAAATCTGATTTGGGATTTTCAATTTCTAGGATGGCGGGACCGTATTCTTTCGTTTTGGCTGAGACAACTTCCCCTCCAAGAGACTTCATCATGAGTTGGTGGCCATAACAAATCCCAAGGATAGGAACAGATAGATCAAAAAAACCATTTGGAAGAAGCGGAGCTCCTGGGTCATATACGCTACTTGGGCCACCAGACAAGATGATTCCTACATAGGACTCATAGTTAGAAAGAGGTTCTTCATTGGAAAGGATTTCCGTATAGGCTCCTAGTCTTCGAATACGAGAGGCAATCAGGTGAGCATATTGGCCGCCGAAATCGACGACTGCGATTTTTTTATCACTTTTCATGGGATGGTTCCAAAATATTTTTGTTTCTGTCGGGGTAAACAAATGTCGGAAAAAAAATCAGAATCTTCTTACGAGGACAAACAAGACCACATCCCGTCTTGGACAACCCCACCGATCGAGTGGTTTGCCAATGTCTATGCTGGCAAAGAATACAATGTCGAATTCACTATCCCAGAATTCACAGCAGTTTGCCCCAAAACGGGTCTACCTGACTTTGGAACGATTTTTATTGAATACATTCCCAGGGACAAATGTGCCGAACTCAAATCCTTAAAAGAATACATGATGTCTTACCGAAATGTGGGGATTTTTCATGAGAATGTGGTGAATAAAATCCTAGAAGACTTTGTCAAAGCCGTTGATCCCATATATGTAAAAGTCATTGGGGATTATAATGTTCGCGGTGGAGTCAAAACCATCGTAAAACGAGAGTACAAAGCTTAAATGGAAACCCTCATCGGTTATATTGCTGCATTTTTAACGACCGTTTCCTTTTTACCACAAGTCTTACGTGTGGTGATGACCAAACAAACTAGAGATATTAGTCGGAACATGTACGTCATGTTTTTTTTGGGTGTGGTGTTGTGGTTTATCTATGGGATTATGCGTTCCGATTTTCCCATCATTCTTGCAAACGTTGTCACTTTATTTTTCGTCACCATCATTCTATACTATAAATTAAACGAAGGGAAAGAAACATGAGAAAGGCTTATGTAGACAAAGACAATTGTACTTCTTGTAACCAATGTGCAGATAATTTACCAAAATACTTTATGATGGATGAGGATGATTTGTCCCAAACCCACATCAGTGGATCTTCGATTAACGATGCGATGATTCCAGAAGAAGATGAAAAAAAAGTGCAGAAAGAAATGGATGAATGCCCAGGCGAATGCATCCACTGGAAAAAACACTAATCCTTGAGATTAACTGTTCATCCATTTGCTAAATTTTTGAAATTTTTCTTCCAAAAAGTCAACATCCTCAACTCGGCTAACTAGATATAATTGGTTCTCAAATCCATATACATCTTTTTCGTTCGTATACAATGTTGATTTTTTTCCAAGCAAATAGGTAGGTAAAACAGAAACACCTCTCCCAAATTCCAATGCGGTTTTGATATCGTGAAGGTTCGGTAAAACGGAATATTCTTTTAATTTTGGTCGAGAATCAAAGTTTATTTTCCAAAATCTGCGAACAATTGCAAAATCCTCACTGTAGACAAACCAATGTTGGTTTTCCATCCATGTTTGAATCATTTCCATTTTGGGTTTTGTATGCAAGTGAAATGGGAAATCCCCCTCCAAACATATGGATTTCGATGTAACAAATACAAATTTTTCCTTATACAAATCCTCCAATAGAATACCAGTAACATTTAACTTTTGATTGCTGATCACTAAATCAATTTCTTCATTTTTCAACGAATCTAAGAGACCCGTTGGATGACCGTATTGAACTTGAAAACTTTCTCCGGTTTTGGAGAGATTAGGCAAAATTGTTTCTAAAAAAATCTCTCTTGGAGAACCTAATTTGAGTTTGCGGATCGCTTCTTTTGGTTTTAATTGCCATTCAATTCTTTGCAAAGCTTCAATGGGACCAGCTATTTGAACATACAACCGTTTGGCGGCTTCGGTTGGTACCAAATCTCTGGATGTTCGACGAAACAATACTTCTTTTCTATGCCTCTCAAGAAATTGTAAGTGGAGACTGAGTGCTGGTTGGGACAAACCAAGGATTTTTCCTGCCTTGGTTAAATTCTTCTCCCTATAAATGCAATAAAAACTTTGATACAATTCAATAGGATTCATATAGATATTAATTTTTTAATATCTATTTATAAACACCATCATTATTCTAATGATATGTTTTCCTTGCTTAAAAAACAGATTTGGAAACTTTTTTCTTATCTCAGGATTTTGAATCCGCGATCAGAACGAGGACCGAATGAAGAAAGTATTATTTGTTTTAACGAGCCATGGAGAAAAAGGGAATGCAGGCTCCACTGGTTACCATTTAGGGGAAGTTGCCCACCCATGGAAGGTCTTACATGATGCCGGTGTGGAAATAGACTTGGTCAGTCCTAAAGGAGGAGAACCACCTGTAGATGGTTTTGATTTAGAAGACATCGCCAATCGCGAATTTTGGAACCACCCAGTATACAAAGAAAAACGAATCCATACCAAGTCCCCAAAACAAATCCAAGCAAGTGATTACTCTGCAATTTACTTTGCTGGTGGACACGGTACAATGTGGGACTTCCCAAATAATGTAGAACTCCAAAACCTTACACGAACCATTTATGAATCTGGTGGGATTGTGGGAGCCGTTTGTCACGGTCCATCGGCACTGATCAACGTCACTTTGTCCAATGGCTCTAAACTCATCGCTGGAAAACGAGTGAATGGATTTTCCAATGAGGAAGAAAGTATTGTCAAACTTGAAGGTGTGGTTCCCTTTTTATTGGAAGACAAACTGATTGCCGCTGGGGGAAAGTATTTCAAATCTGCACCTTGGCACTCTCATGTGGAAGTAGATGAACGGATTGTAACAGGTCAAAATCCGCAGTCAGCTAAGGCTGTGGGAGAGGCAATTCTCAGTCTTTTAAAAAAATAAGAGCTCTAATTTAATCCAAATCAATTCAAAATTAGATCAGGGTTTTGTGGAAAAACGAGACCCTTTCTCTTTTTTCTCTCTCAGGTCTAACATTGATTGTACGATTCCATAAATTTCTTTTAACGATTGCAATTTGTGTTTGTTGCCTCTTGGATCATACACAAAGCCAATCGTTTTCATTTCAGGTTTTTGATTCCAATACCCATGGCCATAGATTTTGGTTTGGGATTTTTGGTAAATTTCCCCTTTTCTGGTTCCACTAAAAAAAAGAGAAACTGAGGTTCGAAAAAGTCCAAGTGCTTGAGGATGAATTTTGGAGGCAATCGAAGGTTCCCATTCATTCCTTGCACCCTGATCTTCCCCTAACAATTCTTTGTCGGAAGAAATCCATTCTGCTCCAGGACAGAGTGTCTGAATTTCTGAAACCAGGTTGCGGATTTCTTCTTTGGAAACGGCTTTACCTGAACCAGGAAGTAAAATCGAAGTTCCGCCAGAACTCTTAAAGGTAAGTTGGTAGTTCCCTGATTCCTCATGGATATAGCCTTTTTGTTTTAATAAAACATTCGGTGCACAAATGGAGTCCGCCGAATCAAATCCATGATCTGAAACGATCACAATGGCGGGTCCCTTCTTTGTGAAGGCACCGACGGATTTTAAAAATTCAAAAATGGCTTTATCTAGTTCAGTCAAACGAGCGAGAGCCTTTTCAGAGCCTGGTCCAAAACCATGGTGGTAGGTGTCCAAATCCGTTGTGTAGACAAGGAGTAAATTGGGCTTTTTGATATGATATAACCAGTTTGCCGTTTTCAATTTGATCTCGTCTTTTGCGACATCGTTCAATGGAGCACCAACAGCCAGTTCTGCTTCTTTGTGTAAGTTTTTTGTCGAGATCGCACGGAGGAGTTTATCATCTTCTGGGATTTTTTTACGCCAGTATTGTGGCAAATTCCATTGGATATCGGCCCCGACAGTCACAGGCCAAAACACATTGCCTGTTGTTTTCTGATTTTGTTTGGCAAGATCCCAAAGGGTGGGAACAAGAATGTCTTCTGCATACCACATCCAACCCCCATCATTTTTTTCAAAGGGATCAGACAAGGTATTGTTCCAAATTCCATGTTCCGCTGGGTCTTTTCCTGTGACCATAGAGGTATGCGCAGGATAGGTAACAGAAGGATTCACCGTTTCAATTTCCGAAACTCCATAGTTTCGAAATATTTCTGCTAAATGAGGGAAATAGGAATGATACTTCGGATCTGTCCAATAATAGGCGGGAAACCCATCAATCGATAGAACAATGGTTTGGCGAATGGTGTGAATTTGTTTAGATTTAGGATTCGATTTCTGAAGCTTCTTCGGACCTGCTTCTAACCCAGTAACAAGAATTCCAAAAGAAAGGCAAAGGGAAATGACAATACAATTCAGAGTCAAAAGATTCTGAAAAAGATCTTTCAATTTAAATTCCCAATACCTTGGTTTGGAGATTCGCATGATACGTGTTTAGCGAATTTTTTAGTATTCTTGTTCCGAACGGGTTGATCCGAGGAGTTCGTCTGGAATGTCTTCGATGCTATCACCAATTTGGATGGCAAGACGGTTTCCCACACGACCTGGTGTGGCTTTGAACTTACTACGATCTCCCACTTTCACCATCAGGTCCGATTTGATTGGAGTGTTTTCGAGTTTGATCACGTCACCTACATGTAAATTCATAAGATCATTTAAGGAAATGTCCACACTTCCCACTTCCGAGATGAGAGGGATTTTTACCTGGTCGAGACGTTCTTGGATCACGGCACGGTTTTCGTCTACTTCCCCTTTTCGAATAGAGGAATACCAATACTGCGCCGAAAGTTTATTGATGATTGGTTCAATGGTGATGTAGGGAATACAAAGGTTCGTCATCCCTTCTACTTCTCCCACTTTTGTTTCGAGAGTAATTAATACCACCATGTCATTGGGAGGAACGACTTGCGCAAATTGCGGGTTCGTTTCGATGTTTCCAAGTCTTGGACGTAAGTCAATCACCGTTGACCATGATTCCCGTAAGTTCCCTAGAATCCGAACAATGATCCCTTCCATTACCGATAACTCGATATCGGAAAGTTCCCTATTCACTTTGGAAGACTCTCCCTTACCACCAAACAGACGATCGATGATTGTAAAGGAAATGGATGGGTCAATTTCTAAAATAGCAGACCCGCGGAGTGGGTCCATGTTGATCACGGCAAGTGTTGTAGGATTCGGAATGGAACGAATGAACTCTTCATAGGTCAACTGATCCACGGAAGCCACGTGTACAACAACAAGGGCTCGAAGCTGAGCAGAAAGACCCGTGGTTGCCAAACGCGCAAAGGTTTCGTGCATCATCTGCAAAGTACGAATTTGGTCTTTTGAAAATTTATCCGGACGTTTGAAATCGTAAATTTTGACTTTTTTCTGTTCCCCGACGGAAGAATATTCATCCTCAGACACCTCTCCGGAAGAGATGGCATTTAACAGGGCATCAATTTCGTCTTGGGAAAGGATTTCCGTCATTTTTTTACCTTTACGAGTAAGTTTTTAATCTGCCAAAATCCAACACGGCTTCCTTCTTCTTGTCGCAAGGTGTATATATATTCGTACCTTGTTTTGAACCGACCCATCATTCTTTCCACATAGACTTGTACCCGCGCATCGCGTTTGGAAGGGTAATCCACACTCATCACTTTGAAGTATTTTAATACACCTGACGGAGACTCCGTCAAATATTCTTTAAAATCCTCAATGATGGTTTCTCGTTCCCCCACACTCGCTTCGGCATAAGCACTGCTATATCGATCATAAGCTAAGATATATTCCGAAAAATCGATCCATTTAAAATGGTATTCCCATCTTTTTTTCATCTCCGCACCAAGAAAAAGGAAAATGATTTCTTCGGGAGAAAGGCCACCGCTTTCTGTGATTTGGCGTGAAGCGGAATCCTTTCTCACTTGTTTGGCATTTTGGAATAAAAATCCGACAGTGTTTTGGGATCGCAAAAAAGCAGATTTGTCTTCCGTATAGTTGGGATAAAAATAACCAGTGATGTAAAACGATTGGTCTGGCAAAAACTGGTAGTGTTCATCGAGATAAATGGTCTTGGAAAAGGACTCATTTCGATGGAGGCTAATTTCTTTATTTTCATCCCCAACCAAATTCACGATGGTTGTCCTACGTTTTAGGATAGGATCGGGGAATTCTGGATCTTCGATTGGAGTGAGAATACGGTCATTGCCGTCTTTCACAATGATTTGAAAGGAATAACGGAAGTCAAACGATGGGAAGATGCGAACCACTTCTGTTCCTGTGTTGGTCACAGTGAATGTGAGTGGAATTCTTTCCCCCGCTTCATAACTTCTCTTGGTCAAATTCAGGCTGATTTTGGATTGTAGACCAACAAAATTATCAACGCGTTCTCCCCTGGCATCTCGGTCAGGAAATGCCAAAAGGGACTGTGTGAAAAGAGTTCCCAAGAGTATAAAGGTTTGGAGAGAGCGCATTCACTATAGAATTTCGGCAATGGAAGAAATTTCCGACAGAAATTTTCGGTAAAAAAAACGAGAACGGCTTGCTAAGAAGCGCTCATGCCCAACTTAGCTTCTTCCAAAATGTAGTCTGCAATACGGATGAGTCGAGTCATGATCGTACCTAATTTTTTGTATTGGTAGTAATTCTCTCTTTGTTTGTCCAAGTGTGGTTCGATGAGAGCGACTGTTTTGGATGCCAATTTTAGGTTTTTGATCTCGTTTTCGGTGACCCCGTAGAGGTTTGCCTCTGAAACAAAACGGTTCAATTCTTTCACCAAACTTTCATCCGTTAAGTCCTGGATTTCAAACACCTTTTCAATTTTGAGAATGAAGTCGGTGAGAGTACGTTTGATTTTTGCCTCTTCTTCCGTGGGACGTTTTTTCGAAGTGATTTGGTTAAGAGATTCGTACTTTTCTAAAGCCGTTTCATACAATAGATTCATTTTGGCTTTTTGACCTAAATTAAAACTGATGTAACTGAGTAGACCCACAAACGTATCAGGGTAACGGTTGATTCCACCAATTTCATCCAAGGCGTTCGAGAATGCTTCTTCATTGTGAGGAACAGTCATAATAAACTTTAACACAGGTTCTACGGAAGAACCTGATGTGTATTTTTGTATGACCTCGATGCCTTCTAAGTAATTCATTGTCGTTTGTCTAAAATGAGAACCTTACGAATCGTTGTTTGCAAATTACCCTTTTCAATGATTCGGTCAAGCACATCATACCCAGTGATCAAAAAACCAAAGACAGTGTGTAAACCATCCAGATGCGGTGTATCCACTTGGTTGATAAAAAATTGGGAACCATTAGTATTAGGTCCAGCATTTGCCATAGCAAGCGCACCACGTGTTGCTTTTTTACTCGGAACCACTTCATTGTAACGGTATCCTACGCGGTGTAACACTTCCAAAACAGGCAATTCCATCGCTTCTTGGTAGGCTTTTTCCACTTCGGTTCTTTTTTCTTCAAACTCTTGTCGGGAACGAATGTTAAACTCAGATAAAACAGCTCTCTGTAATTGGGCTTGATACTGGGGTGCATCTTTGATTTTTAGTTTGTCTAACCCAAGTGCCTTACCATTGATTTCATCTTCAAATTGAAATCCTGGGCCCCCAGTTCCGTCTCCTCTCGGACAACCACCTTGCGCCATAAAGTTTTCAATCACACGATGGAATTTTAAACCATCGTAAAACGGGCGTCTTTCGGAACCTTTTTCTGTTGTGAAATTCTTTTCCCCTTGGGCTAGATCAATGAAGTTTTGCACTGTTTTGGGTGCTGCTTGGTCATACAACTCAAGAATAAGATCTCCTTGAGTCGTCTGTATGACAGCGTAAATGGCTGGTTTCTCAGGGAGTTTTACAGTTGTTTGGTCAACACGTTTGACCAATACTTTGGTAGGAGAATAACTAATTGGTTCGTAAGTAATCTTTTTAAAGGTTTGGTCACTGCAAAACACAGTTTGACTAAAAAGTAAAAAGCCAAGAGCGAGGGATTGAATAGGAAAACAGGAAATTGGTTTCATAATGTTTTTTTACCTTTGGATTCTATTGATTTTAAGATTTTGGTCAATTCGTTTAGTTTCGCTTTGGCTTTTTTGATCTGTTCTTTTTGGCGAGGGAGTGCCGTTCCCCCATACACATCTTTTTTATCACAGGATGTTTCGAGTGAAATCGCCGCCTCGTAACCTGGGTCCGTGAGGACTGCATGGATTTGCCCGCGTTCTCCACTGGGAATGTTGAAAAGGTCATATCCTTTTGCGGAGCAATGTTTCACAAGTTCTCCGACAATCTCATGTGCCGAACGGAATGGAATGCCTTTTGCACTCACAAGCCAATCGGCAAGATCGGTCGCTGTCGCAAAACCGTTTCGTAAACTTCTTGTGGCATTTTCTGGAAAAATTTGGATTCCAGAAACCATATCTCGAATGCCTTCCGTACAAATTTTGATTTGTTTTACGGTATCAAACAGCGGGATTTTGTCTTCCTGGAAATCTCTATTGTAGGAGAGAGGTGTTCCCTTTAGCATCACAAGTAAATGGGTTAAGTTCCCCATCACTCGACCTGCTTTGCCACGAATGAGCTCTGCCACATCTGGATTTTTTTTCTGAGGCATAATCGACGAACCAGTGGTTAAGTGATCAGGTAATTTAAAATAACTGAATTCTTGCGAAGTATACAATATGATTTCCTCACAAAAACGAGACACATGGATCATAAATTGAGTGGAGGCAAAAAGAAATTTGAAGATATGGTCCCTTTGGCTCACAGCATCCATGGAATTTTCGGAAGACCTGCTTAAATTTAAATCCTTTCTTAAAAATTCCCTATCTGTTTGGTAATTCACACCTGCTAAGGCTCCGGAACCTAACACAAGTTCGTCCGCCCTAAGATACGCAGAATAAAAATCCTCAAAATCACGAACATTGGCCCAAAAATGAGAAAGAAAATAATGAGAGGCACGAATGGGCTGTGCAATCTGTAAATGCGTATAACCAGGAATGATCGTTTTTGTATGAGCTTCAGCTTTTTTTACCCAAACTGTGAGTAAATCCAAAACCAAAACCAAAATGGATTGAATCTCTGCTTTTATATACAAACGAACATCTTGGGAAACCTGGTCGTTACGGCTTCTTCCTGTATGGAGTTTTTTTCCTAAATCGCCAAGAAGCTCTGTTAGGCGAGATTCAATCGACATGTGAATGTCTTCATTTTCGATTTTAAATTCAAATTTTCCTGAATCGATTTCTTTTTTGATTTGAATGAGACCTGTTTCAATCTTACGTTGTTCCGATTCAGTTAATATTCCGATTCGTTTTAACATTCTAGAATGAGAAATCGAACCTTCAATATCATGCGAATACAATTCCTTATCGAAACTAATGGATTCACCGATGCGAATCATGAGAGAGGATGGAGCGGCATCAAATCGCCCTCCCCATAATTTTTTTTCTTTCATTCGGAATCCCCACTGGACTGGTTCGCCCAATTTTTTAATACTTCTTTGTCCTTTTCAGACAATCGGGCACTTGGATGCAGAAGAAGATAGTCTTTTGGTGGCATTTCCCCTTCCTCAACTTGTTCCCAAACTTCATAGATCTTTTTGTTTTGTTTGCGTTCTGGTAGATTTCCGAATTCTGAGAAATTCAATTCTTCTCTTCCTTCCGTTACATGGTTTGTAACAAGATAAGAAACAGGAAACACGTAAGAATAAGCTGGCCAAATGGTCTCGTTGGAATGGCAATCATAACAGCTACGTTTTAGAATGTTTTTCACTTCCTGTGAAGTAACAATTTCAGAAGTCACAGGTGGGTTTTCACGACTCACAGGGAACAATTGAAAGAACAGGAACACAGCAAAAAGCAGATACAAAATTCGTTTCACACTAGACAGGTTCTTTTCCCTATCAGAGGAATCAAAGTATTATTTTTCTTGCCATTCACTGCTAGATTAGGTCTACTTCCAGAGAGGTTCATTCTTTGGATTTAATTTTGGCAAACACACCTTATCTTTGGATCTTCATTGGGATCATCCTTCTTTTCTCAGAATTCTTATTGCCCGGAACGTTTGTCATGTTTTTAGGAGTGGGTGCCATTTTTACGGGAATCCTCTCGCGCCTAGTGCCTTTGGAATTTTACACCGAAGTGGTTGTATGGGTGGTTTCCAGTTTGATTTCAATCCTACTTGGAGGATCCCTCATCAAAAAGTTTTTTAAATCCGAATCGAGTGTGGATCCGTTTATCAAAGATGACTATTTAAACCAAATCGTACCTGTTGAAATTGATGTCTTAGTAAATCGCCATGGAGGCAAAATTAAGTTCCAAGGAACTGTTTGGGATGCCATTTCGAAAGATTCAAAGATTCCGAAAGGGGAATATGTTCGTATCATCTCAAGAGAAAATCTTACCTTCACCGTGGAAAGAGTCGATTCATAAGCCGAAGTTTGATTTTTTTTAACCCAAACTAAAAAAACCCTTTTCTCTTTTTCAATTTCCTGTAGTTTCCTTCATACGTCAAAGAGGAGGAAAGAATGAACGAAGTTGTCATAATTGTATTTTTGGCTGTCGTCTATATCATCAAAAAAACAATCATCATAGTACCAGAGCAAAGTGTTTATATCAAAGAACGGTTAGGGGTTTTAAATGGAGTCTTAACATCTGGATTTTACTTCATGATCCCGTTTGTTGACCAAATCAGATACAGACAAAACTTGAAAGAACAAACCATTGATATTGATCCACAAGTTTGTATCACAAAGGACAACGTATCTGTCGAAGTGGATGGTGTTTTATATTTAAAAGTCATCGATGGTGAAAAAGCATCTTACGGAATTGATAACTTTATGTTAGCAACAACTCAACTGGCTCAAACAACCCTTCGTTCCGAAATTGGTAAGTTGATTTTTGATAATCTTCTCTCGGAACGAGATGAAATCAATGGTCGTGTCGTCTCCAATATTGACAGAGCCACAGACCCTTGGGGCATTAAAGTCACACGCTACGAAATTCGTAACATCACTCCTCCGAAACAAATCTTGATTGAGATGGAAAATCAAATGAAATCAGAACGGGAACGTCGCGCAGAGATTACGATTTCCCAAGGAGAAAAAGAATCACGAGTCAACCACTCAGTGGGAGAACGACAAGAATCCATCAATATCTCTGAGGGTGAAAAAATTCGTTTGGTGAACGAAGCCGACGGACGTGCTCAAGAAATCACACTTATCTCCAATGCCACTGCGAAAGGATTACAACTCATCTCAGAAGCCATCAGCAAAAAAGGTGGAAAGGAAGCAGTGAGTTTACAAATCACACAAGAGTATCTGGATGCCCTTGGTCAAATTTTGAAAACATCTAAAACTACAGTTGTGCCAGAAACTTTAGCCAATATAGGTGGGGTGTTTGAAGGACTTTCTAAGATCACAACTAAAATCCCACAGGTAGGAGAATAAAGATGGAGTTTCTATATTTAGGCTTTTGGACCGCTGTTGCCATTTATTTGATTTATAAAATCTTTCGCTGCATTCGAATCATCCCTGCGCAAGATGTTTTGATTGTTGAGCGATTGGGAAAATATTCTCGCACCTTACGAGCTGGATTTCACATTCTCATTCCCTTCATTGATCGTGATGCCTACTATCATACTCTAAAAGAACAATCGATTGATGTACAACCTCAGATTTGTATCACACATGACAACGTACAAGTAAAAGTGGATGGAGTGATTTACTTAAAAATCATCGATCCAGTGCGTGCCTCGTATGGAATTGAAGATTTCCAATTTGCAGCCATCCAGCTAGCACAAACCACAATGCGTTCTGTGATTGGAACCATGGAACTCGACAAAACAATCGGAGAAAAGGATCTAATCAACTCTACGATTGTGGCCGCCATCGACCAAGCATCGGAACCTTGGGGAATCAAAGTGAATCGTTATGAAATTTTAAACATTGTTCCACCTAAGTCTGTGTTAGATGCAATGGAAAAAGAGAAAAAAGCTCAAATTGCAAAACGTTCTCAAGTCCTTTTATCAGAAGGGGAAAGAGATGCAAGGATCAACCGTTCCCTAGGTTTCAAAGAGGAAGCAGTGAACAAATCCGAAGGAGAAAAACAAAGAAGGATCAACTCGGCAGAAGGTAAGGCAAAAGAAATCGAAGCTTTGGCTGTCGCTACTGCAAAAGGAATTGAAGCCATCGCGGGAGCGATCTCCGACCAAGGGGGAGCCTCTGCAATCAAGTTACAAATCACAAAGGCTTTCATTCAAAATTTTCTAAATGTTGCAAAGGAGAATACGGAAATTCTCATTCCAGCGGATGTGATGAATTTACCAACCCTCATTGCCAACCTAACAGAAGCTAAAAAACCGAAAGCATAAGTGTTCCCATACCAAATTAGTCCGGTGGATTTTCCACCGGACTCTCTGAAAACAAACGAAAACTTGGTTTTGCCATCGCTTGAGCTGCTAGTGACAAGAGCAATGCTTCGTTGTCATCAGGACCAATCCGATTGGCATGGATCACACCACAACCTTTACATCTGTGTAAAATCACCCATTCCCCTTTCCGAACCCAGATGGAAATGGCCTCCATTTTACTACCACAGGTAGCCGCCCGATCACCCGGAGTGTTGTCCAGATGAAGGCTTGTGAGGCAATTAGGACAATGGTTCCGTTGGTCTGTTCCATAACCAGGTGGGAATACCATTTGTTTGCATTCGACACAACGAAATTCTTCTGTATCAGATCGATAACGATGTGATTTCTTTTTCGAAGTAGATACGTCTCTATCCTCGTCTTCGTCTATATACCGATTTTTCTTAGAAATCTTTTGAAAATTGACTTGGTCATTGTTACGTGACATACCAGTGTTTGCGGCAAAACAAAACATGGAACCAAAACGATGGATGTGAGGGAATAGACCGCCTGCGATTTGATAGCCGCCTCCTAATATAATTTAGGCGGGATATCCAAAACAAGCTCACCGTTTTGGCGGTCTATACAATGGCCAGAAGTAACATAGATTTACAAATTCGTTTGGCAGGGAATTGTCGTCAAGGAGAATCCTTCGTCAATTTTTTACAAAGGAAATAACAATTCTGCCCTTCAGGGTAATTGGGAATTTTGCCCACTTCTTCATACCCAAATTTGGTATAAAACTTGGGCGCTTGGAATCCAAAAGAATATCCGAATACTAGAGTGGCTCCCAATCGAATTGCTTCTTCTTCGATCACTTGCAACAGTTTCGTGCCAAGGTCCTTTCCTCGTTTGTCCTCTGCAACCCAAAGCAGTTGGAGGTTGAGTCCTTTAAAAAACAAGTAACAGAGAGAGGCTGCAATGAGAGTCTCACCTTCTTTCACTAAAATGGCAAAAAATTCTTTTGATACAAGGGAAGGATCACCTAACTTGGAGATACTATAGTCATGCAATCTCTGCCAAAGTTCTTCTTGGAGAGATTCTGAAGGATTGATAATCCTTTCGATTTCGTATTCGAACGTATTAGTGTCCAAGAATGTAACATCCTTCTTAGTTTAAAGTGAAATTTACGGAATTATAAAAAAGCAGGCCCGCCTAGTCGTTCCATTGGATCTACAATTTGAGTGATTTGAACTCCATAATAATCATCCAAGACGATTAGTTTTCCGCGGCCGACAAGTTTTCCATTGGCAAGGATATCCAGTTCCTCTCCAATATTTTTGTCGAGTTCCACTACTGTTCCTTCAGTTAGTTGTAAGACGTCTTTGATGAACATGGTTGTACGACCAAGCTCAATGGTCAGTTGTAATGTGACATCGAGTAATAAATTGAGGTTGGCTGTGTTGCTTCCAGAACTGGACTGAGTTTTGGATTGGGTTCTGGCCGGCGCTGGTGTGGCACTTGGTCCGAGGGCTGCGGCTATGTCGGCAAAGGAAGGTCCATTGTCATCACCACCTCCGCCCCCTACGAGAGCATCAAGGTCGTCGAGTCCGCCTCCACCCCCGCCTGAGCCACCAGCTGCAGGTGTGCTTCCTCCGCTAAATCCGCCGAGTAACGCGTCTATGTCTTCTTGTGATAGTGAACCTTCACCCATAATCCTACAACCTCTACAATGTATTCGTCGGAGGAAATCAAAATCCTTCCTTGAAAAAAAAGACAATCTTCCCTATTTTGTTCTTTATGTCCAATTCCCCAACACAACTGGATTTTTTTAAGGCCAAAGACCTATTCCTTTCGGAACTCAAACAGGCCAACTATCAATTTCTTCAAGAAAAAGACGAAACGATCTTTCGGTTCCGACAAAATGCGGTTGGGAAAGAGAAACTCCTAGATTGTCTTGGGATTGTTCGTAATTACATTGAAAACTTCAGGATTTATAATTTTGAAGATGGATACCTAAGCTTACAAACTTTAGGTGATAATTTATTTGAACCACAAAAGAATTTATCCTCCCGATTTCGGATCCGCTTTTCCTTTAAATCCGACTTAAAAGTGGAATGCTCCAAACTTGGAGATTTTTCTACAAAGGAAATCCAAACCATTATCCACCTATTCCAATTTCTAACTTTGGAAGGAGGCACAACAAAGGATCCAAGGTCGATTTTGGAACCGTTGGGAGTGGAAGTCTATGATCCCATTTTAGAAAAAGCGAAGGGAAATGAGCTCAGCTTTGATTCGGTGTATGGCTATGATTCCGTAAAAGAACAGATCTTAGAAAGTTTGGTATTTCCTCTTAAAAAGCCCGAACCGTTTCTGGAAATTACAAAACTCACCAGGCAAAAACCAACAGGAAACCTACCACGTGCCGTTCTCTTCGAAGGAGAACCAGGGGTGGGAAAAACAAGCATGGCAAAAATTGTCTCTCATTTATGTGGAGTTCCCATGGTATATGTTCCCATCGAATCCATCCTGAGCAAATACTATGGCGAGTCCTCGCAAAACCTAGCCATGGTATTTGATGCGGCAGCACTCTTTCCAAAGTGTATGTTGTTTCTCGACGAAATCGATTCCTTGGCAACTTCCAGAGAAGATGGTCTCTTTGAAGCGACACGAAACCTACTCAGTGTGCTTCTACGCAAATTAGATGGATTTGCCGAAAAAACGGGAACCATCACCATTGGAGCTACCAACCGAAAAGAAGATTTGGATACGGCACTTCTCTCTCGTTTTGACCGAAAAATTCGGTTTCCCCTTCCCAATCGCGAAGAAAGGACAAAAATTTTGGAGGGATATGCCAAACACCTCTCGCAAGTCGAAAGAGAACAAATCGCCGATTTGTTACTAGATGCATCAGGTAGGAATCTCAAGGACTACTGTGACTACGTAGAACGTCGATGGATTACCAAAAACTGGGACAAATTGGAACAGTTGACCGCTCCTGGGGTGTCATTTTATTTGGAATCCTTTCCAGATTTTGGATGGAAACACTAAAAAGAGAGAGATTCGGCTTCAATCTTCTTATGGATTTTACCGATACTTTACACAGGATATTTGTTTACGCCCATGGGTCGTACTTTGGTATCCTCAAATTAACCTTTTAGGAAGATTCGGACATGAAAATAAAACTAATTCTCCCCATTTTATTACTTAGCATTGGGGTTTTCGCTCAAACTGGTAGCTCAGAAACAGGTTCAACCTCTGCAGGAATCGATCCTTCTCAATCAGGGAAATCGATGGCTGAGACAGAAAAAGAACTCGATGATAATATTTCTGAAGTGAACAAACGCCTTCGCCTTCACACAGTTCTTTTCAAAATGAAAGTGAGAACTCTTCCACACAAAACGATCCTTTATAAAGGAAAACCAAGTGCTGATGGAGAACGTTGTGAAGCAGCTGACAAACAAGAAGCACAAGATAACACTTGTTTGCATCTTGAAGTGTTTGATTTCGTTGGAAGTGAAGATGGAAAGTCTTCTAGAAACTTAGGAGCAAAGTTCAAAAAAATGGAGCTTTTCTTTGAAGGAGCTAACAATGCAGATCCAGATCCTAGAAAAGAACAACCACGTAACTTAACTAAAGTTAGAACATATATCTACCAAAACAATTTTGTTTTAGAAGATAAAGTGATTTCTGTTATCGTAGACACTGCTCCAAACGGAGATCCTGCCCATAATGACAAAATCGAATTGTTTTACCAACATGATGAATATCCGGTTTGGGGAACTCCAGAAACTCCTTCTGAAAAAGGTGTTGGGAAGTACATTCTTTCAAATGTGGAAAACACAAAGTCGAACCCAATTCGAAACAATTTCAAAAAACAATTTTACTTCAAAAACTTAGATTATTTTGATAAGTTATTCACTAAAATCTTTGATTATAATGACCGTGATTCTAACAAACATTATAAGAAGAATGTAGAAGCATTGAAAAGTTCTTTGAAATACTAAGAACATACAGGTTCTTAATTGAATCGCGTAAAACAATGTCCGAATTGTTCCACGATGTTACGGTTCCCTGTTACGCAGGGAACCATTTTGGTTCAATGCCCCGTCTGTTCTCACCGTTTTACTTTTGATCCCGAAATTGAATCAGAAGCGAATTTCAGTGCGAATGAGATAGAAATTCCAAACCTTACGTTTCAACCTTCCTTTCAAAACTATAAAGACTTAGTTGTCGATCTACTCTACGCTCCTATTGATTATTTAAAGTCCAAACAGAAACCTGGAAAAAAAGAAATTCCTTGGATTCCGATTTTATTATTTCTAATCCTTTCGCTATATGCCTGGAAGTGGACGTTTCTCGATTCCAATGAAATCAAATTTGGCCCAAAAAAAGATCCTTACATGTTGGAAGAAGATCCACAGGACATTCCTCCTCCCCATTTAGAGGAAGAGAACATAGAACCACCTCTAGAGGAAATCCAACCCTCCCTTCCGAAAAAACCAAGTTTTGAGATTTAAACATTGAACTGGATTGTCCTACGAAAAGAGGAACTAGATCCTACCAAGACAGTTCGATTCAGTGACCATCGTCATCATCACATCAAAACTATTTTAAAAAAGAAACAAGGCGACTCCGTTCAAGTCGTTTTAGCCGAAGAAGGAAATTACCTTTTTAAAATATTACAGATAACTGAAACAGAAACAATAGCAACGGAAGAAGTCACCTTAGAAAAGACATTCGATCCTATATCAATTCACTGTTTTTTCTCATTGCCAAGACCTCAGACTGCGAAAAAGATTTTTCACCTAGCAGGCGCTTATGGTGTTAAATCACTCAGTTTTTTTGCGACTGAAACAAAAAATAAAGAATATTGGACTTCTCCTATTTTTAACAAAGAATGGAAAGAATGGATTGATACGGGACTTAGCCAAACAGGAAATTACTTACTACCCGACGTTCATTTTGGTCGTTATGAGAATTGGAAAGAGTATTTAAAATCTTGGAAAGCAAATGTAATTGTTTTAGATCGAATGGGAATTAACGATTTCAAAAATCAAAATGAGCTTAATATCAAACCTAAAGACGACTTATTTGTGTTTGGATCCGAATCTGGTTGGAAGGAAAATGACTACCATCACTTCCGAGAAAACAAGTATCTGACAATTAGTTTAGGAAAGATAAACTTAAGAACAGAATTTGCGTTTGCTTCCCTATTATATGATCTATTTAAAAGCTAATCCCACCAGAGACTAAAAATCGAATTTCATCAATGCTTAAGAAAGACTTTTCACTCGCATCCAAGTAAAACTTTCGATAATTTTGCACACGTAAAACAATAGGTCCAAATGCCTTTGAGATTTCAGCGGCAGCTTGAGTGTTATTGTCGAGTTCGAATGCTTTTCCTTGTGAATCAAAACCTTTCTTTGTATAATAGAATGACATAAGAAAAGAAGACCCTAGTGGAATATAAGCGGCAGCAAACACACGTTTATTTCCTTTTAATCCATAATCTTCGACAGCAAATTCAAACCCAAGATGGTAAATGTTCACGTAAATGGTATGATAATAACCTGTAACTTTCGCATTCGATTGGTTTTCTAGATAATCAAATTTGGGGCGAATGGGAGCCGACACTGGAAATTTTTGGAACCGCTCTATCTCATAAAAACTATCAAAATACATAGGAGCATAATTTGCAGTCATTTGGCGGAACTCTGGTTTTAAGATGACATTTAAATCCTTTGTTCCTAAACGAAATATACTTCCGTAATGGGCACCTTGTGCGTTATCAAGTCCCTTGATCTTATTGAAGTCGACATAGGGTGTAAATTCTACAAATGGAAGATTGAGGAGTCGATACTCAATGTCCATTCCTTCCACTGCAGCTCTTGTTACTTCTGTTGTTTTTGGGTTATCGAGTTTTTTTTCTGTGACGGGAGAACCATTTGTATTATATGCCATTTGGACAGGAGCCTGTCTATCCCAAGCTTGTGTGTAACCGATTGTCAAACGGTTGTACCATGGATCATTGTCCACTAGTTCCATTCTAGAATCTTTACTGATCGGACGAATTTCGTTTTTCCTTTGTTCAGCTGCTTTTTTCTTTTGGATTTCTTCTGAACCAGCTTCTTCCTCTACGCTAAGGCGTCCCGATTCATCTAAAACATTTCCACGAAGGTTCATTAAATAGACGAGATCCGATGACTTATCAAATAAGGAATACAAGGACCGACCGATGGCAAGTGGTTTAATATAAACTCTCGCTGCATTCACTTCAAAATTAACAACGGAATTGGCAAAATACTGAACTCCACCATAATCAGTATTCAAATCAGCCATCACACCTGGGTTGTAGGTATCAAATCGCGATGAACCTTGGTATTTGTTTACAATCGTTCCATGGCCAATGTACCCATCGACCATCTTACCAGTGTAAGCGGAGAAAGTAACTTTACCTGGAACTTGTTGGTTATACGTTCCGTAAGAGATATAATTCAAAACACGTGCATAATCGTTTCGGCTGTTATAATCCATTTCACGAATTTTGCCGGCTTTGCTTTCTAATTGTAGTGGTTCTTTGTCAACTGCTAGAACATTGATTGGAAGTGAAAAAGAATACCCAAACTGACTTCCGTGATTAAAGGTAAAGTTAGGAGAAATATAACCGTAATAATCTTTTTGAAAACTCGATCCACCTGCATCAAATTGCAAAGCCGACGCTCTTCTTCCCTCTGTTCCTGTCGGTACCCAAACTTGTGCTTGCATGGCAGTAGCGAAGAGCAAAAGCACCAGAACAAGACAAGACTTACGAGAAGAATGGTTCACGATACGTTTATTATCGTAACCTTTTCCTTTGAAAATAAGCAATAATCTAACCAGGACAATTCCAATAAAACGGAAAATTATTCTATTTTATTGAACAAATGATTGACAAATTAGAAAGGCTAAGGAAACTAGGCGATACCATCGGGGGAATCTATGCCACGTCAATACAAACCAGAAACCATCGCACTTCACGGAGGCCAAGAGCCTGATCCAACAACTACCTCACGTGCGGTGCCACTTTACCAAACCACGTCCTATGTTTTTAAAGACACAGACCATGCGGCAAGACTGTTCGGTCTCCAAGAGTTTGGAAATATTTATACAAGACTCATGAACCCAACTACTGATGTTTTGGAAAAACGAGTGGCGGCTTTAGAAGGTGGAGTTGCTGCACTTGCTACTGCATCTGGACAAAGTGCGGAAATGTTAGCGCTGCTAAACATTGTAGAAGCAGGACAAGAAATTGTTGCCTCTTCTTCTCTCTACGGTGGAACTTACAACCTACTCCATTATACATTCCCTAAATTGGGAATTAAAGTTCATTTTGTGGATCCATCAAACCCTGAAAATTTCAGAAAAGCATCCAATGATAAAACAAGAGCATTCTATGCTGAAACTTTGGGAAACCCAAAACTAGACACTCTTGATATAGCAGCTGTTAGTAAGGTAGCAAAAGAAGTAGGAGTTCCACTTGTCATCGATAACACCATGCCATCACCGTATTTGGTGAACCCGTTAAAACATGGAGCGGATATTGTCGTTCATTCCTTAACCAAATTTTTAGGTGGTCATGGAACATCGATTGGAGGGATCATCATCGACGGTGGTAGCTTCAATTGGGGAAATGGAAAATTTAAAAATTTCACAGAACCAGATCCTTCTTACCATGGATTAAAATTCTGGGAAGTGTTTGGAAAATTTGAACCATTCGGTGGTGTCAACATTGCTTTCATCTTAAAAGCCCGTGTCCAAGGACTAAGAGATTTAGGACCTGCCATTTCTCCTTTTAATGCATGGCAAATCCTACAAGGAGTGGAAACTCTACCACTCCGTATGGAACGTCATTCCCATAACGCACTCAAAGTAGCGGAATTTTTACAAAAACATCCTAAAGTAGAATGGGTGAATTACCCAGGCCTTCCTTCTGACAAAAACTATGCGACTGCCAAAAAATACCATGAACGTGGACTCTTTGGTGCCATCGTAGGTTTTGAAATCAAAGGTGGAGTGGAAAAAGCTAAAAAATTCATCGATGGACTTGAACTCTTTAGTTTACTCGCGAACATCGGGGATGCAAAGTCTTTGGCGATCCATCCGGCATCCACAACACACCAACAGTTAACTGGTGAAGAGCAACTCTCCGCTGGTGTCACTCCTGGTTTTGTGAGACTCAGTGTAGGTTTAGAAAACCTAGATGACATTCTAGTAGACTTAGAAGAGGCATTAAAAAATATCTGATTCAGACATGAATCCTTCGGAAACAAATGAATCTTTTCACGGATCCGTAGGTGTCGTACAGACAAACGTTGTTACGTTTGAATCGTTTACACTTGAGGGGGGTGAGACCATCACTCCTCTCGAGATTGCCTATGAAACATACGGCACTCTCAATGAAAAAAAAGACAATGCCATCTTAATTTGCCATGCCCTGTCAGGAGATGCTCATGCAGCAGGCTTTCATGAAGGTGACAAACGACCTGGTTGGTGGGATTATTACATCGGTCCAGGAAAAGCATTCGATACCAATCGATATTTTATCATCTCCTCCAATGTCATCGGTGGTTGTAAAGGTTCTAGCGGTCCCTTGAGCACCAATGGCAAAACAGGAAAACCTTTCCAATCGACGTTTCCCTTTGTTTCGATTGGTGATATGGTGAATGCTCAAGAAAAACTAATCCGTCATTTTGGAATCCATAAACTCTTTGCAGTGGCAGGAGGTTCTATGGGAGGAATGCAGGCATTACAATGGTCAGTGGCATACCCAGATCGTTTGAAAAATTGTATCGTCATGGCTTCCTCTTCCGAACACTCTGCACAACAAATTGCTTTCAATGAAGTGGGTAGGCAAGCCATCCTTTCCGATCCTAATTGGAACCAAGGTTTATATACCCAAGACAAACGCCCATCCAAAGGATTGGCTCTTGCCCGAATGATGGGTCATATCACTTATTTAAGTGATGAAATGATGCGAGAAAAATTTGGTCGAAAACCACCCAAAGGGAATATCCAATCCACTGACTTCGCTGTGGGAAGTTATTTGATCTACCAAGGGGAATCCTTTGTGGATCGATTTGATGCCAATTCCTATATTTATGTAACAAAAGCGTTAGATCATTTTAGTTTAGGAACAGGAAAGGAACTCACCAAGGTTTTATCGAAAGTGAGATGCAGGTTTTTAGTCATTGCTTATACTTCCGATTGGTTGTATCCCCCGTATCAATCCGAAGAAATTGTAAAGTCTTTGGAAGTGAATGCAGTTCCCGTGAGTTTTATTGAATTGAATAACCCTGCTGGACATGATAGTTTCCTATTGCCAAGTGAAGAACAGGATTCGATCTTACGAGACTTTTTAAGTGCCACTGATGATGGAGGTTTTTTTTGAACATCCACACAAATGAAGCTTTTGGATTGGATTTAAAAAATCGGCCCGATATCTCTTACATCGCAAATCTCGTAAAACCCGGAGAACGTGTTTTAGATTTAGGATGTGGATACGGCGAACTTATGTTAATCCTAAAGAACAAAGGGGTTCGTGTCCAAGGAATCGAAAAAGATGATAAATGTATCATCCAATGTGTGAAAAAGAGTTTGTACGTGCATCATGGGGATATCGATGATGGATTAAAACACCACCTGGATCATAGTTTTGATTTTGTCATTTTAAACCAAACCATCCAACAAACTTTGAACCCCGGCGAAATTATCAAAGAATGTTTACGTATTGGAAAACAAGTCATCATCGTATTCCCAAATTTTTCCCATTGGCAAATTCGGACCTCGATCCTCCTCAGTGGAAAAACTCCTGTCACCGATTTGATGCCATTCCATTGGTATGATACGCCTAACCTACACTATCTTTCTGGAAAAGATTTTGAAGACTTTTGTGACTTCGAACGAATCAAAATCCTTCATCGTGCCTTTTTCAATCGAACAAGACAAATCAAACTATTTCCGAATTTATTTGCGACATTGGCTTTATTTGTCATTCGTGCATAAACGAATCTAACTCGAATCCGTTCTTACTTTTATATGAAGTTCTCAATTTTTATGAAATGCTAAAATCATAAAATGTTCCAGATGAAAAATCATTCAGAGACACATCGTACATAGGCAGAAAGATCTTTATTTAGATAGGATTCATTTCCTGGATCAAAATTGATCATATAAGCCTGCACATCTCCCACTCCTGGAAAGGTTTGGGAACTCCAATAATGAGCGGCAATGGTTCCAGGAAATAGAATCGGATCGGCAGTCGCTCCGGGATATTTGGTCGCATCTCCCACTGTCAAACAACCATCCTCTCCTGTGATTACTCCTGTGTTTGTGGCACTGCATCGAATGATGGAAAACATTTCTGTATACAATGGGAGCCTCCAATTGGATGATCCATATCGATTGGAGACACGATGATTCAGGCAAGATGAGAAGACTGGTCCTCTATCAACTAATAAAGCATTACTCCCCCCATTACAAGCATTAGGGTTTGTTGAGGAATTATATCCCTCTGCACTTGTGCAGAAATTTAGAAGCGAGGCAGTTCCAAAGGAACAGTCACCATTACCAACTCCAGTGCTATTTCCATCAGGATTCCAACTCGAGCCAAACGTACAACGATCCCAAAAAAGAGTTTTTCCAGAAACATTGGTTTTTGCCATTGGGCAAGTGATCATGAGATTGACTTGATTGGAACCGTCCCAAACTCCGCGATCCCAGACAATACAATGAAGGTTATCTGGCTCGGGGGAAATACGAATATCAAAGTATTTTGGAGAAGCAAACACAGTCATCGAAAAAGATCCATTCGTAGGGATCGGAAGTGAGGTTCCGTCCGATGTCGATAGAATCGTTAGTTGCGATTGGTACAAACCAGTAACTTTTCCTTGGATCACAAATGTGCGTGGATAAGCGACTAACCAGTCTTCCAAAAATCTTGTTTCCCAAAAATCCTTAGTAAACGGATCTCCCGCATTGTGTTTCCAATCGATTTGACAATGTAAGAAAAAAAACAAGATCAATAGTATATTATAAATTTTAGAATAGTTTTTGATCATTCCATGCATGTTATGAACAGGAAATAAATGATAAGCGAATTCTCAATGAAAGATTGGAAATGAAAACATTATTTTTTGTGGTGAATTTAATTACGGATAGTGGACTCGATAGGTATACTATCCCCGCCCAATTCGAACTGGGTGGGGTAATCCACCCGCCACCCAATACGACCTATCTATCACCCAAAAAGAAAAAAGGAAACTAACTTGCGATAGCCGAATTTTTTTTTTCATTTTAGTTCATAGTAATGCAAAAACCCGGCAATCACTCCGGGTTCTTAGCTGTACGGCGATCAATGGGATCATTCCAAATATCGAACAAATCCAAAAAACCTTTAGGAAATTCAAAAGAAAGGAAAACCTTCAAATCCTAAAATTAGGTGAGGAAATGAAAAGATTTTTGGTGGTATGCTAAATCAAATATTCAAAAAGATTTTCATCCTGGTTGATTAAAGTAAAATGCAAACCATATTCCTTCATACGATTGAGTAAACTCTGAAAATCATCTTTTGATTTGAGTTCAATTCCAATCAGTGCAGGACCTGCCTCTTTATTGTGTTTTTGAATGAATTCAAAACGAACGATATCATCATTCGGTCCTAAGATTTCGTTTACAAATTGTTTTAGTGCACCCGGTTTTTGAGCAAACCGAACTATAAAATATTGTTTTAGACCTTCGTATAAAAGAGACCTTTCTTTGATTTCTTGCATACGATCAATGTCATTATTTCCACCGCTGAGAATGCATACGACTGTCTTCCCTCGAATGGAATCTTTATACTCATCTAAACAGGAAATGCTCAATGCACCTGCAGGCTCACTCACGATGGCATCTAGATTGTAAAGATCTAAGATTGTGGAACAAACCTTCCCTTCGGGGACCAGATACAAATCAGAGAGAACGGATCGACAGATGGGAAATGTGAAATCACCTGCTTTTTTCACAGCAGCTCCATCCACAAAACTGTCAATCTTTTCGAGTGTGACAGGTTTTCCCAATCGAATGGCTTCCTTCATGGAGGGGGAACCGAGAGGTTCCGCTCCTATGATTTTTGTCTTGGGAGAGTGGTTCTGGAAATAACTTCCTACGCCAGCGCACAAACCACCACCACCGATCGGCAAAAATAGAAAATCTATCCCTCGGAGTTCCGAAAGGATTTCTAAACCAACCGTTCCTTGCCCTTCTATTACTTTTTTGTGATCAAAGGGAGGGATAAATGCCTTCGCATTCTCTTTAGCAAAGGCCAAGGCTTCTTTTTGGCTTTCGTCAAAGGTATCTCCCACTAATTTGATTTCGACATAGTCACCACCAAACATTCGTACTTGGTTGATCTTTTGTTTTGGTGTGACTTCTGGCATATAGATAGAACCAAAAATCTGTAATAACTTACAGGAATATGCGACTCCTTGTGCATGGTTTCCAGCACTGGCACAGACAACTCCATTCTTCCGCTCCTCCAAAGGTAAACTTTGGATCATATGATAAGCACCCCTGATTTTATAGGATCGCACGACTTGTAAGTCTTCGCGCTTAAGATATACCTTTGCCCCATATTGATCTGATAATCGAGAATGATATTGTAGTGGAGTTTTGTTGACGATTGGCTTTAAGATTTGATAAGCGGATTCAATGTCTAAGGATATTGGTTCTAAGTTCATATAAAATTCAATGATACGTTTTAAATCTAACTACAAAATTCTATTGCTATTAAATTCTTAAAAGCGAGTCTTTGGTCCGTATTTCAACTAACAGACAATAGCAAAAAAAGATCAATATATCTTTCCAATTTTAAAGGGATGGGATAAAAAACGATTGTCAAACGAAAAAGAAAAGTAGCAAAAGATGTATGATTGGAAAGAAAGGATTAGGAATTAGAAATGAATTGGTTTTGAATTAAAAAAGAAAATCGAGAAACCAAAAGCCCAGGCCCCAACCACCCTGCCCGAAACTTTGGTTTCTCTTATCCTATTACTGGAGCAATCTCATCACTGACTGAGACTTCATGTTTGCTTGCGCAAGCATTGATGTAGCAGCCTGAGTTAAGATTTGGTATCTCGTGAAGCTGGTCATTTGTTCAGCCATGTCAGTATCACGGATACGAGACTCAGAAGCTTGTGTGTTTTCATAAGCATTCATAAGTCCTTTCGCAGCATGCTCCATACGGTTGTAATAAGCACCAAGGTCAGCTCTTTGTTTAGAGATCACTCTTAGGGCATCATCACAAAGTCCGATTACGGAGTTTGCTTTGCCTGCAGTCGAAAGAGAGATGAAAGTAAGAACCGTAGGGTTTCTTAATCCCAATGCCGCAGTGTTCATTGTTTCAATGTACACGCGCTCTCTTTGGTGCATGTTAGCTCCAATATGGAACCACATACTAGCAGTTGGGTTGAGACGAGCAAAAGCTCCTGTAAGCAGTTTCATTTTGTTGAATTCTGCTTGAGAAGCAATACGATCGATCTCGTCCACTAGCTGTGAAACCTCGACTTGGATCTGTTGTCTATCTTCTTCCGAGTAGATACCGTTCGCAGCTTGCACCGCGAGTACACGAACACGTTGAACGATTTCGTGTGTTTCTTGAAGATATCCTTCCGCCGTTTGAATGAGGGACATACCATCTTCAGTATTCTGTTCTGCACGTCGAAGACCAGCAATCTGAGTTCTCATTTTCTCAGATACTGCAAGTCCAGATGCGTCATCTCCGGCTTTGTTAATACGCATACCAGAAGACAACTTTTCGATATCTTTGCTCAGGTTCGCGTCGTTAGACTTCAAAGTTCTGTGTGCAAAGATCGCACTTACGTTGTGGTTGATAATCATCCGGGTTCCTCCTTGAATCCGTTCTCTCACCGCTCAAAGTTTTCACCTTGAACCCAAGAAATTGATGAATTTTCGAAGAGGCCATCCTTGGCCTTTTCAAGATAAGGATCGGTCATTCTGGGAGGGAGGATAATAGGGAAAATGAAATAAAATTTGAATAAAAATCGAACTTCCCCTTTTCTAAAATATGTCCTAGGAATTCTATGGAAATGGACAGTAGAGAAAAGGTAGGTATTTCGTGTTAGAAACGGTTTATTTAGCGAATCCCCGAGGTTTTTGTGCAGGTGTGAAATATGCAATTTCCTATGTGGAGCAAGCCTTTCAGGAAAATCCAGACACACCCCTCTATGTACGCAAAGAAATTGTTCACAACCAACGCGTTGTGGAGGAAATGAAAAAGAAAGGAATCCAGTTTATCAGTGAACTGAATGAAGTGCCTGATGGTGCAACTGTTGTCTTCTCTGCCCATGGAGTTTCTCCTGAAGTTGTGAAAGAGGCGACAGAACGTAAGATGAAAATTGGTGATGCAACCTGCCCCTTAGTCACCCGTGTGCATAAAAAGGCTCGGAACATAAAAGACTCACACCAAATCATCTACATAGGGCATAGAGGCCATGATGAAGCCATTGGAACGATGGGAGAAGCCAAAATGTTTCTCGTGGAATCTCCAGAGGATGTAGAAAATTTAAAAAGCACAATCACTTCTGAAAAACCTCTCACGTATTTGATGCAAACTACACTTTCAGTGGAAGATACAAAAAATATTGTTCGAAAAATTGAAGAAGTATTCCCTTTTGTCGAACATCCACAAAAAGATGACATTTGTTATGCGACAACCGAAAGACAAGAAGCTGTTCAAAAAATGTTAGAATCTGTGGATGCGATGCTTGTGATTGGTGCTGAAAATTCCTCCAATTCAGTTCGTCTCTGCCAATTAGCAAAAAAAACCAAACCTGCTAGTTTTCAAATCTCAAAACGAGAAGACGTAAATCCAAAACACATCATCGATTCGAAAATCAAGATATTAGGAATCACGGCTGGGGCATCTAGCCCACAAGTTTTAGTGGATGAAATTGTAGAAGAAATCTTAAAACACTTTCCTGATGCAAAAGTCTCCTTATTTCCAGAAAGTCGTGAAGACACGATGAGTTTTAAACTTCCAAAAGAATTACTCAAACAATACTAATTCTTTCCAATGCTTACAGATCCCTTGTCATTATTCAAAGCTTCTTTAGAAGGAAATGACTCGGGTACTGCAATCCTCTGCATAAACACAGAGATTAAATCGTATGAAGTTTTAATAAAAAACTCTAAATTCTCCCGTCTCGAATCTGAATTTGATCTTCCCTCTTTTTTAAAAAACAAAATCACGAATGATGATTTCACAACAGAAATGATTTACAAAACAGATGGAAAAATCCTAGAAACTTCCTTCGGATTTTTTGATTATAAAGATACATCTGAAACAAAAAAATATGCTAAGTTTTTTGTCCGTGATATCACCATCAAACAAAAACAAGAAGAAGAAATTGCTTGGAGACTTCGATTTGAATTAGGTGTAGCTTCCTCTATTCAGATTCTCATCCAAAAACCATCAATCCGAGAAAGTTTACCTCAGGCCCTTTATCAGTTGTTATATTTCACAGAGATGGATTCTATTTTTTTCTTAAAAAATATAAACATGGAGAATCCATATAGATTTCAGATTTGGGTGAATGAACGAAAATCAACAGAATTCCCTCTTTTGAATAAAAAATTTGAATCGATCCATTGGAAAGAAGAAGGATTGAATCGCTGGATTCACAAATTACAAAAGGGTAAAATCATTTACCTGAAAAAAGAAAGAGCTCTACAGAAAGAAAAATGGTATTTTGAAGAAACAAAAGCTGAGACTATACTTTTCATTCCTGTGAAATTTGAAGATAAATTTTTAGGAATTATGGGATTCCAAAAGTTTGTTCCTAACTTTATCATTCAACATGAAAACTTACTCATTTACCAAACCGTAAGTCGTTGGATGGGACTTTTCGTACAAAGAGATTCCGATTTAACAGAATTAAATCGATACAAATCTTCTCTTGAATCTCTCATATTAGAAAGGACCTTAGACCTAAGTCGCACCAAAGATGAGTTAGAGCGTGCTTACAAAGCCAAAACAGAATTTTTGGCCCATGTCAGCCATGAGTTAAGGACACCTCTCAATTCGATCATCGGTTTTTCCAAACTGATTCAATTACCAGAAGGAGATGAAACAGGTAAAGAATACCTGGAATACATATACTCTGGCGGAACTAGACTTCTCAAAATGATCAATGAAATTTTGAACTTGATGAAACTTGAATCAGGACAAATTAATTTACAATTATCCGAATTCAAACCTGAGGAAATTTGCCGCCAGTCCTTAGAATTAATCCAACCTCAAGCCCTAGCAAAAGGGATGGAAATTCGATTTTTCCCACCTATTCAATCCAAAACGATTGTTTCTGATAGCGGAAAAATCCAACAAATCCTTCTCAACCTACTCTCCAATGCGATTAAGTACGGAGACCATTCTTATGTCGAATTCCATTGTGAATGGAATGAAACGGAAGTTACTTTTTCTGTTCGTGATTTTGGTCCAGGAATTGCGGAAGAAGACCAGAAACGAATTTTCCATAGTTTTACAAGGCTCAATGATGATGGAAAAATTGAAGGGACTGGACTTGGACTTTCGATTTCCCAGGGACTCGCTGAAAAATTAGGAGGGAAAATCGGACTCATTTCGCAATCAGGAGAAGGTTCCACTTTTACGCTCAAGATCCCTGAAAATAATAAATAAAGATATTGAATCAAATAGAATTCTCGCATAGAATTTCCGATAATTCTTATGGTGGAATCAAATCATCCAACAAACACATCTGTTTCGAAAACAGACCATTTGCGTAGACCCAAAGAACCTATTCTCATCATCGAAGACAAACGAGAAAACCAAGTTCTTCTGGAAGGAATTTGTAAACGCATTGGTGTCTCATACGAAGTGGCAGAAAACGGGCAAATTGCACTTGAAATGGCGAAAAAAAAGCCATATAGCCTGTATTTGGTGGATCTAATGATGCCTGTCATGGATGGTAAAACCTTCATCGCTGAACAAAAAAAAATCGATCCTAGATCAGTATTTATTGTTCAAACGGCAATCGACCAAACCGAAGACATCATTGAAATCATGAAAATGGGAGTTTATGATTATTTAATCAAACCACTTCACGTTGAAATTGTCGCCGATCGTTTGGAAAAAACATTAGAATACGTCTATTTAAGGAAGATGGAAGCAGTTCTCATAGACGAAGAATCCAAACAGTTGAAAAGCCAATTAGAATGGCTCAATTACAAGGAATCTCGCAGAAAAACCAATGAAGTGAATGCTGAGCTTAATTCCATTCTCAACCTTAAAACTACCCTAATGCAAGGTTCTGGTCTTGGAGCCATGACAACTCTGATTGATTCCATTGAACAAATGAAACAAGAAGAGAAAGGAAATTATCTGATTCCCAAAGAATTTTGGGACCTCATTACAGAAAATCAAGACCATAACAAATCGATGTTACAAGGATTAAACCAAGCTGTTGATACGATCCAGACGCACTTAAACCTTAAAAAGGTTTCCAGTGATGCACTTCTTTCTTTATTACCAGAACTTGTCAAAGAATTCAAAAATGAAATGGATGAGAAAGAATTGAAGGTCAATCTTCCTGTGGTCAAACAAACGGTGACATTAGAAGTAGACTTAGAATCAATTAAAACGATACTGTATGAAATCTTTACCAATGGACTGAAGTATGCAAAACCCAAAACGAATTTTGATATTTTTGTTACATTTGTAGATGGATATTTTTGTATATCCGCAAAAAATAATTTAATTGAAGATGAGTATGCAAAACAACTCCTCCACTCTGAAAAAAAACTAGTCGAACCGTTTTATCGTATCCATCCACCTGTTGAAAATTTTTATCATAAAGAAAAATTCAGTTTAGGTCTGGGCCTGACAATGGTAGATTTTCTTTTACAAAAACACAACGGAATGTTTTTTATCAGGAATGCAATCGATCATACAACTGAAATCAAAGCAAATTGTGTCATAGCCGAAATTTTTCTTCCAATCCAAACATAAAAGGAAACAAAAAATGAATAGAAAAATCTTAATCATCGATGATTCAGCAGTCTTTCGAAAAATCATCTCAGTCCATTTAAAAAATGCAAACTTCGATTTGATTGAAGCAGGCGATGGTCTAGAAGGATTAAAACAATTAGAATCCAACGCGGTAGATTTAATTGTTTCCGATATGAACATGCCAAACATGGATGGGATCAGTTTTATCAAAAAAGTGAAGGAAAATGCAAAGTTTAAATTTACACCCATCATCATGTTGACTACTGAATCTCAACCAGAGAAAAAACAACAAGGAATGGATGCTGGTGCAAAAGCATGGTTAACAAAACCGTTCTCACCAGAAGAACTTTTGGATACGATCACGAAGTTATTACCTTAAAATGAATCCAAAACAAACAATTCAAAATACAAACTCTGGAATGGAAATCCATTGGGTTGGCTACTTAACCGTACCGTTTATCAAAGAATGGAATGAGTTGGCAAATCAATGGAAAACAGAAAAGGGGAAAATCACAAAACTGAATTTAGGTGGAATTGAGAGAATTGATTCTGCCGGTATTCAATTTTTAATCTTTCTCAAAAAAAGAAGTATTGCAAGACACCAATTGTTACAACTTTGCAACCACTCCCTTCCTGTTTTGAAGGTTTTGGATTTATTGGGCTTGGTTTCATTCTTTGGCGATAGAGTGAAAGTAAAAAAAGAACATGCAAATGAAGTCGAATTTCGTTATGGAACAAGGAAAGTATCGTAATGGATTTAACAGAAGTCATTGATGCCTATCTGGTTGAATCAGATGAACTGCTTCGCGATATGGAAACCGTTTTATTACGAACGGAATCATCTCTTCCTTCTGATGAAGATCTAAATGCGATTTTTCGCGCCATACACACCATCAAAGGAACGGCTGGTATGTTTGGTTTCGAGTCTACTGTTTCCTTTGCACATGTTGTGGAGAATTTACTCGATGAATTACGCTCCCATGTCATCAGCTTTCAAGCGCCTCTCACCGAAATTCTATTAAAAGCGAAAGATCATTTATCTTTTTTAGTAATAGAAGAAACAAAAGGTAAAATTTCCGCAGATAAAATTTCCTTTGGACAAAACATTTTAAATGAAATGACTCCATTTTTGCAGGGAAGTCATTCTAAAAAACAAGAAGAACCAAAAGAAACGACCAATGCAAATGCAATGGAACAAAAATCTGTTTCAACCAGTGATGATAAGTTTCAAAATCAACCCAACATAAAAACAATTTCCAATTATCTCATCTCATTTCGACCAAATCTAAATGTTTTTTCACAAGGTTTAGATCCAATCTCCTTTATCGGATATTTAAAAAAAATTGGAACCATCGTTTCGTTAAAAACAATCGAACAATTTCTACCTGAATCGAGTGAATATGATCCTGAAAATTGTTACCTTGGATTTGAAATCAATTTTAATTCCGAGAAAGAATTAGAAACCGTCCAAAAGGTTTTTAATTTTATTGAGCAAGATAGTTTTTTACATATATATCCGCCTGGATTTACAGTAGAAGATTTGGTAGACCTATCGAATCAACTTCCCGAAGAAGAAATTTTTCTAGGAAACATTTGGAAGGAAATCCAAATCTTGGATGATGAATCTTTATTACTGTATCTTGAAGAAATCAAAAGTAGAAAAACTGGAATTCCTGTATCAATTCAGTCCCATCCAGAAAAAGAAAAAGAAATTCAGAACCAACCTAATACAATCACATCAGATTCAAACAAGGATTCACATAAATCAACTACCATTAAAGTAGATTCCAAACGTATAGACAATTTAATCAATCGTGTCGGAGAACTCGTTGTCTCCTGCGCCAACATGAACCAACAAATTAGCGTTACAGAAGATTCCAATTTACAAGAATCTTCTCTACTCGTCATGCGCTTGTTAAATGAGGTAAGAGAAATTTCTCTGAAACTTCGAATGGTACCCATTGGAGAAAGTTTCCAAAAATACTCCAGAATCGTACGTGACTTGGGCAAAGAGTTGCAAAAAGAAATTCGACTCGTCACAGAAGGTGACGAAACAGAACTAGATCGAAATATTGTCGAAAAACTAGGTGACCCCCTAACCCACTTAGTTCGCAATGCTTGTGATCATGGATTGGAATCACCCGAAGTACGTTTAGCACAAGGAAAACCAAAACAGGGTACGGTCAAATTAAACGCGTATCATGAAGCAGGCAGTGTTGTGATTGAGGTTTCAGATGACGGAAATGGAATCTCGAAAGAGAAGGTCTGGCAAAAAGGACTCGAGAAAGGAATC
This sequence comes from Leptospira sp. WS60.C2, assembly GCF_040833955.1. Classification (NCBI taxonomy): domain Bacteria; kingdom Pseudomonadati; phylum Spirochaetota; class Leptospiria; order Leptospirales; family Leptospiraceae; genus Leptospira; species Leptospira milleri. Next base: position 1,585,230 of record NZ_CP162133.1, on the reverse strand, counting down.
GTTTCAGGAACCATTCCGGATTCAGAAGAAGAAGTGTACAAATTATTATTTCATCCTGGTTTCTCTACAGCTTCTCAAATTACCAATGTGTCTGGAAGAGGTGTTGGATTGGATGTCGTTTATAAAAACATCGAATCATTAAGGGGTTCAATTTCAGTGAAATCAATTCCGAAACAAGGCAGCCGATTCATTCTAAGATTACCACTCACACTTGCCATCATTGAAGGATTTCTTGTGGCAGTTGGAAAAAGCCACTTCATCATTCCGATGGAAATGGTCTTAGAATGTTTGCATTTTTCTGATGATCATAAAACAGATTCCAATCAATTCTTTGCACTCCGAGGGAATTTGATCCCATTTTTAAGATTAAAAGATTACTATCCTTGCGAATCGAATTCGAATGAAACTAGAGAAAATATTGTGATCGTTCGAAATGGAGAAAAAAAAGCGGGAATCGTTGTCGAAAAGTTATTAGGTGAATACCAAACCGTAATCAAACCAATGGGTTCAGTCTTTCGTCATGTAAAAGGTGTTAGTGGATCTAGCATTTTAGGTGACGGAAACGTTGCGCTTATCATAGATGTCCCTTCTTTATTTGAAAGGACAATTACAATTGAAAATCAAAAATTATATAGCCATAGGGGTTAAAATGAAGTCAGTCAGCACAAACACTAAGTTAATCGGTTACTTTTTAATAGGAATCGTCTTCACCGTATGGATAAGTTTGTATAGTTCAGGCATTTTTTCAAAAAAAGAATCTGTCTCCATAAATGTAGAAGAACAAATCCAAAAGTCTGATTCAATTGCCCAGCTTCTCCGCTCCAGTATCACGATCCATGAAGAAATCTCGAACATCCTTCTTTCGCCAGAATCTAGTGAAACTTTAGTTGCTAAAGCTAAATATGATATCGAAAAGCTGAACCAATCTTTCGAGCAAGTAACCATGCTTTTTTCTAAAGCGGAGGACAAAGCGAAATTTGAAACTGTTGTAAAGGATAAAAATGCCTATTTGGGATTAGTTCAAAACAGCATTGTTCAAATAACCTCACAAAACAGTAACAAGCAAAAAAGTATTGCGAATCCAGAACTATCTTCCCAATGGAAAACTTATTCATCACATTTGCAAGAATTACAAAAATCCTTTTTTGCTTCCAATTTAAACCAAATTAGTCTTCAAATTTCAAATCAAGAAGATAACCAATATCCAATTTATATAGCAAGTGGTCTATTTGTTTTGATATCCTTTGGATTATTACTACTTCTAATCAAACAAGTTAGCAGACCACTCAAACAAGCTACACAAATCAAGGCTGCTCTCGATAATGTTTCTACAAATGTTATGATTTCCGATTTAAATTTGGATGTGATTTATATGAACAAAGCGATACATCGAATGTTCGCCAATTCAGAATTGGATATTCAAAAACAAATCCGAAACTTTTCCCTAAAAAATCTAATGGGCAGTAACATTGATTCTTATCACAAAGACCCAAGTCATCAGAGAAGATTACTTGGTTCGTTCACCTCAGAACACAGAACTAGCATCAATATTGGGAATCGTGAATTCAATCTAATTGCAAATCCAATTATCACAGAAAAAGGAGAACGACTTGGCAGTGTCGTCGAATGGGCTGATGTTACGGAAACGAATGCTCACAATCGAGCAGTCGATAGATCTCAAGCTACCATTGAATTTAAAATGGATGGAACTATTGTTACTGCTAATGAGAATTTTTTAACTCTCATGGGATATAGCCTATCTGAAATTCAAGGCCAACACCATAGAATGTTTGTGGAAGCAAAGGAACTAAATTCCGAAGGTTACAAACAATTTTGGGCATCTTTAAATCGAGGCGAGTTTCAAACAGCCGAATACAAACGAATTGGTAAAAACGGAAAGGAAGTTTGGTTACAAGCAACATACACTCCCATCTTAAATGCAAGTGGAGTTCCGATGAAAGTAATTAAATTTGCGACCGATATCACTGAAAATAAAGTTCGTACACGAGAGTTTATTGGACAAATTGAGGCTATCAATCGAGCTCAAGCAACCATTGAGTTTCGCTTGGATGGAACAATACTTACCGCTAATGATATTTTTCTTAACACAATGGGATATACATTGCAAGAGATCGAAGGGAAACATCATAAAATCTTTGTGGAACCAAATTATGTGAATTCAGATGAATACAAACAATTTTGGGCATCTTTAAACCGTGGCGAATTCCAAACAGCTGAATACAAACGACTTGCTAAAAACGGAAAAGAAGTTTGGTTACAAGCAATCTATAACCCAATCTTAGATTTAAATGGTAAACCTTACAAAGTGATTAAATTTGCAACCGATATTACGGATCAAAAGAATTTAGCCATTGAAACCGCAAGAATCGTGGATGACTTAGTGGTTGGACTTTCTGCATTAGAAAATGGTGATTTGACACAACTCATCACCAATCATTACGAAGGCGGATTTGCGCGCCTTAGAGACAGCTTCAATAATACTTCTAAGAAATTAGTTGAGATCATCAATGATGTGAGAACCAACACAGATGCACTTGTAACAGCCGCTGACGAAGTAGCATCGACCGCAAGCACTCTCTCGCAAGGAGCAAGTGAACAAGCCGCTTCCGTGGAAGAAACCTCCGCTTCACTAGAAGAAATGGGCGCTTCTATAGATCAAAATGCGGAAAATGCAAAACAAACCGATACGATTGCAACAAAGTCCGCCAAGGATGCAAAACAAGGTGGTGAAGCTGTAAAAAATACCGTCGTTGCTATGAAGGAAATAGCAGATAAAATCTCTATTATCGAGGATATTGCATATCAAACCAACTTACTCGCATTAAATGCTGCCATTGAAGCAGCACGAGCAGGAGAACATGGAAAGGGTTTTGCAGTGGTTGCATCAGAGGTAAGAAAACTGGCAGAACGTTCTCAAAAATCTGCTAATGAAATTGGAACTCTAGCAGGAAGTTCGGTTCAAATTGCAGAATCCGCAGGAAAACTCATTGAAGAAATTGTTCCAGCCATTAACAAAACAGCAGATTTAGTGCAAGAAATCACTGCCGCAAGTCAGGAACAGTCGTCTGGGGTTAATGAAGTCAACAAAGCAATGGGACAACTTGACCAAGTCTCTCAACAATCAGCAAGTGCATCCGAGGAACTTGCTGCCATCGCAGAAGAATTACAAGCACAAGCGGAGAGACTCATGTCCTCCATTAGTTTCTTTAAGTTAGGTAAACTTTCCACAGTGCCAACAAGTTCTGATGGAAAATCTGCAAGGCATTCACTTTCCAAACAACCCACTCTTAAAAAAGAAGGAGTGAGTGGGAAAACGGAAGGTGGAGATGACCAAACAAGATTTCAAAAATACTAAGGGAGATCAAGTATGCAAGAAATACAATACTTAACCTTCCTTTTGTCCAATGAATTATTTGGACTTGGTATTTTATACATCAAGGAAATCATCGAATTTGAATCAGTAACCCATGTTCCGATGATGCCTGAATACATACCAGGTGTGATCAATTTACGAGGGAATGTTGTACCTGTCATCGATTTGAATACAAGGTTTTATAAAAAGAAAACAGAAATAAATCGAAAAACCTGTATCATCATAACAGAAATCCAACTTGAAAAAGAAACGATCGATGTCGGTTTGTTAGTTGATGCAGTGAATGAGGTGGTGGACATTCCTGAAAATCAAATTGAGGAAGCTCCAAGTTTTGGCTCAAAGATTCGTTTGGATTTTATACAAGGAATCGGGAAATTAGATAACCAATTTGTGATCATTCTGAAAATGAATCAAATATTGGATATTTCAGAAATCCAAGCCATTCAAGACACTACATCTCAAGTGAGCTAAATGGAACCACCTTATGAAGTCATAGATCGATACCTAAATCCAGGAGAAATATTCTTTGGTGAGAACTATTATCGTGTAAGAACTCTTCTTGGTTCCTGTGTATCGATCGTTCTATGGCATCCCCTACTGCGTTATGGGGGAATGTGCCACTACCTCCTTCCCCACCCTACAGATATCAAACTGGAAAAGACATACAAATATGGCATAGATGCCTTTCAGTTTTTCTTATCTGAAATTCGAAAAAGAAATACAAGGCCATCTGAATACTCGGCTAAAATTTTCGGTGGGTCCAATATGTTTATCAATGAAGAGAGAGAAATCTTTCGCAATGATAGCACAAGTCTCATTGGAACACGAAATGCAGAATTCGCCAAGAACATACTCTCTGAAAATCAAATCAAAATCATCTCCGAAGACATCGGTGGAAACCAATCGAGAAAAGTCTATTTTAGTGTTTGGGATGGCGAAGTGTGGGTGGAGAAAAAATAAAGTATGAAAAAAATAAAAGTATTTGTCGTTGATGATTCCGCTGTGGTTCGCCAAGTTCTAACAGAAATTTTCAAACAAGATTCCCATTTTCAATTTTTAGGCAGTGCTTCAGACCCTATCTTTGCCATGGAAAAGATGAACAATGATTGGCCAGATGTAATTGTTTTAGACATCGAAATGCCAAGGATGGATGGGATTTCTTTTCTTAAAAAAATTATGACAGAAAGACCGACACCCGTCGTCATCTGCTCCACTCTTACTACAGAAGGTTCGGAAACAGCAATCCTTGCTATGAATTTAGGTGCCTGTGATATCATCACAAAACCCAAAATTGGACTAAAAGACTTTCTCAATGAAAGTACAATCGCACTCACTGATGCAGTTATGGCGGCAGCCTCTGCCTCTATCAAACAATTGCCGAATCCTGGAAAGAACAAAGAATTCAAAGTCCAGTTAGAGAAAAAACAAGAGCTCTCTTCTTTACAAGCCACAGAAAAGATTGTCGCCATTGGAACTTCCACTGGTGGCACCATTGCTTTAGAACACGTTCTAACCAAATTGCCAAGAGATAAAACCCCCGGCATCGTCATAGTCCAACATATGCCAGAAAAATTCACGGAAGCCTTTGCAAAACGTTTGGATTCGATTTGTGAGATCAGCGTGAAAGAAGCAAAAGACGGAGACCGAGTGGTGAGAGGTCAAGCACTCATTGCGCCAGGGAACAAACACATGACTCTCAAACGTTCTGGTGCTCAGTACTTTGTGGAAGTTGTGGATGGACCACTTGTGAACCGTCACAAACCATCGGTGGATGTTTTATTTCGTTCGGTCGCAAGAGCTGCCGGTAAAAATGCAAGAGGAATCATCATGACAGGAATGGGAGATGATGGCGCATCAGGTCTTGTGGAGATGAAAGAAGCAGGAGCAGAAACCATTGCCCAGAATGAAGAAACATCTGTGGTCTTTGGCATGCCAAAAGAGGCAATCAAAAGAGGATGCGTTGACCACATCCTCCCGTTAGGTGAAATCCACAAAACAATTGTGGGTTTCGGTTAGTTAACCGAGACCCAATTCTTTTGTTACTTTTACTTTTCTTGCACGAATTTCTTCAGGAGATTCTTCCTTCAAAATTTCGTCTGGTTTGATTTTGAAGATCGGTTGCGCTTTTGTCACAATCTTTCCATCAGAATCAACCATCAAATTCTTCACAACCGTTCCACTGACTGGAGCAAGGATCTTATTGAACATCTTCATCACTTCAATGATAAAGAGCGGTTGTCCTGCTTGGAAGTGGTCTCCTTCGTTAATTAGAGGAGGAAGGTTTGGTGCTTCTTTCGAGTAGAACATTCCACCCATTGGAGCTACAATTTCATCCCCAGACATTTTTGGTGGAGGGTTTAACGTTTTGATGAAAGCATCTCTTGTGTCTTTGTTTTTGAATTCGTCTGGAACGACACCGTCCAAATCCGCATTCACATCTAAACCAAAGAAATTCGATTTGATTCCTATTTTAGGAAGTAAGAGTAAAGTCTCAAGTCCCGCTTGGAAACCGTTATGACTTGCTTTTACTTTTTCCCATAAATCGTCGGAAATCTCTTTGGAAGGATTTTTTCCTTTCGCAAACGCATCGGAGATTTCTTTCCAAGTCTTGAGACCAGTTCGCTTTGAAAATTCAGAATAAAACTCTTTTGCTTCGATGAGTAACTTCTCGTCATGATCCCAAATCTTTTCAGAACTAGCTTTTTGTTCTGTAGAATCTAGATTTAAGTAATAATACAAAGAATCTAAAAACTGGATTGGGTTTTCATTGAAGGCAACTTGGTTACCATTTCTCGTCCAAAGTTTACCATCAAAGTAACCTAAAAATCCACCAAGTAAGTGTGGGTTTGCAAGGAGTCTTTCCATTGGACGAATCACAAGAGTCATTTTTTTCCCAAGGACTTTCTTTAGATCCGCATCAGCTGCCTTTGTTTTTTCCGACCAAAGGTATTCTAAATCTAAGTCATTGATAATGGATTGTAAGGCACCGATCCCTGCTAAGTAAGAAATCATAAACGCAGTGGATGGTTTGAACATCGCATCTTTACCCAAAATCCATTGGATGAGACCATAGTGAACAAGTAAGTTGGTTTCTAAGTTTTGTCCTCTAAGCTCTGTTTTGCGAAGAATATTCCCTAACACTTCTAAGTTTTCCGTACGGCTATTCCCGTAGGATACAATCAGCGCCACGTTGGAATCATATGCCCCAGCCAAGTTGTAGTGCACAAACGATCCCGTGTCTGGGTTTCGTGTACAAATCCCTTGGTCATCCCGAATTTCTTCTGGAAGTGGGTTCGACCAGTTTTGAATGATCCCACCTGCGTGTGGTTGCAGGGCACGGTTTGTTGCATTGATCCGAACTTCAGCTCCAGAAACATTGCGTAAAATTCGTTCTGGTTTTGGAACACGAGGTCCATGGATGGAAAGTACTGCCATTGCTTCCACAAGGGAATCAATATAGAAAAAGTCATTTGGATCGTTAGGATTGGTAAACTTCATCTTGTACACCATCTCGGTCACACGATGTTCTACTTGGATCCTTGTGTTTACTTCCATAAAGAAGAAACTATTTCCTTCTACGATACATTCAAATGTCGATACGGAGTTTAAACGAATTGCCTTTCCAAACACTTCTGCTTGGTGTTCCATATCTTTGAGTGTTTGCACATCTTTATCAAGAATGCCCGCCTTTTTCGGATTGGAAGAACGAACCAGGTCTGCTTCTTTTTGTAAGAGTTCCACTGTTTGAGAAATCTCGAGAAGTTTCTGTTCGTGCATCTGAAGGGAACAATCACGTCCCCCCAGTGACAACGACCATTCGCCGTTACCGATGAGCTGAATTTCATTGTGACGAGTGTTTTCGATGTTCAGCTCAATGAGGAAGTTTCTATTGGAACCAACAGCGGTCACTTTGGACTCAGCTAAGATTTCCATCACAGCAGATTCGATTTCAGATTTCTCTGAAATGACACGTTGTCCTTTTCCCCCACCACCACCGATGTATTTGAATCGAATGCGTTTGCCTGGGTATTTTTTCCAAATGTCCTCACAGAGAATTTCTGACTCTTTTTGAAGATCAGGAATCGATGTGATATCGATTGTTTTTTCGTAAGACAGTTGGAGTAAAATTTCTGCGTTGTCTTCTAATGATTTTTTCTCATCAAATTGAAAGTTTAGGTTATGTTCTTTGGCAATTTTCAGAAGTCCGTCTTTGGAATTTCCTGTTTTACGAAGTAAGGCAAGAGCTGTGATGTTGTCCACACCTGGTGTCACCGATACATTGAGGCTACGTGCCAATTTTTTAGCTTCGTCTTTTGCCCCAGCACCTTTTGCTACATGGGAACTTGGTCCCATAAAAATAATGCCTGCTTTTTCAATTGCCTCGATGAACTCAGCATCTTCTGCCATAAATCCGTAACCAGCAAAGATATGGGTGTATCCATTGTCTTTAGCGATGCCAATGATTTGGTGGATACGTTCTTCTTTTTCTTCCTTCCCTGCTCCCATGTAATCAGGAACTCGGTGGATGTTTTCTGGAAAACGGAAGTTACGAAGTTCTGGAGCCAGTGCCTTTGGATACACGATGGAATCTTTTTCAGAAAGTAAAATTCCATACTCTTTCACACCAATCGCATCAAATACATCCATAGTTTCCTTACGAACAGGACCACGACATACAATGAGGCATTTGATGGATTCTACACTAAAGGAACGAATCCAAGCGGAATCTGATTCTTGGAACTGAATGCGATTTAAATTCTTATCTAACATGGAAATTATTCAAACTCCCTTTGAGGACCGGACATTTCCGCCGGTTTGTATTTGGACATGAGGAAATTGAGGTTCTTGGATAATACATTTCGTGTGTATCCAGGTAAGATGATCGAAGAAACTGATCCAAGAGAAAGTGCTTCTTTTGGATTCATGAGTTCTTTTTCATACCTTTGCCCAATTTCAAACAACTTCGAATCTCGAATGGTGATCGCTTCTTTTTCACTCATTCCTTTTTTGACATTGGCTTGGAATTCTTTTTGGATTCCTGTGATTTCGTCTTTGTAAACATACTCTTTTCCAGCAGGTCCCATTACGGCAATCCTTGCTGTAGGAAGAGCAAAAACCATCGATGCTCCCGTAAAATACGAGTTAAATGTTGCATAAGCACCACCAAACGCATTACGAATGATGAGCGTAAGTCTTGGAGTGCGAAGGTCAATGATTGAATCGAGGAGTTTTCTTCCTTCGAGTACAATACCATTGTGCTCTTGGTCACGTCCTGGCAAAAATCCAGTTGTATCTTCCACAAATACCATTGGGATATTGTAAAGGTTACAGAAACGAACAAAACGAGTTCCTTTACGAGACGCTCCAATGTCGATCTGACCAGAAGACACAGCTGAGTTATTTGCAAGAAATCCTACTACGTGCCCACCAATACGACCAAAAGCAGTCACAATGTTTCTTGCTCTTTGTGGTTGTAATTCAAAGAACTCTCCATGGTCACAAATCTGTTGTAAGTAAAGTGTGATGTCGAAAGGAGTGTTCATTCCTGTTGGGGAATTGAATGTTTTGCGAAATAAAATATCTTCTTCGTAGATGAACCTGTCTACAGGGTCAGAGGTTGGATAAAATGGCGCAAAACTATGGTTATTGTCTGGTAAGTAGGAAAGGAGTCGGATTGCTGTTCGCAGAGATCCTAATTCATCCCCTGTAACAAGATCCACAACGCCAGACTGTCCGTGCACTTTTGGACCACCCAAATCTTCTGCAGAGATATCCTCTCCGAGAACGGACTTCACAACGCCAGGTCCAGTGAGACCAAAGAAGGTTCCATCACATTGGATCATAAAGGATCCTTGGCGTGGGAGATAAGCTCCACCACCAGCGTTAAACCCAAACATGAGCATTACAGATGGAACCACACCGCTGATTTTACGAAGTGCGGTAAATGCTTCCGAATAACCATCAAGACCACCCACTCCCGCCGGCACATAAGCACCAGCCGAGTCATTCATCCCAATCAGTGGAATTCCGTGCGTTCCTGCCATTTGGATGAGGCGAGCCAATTTGCTACCGTTCGTTGCATCCATGGAACCAGCACGAAGGGTAAAATCGTGTCCATACACCGCAACATCGCGACCTTTAATATTTAAAATTCCAGTGACAATCGAAGCCCCATCTAAGTTAGGACCCCAGTTTTGGTAGGTGATGTTAGGTTCTTCCTCTGTGAGGACTTTGATCCTTTCCCAAACCGTCATTCTGTTTTTGGAATGTTGGACACGGATACGGTCTTCACCACCACCAAGGAGAGGTTTTTCGATTAATTCCTTTCCAAGTTTGAGAGCATCGTCATAAATTCCGGTTTTGGTATCCGGAGCCTTGGATTCTTTGAACGGGTTGTTTAGGGAATACTGCATGGTTTCCATAAGTTTTTTTCCAATGTTTTGTTTAGGACCACTTAGAAAAGTGATTTTTACTTTAAAGCTGCATCTAAATCAGGATAAATTTTGAATAACTGCTGCATCCCGATGATTTCGAATACTTTCTCGACAGCAGGTTGTAATCCACAAATCGCAATCCCAATTTTTTGTTCCTGGCAGTGCCTGAGGGTTGTTACGAGAAGTCGTAAGCCAGCAGAAGAAATAAATGGAACTTCGTTTAAGTTGAATAAGATCGATTTTCCAGAGGAACTGACAAGAGAGAGTAAATCTTTTTCGATTTTATGTGTGTTATGAACATCCAAATTGCCTTGGACATGTACAACCATCTTGTTTCCAATCACTTCCGATCGGATTCCAATTTTATCTTCGTTCATACGATAGTTTTCTCCAAATAGGTTATGTTTTGTTTCCCATTGTACTCGTAGGACACCCTGTCCATGAGAGTTTCCATAAGGTAGACGCCAAATCCACCTTTTCGTTCCCCTTTTAGATTCGCTTCTACAGAAGGTTTTGGGACTTTTTTCCTATCAAAGGGTTTTCCCTCGTCAAGAAGAACGATTTTTAACTTATCTCCAATCAGTTCTAATTTACATTCAAACTTCGGATTCACAATCTCTGTGTCTTTGTAACTGTGCATCACAATATTGGTAGCGGCTTCATCCAAAGATATAAGGATGTCATCAAAAGCAAAAGGTTTTGTTATTTTTGTCTCTAAATGTTCGGAAATAAAATCACGCAGTTTGGGAATTTCATTCGGGTGAGCATCAAACGTTCTTACCATTTCAAAACTGGAAACCTCCGCAAACTTCAGAATCATCACCGTAAAATCATCATACTGTTCTTCTGATTTGGAAAAAGAGCGAATGTCGTCATAAACCGCTTCCACTAGGTTTTGTGAGGAAGTTTCCCGTCTTTGGATGATAAAGTCGACAAACCTATCGAGTCCATATTCTTCCCCATCTGGGCTCTTTTCTTCAATGGCTCCGTCTGTATAAAACACTAAAATATCACCTGGTTCTATTTGGATTTCTCCCCCTTGGTAATTGGTATGGGGCACAACACCAAGCGGAGCTCCTTTCCCTTTCAGGAGTTCATAACTACCATCACTGCGGATCCAAATTTGGTCATTGTGGCCAGCGGAGGCAAACTTCAAAGTTCGCGTTTTTCTTTGGTAATTGACAAGAAACAAAGTCACAAACATTCCCGATTGAGAATCTTCATAGATTAGCTGATTGGCACGAAAGAGTAATTCGGAGGGAGATAAATCCGTCGTTCGGGAAAGTGTGCGAATGATCGAACTTGACATCGCCATAAAAATGGCAGCAGGTAAACTTTTTCCGGAAACATCAGCCACTAAAAAGGAAAACTGCTCATCACCAAACGTATGAAAGTCATAAAAGTCACCTGATACCTCTTTGGCGGCAACGGACATAACTCCCAAATCAAAAAGTGGTGACTGAATGAGAGCATTCGGTAAAATATTATTTTGAATCTTACGAGTGATTTCGATTTCTTTCTCTATCGATTTTTTGGTAATGATTTCCTGATTAAGCCTTAGATTTTCGTATGCTTTTGCCAACGGAGACGACAACGTTTTTAACATACGAAGGTCAGTTTCGTTAAAGGAATGATGGGAATGTTTCCCACTCACATAAAGGGCTGCACGTAAATTCCCACCTCTAGGTGAAATCGGTAGAATTAGAAAATTTTTTTTCAATGTATGAAACTCTAATTCTAAAAAGGATTCTTCGAGTTGTGGGGTGACCACCGCCATACGAGGATTTCCCGACTCCATAAGACTGAGGAACAATCGACTCTCTTGCATCGAAAAAAAGGACTCTCTAACGATCCCAAGTTGTCTTGCATACACCTGGATACGGTTTCTATTTTTTTCTTCAATGATGACCATACCAGCATCTTCGCATGACAATTCTTTTGTGAGAATGCTGAGAGTCTTTGACATAAGACCCAACTCATCATGTGATTCTAAAACAGCTTGTCCCAAATCAAAAATGGATTCGAGTGTGCTCAACTTTTGTTTGAGTTCCAAGTTGGTTACATTGAGATTGTCTAAAAGTCTTGTCTTTTGAATGGCGACTGCACACGCACTAGAAAAGGATAAAAACGTATCAATATCATCTTGGCTAAAATTATTGCGATCAATGGTATTGATTGCTTCAATCACCCCGATCACTTCATCTCCTACAATCAGTGGGCTTGCCAAAATATTTCTCGTGATAAAATTGGATGCCTTATCAACATCGCGAAACACTCGATCATCATTTTGGGCATCGTTGATGATCATAGGCTCTTTTGTAACGGCAACGGTTCCTGCTATCCCTTGTCCCACTGGCACTTTGATTTTAGAGACTTCTTCCCGTTTTTCACCTGTAACGGTGTGAAAGAGTAAAAATTCTTTTCGATCATCCAAGAGAAGTAGAGAACTAGCTTCCGTTCGAAAAACAGACTTGGCTGATTCCATTACCATCGCCAATACATGTTCCAAATCCACACTGGTATTGATGAGGACCGCAACTCGAATGATCTCTTCTAAAAAATATTGCAGTCGATTGTTGTTATTATGAATATTTGCGTTATCAATGAGTAAGAGTATTGAAGTTGTTAAAGAATTAAAAAACTGAGGTTCCTTATCCGAAAAAACCGTATCCTTAAACAAGGCATTCAAATTAGCACTGAAATAATTTATTAAATCTAGATCTTGTTCGGAAAAATTTTGAAAGTGTTTGATGCCCTCTAAAACCAATACTCCGAGAGACATGTCACCAAGTTCATCACCCAAATAACAGGCAATGTATGATTCAGAAACAGGCCCTGTACTAGCATGTAACTGAGTTCCTTTTTTAACAAGAATGCTCTTTTTTGACTTAAACACATGTTTGGCGATATGGCCCGCATTACTTGTGTCAGAGACCAATCCTATTCGACTTAAATTCCCTCTTTCGTTCCGAAGATACAATGCTGCCGACTTTGCCGAAACAAAACGTTTTGCTTGTCCCAAAATAAAATGGTATAAATCGTTCAGTTCGGAAGAGGAAGAAAGGTAAAACCCGCCATCTTCGTTTTTTAAGATGATGGGCGGAAGGGAATTTGGTTTCAATGGTTTAATCTTTGCTAAACTTTAAAGATTCTTCTCTAAGTTTTCTGTTGGCTTCTTCAAGGGATTTGATTTTATCAAAAGCTGACATGAGTTCGTCACGGCTTAAGTTGGAAACCATAGTACTTGCTTCCACTGTTTCCTTTGCTTCTCTGAGTTCCACTCGAGAGTAATCGATGATTTGCTCATACATACGAATGATTTCATCTGCATTTGCTAATTCTTGTTCATTCAGCCTAAGAACCTTTTCATATCCTTTGATGATATCCGATTGGATTTTCAATTTCTTAGTGAGTTCTTCTACTGTATCTTGTCCCATAAAGTCTTTGGTTCCTTAGCCATTTTGGGATTCTGTTGACAAGCAAACGCAGTTCCTCACCTTGGAAAAGCACAAGGGGACGTAGCTCAGTTGGGAGAGCGTTTGAATGGCATTCAAAAGGTCGGGGGTTCGATTCCCCTCGTCTCCAAAATCCCTCCCGAAATTTCAGCCTTTCAAGCCCCACCTGTCAAATTCTTTTTCATTCGATCAGGAGTTCACTTGATCAATCAGTGACCTTTTTCAATCTATTCCATATTAGCTTATGGCAGTACGTAAAATTTTGAAAATTGGGAATCCTATCCTTAGGCAAACGAGTGAAGACGTTACCGAAACCGAAATCCAAACCAAGGAATTCAAAAAACTGATTCGTGACATGTTTGAAACCATGCGCCATGCCGATGGAGTGGGTCTTGCCGCCCCTCAAATTGGTGTTTTGAAAAAATTGGTTGTGGTTGGTCAAGACGACGACAACGGGCGTTACCCAGGAACTCCTGAAGTTCCAAACCAAATCATCCTAAATCCAGAAATCACTCCTCTAGCACCTCCTGGTGATGGCTTTTGGGAAGGCTGTCTGTCCGTTCCAGGAATGCGTGGTTATGTGGAACGTCCAAACAAAATTCGCATGAAATGGCGAGATGAAAACTTCGAAGAACATGATGAAGTTATCGAAGGTTATAGAGCCATCGTATTACAACATGAATGCGATCATCTTTTTGGTGTCTTGTATGTGGACCGATTAAAAAGTACAAAATTATTTGGCTTTAACGAAGACATAGATACAGCAGGAAAGTTGTTAGATTAGGATCTGGTTCATTTTAGGTTTCTTTATACACCCTCACAGGAGATTCCATGGGTTCATCCATCGTTCAGTATTTTCTTTCCAAAAGTTTATTCGTAAACCTACTTACCTTTCTCATTATCCTCGTAGGTGGATTCACTGCAGCCACGATGAACAGGGAAGCATTTCCCAATATCAATTTTGATATTGTGAGTGTAACCACAATCTATCCAGGAGCTGCCCCTGCGGATGTAGAGAAACTTGTCACTAAACCGTTGGAAGACGCCATCAAGGAAGTAGATGGAATCAAAGAATTTCGTTCTGCTTCACTTGAAAATCGCTCGGGGATCATCATCACAATTGACCCCAATACGAAGAATACGCAAAAAGTCGTCGATGATCTCAAATCTGCTATCGATCGCATCCAAGACCTTCCAACAGAAGCGGAAGACCCCATTGTCACTGAGATAACAACCGCAAGGCAACCCGTGATCGAAATCCATCTTTCTTCCGCTCTACACGATGGAAAATCGATTCTAACCGCCAAGGAACTAAGAGACCAAGCAAAACTCCTAGAAGAAAAACTAAAGGAACTACCGACGGTTGCAAGAATCACCAAACGCGGTTGGCGTGAAAGAGAAATGAAGGTAGACCTTAACCCAGACAAATTAAAGGCTTTGTCTCTTTCCTCCACGCAAGTCATCAATGCTTTACGCCTTCGCAATATCAATTTTCCAGGTGGGAATATCAATGAAAGAGCCAAGGAAATTATAGTTCGAACTGTCGGCGAATTTGATACTGCGGAAGAGATAGAAAATGTGTTTATTCGTACCAATGATGCTGGAAGGTCGGTTCGAATCAAAGATGTAGCAAAAGTTACGGAAGGATTTGAAGATGCAGAATACTTAGATAAATCGAATGGCAATATAGCGATCGCACTCACGGTTATCAAACGGGAAAAAGCGGATGCCATTAGTGTTGTTGACGAATCCAAAAAAGTAGTCCAAACCTTTATTAGTGGTTCAAATGGAACCATCAAACACGCGTTTGTAAATGATTTATCCAAATACATCCGAAGAAGACTTGGAGTCCTAACCTCGAATGCTGTATCAGGTCTTATCTTAGTAACAGCTTCTTTATTCGTGTTTTTAGGATGGCGGATGGCTCTTATGACAGCGCTTGGAATTCCCATCTCTATCGCAATGACCTTTGTTGCGATGAATTATATGGGACTGACACTCAACCTAATCTCCATGATGGGACTCATCATTGTCATAGGTATCTTGGTTGATGATGCTATCATCATTTGTGAAAACGTTTACCGACATTTGGAAATGGGAGAAGAACCTTTCGAAGCTGCGATGCGAGGAACAAGTGAGGTATTAGCTCCAGTAACGGCCACTGTTACAACGACCATTGCTGCATTTGGTCCGATGCTATTTATGACAGGGATCTTTGGTAAATTCATTCATTCCATACCCTTAGTAGTCATCCTTTCTCTCCTAAGCTCTCTTTTTGAAGCCTTCTTTATGTTACCTTCTCATTTATACGATGTCAGTAAAGCGAGTGACATGAAAGGTGAAGTGAAAGAAGAATCCCATTGGTTCCTTCGTTTTAAAGAAAATACATACTTACCACTTTTAAGATTTGCTCTTACGAACAGATGGAAGATGGTGGGACTCCTTCTTGGCTTATTTGTTTTTTCACTTGCTTTGCAAGCAAAATTCGGGAAATTCAAACTTTTCCCTGGAGCCATTGAAACTTTCCAAGTGCGAGTCACTGCGGAAACTGGTTTAACGCTCGAAGAAACTGACAGATTCATTAGAGCCATCGAACATTCAATCTCCAAACTTCCTGAAGGTGAAGTTGAGAATTTTATCTCTCGAGTAGGTATCATTCAAAAAGACCCGAATGACCCTTTTACCAAACGAGGTAAGAACTATGCACAGGTGATGGTGTATCTTACACCAGATGATAATAGAGATCGTTCCACAGAAAAGATCATAGAAGTGGTAAGGGAAAACACAAAGTATTTACTCAATGAAAAGGCACTGGCTTTACTCGAAGAAAAACTTGCAAAAGAAAATTTAGAGAAAAAAGAAGAACCAAAAATCCAAAACGAGCCAATTCCCACAGAATTCCTATCTCTGAAAGGTAGGTTAGTGAATCTAGAATTTGAAAAACTCGCTGGTGGACCTCCTGTTGGAAAACCTGTTGCCATCGAAATCAAAGGGGATGACTTTGGCACCTTACGGAAAATTGGTGCGGAATATAAAGCTGCTCTTGCCAAGATCAAAGGAGTCACAGATATCGGTGATGATTTTAATGAAGGAAAAGATGAAATCCGAGTGTCTGTGGATGAAGCACTAGCTTCTTTTGCGGGTGTAAGTGTACAGTCTGTTTCCCTGGCTATCAACACCGCCTTACAAGGAACAGTCTCCACCAAAATCAAAAGGGCGGATGAAGAAGTGGATGTACGAGTCCGTTTTCCAGAAGAATATCGCTCCTCTCTTTCTCACTTAAACAAAGTATATGTCAACAATCTCACAGGAAATTTAATTCCTGTTTCTAGGCTAACGAGTTATGACAGAAATCCAGGAAGAGCCTCTATCAACCACTTAGATGGGAAACGATTGTTAACCGTCACCTCCAACATCGATGAAACCGTCACCACATCGAGACAAGTCAACATCGAAGCAAAACAATTGACAGAAGGCATCATAGCGAAATACCCTGGGTATTCGGTTCGATTCTCAGGAGAAAACAAAGACACAGAAGAATCAATGGCCTCACTTGGGAGAGCCTTCCTTGTAGGACTTCTCATCATTTATATGATCCTTGCTTCCCTCTTCCGTTCTTTGGCACAACCACTGATTGTGATGA
The DNA here is from genome assembly GCF_040833955.1 of Leptospira sp. WS60.C2. Taxonomy (NCBI): domain Bacteria; kingdom Pseudomonadati; phylum Spirochaetota; class Leptospiria; order Leptospirales; family Leptospiraceae; genus Leptospira; species Leptospira milleri. The sequence goes on along the minus strand of NZ_CP162133.1, from coordinate 1,568,304 downwards.
GTGCCATTCCATTTGCTGTGATTGGAGTTATTTTCGCATTTTTGGTGCATGGACAACCTTTCTCCTTTTTAGCATTCCTTGGAATCATCGGTCTTGCGGGGGTGGTGGTAAATGACTCCATTGTCCTTGTAGATTGTGCAAACCAGTTACGAATCGAAGATCCGTCCAAATCAACATTTGAATTATTAGTAGAAGCAGGAAGCATTCGCTTAAGAGCTGTTTTGTTAACAACTGTCACAACTGTTCTTGGCCTTCTTCCGACTGCGTATGGGATTGGAGGCAAGGATCCATTCCTTGTACCAATGGCTCTCGCATTTGGTTGGGGACTTGCTTTTGCAACCTTTATCACTCTCATCATGGTTCCTGTGTTTTATTTAAACTTGTACCATTTCCGTGATGCTGTTGCGTTAAAGTTCAAAAATCGTAAAAAACAATTTGTGTAGAGTAAACCCATCTATCAAAGATTCAATGTTAGCTTTGGGCATTGGATCCTTCAATGACTAGTCTTTTGTGTCATTTAGGACTTCAGAAAGGGTTACAAATTTGTAGCCCTTCTCTTTCATCCGTTCAATAAAAGTCGGTAGTATATAAATCAATTTATCAAATTTACGAGGGCCACCAAGGTGCATTAGAATGATAGCACCGTTCATTCCGTGTGGATCCGCTTTCTCCCAATTGTCTAGGTATGTAAGAGTCTCCTCTCCTGTTTTGTAATGAGGATTTTTAACGACTTCTTTCTTGCCTTTGGATGTCTTTTTATATAGGAACTGTTTACTGATATAGTCTGGAAGGTCAAGGGATCCTTTGGAATTATTGGACCACATGATATGATCCGTATAACCAAGACTTGCATGGGCATCCAAAATCAATTGACTGAGTGCTCCATATGGCAATCGATAATATTTCTTTAATTCTTGTTTGGTGAGTGTGTAAAAAGTATCCTCGACTCGTTTTAATTCTTCAGCCATTCGAGGGAGATCTAACACCGACTTGGAAAGATATTCGAGTACCATTCTCTTTTTCAAAGAAGTCTCCGTCACCGATCGTTGGTAATTAAAATGGGACCAAGTATGATTCCCAAATTCAACGGCACCTGTTTTTGCCATTCGTTTGATATAATCCAAATTTTGTCTGACAAAAAAGGAACCATTAATGTCAGAAGGCCTCTCATTCGATAAAAACACAGTCACTTTGATTTTGTGGTCTTTGATATAATTGTACAAAACGGGAAGTTCTTCACCCGTCGCCAAATCAAAGGTTAACGCTATCTCTTTCTGAGATTCATTGCCTCTCAGGATATTTCGCCCTTTCGAGTTTTCACTCACCTCTTTTAGGAATTGGATATTCTCTTCTACTTGTTTTGCCAGTTCCGTATCAGGTTCGGCATCTCCTGCTAACGCATTTTCTTCCCTGAGTTGCTCTTGATACATAAGCGAGAATAGAGACTGTTCCAACTCTCGCAAATTACGTTCTTTCTCTTTTACCTCGGATTCAAGTTTGGTCACACTGAGGCTCAAATAGAGCAAATAACTCAGGAGAACAAAAACGGTAAGACCAATAAAGGAGAGCGCAGAGATAAAAGCAAATCGCCTTACTTTTTTGGCAAAGACACGGTCTTTCTCGATATCCTTTGAGAGTTCATGGACGATGTCCTGAATTTCTTTCTCTTCGTTTGTAGGATCGAGTGACATTTAGGTATGGCTTTCCTTAGTATCGATTATCGGATTGAGAACTAGGGTTCTATACTAGTGCCGTTCCAAGTTTAGGTTTTGATCTTTAAAAATTTTCCCTTCTTTCCTTGTCGGATCAGGTATTCCTTTCCCTGCTCTAGGAAAAGGGATGCATCTGTGATTTTTTCTTCATCCAAATACAATCCCCCTGCTTGGATGAGCCTACGACCTTCCGAGACACTGGGAATGAATTTGAGTTGGGACAAAACGTAGACAAGAAGTGGAGGTTTTTCTTGGAAGTAGGAAGTGTCCAATGTTTCCGTGGGAATCTCATCCGGTAAAGCTCTGTTTTTGGTATTGTGGATTGCCGTCCACTCCTCCACTGCCTTTCTGTTTTCTACAGGTGGATGGAGTTGGTCCATAATGAGGAGTGCCAGTTCTGTTTTGACCTCTTTCGGATGGAGGGACTTAGAACGGATTCCTTCTTTTCGTTTTTCCACTTCTGATAAAGGAAGGTCTGTGAGAAGTTCAAAGTAGTTCCACATCAGATCATCGGAAATGGACATAATTTTCCCATACATGTCGATGGGTTTTTCGATAATGCCAACATAATTGCCAAGAGACTTGGACATTTTTTTGACACCATCAAGACCAACTAAGAGCGGCAAGGTGATCACAGCCTGCGGTTTTTGACCATATTCTCTTTGTAAGTCGCGACCAACTAACATATTAAACTTCTGGTCTGTTCCCCCAAGTTCCACATCAGACTTCATCGCGACAGAATCATACCCCTGAACCAGTGGATATAAAAACTCAATCATAGAAATGGGGGATCCTGCTTTGTAACGTTTTGTAAAATCATCCCGCTCCAACATACGAGATACAGTATACTTAGAGGTAAGAACCAAAACATCTTCGAACTTTAGATCGGAACACCAATGGGAATTATATAAAATACGAGTTTTGTTCGGATCAAGGATCTTAAACACTTGGGATTGGTAGGTTTTGGAATTTTCCAAAACCTCTTCTTTGGAGAGTCGTTTGCGTGTTTCCGATTTTCCCGTTGGGTCACCAATCATCGCAGTAAAATCACCAAGCATAAAACACACTTCATGCCCAAGTTCCTGAAAATGTTTGAGTTTTCGGAGTAAAACAAAATGTCCTAAATGTAAATCGGGTGCCGTGGGATCAAATCCAGCTTTAATGGTTAACGATGGTTTCGATTTGATTTTTTCTAAAAGTTCCCCTTCACTGATGATCTCGACAGTGCCGCGGCGGATGGTTTCTAATTCTTGGTTCAATTCTCTTTCAGTTTTCATAACAATTTCAAAAATTTTCGATGGTAGAAAAGGTGACTTTTGACAACACTAACCTTAGAATCTCTATAGGCAACCACCAAAGTACGTAAAAACCCTTATGACTCATTTAGATGAAAGAAAACAGACATTAAAACAATTAGAATCTACCCCGTATGACATTTTGATTTTGGGCGGTGGTGCCACGGGTTCTGGAACGGCCCTCGATGCTAGTTTACGTGGATACAAAGTCGCTCTTTTAGAAAAGGGTGATTTCTCTCAAGGGACCAGTTCTCGCTCCACAAAACTCATCCATGGTGGAGTGCGGTATCTGGCTCAATTTCATTTTAAATTGATCTATGAGGCGCTTTCCGAACGAAAACGACTTCTCATCAATGCCCCGCACCTAGTGAAACCTCTTCAATTTGTCTTACCTACCTATAAGTGGTGGGAGAAACCATTTTACTCCATTGGACTCACGATGTATGACATCCTAGCGGGTCGCTCCATTGTCCCTGGGCACGAACGAATTTCGAAAGCAACGGCTCTTGACTATTTTGCCTCCTTAAAAAAAGAAAATCTAAAGGGAGGGATTTCCTACTACGATGCGCAGTTCAATGATGCAAGGCTCAATGTAACAACGGTTCGGGCAGCAAAAGAAAATGGTGCTGACATTGTGTCTCGGATGGAAGTGACTTCTTTTCTAAAAGATGCCAATGGCAAAATCACAGGTGTAACCGCAAAAGATGCCATCACCAAAAAAGTTGTGACCATTCTAGCCAAGGTGGTTGCCAACACCACAGGTGTTTGGATCGATTCTTTACGCAAATTGGATGATCCAAATGTTGAGAACGTACTTGCCCCAAGCCAAGGAATCCACCTCGTTTTCGATAAAGAAAAATTGCCATGCCGTACGGCGATGATCATTCCGAAAACGGCTGATGGCAGAGTGGTATTTGTGATTCCATGGGAAGGGAAAGTACTACTTGGAACCACTGACACTCCGATCCAAAAAATCGACGATGAACCTCTCCCATTACAATCTGAAGTGGAATTTTTACTCCAAACAGGTAACGATTATCTAGATACCAAACTCACAAAAGATGACATTGAATCCGTGTTTAGTGGACTCCGACCCCTCATCTCTACTGGAGATAAAAAAGACACTAAGTCCATTTCTAGAGAAGAAGCCATCCTTGTTTCCGATTCAGGTCTTGTGACCATGTCGGGTGGAAAATGGTCAACGTTTCGTAAAATGGCAGAAGACCTGACAGACAAATTGATCTCTGTGGGAAATCTTCCTTCCAAAATGGACTGCGTCACGGCAAGTTTTGCCTTTCCTGGTGCTGATGGGTATAGCAAACATTTGGTGGCAAAAATCCAAACGATGTATGATCTATCTTACGAAACAGCGGTTCGATTGGTGGATTCTTATGGAGGCGAAGTTCCTTTTATCTTAGGAAAAAAACCAAAGGAAATCAAAAAAGGAACTGGTTACTTTGCCGAAGAAATCAAACATTTTGTGAAAAAGGAATTTGCTCTGTCTCTTTCCGATGTTTTATCTAGACGTTGGCGCGTTGTTTTCTTAGATCTAACGTTAGCAGAATCTCTTGCGATTCCAACGAACAATATACTAGCAAAAGAACTTGGTTGGAAGGAAACAGATAAAAAATCTTCGTTAAACGAACTTCTGAAACACATTAAAGACTTACGGAAGACAATCGCTTAAAACGATGACTCAGTGAAAACTGGTGCTGTGCAATAGAGCAAGGCACCAGTCACAAAAAAACCATCATCAAATCTTCTTGAATGCAAGTGTTTGAAAAAAAAGTTAGATAGTTTAAGATTTTGGAATCGGAAGTTCGTAATGGTAGAAGGTTCTACCCGTTTCCTTTTCTTTTAACACAAAAAGAAAATGGGTTTTGGGTTGGTAGACTTCTGAAAACTTTGTGCCGAGTTTGGTTTTAAAATTTTCATAGTCCTCATCCCCCACTTCTGCCCGTTTAAAAATCCAAGAAATATTTCGTTCAATTCCACCAGAATCAAAATAACTCAAATTAAGTTCTAATCCCTCTTCTGTGGATTGTAAAATGGTATAAGTTCCTATGATGGAGGGTAAAAAACTTGTGGGATCTCCTTCACCATACATTTCCGAAAACTGAAAGGTTTGGTCTCCTTTGAAGAATACAGGAAGGATCGTTCCTTGGTCATAGAATAAAATCGTAGATTTTTCATTTGCCAGGATCATTTGTTTAAAGCCATAGGCATGTCTTTCTGCCTTATTGAATTGGGCGATGGTACGTTTGATTTTATCAAAAGAAACCCATGGATACGAAACAAATCCTTCTTTTTTTAACTCCCCCATCTTTACTTCCGAAAGACAAACTCTACCTGTGTTCCCCTGTCCATAGGTTTCTAAAATTTCAAAACGAATGACATTACCTTCAAAACTTGTATCCAGATCCAAAACCTGTAATCCCTGTTTTCCGAATTTGGCTTTGGATAATTCGATGTCTTTTGTCTGGTCCAACTTCAATTTGTTTTTAGAATCGTTTTTTTCCATCCAAAAGGAGGAAACTCTTAGTTTTTTGATTTGATCATTGGCTTTTACGTCATTCACACCACGATGAAATCCATTTAACAGTTGCAAAGCGGAGAATCGACCATGATTGGATAAAAAGATCGTAAACCCAGAACCAACTTCTTTGGCACTCGCACAAAATGCCGTAGCATATCGTTCATCCATTGCAAATTCGGGACTAAATTTCCAAGGTTCCTCTGGACTGAACTGGCCAACACTTTGAGTTTTTTCATAGTCGAATTGTTTTTCAGAGGCTTGGCAATGGAATAGAATGAAAACAAGAGAGAAAAAACCAATGGTCCGCAACCAAACCTTACGAGAGAAAAAAGGGGAAACTGAATTTGGAGAGGAAAGGGAGAAGGATAAATCGGAAGCCAATCGTATGCGAAAAGAAGAAGGAATCAGAAACAAAAAAAGATCCATGGTCTTTCCAAACCATGAATCTCTTACAAAGACCGATCAAGCGAAAAACGATTTCGTTTAATCGATATAGTCTTTCAGTTTTTTCGAGCGACTTGGGTGGCGGAGTCTTCGTAACGCTTTCGCTTCAATCTGACGAATCCGTTCCCGCGTTACCTTAAATTGGTAACCAACCTCTTCAAGTGTTTGTGCATAACCATCATCCAAACCAAACCGCATACGAATCACTTTTTGTTCCCGAGCAGGAAGTGTTTGTAAGACTTGTCTAATTTGTTCCGAAAGGATGGAAGACGCAGCTGAATTCAAAGGCGAGATCACTTCTTTGTCTTCGATAAAATCTCCGAGTTCTGAATCTTCTTCCGAACCCACAGGGATCTCAAGGGAGATTGGTTCCCTAGCTACGTTTTTCACTGCCTTAACTTTTTGTACAGGCCATCCAAGACGTTCTGCAATTTCATCATTGGAAGGATCACGACCAAACTCTTGCACAAAAAGACGAGTTTCACGGATCACTTTGTTGACCTGCTCAATCATGTGAACAGGAACACGGATCGTACGAGCTTGGTCAGAGATCGCACGAGTGATGGCTTGCCTAATCCACCAAGTGGCATACGTAGAAAACTTATATCCCTTTTTGTATTCAAACTTATCGACTGCACGAATGAGACCAATGTTTCCTTCTTGGATGAGGTCAAAAAAATGCATTCCCCGGTTGGCATATCGTTTTGCGATAGAGACCACCAAACGAAGGTTCGCTCGCACAAGTTCGCGTTTTGCTTGTGCAATTTCCCGTTCCCCTTTGATGATTTTTTCACCCCAGTCTTTGATTTCCCCAACAGGAGAACCAGCTTCCTGTTCCATACGACGGAGTTTTCGTTCGTTGTTACGAATGTCTTTGATGACTTCTCTCACTTCATCAATGTCACAACCCATCATTTTTTCGATTTCATCTAAGTTCTCATTTTTTTCGATGAAGCGGTTGAGAGCTTTGATTTCACGAACATCGTGACCATACTTGGCTTTGATTTTTAAGAAATGTTTTTCAATTTCCTTCACACGGAAGACCATCGATTTGATCTTTTGAGAGATTTTTTGGATTTCTTTTTGGGAAACTCCAATTTTACGAATGGCTTCATCGATTTTGCCCGTAGACATATCGATTTTTTCTTTGAGTTCTTTGAATTTCTTAGAATTTTCAGAATACTTACGAATACGGTTTGTGGATTCGTTCAGAACTTTTTCATCCTGTTGGATGAGTTCCATGTTTTCAAAAAATACTTTTTCTAACTTGTCCGCCTGCTCTTGGTTCAGCGCGTACATTTTGTCCACTTTTACCAAATCATACACTTTGATTTTTTTGGACTTAATCTTCGGAATGAGTTTAGCAAAGTTTTGGCGGAGGATTGAAGAACTTAAAATGGTTTCTTCAATGATTTTTTCACCCTTCTCAATCCGCTTGGCAAGGAACACTTCTGTTTCTCCCGAGATGAGAGAAACCTTTCCAATTTCTTTGAGATAAAGCCGAATCGGATCCTCAGAACTCGAAGAAACACTGGACTCCCTTTTTTTACGTGCCGGTTTTTCTTTCGTTTCTTTGGTAGTTTCTTCTTTGGTCGTAGTAAGGGAACTAGACTCTTCCAAAGATTTTTTGGAATACTCTTCTACAATTTCGATCCCCATCTCGTGTAACAAGGTGAAGACATCATCAATCTTTTCGGAGTTTAGAATTTTATCCGGTAGTATTTCATTGATCTCATCATACGATACCTCTCGGTTTGCCTTTCCGATGGAGATAATCTTTTGTACTTCTGGTAGGCTTGCTAGATTTTCCATTCTACCTTTATCCTCTTTCGACTTCTAACGTTTGGATCGTTCTGAGATACACGGATCTCTTATTTTTTTCACTCTTCAAAAGTGAAAGTTCTGACAAAAGATTGTTCTTTTCTTCAATCGATAAGTCAGGTTTGGCCATTTCCTTCACTAGTTCTTCCATCCTTGCGTCATCCAACAAATCCGCATGGTAAAGAAACATCGCTTTAAATGTTGCTGGGGTCACTGACACATCGGCCGAAAAATGTTCAGCAATTAGTCCCAGGTATTCCGAAGGAATTTCTTCCCTCGAAAGAATTTCTGCAGCTGTTAGGTTCTCATTCTGCAAATACTTTGTATATAAATAGTCCCAAAAAAAGGCAGATACCTCATCACGAAACTCGAGTGATAACAAGTCATCGGCAAAACTAAAAAGTTCCAAGTTTTGGATGAGCATCGCGATCATTTTCCGTTCACAAACAAGAATCGGTGAAGGTTTCCCCTGTTTTTGTGGTGTTCGATCCTTCTTAGTATCGACAACAGAAGGGGTCGAAGTTACACCAGGTTTCCCTCGAAAGTCCTGAAAAAGTGAAGAAAACGAAAGTCCAAGTTGGCGTGCACCTTCTTCTAAATAGACCTGTTTGTCTGTTTCCTTCTCCATGGGTTTTAAGAATTCGAACAGTTTTTTGACGCCTGCTTGTTTTTCCTCCGCAAGAGAACTGGGACCTGCCCCACCCAGAATTTCACGGATCATAAATTGCGAAGCAGGTGCTGCACCTTCGAGTAACTCTCGAATTTCCTGTTTGTTGTGTTTAAGAGAATAATCAAATGGGTCTTTCCCTTCTGGGATATGGCACACCTTGACAACCACTCCTTCCTTGGAGAGGAGGTTTACGGCACGGAAAGCACCTTTGGTTCCTGCTTTATCGGAATCCATCATGAGATACACTTTGTCCGCCATGTTTTTTAAAATGCGCACATGTCCTTCGGTAAATCCTGTTCCGAGAGGCGCGACCACAAACTCGATGCCTTTGCGAAAGAGTCCAATCGCATCAAATACACCCTCTACAATGACAGCTTCTCTGGTTTTCCGAATGCTATCTTGCGCTAGATTTAAATTATAAAACGTACGACTTTTATCATAAATAAGAGAGTTTGGACTATTGATGTATTTGGCTTCTTCAGATTCCCCAAGGATCCTACCCGAAAAAGCAACCACTCTCCCCCTGGTATCAATGACAGGGAACATGATCCGATTTCGAAAAAAATCGTAAGGGTCTTTGTTTTGGTCTTGGCGTTTTAAGAGACCCAATTGTTCGCCTAACTTCACTTCGGCTTCGGTTTTGAATAATTCTGCTCGTAAATTTCCAAAACCAGGAAGACCAAATCCAATTTGAAAGACTTTGATGTCTTCGGCATACAATCCACGGGATTCCAAATACTTGAGTGCGACTTCACCAGCTTGGGTCTGTAAATTCCTTTGGAAGTATTCGTGAGCTTTTTGGGAGATTTGGTAGAGTGCTTCTTTTTTACGTTCGGACTCTTCTTCTTCCTTAGTTCGTTCGACAAGAGGAATTCCAGAGTATTCGGAAAGGATTTCCAAGGATTTTAAAAAATCCACTTTTTGGTAATCCATCACAAAACGGAATAAATCACCTGAGGCTTTACAACCAAAGCAGTGGTAAAAACCACCTTCAGGGTTTACATTGAATGAGGGAGTTTTTTCATTATGGAAAGGACAAATTCCAACTAAGTTTCTACCCATGCGACGCAAAGGAACAAACCTGTTGATGTAAGAGTCAATGGAGATTTCTCTGCGAACTCTTTCTTTAAAACTTTGGTAAGGATTCACAGTTCAGTAAATTTAACGGGCGCTAAGTGCTTGTTTAACGAGGGAAGATACCTTGGAGCCGTCTATATTTTGTCCTTTGAATTTTGCCATTACTTTACCCATCACCTTTCCCATATCCTGAGGTCCGCTTGCACCTAACTCGGCGACTGCTTCACCAACAGCCTTGTTTATTTCTTCTTCGGAAACTTCTTTTGGAATATAACGTGAGATGATTTCTGCTTCTTCGATTTCTTTACTCGACAGATCGGGACGATTCGCTTTGTCGTATTCCAAAGCGGTGTCCTTTCGGCGTTTGTAATTGGATTTTAGGATCTGCATGACTGCAGTGTCCGAAAGTTCAGAAGCGCCAGTTTTCGTGAGTTCGTATTGAATCTCTGCTTTAATCAGGCGTAAAGTACCCAGGACTGTTTCATCCTTGGCTTTTAACGCCGTTTTTAGATCGGTATTGATCGTCTCTTGCAGGGTCATTGGAAAACCGGCTTAAAGATTAAAGTTTATCTTTTTTAGCAAATAATCTTTTCTTTTTGTCTCTTTTGCGTTTTGCAGCTTCGACTGCTTTTTTCTTAATCACGCTAGGTTTTTCAAAGTATTCACGGCGTTTGATTTCGCTCATGATACCAGCATTGGCACAATCTCTTTTGAATCTACGAAGCGCTGCTTCAATGGATTCCCCTTCTTTTAAATAAATCCCTACTTGTGGGGTCATAGACAAACAACTGTCCTTTTGTAAAAATGGTCTAGTTTTGACGGTATCGGAAACTGCCCTATTTTGTCAATTCAGCGTATAAATGGTTTAGAAATTTTCGAGAAAAATCGAAGAAAACTTGGCATCATCTGCCAAAATCTCTGCATCGATGGGAAAAATCTTCAATTTATAGTCCAGAATCAAATGTTTGGAAGGAAAGTAAAGCGAACCAAATCTGTGATTGGCTCCATCTAAGGTTTCTCCAGGACAGAATACGAAATAAGAACGGGGATTGAGTTGGAAATTGAATTCGTTTTCCCTGGTTTCCTTGTGAAGTGTGGTGGTCACCTCCCTAAGGATTTCCTGACTTTTAATCACTCCCATAGGCTTAAAAAAAGGACTGAGATCTTGTAAATGAAAGAAGGCAATGACCCCGGACTTTGTTTCATTCAGAAAAGCCTTCTCCATTCGTTTCCGAATGGGATCGATGATGGTGTCAAAATCCAAAAGGTTCTTTTCTCTGAGAGAAATGCCTGTCGCACAAAACGTAAGGATTTGGTTGGAAAGGTCTTCCCAAAGGCGTTGGGTGAGACTTGCCCCTCTCTCCAGTAAGACAAGAGCAAAGGCAGGAACTTCTGCTTCTGGTAAACGAACCACAGAAAGTTCCCATTCCTGTCCCTTTTCGGAAAAGGAATGAAAGGGAATAGGTGCCAAATAGGCCATGGTTCGAATCCATGTAGGAAGGTGCAGAGAAACCTTTTCTCGAATCGAGTTTTCCTCTTCGGTTCTTCCAAATTCATACACCAATTCGTTTCCTAAGTACACCCAGCCGAGTCTTGCGCCAATGCTTGCAAAACTGAGCCCTAAACGACGGGAATGGTAATCTGTCATTTGCATGGAAGGAGAAGGACTGAGGTGCATAGGTTCTGTCATGAAGTTTCTGTCTTTTAGTATCGGTATCTTTCAGTCCCTTCCCAAGGAGAAAGGATTTGCTCCCTACCCACAACCACAAAAATGGAGTAAAACACGACCTCGGGGAACCTGTGAACGCAACGCCGAAACAAAAAAAACTCATCTCTCTATCGCAATTCATCCTAGAAGAGCAACTCAAAATCCCACACGCTTCTGGAGAATTTACAGCCCTTCTTAGCCATTTGGTGTATGCCGCAAAAATCGTCGGTCGGGAAGTCCGAAAAGCAGGTCTACTGGATGACATTTTGGGTGCAACCGAGGACACAAATGTCCAAGGCGAAACGCAGATGAAACTCGACCAATATGCAGACAACGCTTTTAACCAATCTCTCAAAATCTGCGGTCACCTCTGTGTTCTGGCAAGTGAAGAACACGAAGCCATCATCCCAATTCCAAGCGGATACAACATTGGAAAGTATACAATGGCGATAGATCCACTCGATGGATCCTCCAACATTGATACGAATGTTTCCATCGGAACAATTTTCTCCATCCACCAAAGGCTCGAACCAAATTCGAAAGAACCAGGTACAGAAAAAGACCTTCTCCAAAAAGGACATTTGCAACGTTGTGCGGGTTATATCATCTATGGATCCTCAACGATGCTTGTTTTATCCACAGGAAAGGGAGTTTCTGGATTTACCCTCGACCCAAGTGTGGGTGAGTTTTTACTCTCTCACCCCAATATGCAGATGCCAGAATCGGGTGATATCTACTCAGCCAATGAAGGAAATGCATCGTATTGGTCACAAGAAGTCCAAGCGTACCTTCAAAAAATCAAATCCATTGAAGGCGGAAGAAAACCAAAGACTGCTCGTTACATTGGTTCCCTTGTGGCAGACTTCCACAGAAACCTTCTGAAAGGGGGAATCTTCCTCTATCCAAACGACACAAAATCAAGCAAATACCCAAACGGAAAACTTCGTTTGTTGTATGAAGCAGCACCCATGGCTTATATCGCAGAACAAGCCGGTGGCATGGCGGTCACAGTCAAAGGCGAACGAATTCTCGACCTCACTCCCAAAGAACTTCATGAACGAACAACGCTCATCATTGGAAGCAAAAGAGAAGTAGAAGAATTCCTTACATTTGTTCCTAAATAAGGAAAGATTTTTTAGTTCAAAATCAGAAAATTCTTTCAATGGAAAGGAAGTTGAGTTAGCCTTGGCAGAATTAAAAGATTTTAGGAGAAAATTTTCTATGAATAAAAAACTACTCGTTTTAATTCTTGGCGTGACTATGGCTTCTGGACTTGCTTTCTGCAAAAAAGAAGAGCCTGTTGTAGAAGAAAAAATGGAAACGGTTGAAGATGCAGCGAAAAAAGTAACAACAGAAGTTGAGAAAAAAGTAGATGCAGCAGTAAAAACTGCAGAAGCAGAAGCTAAAAAAGCTGCAACTGGCGCAATCAACGACGCAACAAAAGACATTAAAAAACCTGCTGGTTTCTAATTCTTTTTTCCATCTTTAGGAAAAAAAAAAACCAACCGATTTCGGTTGGTTTTTTTTTACCATCACTCCTCTACGACTCTGTGTATTTAATTTTTTCGTGTAATTCTTCTTCCAACGCACACTTAGGATAGGTTCCTACATCAAGAGCAGCACCGATATATCCAAATGGATCTTGAGGAGAAATGATCCGTAAATCCCAACCATTCACAATCCAAGGGCATTGGTAATTTCGATCTCGGCAAACAATTTGAGATGACTTTGGTTTCGGATAGGCCCAAGCAGAGGTTTGAAATTTGCATTTGTTTTCAATTTCTGCGATGGTACGAATGCGTTTGATGGCATGATCAAATTCTTTAAACCGATCAATCATTGGGTCAGCCAAGTCTTTTCGGAAAAGCCCCTTCTCCGCATTGTATGTGAACATCACAAGAAGTTTCTCAGAAACATGTTCTTTGTCAGTGTTGGTTTTTAAATTTTCAATGATATAACGAGCAATTTTCAAGGCATCTAACGTAACTTCTGCGGTGTTGTCTGCATATTCCCCCGCTTCTTCTTCATCATCACTTTTATCATCTTCCATTCCACTTCCCAAAAGAAGATCCTGGTTCAATTGGTGTTTTCGTAATTCTTCCACATTCACATTGGCTGGACTTACACCAGGGATTTCAAAATTGGAATTTCCATGGTTGTTTATGGCACTGATCACTTCTTCGGGAAGGTTTAGTTTTCTTGCGATTTCGATACTGAGATTCACAGCCGACGTGAGAGAAGATCCAAAAAAACTTTGACGATACAATCCTTCTTTCGAAACAGCGATGTCAGCACAAAGCCCTGCTAAAAAACTAAATCGATTTACCATCTTAAACCCATATTGTTTTTGGATGACAGATCCCAAACTAAGAAGACCGAAGTCGGCCAAATGATTAAAGAACTCTTTGTGTGTGAGTAAAATACGAAAAAAAGATAAAGCCAAGGTTTTGGAATAAAATGAATTTTGGATGATACCTTTGAGACTTGCCATCCTTTCCGCATTTTGTTCGTATAAGTGAAAAATAAATTCATTGGAACGATCATCAATTCGACTAAGGATTGCTTTTGACAAAACTTGCCTTAGCATCTTCATCAAGTCTTTGGACATTGCAAGTTTGAAGGAAGGAATGTAGTTACCTTCTAATCCCTCTAACTTTTTAAGTATGTTTTCTTTGATCGCAACTTTCTCTTTGATCAGAATGTTTCCATTCTTATCCACAACAGGTTCACTGAGAGATACAGAACCTAACAGATCATAGTCCACAGCGAAATTTTTAAATTCATTGAATTCTAGGAATTCGATACCAGCACTCGTAATTTTCATAAAGGTCCTAGGGAAACTGTCTTTTATCTTCTTTTAAGAGCAAGATTTTTGCTTTCTTTCTTTGTCTAAATAGTGTAGTTTTTTAGAGGTTTTGGAGGTTCTATTTGGTTTCTTCTATCCCCAAAGACTCACACTCTGTGAGCGAATTAAAAGAGTTCTACAGACAAATGGTACTTATACGAAAGTTTGAAGAAGCTGCGGCGAAAGCGTATAGCGTTGGAAAAATCGGAGGATTTCTCCATTTGTATATAGGGCAAGAAGCCGTAGGAGTTGGTTCCATTGCCGCCCTCACTCCACATGATTATATTGTTTCCACCTACCGAGACCACGGGCATGCACTGGCCAGAGGTTTACACCCAAATCCTCTGATGGCAGAACTCTTCGGAAAAGCCACAGGAATCTCCAAAGGGAATGGAGGTTCGATGCATTTTTTCGATAAAAATGCTCATTTTATGGGTGGGCATGGAATTGTGGGTGGTCACATCTCTCTTGCTGCAGGCATTGCATTTGCTTCCAAATATAAAAAAGAGGATTCCGTCACCATTTGTTTTTTTGGTGAAGGGGCTGCCAATATTGGTTCCTTTCATGAAGGTCTTAATCTTGCTGCCATTTGGAAACTTCCTGTGGTTTTTATTTGTGAAAACAACCATTATGCGATGGGAACTCCTGAATACCGAGCACTTGCCGTGAAGGATGTCTCGGTCAGAGCCTACGCCTACGATATTGCCAGAGATCATATCGAAGGAGATGAGGTAAGGAAAGTGAGAGACCACGTAAAAGTAGCTGTGGACAGAGCCCGCCGTGGAGAGGGTCCAACTCTCATTGAAGTTTCCACTTACCGATTTCGTGGGCATTCTATGTCAGACCCTGCTAAATACAGAACCAAAGAAGAATTGGAAGCTTACAAAAAAAAAGATCCTCTGATGCGAGCAAGGCACGAACTAGAATTAGGTGGGCTAAAGCCGGAAGAATTGGATCAAATGGAATTGGACATTCAAACTCAAATTGATGACGCCTATGCCTTTGCGGAAAGCTCACCAGAACCACCTCTCTCTCAACTGCACAAGTATGTGTATGCGGAGGATAAATAAATGGCAATCTTAACCTATAGAGAAGCACTCAATCGAGCCATGGTGGAAGAGATGGAAAAGGATCCCTTGATTTATCTGATGGGTGAAGAAGTAGGACATTACCAAGGTGCCTATAAAGTTTCCCAAGGAATGCTCGATAAGTTTGGGGAAGAAAGAGTGATTGATACACCTATCTCCGAAAATGGTTTTGCTGGGATTGGAGTAGGATCTGCCATGGTGGGACTACGACCCATTATTGAATTTATGACTTGGAATTTTTCCCTGGTAGCGATCGACCAAATCATCAATTCAGCGGCTAAGATGAATTATATGAGTGGAGGTCAATTTCCGATGCCCATTGTATTCCGAGGAGCTGGTGGTGCCGGAGGAAGGCTTGGTGCACAACACTCACAAGCCTTTGAATCCTGGTATGCCCATTGCCCTGGATTAAAAGTCGTTTGTCCTGCAACACCAAAAGATGCCTATGGGCTTTTAAAATCATCCATCCGAGACAATAACCCAACCATCTTTATCGAATCAGAAGTATTATACGGTTCCAAAGGAGAGGTTCCAGACGATGAATATACCATTCCTCTTGGTCTAGGTGAGATCAAACGAAAAGGAACAGACATTACACTTGTTACCTGGTCAAGAGCTCTCAGTTTTGCGCTCGAAGCGGCAGAAATTTTAGAGAAAGAAGGAATCTCTGTAGAGATTGTAGATCTTCGCAGTTTACGTCCGTTAGATGAAAATCTAATTTATGAATCTGTTAAAAAAACAAACCGAGCCGTGGTTGTGGAGGAAGGGTGGCCTGTTGCTGGGTTTGGAGCGCAAATTTCCCACCTCATCCAAAAGAATGCTTTTTCTTATTTGGACCACCCGGTGGAACGTGTCACACAAATGGATGTTCCCATGTCTTATGCTGCCAACTTAGAACGAATGAGTTTGCCCAATGCCAACCGAGTGGCTGATACCATCCGAGAGATGTTACGTTAAGGAGACCACAATGGCCAAAATCCAAGAAATGACTCAATTATCCCCTACAATGGAAGAAGGAACCATTGTCAAATGGCTCAAACAAGAAGGAGATTCTGTAAATCCTGGTGACATTCTTGCGGAAGTGGAAACTGACAAAGCTGTCATGGAAATGGAAGCGTACGATTCAGGTGTACTCTTAAAAATCATTCAGACAGAAGGCACCAAACTAAAAGTAGGCGAAGCCTTAGCAATCATTGGAAAACCGGGAGAAGATATCTCTTCCCTCTTATCCAACCTTCCAAAACCACAATCACCAAAAAATACTTCGCAAAACACAACAAGCAGGAATGAAAAGGAAGTACCTTCCTCACCTTCTCAGCTTCCAGCAAAAGAAAATGTCCCTGTTGAGAAACAGATCCTTCCCATTCCCTCTACTGCAGCAAATCAAGCCCTAACGAAAACCCCGCAAGAAAGCCAAACAAAAGACACAAATAACGGTTTCACTTCCGTAACCCGGGGCTCACTTCGTGTACTTGCGTCTCCGCTTGCCAAATCCATTGCCATCGAACATGGAATTGACCTACACCAAGTGATCGGAACTGGTCCAGAAGGAAGGATTACCAAAAAAGATGTTCTCGATTCTTTACAAAAAGGACCGAGAGCCACAAACCCTGGCATCGTAACACAGACTCCCGATGAAGTTGTGAATCTAAATGGGATGCGTAAGACTATTGCCAAACGACTCACCGAATCGAAACAAAACCTACCCCATTTTTATTTGAATGTAGATGTGAATGCAAAGGCTCTTGAATCGTTTCGAAAAGAAATCAATGAGTTCCAAGCGTCACAAAATCCAGACTCTGCGATCAAAGTGAGTTTGAATGATATTATCGTCAAAGCAACCGCCTCCGCTCTAAAACTCCATCCAAAGGTAAATGCCAGTTTCCAAGGGGAAACGATCGTGCAATACGGTCGAGTGGATGTGGGAATTGCTGTTTCCATAGATGGTGGGCTTCTAACGCCAGTCATTCGAGATGCCAACGTTAAGTCCATTTTACAAATTTCCAGTGAAGTGAAGGAACTGGCAAAAAAAGCTAGAGATCGAAAATTAAAACCAGAAGAGTTTTCCAACGGAACCTTTACGATCTCCAATTTGGGAATGTATGGAATTAGCCGTTTTACGGCGATCATCAACGAACCTGAGAGTGCCATCCTTGCGGTTGGTTCTGTGGAAGACAAACCTGTTGTCGAAAACGGAAGTGTTGTGGCAGGAAGAATTCTCTCTCTCACACTCTCCTGCGATCACAGGGTGATCGATGGAGCCGTGGGAGCTGAGTTTTTAAAAACCTTAAGGAGCTTTTTGGAAAAACCAAATCTACTCCTTGCGGTTGGTTAAACCAGTATTTGTCTTAAGCAGCAAAAAAATCTGCACTTTGGATGTCAGCTATGGGAATGCGAACCACACCCGTTGCCAAATTTCCGATGACGACATCGTCCATCATTTGGCGGTTTTTATCAAGTTCGATGCTCTTTCCATCTTTGAGGTGTAAAACGATGTCGATGCCTCGGTAATGAATGTAACGTTCTAGTGTATTTTTGAATTTGTGAGCTTTATCCATCTGGTGTGTTGTTCCTTTCTCTTTGTAACTTACAAAGGGTATCGTACGAAGTGAATGAGACCTTTAGAAAATTTTGTCTCATTAGATAAGTTTTTTTTGACATCCATGAGAAACTAAAGGAATTATGTCACATGAAGTCTGAGAATCCATCCACAGCCACACCAGGCGTACGAAAAGCTGCCCTCCTCCTCCTCTCCCTTGGCAAAGAAAGAGCCGCCGATGTTCTAAGACACCTAGACGATACAATGCTCGAAGCGGTCATTTTGGAAATGTCCAAAATCAGGTCGGTTTCCAAAGAAGAAAAAGAAAGTATATTAAAGGAATTCCACCATACCATTGAAGATCTGACAGAATCCACTTCAGGAGGTCTTTCCACGGCAAAGTCCCTTCTCGAACACACGGTGGGATCAGAAAAAGCCAATGTGATTTTGAAAAAAATCCACAAAGAAGAAACGAAAAACGACTTTGAATTCTTAAACCAAGTGGAACCCAGTGTTTTACAAACGATGTTAGGGACAGAATCTCCTCAAATCATTGCAGTGACACTCTCCCACCTCGATCCCAAAAAAGCAGCCGATGTGTTGAAACTTTTCCCTAAACCAGAACAGGCTAAAATTGCGGTAAGACTCGCTACCACTTCCAAAACTCACCCCGATGTGATCCAAAACATCGCAAGGATTTTAAAGAAACGCTACGAAGAACGAGACAAACAAGAATATTCGGAAGCAGGTGGCGCTCATGTCCTTGCGAACATTTTGAACTTTATGGAGAAAGGTGCCGAGGAGACGATTCTTTCCGAACTAGAAGAATCTTCGCCCGAGGTAGCAGACCAAGTACGAGAAAAATTATACACATTTGAAGACATCCTCTCTCTAGATAACAAAGAGATGCGAATTCTCATCAACCGGTTGGCTGACGATACGGCAATTTCACTTGCAATTCGTGGTGCTGGAGATGAAATCCGAAAAAAATTCTTAAACAATATGAGCCAAAACCGTGCAGAAGATATCTTGGACATCTTGGATATGAAACCAAGAGTCACCTTACGTGAGATAAACGAAGCAAGAAGTAAAATTGTGCAGGTAGCAAGAGTTCTAGAAGAGGAAAATCAAATCCTATTCAAAAAAGAAAAGGAAGAATACATAGAATGAAATTGGATTTAAGGGGGAATTCCCGATGGCGGAGTTGACGGGGCTCGAACCCGCGACATCCTGCGTGACAGGCAGGCACTCTAACCAACTGAGCTACAACTCCATCGGAATAAAAACCAAACTATAGATTCGACTCCAAACGTCAACATTGTTTTCATTTGTTTTCTTGCCTTTGGTTAGATTTTTTAGAAACTGGCAATGGTTCTATGCAAATCGAAGAAAAAAAAGCCAAAGACCTTTTCCAGGATCGTATCTTTACACTTTCCAATTTTTTATCTGTGTTTCGTGTTTTGTTATTACCTTTTTTTTTCTATAGCACATATGACTATGCAAAAGACCCTTCCAATTTACGTGCTTTTTTTGCCTCCATTGGATACGCACTCGCAGCGGTTCTCAGTGATTATTTAGATGGGCTCTTTGCTAGACTCTTAAACCAAGAAACAACCTTAGGAAGATACTTAGATCCTGTCTGCGATAAACTGGTGACCTTAGGTGGGCTTCTTGTGGTCACCCTTCATTTTGATTTTCCCAGCTGGATTCTCATTGTTTACTTTATCCGAGAAATTCTCGGTGTTTGGCTCGGTGGATTCTTATATCTAAAACGAGGACTACAAGGGAGACCAAATTGGTGGGGAAAGTTTGGTGTGGGACTTGTGGCCGTGTCCGTGATTTGGTATATGTCTATGCCTTATTTTCTCCGTTTTGGTGCTCCCGATCCGATTTTTTTGCATCCAGTCATCTCAGCATATGTATTACTCTTTGTGCTAACTGTGGGAGTCATTGCGTATGTAGTACGCTATTGGAATATAGTTTTCCATCCTGAAGCCATTGAGTTAGATCCAGAAAACAAAAAACAAGCAAAGAAATACCAGAAAATTTAAGCTCCAAGACAAGTCTCTTCTGACTTTTGAATCTGTATCTTCATTCTACAGAGACTCAGGATTTGTTGGAAGTTTTGGAGTTTGGATGGAATGAGAATGGGATAATAGAGTTGGAGAAACCTCCTGTTTGCCACTCTTGATAGCAACCACTCTACTATCCCGAAAGGGAATTAACGTCTTTTTTTCTTTGTTACTTTCTTCTTCGCCGTTTTCTTTTTGGCTGGTCTCTTTTTAGGAGCGACTTTCTTTGCTTTTTTCTTAGCTGCTTTCTTCTTTTTGGCAGCCTTTTTCTTTTTAGGTGCTGCTTTCTTCGATTTTTTCTTAGCTGCTTTCTTTTTTGCTGCTTTCTTCTTTTTAGGAGCCGCTTTCTTAGCAACCACTGTTACTTCAGGAGCAGGTTCTTCCACGACTACTGGCAATTCTAATGTTTCGTTTTCTTCCATACATGTAACCTTATGAAGATTGTATCTATCTTCCGTCTGGAACGATCACAATGGTTGGATTCTTAAAAGTAAATTCATTTTTATGTTTGATAGGTGTACATTCCAAATTTATGATCAAACGGGAAAGAAGATAGCTCACATAAGGTTCATAACGAATGGTAAGAATGAAAATCAATGATTGAATTTCCAAGTCTACCGTGTTTACTTGTCTTCTTCTAACTTCGGCTTTGAAACAAAACAGAGAACCATCGTTTGCAGTGAATGGTAAATGATGGAATCAATAGGAAAAAGGAAAAAAGTTTACGAAAGAAAATGCAAAACGACCTAACATTTCCTTGCTAAAAAAAGCATATTTTTATTAATCGACATTTGTCGACTAATTTTCCAACAAAGGAAAATCATGATAGGAATTTTAGGTGACCGCTCATAGATCATATCCATTCAAAAAGGAAAACATCACACCTATATTCAGTTAGTTGAAATGATTCTCGAATGAGGATGGGGGAAAACTTTTTACGTTACGTTTAGACAAATCCTACTCGGAATTACACCTTCTGTGAGTGATTATTGATTTCTTTCCATTTCTTCAGGCCATTCTTCCTCTGTCTGTTTGCCTTGCTTTTGGATGATAGAATCAGGAATTCCAATCTTTCCAACATCATGCATCGGAGCCGCATTTAAAATGAGACAGCGATACACAACACTTTGGATGTTTTGAATGAAAGATTTTAATTGTTCCTCATTGTGTCGTAAGGAATTTTCAATCATAATTCGTTCTGAAATATCACTAATAAGCCCAACAAAAATGTCATCTTGCGGAAGTTTTGTATGACCTATGGCAAGATGAATCGGAAACGTAGTTCCATCCTTTCTAACGGCAAGGGTTTCTCTCCCCACACCAATGATCTTTGCCTCACCAGTCGTTCAATAGTTGGATAAATAATCATCGTGTCCATCCCGGTAAGGATTTGGCATGAGCAACTTTACATTTTGTCCGATGATTTCTTTGGCACTCCAACCAAACTTTTTTTCTGCTGTCACTTTGAATTCTTGGATGATTCCATTAGAATCAATCATCACATTTGCATCCGCAGATGTTTCAATGATTGCTCTTAATCTTGATTCACCTTTTAATAAATTCTGTAGTAAATCTTTATAGCTGATAAAGACGATCGTCACGACGGCAGAGCCTATGACAAAAAGGCTTCCAAACGTCACAAGAAATGCCAAAAAAATTGGTCGGAAGTTACATCTTCTAGTTCTATTCCTAATGGAACAACAAATCTCGCCGCTGCCAGACCAGTATAATGCATGCATGAAATTGCAGTACCCATGACCTCTACGCTAAAAAGCGAAAGATAATGGGGATAGATTTTCTATGTATTGCTCTTCAAGTGAAATTGGATAAACATAGAAAGTATCGCAAGAGAAATGGCAACGACAAGAGACACTAAAAACAAAACGGGATGATTTATTAATTTTGGTTTTATCTGCATGGTAGACATTCCTATATAATGCATGAATCCAATCCCGACACCAACGATGATTCCCACTGAAATGAGTTCCCATCTTGTAATTTGTTTTTTACTAGGAGTATTTAGCACAAAATAAGATGCAAAAATACTAGGAAGGATGGACAAAGTGGTGATGCGTATGTCATACGTAACTGTCGTACACTAATTAAAAAGACATCATCCCATTAAAATGCATAGACCAAACGGCACCACCGAAAGACAAACTTGCCGTAAACAAAATCGCGAATCGAGACAATCGGCTTTCAACTTAAGAAAATCGATTCAAAAGATATAATGAGATCCAAGACTCAAATACGGATATGAAGATCGAGAAAATTACCAACCAAATATTATATGTCCCCGTTACAAAGTACACCTGGCTCGGATTTAAGATAAAAAAATTCTGTAAAATATCCATTATAGCAATTACAACTGAGTTTTCGAAACAAAGCGTAACGATCTGCTCCATACTACGACAGTTTAAGAATCAGGAAAGAAAGTAATTCTAATCCATTTAAGAGGAAAGTTAATAAATACGTACTACTCCTGAAATCCAGGAACCAATGGAGTTTCTATCTAAAAGGTAATAGGATTTGCTATAAAATTGGAAACCGAAATCCCACCTCTCCAGCAAACGAGAATCAATATTTCTTTGGAATCATCTCCGATTTCCTATTTTAAGATTCTTTGATATTCTAAATTTACTTACCTCTTGTAAATTTCTATTCCAGTTTGTATGTCAAATGAGGAAAATACAATTCTGGAGGTATACTGATCAGTTCACTTTTAAAATAAAACTGAATTAAATTCAGTTGTGTTTCCAACAAATCTATCCCGAATGATATTTATGTTATCTAGTTTACAAAATAAAAATGCAATCGTCACAGGTGGAGCTCAAGGAATTGGAAAAGAAACAAGTCTTCTCCTTGGTAAACGTGGCGCCTCGGTCATAGTCTCGGATATCAATGAAAAAGCAGGATACGAAGTTGTTGAAGAAATCAATTCGAAGGGTGGAAACGCAACCTTCTTTCAATGTGATGTAACCAAGGAAGAAGAAATCATCCAACTCACTGAACAGTTTGCCATACAAAACAAACGTCTAGATATTATGGTTAATAATGCAGGCATTGCAAACAAACCTACTTTTATGCACAAAGTATCAACAGAAGTTTGGAACCAGCTGATTTTATTGGATCTAACGAGCGTTTTTTGGTGTCAAAAGTATGCAACAAAATTGATGTTAAAAGACAAATTAGGTGGTTCCATCATCAACGTATCCTCTATTGCCGGGCTGGGTGCCGCTCCTTCTCTTGGGCCCTACTGTGTGGCTAAAGCTGGTGTGATCGAACTTACAACAACGGGGGCATTAGAAGTAGCAAAGTCAGGAGTGAGAATCAATGCCGTATGTCCTGGTTGGACAGAAACAGCAATCCTAGATGTGGCGGGAGAACGGGGAAAATCGGCGATGGAAAAAAACATTCCCATGGGACGACTTGGCAAACCGAGTGAGGTGGCCAACTTAATCGTTTTTTTAGCATCGGAGGAATCCAGTTTTATCACAGGATCCGTCTATCGAATTGATGGAGGGACTAGGAGTTGAGTTAGGTTTGGGAAAGGGATCGGCAGGGCCCTGTCTGACGAATGTCAGGCGGAGGGTAAGCCCACCCCGATGGAGCCCAGTGCCCGAGAACGTAAGTAGAATCCAATTCGTAAAGGAAAATTCCAACGAGCAAATAAGACTCTCGGGGATTCCTCCTACCGCATAATTTCAAACAGTCGACCAAGTAAACTGTCTTGGGTTTGCATGGTTTTGGAATTAGCTTCATAGGCACGGTTTACTTCGATCATATCCACCATCTCTGTCACCACAGAAACATTCGATGCTTCCAAATAACCTTGTAACACTTGTGGGGCAAGGAGCTCGGGAAATGGAGTTGGTTCTCCCGATTCAGGAGTGTCCGAGTAAAAGGAATCTCCTTCTTTGTCGAGGTGGCGCGGGTTTTCCACCGTGCGGATTTTCAATTTATCAAGTAACACTGGTTCTTCGAAACGGTTTTCACTAAAATTGGTTCCGTCTTTTGGTGCCGTTCCGAGTTTCGCATTGATATAAATTTCGCCATTTTCTTTCACAAGGAAATTTCCTTGGTTCACTTGGATGGGACCTTTTTCTCCGAGAAGAGGAAATCCTTGCGGGGTCACAACAAAACCATTCTTATCGAGGACAAAACTTCCACTCCGAGTGAGGCGTTCTCCCCGATTGGTGAGGACAGAAAAAAAGGCAGGTTTTTCCATTCCCGGTTGGTCTTGGACCATAAGATCAAAAATATTGTCAGTTTTCTTCACTGCTCCTTGTTCAAAGCGAGTGTACACTTCGTTCACTTCCGCACCAAACCCAAGTTTACCGACAACGGGAGAGGTATCAAAGGATCCCATTGGAGTTTTTCCAATCCCATCTTCAGAATAACGATGTAATAACATTTCAGGAAAGGTTTTGAAGACAGTGGTATCTTTTTTGAATGCAGTTTTATCCACATTGGCCAAATTATTGGCAATCACATCCATACGCACTTGTTGGGAAATCATCCCATTGGCACCAGTATACAATCCTCGTAACATAAGTTCCTACCTATGTTTCCAATCGACCAAATCCCCCATTTCCCCAAGAGAAAATGCGACATAGTCAAAAAAGAGTTGAAGTTTTGGAGAATTTTTCAGAAAAAAGAAGGACATGAAGTTATCCATTGGAAACCTCCCTCAAACCCTTTCGGACGAAGCCCTCGAAAAACTTCTTTCTGCTCATGGCAAAGTCACTCACTTGCAAATCAAAAGAGACAAACTGACTAAAGTGTCTCTTGGGTATGGAACCGCCGAAATGGCCGATGCAGATGCGGAAAAAGCCATTGCCGCCCTAAATGGAAAAGAACTAGAAGGGAAAAAAATCGTCGTGGTCAACCAAGAAGAACTGACCAAAGCCCAAAACGAAGCACAAAAGAAAAAAGGAAGCCCTGCCGTGGCAAAACCTACGTTTGGCAGAAACCAAACGACAGGTGGTGGGAACACAGGAGTCCAACGCCGAGGCGGTTCACGCGGTTCGTAAATGAAACAATTACATGGTAGTTATCTCTCCATTGGAGCGGGAGAGAACCAGATCCCCCTCATCCGTGCTGCAAAAAATAGGGGATTGAAAGTCATTGGCGTAGACCACAATCCGATGGCACCTGGTCTTACAGAGTGCGATATTAAAATATTAGAATCCACTCATGAATACCGCAAGATATTACATGCGATGAGTAAGGTCCCCCTACCCTATAAGTTACTAGGTGTGGGATCTCGGTCGTATGGAAAGGCTGTCTACACCGTTTCTTATCTGGCAGAAAAATTGAAACTACGGGGAAATCCAAGAGAAAGCACGAATCTTTTTTTGGACAAAGAAAAATTCAAACAATCCATTGCCAAATACGGAATTCCTGTTCCCGTGACTGTTTCCACATCTTCGCAAACCCAGACCAAATCCAAAGAAAAAAAATTGGATTTGGCATTCCCGATGATTGCCAAACCAAAAGAAGGTTACGGGAAAAAAGGAATTTCTGTCATTGAATCAGAAGCGGAGTATAAAAAGTTCACAAAGGGAAAAGCAAGTGATGCTTTTTTAATCGAAACCTTCACACAAGGGGATGAGGTGACCGTTCTCGGTTTTGTGATCAACAAACGATTTTATCTAATTTCCCTCTCTGACAAAATCACAACAGGCAAACCACAATTCATTGAACTGGCACATATCACTCCCTCTAAACATCTTACGATGGCAGGGGAATTGAAGATGATTTGTCAAAGCATTGTCACTGCATCAAAACTAAAAACTGGTCCTTTTGTTGCGGAGTTCAAGATTACTAAAAATAAAGAATGTGTACTCATTGAATCGGCACCTGAGGTGGGCGGTGAATTTTTAGCAGACCAACTTTTGTCACATCACTATGGATATGATTATTTCAAAGATTTATTGTCCGTTACCATCGGTGAAAAGACACGACCCGATTTTTTGAAACAATCTCAAAAAGGAATCACTCATTCTGCGATTGTTTTCACTCTTCCTCCCGCCAAACAAAAAAAGATGGGAGAGCCTGTTTCCTTCGTGCCCAATGCATTTGAAATTGTGTTTTTCCAAAAGCAGCTGATCCCAACAGGTGCCGGCTTAGAACCTTTGGAAGGAAACCACAAACGAACATCTGTTTTGGGCATCTCCACGAAACAAACCATCTCAGCAAATGAATGGTATGCCTCCCTTTTGGAACGATTGGAACCATGAATCACGTTTGGGACAAACACTACGAACGGCCTAAGTCTAAACTCACATTTCCCGATGAAAACTTAGTTCGTTTGCTTTCCAAAATCCAACCCCCATCGCAAAAGGCTCTCGATTTCGGCTGTGGGTCGGGAAGGCATGTTTATCTCCTACAAAGTAGCGGTTATGAGGTGACTGGTTGCGACAATGCGAAAACCACGATCGACAATTTAAAAGCTACGGAACCAACCATCCGTTTCCTCCATACACCTGACCTAACTTTGCCCTTTTCTCCGGAAGAATTTGGTGTGATTGTGAGTTGGGGGGTGTTCCATTATAACAAACGGAAAGATGCAAAATTGCTCTTACGATCCCTATACAACGCATTACAACCGAATGGATATTTACTAGGTTCCATTCGTGCAGAAGGCGATACCCATTTGGGATTAAAAGAAGGAACCATGAATCTAGCTGACTTAAGCGGTGGTTATGCGGAGACATATACACTCAGTGACTTAGAGAATTTTTTATTACCCTTCTCCGAAGTTTCCATTGGGTATACAGAAAGAACTCCACTTGGCAAACTCAATGAAAGAATTTGTCACTGGTTTTTTCTTGCTAAAAAATAATGGATGCCTTCTCTTCTTTAAAAAAGGAATGCCCTCTCCAAAACAATTGTAATTGGAAAGCTCTCTACCAAACAACAGGTAAATACAAAGACCTTTCCGTTACCGAGTGTCAAATCTGTAAACTCCAGGCATTGTCACCAAGACCTAACCAATCAGAGCTATATACCAAAGATTATTACCAAGGAAGAGCGGAATACACCTATATCGACGAAAGAGAACAAAAACCCTTCTTTCGGTACGTTTGGAAGGCAAGAATCCAAAACATAAAACGCTTTATCACAACTGGTCATTTTTTAGATATCGGAAGTTCCTTTGGTGGGTTTTTAGAGGTGGCAAAGGAAGAAGGATTCCAGGTGCAAGGAGTAGAAATCTCTGAATATGCAGCAAGTTATGCGAATCAAAATAACATTCCTACCTTCCAAGGAAATCTTTTCGATGCAAAATTCCCAAACGAATCTTTTGATGTGATTTCCCTTATAGAAGTCATTGAACACATCGAAAATCCGAATCGATTTTTTCAAGAATTAACACGTATTTTAAAACCCGGTGGACTATTACTCCTCCAGACAGCGAATTTTGAAGGTTGGCAAGCGAAAGAAGAAGGATCTTCGTATCATTATTATATGCCAGGGCATGTTTTTTATTACTCTGATACACTCCTAAAAAAAATATTGACTCGTTATGGATTTGGAAGTTTTCTATCTTACTTTGGTGTCGACTTCCCTTTGATTGCAAAATTAAGGAAAGTGAGAGGGTCTTTCCAAACATGGAAAGATTACCTCAAATGGATTCGCGTCTCTTACTATCATTTTATATCAAAAATGAAACGAAACGGATACCCTCTCACATCAAGTTACGTTCTGTACGCATTTAAAAAATAGGAACCTTTATGAGCGAAACGATCAAAACTCCACTTCTCGTACGTTTGACCACTATCCCAGAAGAACCTGGTTGGAAACGAAAGCTCATCATTGGTATTCGAGTTTTACTAGTTTCTGTTCACCGTTTCATGAAAGATGATTGTCTCATCATTGGTTCAAGTTTAGCTTACACAACCATTGTAACACTCATACCCACACTCACAGTGGCTCTCGCTCTCATTACGGTTGCTTCTGGAATTCATACCAGACAAGGTGAACTCGTTGATGAAATCAATTCTTATCTTCTACGTAACAATATACAGTTTGATATCACACCATACCTAGAAACACTTACAGACATTATTTCCACAGCAACACAAATTGGGGCCGTTGGATTTGTTGTCTTTATATTCTCAGCAACAGCAGTCTTACGATCGTTAGAAAAAGCATTTCACATCATTTGGAATATAGACCTACATCGCAATTTTATCAATAAGTTTGTTTTCTATTTTTTCCTGATTTCCTTCGGACCTTTACTTTTCGTGGTAGGAAAAAACATCACAGATACTATTTCGGATTCTGTTCGCCCGCCACATTTAAAATCCATAGTTGCCACAAAACATGGAGAGATCTGGGTTGCTGGTGAAAAAGGAAATATTGGTGTCATGCGGGAACTAAAAAAATCCATTTCGTTTATCCCTGAAGCTAGCATCGATTTTGAAAATATGCTCTGCGTCGACATGGAAACGGTGGAAACTGGAACATGCAAAAAACCGAATATCCGAAAGGAGAATTTTTTTAGAATCAGAAGTGTCGGAAACGATCTTTTCACCATTTCGGAAGAAGGTACGTTTTTATATTCCAATGACTTAGGGAATACATGGAAAATCCATACTCTAAAAGGAATCACCATTTCAGACTTTGGAGCCATCGACTACGACACTCTTTTTATTTTAACGAAAGACACAAGAACCATTCGTTACGACATCGGAAAACCTTTCAAAGAAATCAAACGTTTCCATGATGATGGGATCACTCCGATTCGAGTTCGTTTTTTCTCTGAAAAAGATGGATTCATTTTGGATCGAGAGGGAAGATTATGGAAAACCAGTGATGGTGGAACGACTTTCTTTCCACAAGAAATTTCTACAAAACCTCTCAATGATATCTCTTTCCTAAATCGAAGTGTTGGATTTTTGGTGGGTGACAGTGGTGCCATTTTTAAAACGACTGATGGTGGTTATACTTGGAAAGATTTAAGTCATAGAAAATACTCATATGAACGAGTTTGGGTTTTTGCTTCGCCAAAAAAACAAGATTATGATATTTTTGTTCTCACTTCTTTAGGAGACATTCTTCTTTCCGAAGATGAAGGAGAAAACTGGTCAGTCGCGTATAAAGGAAGAGCGGGGATGATTCTTGACATGCTCCTTCTCTCCAAAAAGAAATCCAATACGGAAACCGAATCTTCTACGAAAGACGGAATGGTTACCAACGTAACAAGTTTGCCAAACCCAGAAGAAACAATCGAAATCGAAAATCAAAACGAAGCAGAAAGTCCAAACGAAGGAATGTTAGGCATTGTCGGTGTGGGAGAGTTCAATAAAATCATTCGCGTGGAAGATGATGGAAAGGGACAAACCATTTGGAAAAAATACCAGGGGGGGAAACGATTTTTTTCCCTGTATTCCATTTTTCAATTTTTACTTCCATTACTTGCACTTTGGTTATTCTTTTTACTGATCTTCACGATCATACCTAATACGAAGGTACCGATCAAAGCATCTTCTATTGGTGCTGCAGTGACTGGGTTTATACTCATCTTGTTTTTTTGGGGATTTATCAATATCTATCTCACCTCGTTTACCGAAAAAACGATGTTAGTGTACAAAGCACTAGCGGCGATTCCCATTGCCCTTCTTGCGATTTATTCCATATCTCTCATCATTCTATATGGAGCGGAAGTCACGGCTACATTGCAGTTTCCAGACCGATATCTTCTCCCCAAACATCCATTTGATGATATCGATCGGACGTTGTCGTTTGAGTTTTATAAAATCCTTCAGGTGTTAACCCTTGTTTACACCTACCAAGAAAAACAAGGAGAACTGATCAAACTTACCCAAGTTCGAAAGTCACTTGTACTATCCGAAAAGGAGTTAAACCAAATCGTAGAAAAATTAGAAGAAGCAAGTTGGATTCAAACCACGGAAGAAAAACGATTGGCTCCTGTGAAATTAAAAGAACAAGTCAATTTGGTAAGTGTTTATGAAACTACATCCAGCTTCAAATTAGGGGCACCTAAAGAACGGGCAAGTTTATCTCCTAAACTCAATGAAACATTAACAAACCTAGAAGAAAAATGGAAAGAAGAGTTACGGAAAACGTCTTTTTCCCAGTGGATTTAAAGATACGGTTTTTGTTTTAAAGGCGGAAGAGACGCAGACATTTGTTTGTAGATCTCTTCTGCAAGTCCCATGGACTCATTTTGTGAAATGTTTTTGGCATACTCATCATAGAGCATATCTTCAAAGATTTCTTCGGCATACCCACCATCGATGAGTTTTTCTTTGTGGATGGTGTTTTTCATTTCCTTTAACATCATCTTCACAAATACCGATTCAAATTCTACAGAAGCATCGTATAATTTTTTCCGATAAGGATCTGTTGTGATCTCTTCACGAATGTTTTGTGGAACACGTAACGAAGAAGAACTCACCTTTCCCATCAATTCTTCATGGGTCTCTAAAAGATTTTGGAATTGGGAAATTCCTTTTTTATGGATCTGGTTTTCCATTGGATCCGAAAGGGACTTCATCCGATTTAGGATGGTTTCGTCTTTCGAACGGCTTAGCCTACTAGAATAGTCTTGGATTTTATGAATGTCCATATTATGTCTACTAACCCTATCGGCAAAATTCCCAATTACTGAATCACAAGTTCTGCTTTTAATGCCCCTTGTTTTTTTAAGGCTTCCAAAATGGAAATAATGTCCTTCGTTGAGGCCCCAACTTTGTTTAAAGCACCCACCACATCAGAGACTTGGGTGGTTTCTTTGAGAACAAAAACCGATTCCCCTTTTCCATCGTCTTGGATCGGGAAAAAGTACCTGGCTTTGTCTCGGTTTGTCACTTGGATCGATAGACCTTGTTGGGAAATCGCCACCTCATCAATGGCTATGTTTGCCCCCATCACAATCGTTCCCGTGCGTTCATTGATCACAACGCGTGCGACTGGGGACGAATTGATGGTGAGATTTTCCAATTTCGATAAAAAATTCAGATCTAGTTTCGGTGCACCGGTTGCCAATTCACCATTGGGACCTGTTGTACTCGAAGAAACCGGAAGGGGAACAAGAACTTCCGTGGGGGATACCACTTCAGGGACTACCGACAATTCTTGTGTAATTGCCTCCACAATGGCACTCATCGTGGAATAGTCTTTTTCTAAGAGAGTGAGTTTTACTGATTTTGTGATGGGTGCGTTGGGAATGGATTTTTCTAAAATGGCACCAAAAGGAACAAGAGCGGTATTGGAACCCGACTTTTTATCGGCACCTCGTTTTTTCTCTTTCCCACCAAACACAAGAACACCAGAAGCAACGGCAATGGTCTCGCCATTTGCCGCTTTGAGTGGAGATTGGAGTAACACTCCGCCTTCCAAAGAGCGGGCATCCCCAAGAGACGATACTACAACATCAATTTTATCCCCTTCTTTTAAATTTACAGGGACATTGGCAGTAATTAAAACCGAAGCCGTATTTTTGGCTTCACGTAAATTCTTTTTGGTATTCACACCAAGACCAGACAAGTAGTTTTGGAGTGCTTCTTCCGTCAGAGGATTTTTTGTATCTCCCGTACCATTAAGTCCCACAACCAAACCAAAGCCGGTCAGTTGGTTTTCCCGAACCGCATCGATACGCACGAGGTCTTTCAGTCTTGTTTCCACTGCGAGTAATGATCCAGTCAAACTGGAGATACCAACAACGAGTATTGTTAAGAGAGTTTTTACGTTTGGCTTTGTGATTTCCATCTTCTTAATGATTTTCATGTCGGATCACTCACTTTCGCCTAAGAGTCGTTTGATATTTTTCAAAATGATTTCTTGTTTTTCTTTGTCTGAAAGTTCCGCTTTTTCTGTCACGGAGCCATCTGGATTTGTGATTCGCTTCATTTGGATATTGGGATCATTTAATTCTTTCGGATTGAGTGTTCCTTGGTATTCCACTCGCAGATTGGCAATCAGGTCACTGGCAATGAATCGATTTTTATCCAAATCTTCAGGAGATATGGTTCCCGACAAACGTAGATTAATTCTTTCTTCCGAAAGAGTAAACACACGACTTCCTTCAAGTTCCAAATTACCAGTCCCAGGGTCAATTCCCGTCACAAGAACTGCCATCACTCCGACCACTTTGCCTTGGGATTTTGATTTTCCCACCTTGGATCGCATATAGGTGGAATTTGATGTGTAATTCGGTAGATCTGGAATTAACTTTTTATCAGGTACAGTTTTAATATCATTATCAAAGGTCGCTTTGTACTCCGATTCGTATTCCACACGAAGTCCATTTTTTAAAACTACCTTCACAACCGTACCTGGTTGGATGGTTTTGGGATAGGAATATGGGTCTTTGTCTTTCCATAAGGATTCGGCAGATACGCTAGGGAAAAAGACGAGAGTAGAGAACGAATTTGGGAACCTAACCTCGCCAAAGTTTGTCACCATCCAACATACGAAGACGATAAGACAACTTATGAATGGGTGACTTGAAATCGTTTTTAAGGAAAGAAGAGTGCAAGTCTCTTTCCAAACTCTTTTCGATTCTTTGGAATTGTCTTTGGAACTTGAATCAAATACAGACATCGATTATCTCTCTTCCAAAAGGCAAATGCCTTCTGTTTGCACACGGGCTTTGATAGTCTTTTGAGACGCTAAGTTGAGAAGAGGAATTTCCTCTCCTGCATTGCCAGAAGCAAGTGCTCTTGTTTTGATTTTTAATAGTAAATTTCCTGCCGTGTATACAAGCTCCACTTCTTGGCCTCGTTCGATGGTATGGAGGGTACGCACTTGTTTTTTTTCAATCGCAGTGTCTGGTAAAAAACCATTGAGTGCCGTTTTCCCAACAGGGTTTTCGTCTGTATATTCTCTCACCGAATCAGCAGAATAAAAAAATCTGAGTTCTACATCTTTTTCCGATAACACTGTTTTTGCGGGAATTTCTCTTGTGGTGAAGTATGCTTTTTTCTTTTCTTCAATCAGAAATGGAACTGATTCCGAATGAACTAGTTTCCCTTCATAATAAAAATCTAAAGGGAAAAGACGTTTTCCCGCATGGAGCGTGCGCCCAACACTACGCCAAACAGGACTCGTTCCGGTAATTGTGGTGACTGATGTTTTTTCAGAATGAATTTTAAAAGTGTCTCCCATCTCGCCTAAAACGTTTTGATTTGCTTCGTTTAAACGTTTCCAAAGAGATTCTTCTAATTCCTGTTTGGATACTGTAGATGTTTTTGGAAGTAGGATTCCCTCGTTCCCCATCACAAGAAACGACAGAGTCTCACCAAATTCTTTGGCAGACAAAGAAGATAGGGAATCTGAGAGAGACTCTGGAGTGATAACAATCGGTGCCTTTACATTGCGAAATACAATTGGATTCCAAGTTTCTTTCCAGTTTGTAAATTCAGATAAACGAACCTCACCTGTACCTACGAATGTTTTTGGTTTTAGATAGATTCGTTTTTCATCTTTGTTTGCCATCATAGGCAAACAAACAGACAAACTAAGTAGAATGGAAATCCAAACTTTCATTAACGTTTGAGTCCAATCGCCGTAGAAAGCATGTTATCTGAAGTTTGGATGGTTTTGGAATTGGATTCGTATGCCCTTTGTGCCACAATCATATTCACCATCTCTTCTACGATTTTTACATTACTCATTTCTAAAAATCCCTGTAGCACACTCCCATAGCCTTCTTGGGATGGCATACCAGGAATCTCTGGTCCAGAAGCCACAGTTTCTCGGAATAAGTTTTTACCCACTGCTTGGAGTCCTGCGGGGTTTACAAATCGGTAGAGTTCCAATTGGCCAATGGTTGTAGGGCGAATGTCGTTTCCGATTTTTACGGTGACTTCCCCTTCTTCGGAAACCATGAGCGTATTTAAGATCGCATTTTCAGGAAGGATGATCGGTGGCTCGAGTAGATATCCGTTCGAAGTGACCACTTGTTGGTTGGAATCAATTTTGAAGGATCCGTCTCTGGAATAAGAAAAGGTTCCATCTGGCATTTGGATTTTAAAGAATGCCATCTCCCCAGTGAGAGCGAGGTCTAGTTTATTTCCTGTGGCTTGGAAGGAACCAATTTCGAATAACTTCTGTGTGGCGGCAACTTTCACACCATGGCCCACATTGACACCCGTCGGAATTTCGGAAACAGAGGTAGCTGGAGTTCCCGCAAGGACTTGGTGTTGGTAGACTAAATCTTCAAAGTCCACTCGGTTTTTTTTGAAACCTGTGGTGTTTACGTTGGCTAAGTTATTGGCAACGGTATCAATATGAAATTGTTGGGCAATCATCCCGGTAGCACCGGTCCAAAGGGATCGCATCATAAAAAGGCACCTCTACAGCTTCTATCGGAAGACTGTCAAAAAAGCTAAGTGTCTTTTTTTATGATTATGTCTTATTTTCCCGTGCTCCCAAATCCACCGCTCCCACGTTCCGTGGAACCGAGTTCCAAAACCACTTGGATGGGAAATTTCACCACCGCTTGGATCACCATTTGAGCCACTCGTGTGCCTGGCTCTAAAAGAAAATCGGATCCACTCAGGTTCAGTAAGGGAATGAGGATTTCCCCCCGGTAGTCTGAGTCAATGGTACCTGGGCTATTCGGCATCAGGATTCGTTGTTTTGTAGAAAACCCACTGCGAGGTCGGATTTGTCCTTCATACCCTTCTGGAATCGCCATTGCAAGGCCAGTGGGAACAAGGACCACTTCTCCTTTCGGAAGAAGTAGGGGTTCCGTAAGACAGGCTGTTAGATCCATCCCAGCAGAACCCGAGGTTTTGTATTCTGGGATCACAGCCCCATCTCTTAGAATTTGAATTTGTAGTTGGTTCTGCAAATTTTGCATCGGGGCCCTTTTTAGAATCTAACCACCAAACTGTACGGGGATTTTGGCAAATTGGCTTTCTGTCATATCTCCCACACACGACAAATGCACTTTGTCTAAACGAAAGAGTTCCCTGGCGGTTTGATTGATTTCCTCTAACGTGACTGACTTAATCGCCTTCATTCGGTCTTCTAAGGAAAAATACTGACCATAGTAGATTTCCTGCAAACCAATGTTATTCATTCGATTTTCTGGAAGTTCATACCCGATCGCAATAGAACCCATTTGGTTGGATTTAGCATCTGCCAGTTCTGATTTGGAAAAACCATGTTTTGTGATCGTTTCCAATTCCTTCAGAATCAGTTCCACACAACGTGCTGCCTTTTCTTTGGAAGTAGCAGAGGAGACCGAAAAAAGACCTGTGGTTTTATAATAAGACGGAAAGCTGTAAATGCTATAACA
This sequence comes from Leptospira sp. WS60.C2, assembly GCF_040833955.1. Classification (NCBI taxonomy): domain Bacteria; kingdom Pseudomonadati; phylum Spirochaetota; class Leptospiria; order Leptospirales; family Leptospiraceae; genus Leptospira; species Leptospira milleri. Next base: position 1,533,220 of record NZ_CP162133.1, on the reverse strand, counting down.
AAGCCCTTCTTTTTCACGGATGTTTTGGAAAAGCCGAGATGCCATTCCCCCACCGAGGATGGTGGAAATCAGACCTGTGACGGTTACATCTCGATAGTCTCGTTTCTTTCCATTGACCCCAAGCATAATGTGGAACTGTTCAATTTTACGCCGTTCCAAATGCTTCGTATAATATCTCTTTGGTGTTGGAATGATGAGTTCTGTAGGGTTTTTACCTTTCGGATTTTCAAAGGAAAAGTATTTTTTAGTGAGATCAAGCACCTTCTCCCAAGTGAAATTTCCCGAAACAGAGATCACCATATTCTTAGGGAAATAATGTTTTTCAAAAAACGTTCGAATGGATTTTTCTGTAACACCTGTTACCGATTTTTTGGTTCCAATGATATCACGTCCATACGGTGACTTCCCAAAAATATTACGAAAGTAATAATCATACACAAAATCATCGGGTGCATCTTCATACGAACGCATTTCTTCCATGATGACACCCTTCTCTGTCTGGATGTCTTCTTTACGGAACAGTGGACGAAAGAGCATATCAGATAAGATGTCAAACGCAAGCTCAGCTTGGTTTTTGATGGCAACTACATAGTATTGTGTGTATTCGCGTCCAGTGGATCCGTTTAAAATCCCACCCACTCGTTCAATCGATTCTGCGATTTCTTTACTTGTGCGTGTTTCTGTGTCTTTGAAGAGCATATGCTCTAAAAAGTGAAAGTACCCATGTTCAGCATTGGTTTCGGCAAGACTGCCTTGTTTTAAAAAAACACCCACCCCCATCGAGGATGCGTGTTTCATAGGTTGAAAAAGAACTGTCAGACCATTGGGTAAGACAGCTCGTTTGCATTCAATGACGGGTGCCATTTGGTTCACTCCCCCCAAACAGATGTTTGGGGACTGTTTAGTTGTCTAAAAGGACATCCTTTCTGGAAAGATCAATTTTTCCCATTTTATCAACGGAAATCACTTTCACTTTGATTTTTTCCCCTTCGGAAACAATGTCACGAACAGATTGAACTCGTTTCACATCTAGTTTAGAGATGTGGCAAAGTCCTTCTTTTCCTGGTAATATTTCAACAAAGGCACCAAAGTCAGCGATACGTTTGATCACCCCTTCATAAATTTTTCCCACTTCAATTTCTTCAAAGATTCCATCGATCATGGCAATGGCTTTTTCTTTGGATTCTTCACTTGGAGAAGCAATGGTTACCTTTCCGGAATCATCCACAGAAATTTCCGAACCTGACTGTTCGATGATGGCACGAATCATTTTCCCGCCAGGGCCAATGAGTTCACCGATCCGATCTTTTGGAATTTGTTTTTGGGTGATACGAGGAGCGTTTTCACTCAAGTTTCCTTTTACAGAAGAAATCGCTTTGTTCATCTCACCGAGGATATGGTCACGACCCACTTCTGCTTGTTCGATGGCTTTTTGTAACACTTCGAGACCAAGACCATTCACTTTTAGATCCATTTGGAAGGCAGTGATGCCTTTTTTGGTTCCCGCAAGTTTAAAGTCCATATCACCAAAGTGGTCTTCGATCCCAGCAATATCCGAAAGAACGGCAAAACGGCCTTTTTCATCACTGAAAAGTCCCATCGCAATTCCCGATACAGGACCAGAAATGGGAACCCCACCCGCCATGAGCGCTAAGGTTCCCGAACAAACGGATGCCATAGAAGAAGATCCATTTGATTCTAAAATTTCAGACACAAGCCGGATCACATACGGAAATTCCGTTTGTGATGGAAGGACTTTTTTGATCGCACGTTCTGCAAGATTCCCGTGACCAATTTCTCGCCTTCCAGGACCAGAGTTACGTCGCACTTCACCCACAGAAAACGCAGGGAAGTTGTAGTGTAACATAAAGTTCTTTTCTTTGGAACCTTCGAGAGTTTCGTATCGTTGGTTATCCGAAGTAGTTCCGAGTGTCATTACCCCAAGAGACTGTGTTTGCCCTCTTGTGAAGACAGCAGAACCATGCGGTCCAGGAAGTACATCAATCTCACAAGAGATTTGTCGTATTTCGTTTGTTTTACGACCGTCAAAACGAATCCCTTCTCCAAGCACTAGCTCACGAACAACTTCGTATTCTAATTCATGAAGGAAATGTTTGATTTCTTTCGTTTTGTCTTCGGGAGCGAGTAACGCTTTAAAATGTTCAACTGTTTCTTTGTTAATGGCTTTGATATCATCATTACGTTTCGCTTTGTCTGCGTTTTTATTTGCAGCAGTCAAACGTTCAAATGCGAACTCACGAATTTTAGCGTGGAGTTCTTTATCAGGAGTTTTTAAAACGACTTCTTTTTTTACAGTTCCGTTTTTCTTCGCCAACTCTTCTTGCATTGCCACAGCAATTTTCAACTGTTCTTGTGCAAAACGAAGGGCAGCCATCATGTCTTCTTTGGAGATTTCGTTTGCTTCCCCTTCGATCATGACGATGGCATCTTTTGTTCCTGCGACAACTAAATCCAAATCAGATTTTGTGATTTCTTCGTTGGTTGGGTTTAGGATAAACTCACCGGCAATCCTTCCAATACGAGCACCAGCAATCGGGCCTGCAAACGGAATGGAAGAAACAGCGAGCGCCGCCGAAGCTGCGTTAATCGCATGGCCTTGGACAGAAACTTGTTTGTCTGCAGATAATACTTGAACGAGTAATTGCACTTCCGAGAAGTAACCTTCTGGGAACATCGGACGGATCGGTCTATCGATAATACGAGAGAGTAAGACTTCGTGCTCAGCAGGTTTTGCTTCTCGTTTGAAGTATCCACCAGGGAAACGACCTACCGAGTAAGCTTTTTCCGTGTATTCGCAAGTTAGAGGGAAAAAATCTTGTCCTTCTTTTGGTTCGTCTGCTGCACAAACAGTGGCAAGCAGGACCAAATTTCCGGTTTTGTATACAACCGACCCGTGAGCTTGTTTCGCCCACTTGCCGGTCTCTAGGGTAATTGAATCTCTACCCCAAACACCAGTAAACTCTGTAGCCATAGGAATTATTTCCTAAGGCCGAGTTTTTCAATCAGCTTTTTATAACTTTCTAGGTTGGAACGTTTCAAATACTCCAACAAACTCTTTCTCTGATTCACCATAGCAATGAGGCCACGGCGAGAGTGGAAGTCCTTCTTGTTTGTTTTGAAGTGTTCCGTAAGGTCTTTAATACGAGAGTCGAGAAGAGCGATTTGTACTTCTGCAGAACCTGTGTCGTTTGGTTTGCTACCGAATGTAGCAATGATCTGCTGTTTTTGTTCTTTTGTGATCATACTAGTGTCCAGAGTTTAAGAAGGACTCATTTAGAAAACATAATTTTTGTGGAAGGGTCAAAAAATACTTTTCGGTAGCGGTAAGGAATGTGGTTCGGTTTGTCTTCGTAAGAACACCAGGCAAGGATGGTGGTCTCATCTGCATCCACAATGTAAAACCCAAGTGAGTTGGCTTTGGGTAGTCTGTCCCAGATATACCCACCGTGGATCACTGCTTTTTTTTCGGTTTCGTCCACGATCCGTAACGGCAAAGGAAACACATCTTTCCAGTTTTTGAGGTCACTTGCCGAGATCGTATCCAGAGTTTTGGCACTGCCTACCCCATACTCTCCAATCGATTCCCGCACAAGCCTACCTAGGGATAGTGGGATCCCCCATTTGTCAGAAAGGTCAAGGACCAATTTTCGAATGTAGGTTCCAGAGCTTACGTGCACCCGAAACGAAAACCCAGCCTCCGTTTTTTTGATGTCCTTTACCGAATGGATGGTGATGGAACGTTCCTTTTCTTCCACCACCGTTCCTTCTCGAAAGAGGTCAGACTGGCGTTTGCCCCCCACTTTCAGAGCGGATATTTTCGGTGCTTTTTGTGTCGTGAGCTTTGTGAGGCTAAGGAGTTCTTCTTCCAATTGTTGGAAGGAAAAGAGCGATTCAAATTTTTTGCGGAAGGATTCCCGTTCGTCAATTTCTACGATCCCATCCGGATCTCCCGAATCAGTGCGAAGCCCAACAATCACTTCTGCCAGATAGGTTTTGTCCTTACCGAGAAATACTTGGGAGAAAGCCGTGTAGTCCCCGCAAGGGAGAATGAGGAGACCTTCCGCAAATCGGTCAAGAGTTCCCGTATGCCCCACTGATTTTTGATTTAACAAACGTTTGGTTTTTAAAACCAAATCGGAACTCGTAATTCCTGGTGGTTTATAGACAAATAAAAATCCTGATAAATAAGGTTTTGCCATCAGAGGTCACCAAACAAAACTTAGGCGCTAGTGATTAACTTTCTTTTGAAGGAAAATCAGTATGGGAATCTGTTGATTCGGTATCTGAATCGTCAGACTCGGCCTCTTTGCCTTCCTCCGAAGCGTCTTCCTCATCTTCTGCTTCCGCTGGATGGAGTTCTTCAAATAAAGTTTTCGGAGCTGACTCATCGATCAGGCGGTTTACTTCTAAACTTTTGATGTAGTTGTTATCCCAGACGAACGTAAACTTTGGGTTTGTGTGCAAGTGGAGGTTTTTTCCAACAAGCGAGGATAAAAACCCGGCACAAGAAACAAGTCCTTGTGTGAGTTTTTTTCGTTCATTGTTATTGCAAAGGGCTGTAAAATAGACCTTCGCATACCGTAAGTCTTCGCTAATTTCAATGCGATGGAAACTTGGTAAAAAGACCCTTGGGTCTTTTACCTTTCCTTCGAGGATCGCAGACGAGATGAGGCGAATGATCTCCGATTCGAGTTTTTTCATTCGAATGGGATTCATTTAGGCCGCCTTATAGTTTACGAGCAATCTCGCGAATCTCGTATGCTTCGATTTCGTCACCCACGGAAAAGTCATTGTATCCATCGAGTAAGATACCACACTCAAATCCAGTGAGAACATCAGCCACATCATCTTTCATACGTTTGAGGTTCTTGATTTTCCCTTCCCAAGTGATCTCACCTGTTTCGCTGGAAATCACACGAACGTGTGCTTGTTTGGTCACCTTACCGGATTTCACCATACAACCTGCAATGTTCCCCACTTTGGAGATTTTGAAGACATCGCGAATTTCCACCTTACCAATGATGTTTTCCACTTTTTCAGGCTCAAGCATTCCTTCCATGGACGCTTTCACTTCATTGACCACATCGTAGATGATGCTGTAGTATTTGATTTCTACTTTTTCTTTCTCAGCAAGGGAAACCGTTTTTGGATTCGCACGAGTGTGAAAACCAATCACGATCGCATTCGATGCGGAAGCGAGGATAATATCGGAATCCACAATCGCACCTGTTCCCGCATGGATCACATTGAGGCGAACGTCGGCAGTCGAAAGTTTTTCGAGAGCTTCTTTTACTGCTTCTGTTGATCCGCGAACGTCTGCTTTGATGATGACTTTGAGTTCTTTCAGAGCACCTTGTTTGATGATCTCACTCATATTGTCGAGTGTCACACGAGTTGCCGCATTTTTCGATTGGCCAAGTCTTTCATAATCTTGACGGCTATGAGAGATGGTTCTTGCTTCTTTGTCGTCAATCACCACATCAAACGGAGCCCCTGCATCTGGAACTCCATCGAGTCCCGTGACAAGAGCTGGAAAGGATGGGCCCGCTTCTTTGATGGAGCGACCAAGGTCGTCATACATCGCACGAACACGTCCTGCATGTACACCTGCCACAAACGCATCACCGACACGCAGAGTTCCGTTTTGGATGAGAACGGTTGCAACAGCACCACGACCTGGATCGAGTTTTGCTTCGACAATCGTTCCTTTTGCCTTTCGTTTCGGATTGGCTTTATGGTCAAGAAGCTCAGCTTGGATGATGAGCATCTCAAGGAGTTTATCAATTCCAATATTACTTTTTGCTGATATATCACAGAAGATGGTAGTACCACCCCATTCTTCTGGTTGTAAGCCATAATTCGAAAGTTCTTGCCTCACCTTTTCTGGGTTTGCTGTTGGTAGGTCAATTTTGTTGACTGCAACAATGATCGGAACTTCTGCTTCTTTGGCGTGGTTGATTGCTTCGATGGTTTGAGGCATGACCCCATCATCAGCGGCAACAACTAACACAACAATGTCGGTAACTGACGCACCACGTGCTCTCATGGAAGTGAACGCTTCGTGACCCGGTGTATCGAGGAAGGCAATTTTTCCGCGTTCCGTTTCTACTTGGTAAGCACCAATGTGCTGAGTGATTCCACCAGATTCCCCTTCTGCCACTCGGGAAGACCGAATCGTATCGAGGAGTTTTGTTTTACCATGGTCAACGTGACCCATGATGGTGACAACAGGCGGACGAGTGATGTAATCTGCTGGATCGTCTTTTTCCTCTTCAATGACGGTTTCGTCGTAAAGGGAAACAATCTTCACCTTACAGCCGTAATCGTCAGCAAGGATGGAGGCAGTTTCGGCATCGATCACATTGTTGATCGTTACCATCATTCCCATTTTCATGAGTTTACTAATCACTTCCCCTGGTTTTAGGTTTAGTTTTTTAGCAATCTCACCCACTTGGATGTTTTCTAAAATGGATATTTCTTTTGGTACAGCGGCAAGAGCTGCCGCCTGAGCCTTTTGTTTACGAAAGGATTGTTTGAAAAACTTAGTGTTTTCGTTTTCTTCCCTTCCGCCTTTTTCTTTATCAAAAACTTTCTTTTTGGCACCACCTGGTCCACCGGCACCAGGAAGTCCGCCAGGAGGAGCACCAAACGGAGCATCACCTGGAGGTCTACCGCCACCACCAGGACCGCCTTGGCCAATGGGTCTTGCCCCACGATTTCCTTGGTATCCACCTGGACCACCTTGTCCTGGGCCACGATTTCCTTGGTATCCGCCACCTTGACCGCCCTGTCCTGGACCGCGATTCCCTTGGTATCCACCACCTTGACCGCCCTGGCCTGGACCACGATTCCCTTGGTATCCACCGCCCTGGCCTGGACCACGATTCCCTTGGTATCCACCACCCTGGCCTGGACCGCGATTCCCTTGGTATCCACCACCCTGGCCTGGACCGCGATTCCCTTGGTATCCACCACCCTGGCCTTCTGGTCTTTGTGGACGAGGAGTTGTAGGTCGGCTAACAATCGGGTTACGATCTTCTTTTCTAAAATAACCTTGGTTACCACCACCTTGGCCACCACCCGAACGATAGTTTGGTGATGATGTATCGCCAGAAAGAATGGATTCTGGTTTACGATCCATCTGTGGTTTGTCTCTATCTGGTTGCGGAATTGGTTCCGGTTTCCGTTCAGGACGAGAAACAATTGGAGATGCTTGCGAAGGAGCTTGTGGACCTGATCCTAGACCTTGTCGTTTTGCTTCTTCACGAATGAGTTCGTTTAAATCCTTCTTTTTGTCGGAAGGAGGAGGATTAGACTGTTTTGTCTCTGTTGCCGCAGTTTGCGGTTGTCCCCCAGGACTGGATTCTTTTTTCTCATCAGAAGGGGCCGCTTTCTTTTTGATGACAAGTTTTTTCTTGGTTTTGTCACCACTGGCTCCCTGCTGGAGGGTTTCTTTGATCGATTTTTGCTCTTCCATATTATGCCTTAAAACTTAACCCTCTTCTACCCATTCGATTGACTCACGTAACAGACGTAAAATTTGTTCTGCCGTGGTTTTTCCGATTCCGGAAATTTTCGAAAGTTCTTCCTGGCTGAACTCGAGAAGGGTTTCCACATTTTTGATCCCACCAGCCTCTAGTAGGCCAACGATTCTCGGTGTGAGACCAGGGATTTCAGAAAGAGGTGTGTAACCAGAATCTTCTTCCTCTTCTTCTTGTCCTGCTTGGTGGTTGTAATTGTCTTCCGATTCTTCCATTGCTTCTTGTTGTGCGTTGAAAAGTCGGTCGAGTTTTTCGCGTGCCTCAGGGGACGCGAGTTCTTGGTTGTATTGTGATACAGTTTTGATGTCAATTTTGAATCCCGAAAGTTGGGAAACAAGTTTTACATTGGACCCGTTGATTCCGATCGCAAGCGATAAAGACTCATCTGGCACAATCACGAGTGCATCGCCACGTTTTCTATCCACATGAACTTCCACAGGTTTTGCAGGGGAAATCGCATTGGCGATAAAAACACTCGGCTCATCGGAATGAAGAACAATGTCAATCCTCTCATTTCCCAGTTCCCGAACAATCGCCTGGATACGAACGCCTTTCATTCCCACGCAAGCACCCACTGGGTCTACATCGGACTTACTCGTGGTGACAACCACCTTCGTTCTGTAAGATGGAATGCGTGCCACATCTCTGATTTCAACAATTCCATCGTATACTTCAGGAATTTCCATTTCAAAGAGTTTTTTCACAAAGTCACCAGAAGCACGAGAGAGTGTGATGACTGGCATTGGTTCACGGGGCCTTAGTTCCACGCGAGAAATGATGGCTTTTAGACGATCCCCTTGGCGGTATTTTTCGCCCGGGTTCTGGTCTTTTTTCAGCATGATGCCTTCTACCTTGCCGAGGTCAATGGACATAATATCTTTTTTCCAACGTTGGAAATACCCGTGTGTGAGTTCCCCTTCTTTGGATTTGTATTCTTGGTACAGAAGTTCTTTTTCCATATCGCGAAGGCGTTGGAAAACCATTTGTTTTGCTTGGCTTGAGAGAACTCGAGACAAGTCCTGTGGTTTTTCAAACACTCGGATTTGGCTACCCACAGTGACCTTTGGATCGATTTTATGTGCCTCTTCCAAAGAAATTTCCAATGGGTTTGTTGTTTTCTCTTCTACGACATCGCGCAGAACAGAAATGATGATTTCGTTTTTGTTGTCGGAGCCAAATTCCACTTGGCAACGGTCATCTGTTTCCGCTTCTAAACCGACTTTTTTGCGATAGGCGGCGAGGAGTGAGTCGCGGATGACACCGAGTACGAGTTCTCTATCAAGAGATTTGTCCTGACAGAATTGTTGGATGGCTTCGAATAGCCCAGTTTCTTTCGTTGCTTGTTTTGTCGCCATAGTCTTAAATTTCTAAATACAAATTTCCCTTTCGTATTTCTGCGATGGGCATAGATACCGATTTTTGGTTCTTTTTGTGTCGAGTTTTACGATCGTAAAGCGTAAGCTCAACGGAATCCCCCGAAACCGGTCCCAAACGATACACTCGTTTGTCCCATTTCCCTGATTCCAGCGGCACTTCTAGTTTTGCTAAAAGTCCTTGGAAACGAATTAAATCCTCCGGCAAACGTAATACACGTTCTGCTCCCGCGGAGGAGACTTGGAGAGTGAAATCAAATTCCTCTCCCCATTGGTCCAGCTCCTCTTTGAGTCTCCTAGACACAGTCTCACAATCTTCCAAACTAGCAGAGCCAGTTTTGTCTGTGAGATGATCAAGTTCTATCTCAATGAGGGCGTGGTTTTTCCGATTCTGTACTTGGAGCGAAAAAAGCGCTAGAGGTGGAGCGAGAACTCGTAAAATCAGTTCTCTGATGTTTTCCTCGGTATATACCAAACCATATCCAAAGATTCCAATAGGAATCTGTATAAGAGACCAAAGCTCATGCTAAAATTTAGCACGTCTCTAGACAGGCTAGGAAAAGCGAGTTGTCCTGTAAATAAAAAATTAGGGAATGGATGTTGCACCATGAGAACCCTGTACTTCAGCCTCCTTCTCTTTGTTTCCCTTTCCTGCTTACGTTTCCGAGTGGAAAACCTAAAAGAAGAAATCCTCTTCCGTATCCCCCTCGGTTCCAGCAATGAAACCTTCGAAGGGGTCGTCGTGAACCAAGTATTGACGAATGTCCCTTTAACCATCCCTACCTCCTCGAACATTTCGGCCCTTGCTGATAATAAACAATCTGTCATCAAACTCTTCGATCGTAACGGCAGGTTAGATGCCACCATCGGAAACCCAGATTTCAAATCTGTGGCGGGAATCCCCCACTACCCGTTTCGGTTTGGCGGGATTGGGATTGTTGCTATGAACGAAGATGGGGATTTGGTGGTTCAGAACCGCATCTCGTCCAAAGGAATGGAACTCCCACCCGGACAGGAAAATTTATACAAAACCTATAGTGGTGCATTTTCCACACAAGGAACAACCGTAATCCCCTCCTTTCTTGTACAAATCTCACAAAAAGGGGTCGTGAAATTCATGTTAGGGGCTTCTGGTAAAAACTCTGAGCCATTTCGATACATCGAATTCATTTTACCTGGCGAAGGTGAGAAACTCTTTGTTTACCACCGCATAGCGGAAGAGATGCGCCTCTCCTACTTTGAAGAAGGAGAACTCAAAGGAAATTTGAAGGAGTCGGCGTTAGACGTTTTTAATAGCAATGATGCCAAAGAGTATGATATTACACTCGATAAACTTCTTCCCCACCCAGAAGGTGACTATGTCCTTGGTTCCTTTAGTTATGATTCCAAAAAGGACAAACGATTTAAATTTCGAAGGATCTATCGATTCCGTTTTGATTCCAAAGAATCAGTTTTGTTAAAAGAAATCCAAGACCCTTCGGAGATTTTATTTTCCATTCGAAACAATGGTGAATTCTACATTTGGGAAACAGAAGATGGTGGAAACTCGGTTCGCCTCCAAGTGCATGACAAAGAAGGAAACCACATCAATAACAAACGAATTCCTTTCTCAAGCCCTAGAGGACAATGGAGAGAAACCTATACAGACGCCTTTGATACCATTTACTCGGTACGCATTCGAGCTGGTGCTTTAGAAGTGTATCGCTGGATTTAGATGAAACAAATCCCTCTCTTTACCAATCAAGAATCAAAAGATCTAGATTCTTTGACCATTTCTTCCTTCGGTTTTTCAGAACAAACTCTGATGGGTATGGCCGCCTTATCAGTGTATCATGCCAATGAAGACCTCTGGAAAACAGCAGAATCCATTTGGATCGTTTGTGGGAGCGGAGGAAACGGCGGGGACGGATATGCCCTCGCTCACTTTCTATTCCAAGAAGGATATGATGTTAAGGTATACCAAACGTCACCAAACAAAAATAATGCGGGTAAATTTTACGAGTCTCTCGTCAAATCCACGATCGGTTCTGTTGGAGATTTAAAATCCTTTGCAAAAGATCTAGAAGAAGCAGAGGTAGATTCTGTTCTTTTGGTCGATGCACTTCTTGGAACGGGTTTTTTATCCCCCATCAGTCCTGAACTTAAAAACACTATAGACTTAATCAATGATTCGGAAGTGATCTTTTATCGACTCTCTTTAGATACACCTAGTGGATGGGATCCCTATGCGTTAGGTCAAGATAGTAAGAAAAATCAAAGTTTTATTTACTCTGATTCCATTGAAGAACTTGGGACTCGCAAATGGGAAAATGTTGGGTATATTTACGAAAAAGACAGTTTGATTCCTAGATACTACGAAGCCATTGGATTTCCCATCCGAACCCATTTAAAAAACGCCAATTTTTCCAAACGGTATTACCTAGAACCAGATCCAGAGAAAGCCATTCAAGTCCTCAAACGAAAACACAAAGCACATAAATACAGTGCTGGATCAGCTATATTTTATGGTGGTGGTGAAGGGATGGAAGGGGCTATCCTCCTTTCGGAATCAGCCTTTTCGCGGTTAGGTGGTGGAATTTCAAAAATTTTTTCCCCATCCAAAGCCATCGCAAACCTCGTATTAAAGGAAGATCTTTCAAAAATGGCGATGTCGTCCGATTTCGAAACGATGGTCCTTGATCCTTTTTTTTCCAAAACCAAAACTCTTGTCGTAGGACCAGGTCTTACTTCGTATCCAGATGGTCTTTCGGGATGGAGTTTGGGTTCGAGTAAAACATTGATTTTAGATGCAGGTGCCATACCCAGTTTTGGAACCAAACTTCCTTTAGGTGAGCGTGTGATCCTCACACCACATGTCGGCGAACTCAATCGAATGACGGGAAAAAACCATAACACTGTGCAAGAAGCATATGATACATTAATTCCTTATTCAAAAGAAAACAAAGTGTATGTGCTTTTGAAATCGTTTGTAAGCCTTCTCGTTTGTCCCGATGGCTCCTCTTATGTTTGGGAATCTCCTAATCCGAAACTGGCAACTATGGGAACGGGTGACTTACTTTCTGGAATCCTGGCACGTTATTTTAGTTTGGATTTGGAATTGTCCATCCCAGAAACGATCCAATTGGCGTTATCGTTTTTAGACCATTCCAAACAATTAGAAGAGCCCTATCCTTCGGCACACCAAATCTTAAAATCGTTAGTGGAGTTAGTGTAAAATGGCAAAAGGATACCACTCACGTTCCCCAGAAGAATTTCGTGAATACTTAAAACAAATTAACGACAAACACAAAAAAACAAGATGGAGACAAATTGTCTTATTCATCGATTTGATTTTGGTTGTTCTAATTTTCTACATCGGATTTAAGGCATTAAACCCTGGTAATTTCCAAAATAGTACGAAATCTGATAAACAAGTGATCGATGGATTTCCAACATATTTGAGTTTATCTCGGGAAGAAGACCCAATTTATCAGGGTTATTTTTTGTTTATCGAAAACAACACGCAAAACGAAATCAAGGTGCCAATTCCTACATGGAAATCAGAGTTTCGGATCAAAACAAGAAATGGAATCGTATGTTATTCGGAACCCATCGAATGGGAAGAACGATCCATCCCTTCCCAAGCAAATGGATTTTTGTATCATTCTGTTTCGAAGGAAAAGTGGAGAACTCTTGTGCCCGATTGCCGAAAAGAAATTTTTGATGAAGAAGCATCTATCTTTCGTTCCAAATTTCGATCTCTTGATTTAGGTTTTTATGCTCAAGTAGTCGTTCAAACAACGGATAGATCGTATACATTCCAAATCAAACAAAAGCCATATAAATAATCAAAAAATTTTGGTGAATCATGATAGGAATGGGAAATATCCATTTTTTAGATGGATCAAAACCCTTACTTAACGTTTAGATTGATTCTTCCTTTCACTCTACCTTTACAGATGGATATTTTTCCGTATAACTCTCGCCAATTGCTCCACAATCAACCAATTTCAGCAGAATGATGAACGTTTATTTCAATTCATCTTCCAATCGTTTTGTTATGGCTTCTAAGACCATGACTCGTGCATAGTATTTGTCATTGGCTGGAACTAAGAACCAAGGAGCTTTCGGTGAGTCTGTCTTTTGGAACATTTCGTTTGCAGCCTCTTCATACAAAGGCCATTTGTCACGGTTCCGCCAGTCTTCGTCAGTGAGTTTCCATCGTTTGAGTGGGTCGTTTTTTCGATCTTCAAATCGTTTGAGTTGTTCGTCAGAACTGATGTGCAACCAAAACTTCAAGATGATGGTGCCAAAACTTTGGAGTTGTTCTTCGAATAAAAAAATTTCTTCGTAGGCTTGTGACCACTCTGATTCTTTAGCAAACCCCTCCACCCGTTCGACAAGGACACGACCATAATAAGAACGATCAAAGATTCCAATATGCCCCATCTTGGGAATGCGATTCCAAAATCGCCAAAGATAGTGGTGCTGGATTTCGTCTGTGTTCGGTGCAGATATGTTATGTACTTCAAATAAACGTGGATCGATTTCTGATGTTAAGCGGCGAATGGCACCACCCTTCCCAGCCGCATCCCAACCTTCAAAAACAAGCAAAATGGGTTTGTTTTTGGCCTTTGCTAAAAAGGTTAGATCCCGAATTTTATTTTTGTATTCTTTCATTTGGACTTGGTAATCGTCACTTGGCAACGACAAAGCCATGTCCAGTTGGTGTAAATTCAAAATACGAGTCATAGATTTATTTAGCTTCATGGAATGAGCTCCATTCCTCGGTTGATCAATTGTAAATTCGATTTTGAATCGTAACCTAAAGTCCGTTCTAGTCTTTCCAGGATTGCATCAAATACAAGAAGTTTTGAATCTTCTTTTTTATCGCTACTTATGACAAGCCAGGGAGAATCGATGGTGCGAGAAGAACTTAAGATCGAATCAAAAATTTCAAAGTAACGTTTATAATGTTCCCATTGGTCCTTGTCATAAGGAGAAAGTTCCCAATCCTTTTTCTTTTTTTTAGCATCTTCCAATCGTTTTTTTTGCTCCTTTTTGGAGATATGCAAAAAGAATTTATGTACAATAATTTTGTCTTTTGATAAAATTCTTTCCGTATTCAAAATGGAAAGTAATCGGTGATCGTATTCTGCTAAACTGATTTTCTTCTGAGACCGCAAATACGCCAAACGGCTATAATACGTATTAAGATAAAATAAAAACTCACCATACCGAGGTAAAACTTTCCAGAAATTCCATAGAAATGGATACCCTCTATCTTCTGATTGATCAACATACGGAGAATACACTTTGAATTTGCGTGGATCTAAACGAATCGTTAACGACTGCAAGATGGAACCTTTACCTGTGGATGCAAACCCCTCTAATACAAAAATATGTGCAATTTTTTGTTTCACACTTTCTCTTTGCAGAAGAAAAAAACGCTCCTGCAAACTTTCTATGTCTTCGATGGTAGAACGTGGAATTTGATTCGAGGGATGTCTTTCTAAAATCACAAACAAAAAGTGTAAGGAAAGATTCTTATCTTCCAACCCTTTTTTACATTGGTTTTGGAAAACCTGGTCCTGTGGCTTTTGCTATATGGTCAATCCCTGGAGATTGGCCATGGTATCGAGGAATGAGATGAACATGCAAATGTGGGACTTTTTCAGCAATTGCCGTCATATACATCTTCTCGGGATGATAGGAGTAGATGATTTCTGCTCCCTTTTGTAAGGCTCTTCCATAAGATTCAAATTGTTCCAATTGTAATTGGCTCCAAGATTCCACATGGTTTTTGCTTTCTAAATAGAGGTAACCATCGAGGTTTTGGTTGGCTCTACGAAGGATCCAAAAATCATTTTCAAACAGGATCTCGGTAGGATTTTTATGAGCTTGGCAGATAGGACATGTCATCATTGCACCCAATCTTGCCGATACTGAAAGAGATGAGAATCTATTTTTTTCTTTTCCTCGTCTTTCTCATATCTCTTCAGGATATGATCTTCGCCAATGCACCTGGAAAAAGGGAGACAAACGATCCGATTACAGATTTTTTACAAACTGTTTCGGATGTGGTATTCGCAGATCCATTTCAAAAAGAAGAAATCGAAATTCGAAAACGAATCCAAGAGACGAACCAAGCTGAGATTCGAAACGTACGCATTCATTTAAAAAACTTACTTCGAGAACGATCCCTCCACAAGGAAACCATTTTTAAAGACCCACAGAGTCGTTTGGTTTTGGAACAAGACTTAGAACATCTTAAAAATTTAGGAGGTTTTTTATGGAAAGGAGAACGAGACACACTCTTCCAATGGGGTGACTGGTCTGATTATTACGAAGATGGATTCAGTAAAAATAAAATCAGACTGGAAGGACAAATCCCATCTTTTGTATATGAAGGAGACACAATCTATTTCTTTATCAGAAATGCACCTGGGTCTTTTCCTGTTCCTTTTGATTTTGTAGGATGGGAATCTAACTTTTATGCCTTTGGAGACGAAGGATCCCTTCGCTATACGAATGATTTTCGTTTAGACCCATCGGAACGTTTAGGAGACTTTCGCAAAAATTTTGATACGATCAGAAAGAAGATTCCTGGCTCACAAATTCTCCAAGCCAATGACCTCACAATCTTTCTGATACCGGGAAAACCAAAACCGATTTATTATGTTTTTTTATTCTTACGATTTTTTCTAGTTGGTTGGACCATTCTACTCCTTGTTTACATTGTTCGAATGAGCCTTTCTTTTCCAAAAAATCATTTGCCCGAAGACAGGGTCCCTTTATCCTGACAATACATCCCATCACCATGCCCTGGTAGTTCAACGGATAGAACATCGGTCTTCGGAACCGACAGTGGGGGTTCGATTCCCTCCTGGGGCACCAATCCGCTCCTGTTTACCTCTAACACAAAAGCATCATCTCCCAAACTCAGAAGATTCCTCAACTCAGGTTTGAACTTAAGGTTAGATAAGAAGCTTAGCTCATTTAGGTAAAGTTGACTCCAGCGTGGAGATATATACCCATAGCTTCGGAAAGACTGCTTTAGGATGTTATTCCTAGATTCTGCTCCATTATTGGAGACGCCTTCCCTAGTCACCCACCTATCACGACTTAGGTTATACCTAGGATCTTTTGATTTTTTAGAGTGATTCACCATTTTATGATTAGGTCTGTCCCAAAGAAACGTATAACCTTCATCTGTATACAGGGTCACATTCTTAGGTATCTTCTCGTTAAGATCATTTTCTAGGTAATGCTGATTATTTAATGGTATTGATTTGTAGAACGTCATTCCGTGATTGATGCCAATAGTATGAACCAAACACCCAACTTGGCGACCCTGGAGATTATTAGAGAGATATATGGAAGCCGTTCCCGTTTTGTATCGCCTGCTTCGGTACTTATTTGCTTTTAATGAGGCAGAAAACAGAACTACACTATCAGCTACAGCAATAGGCTTTTGATCAGTATTTTCAGTGTTTTTAAGCTCCTCAAATAGCTCCTTTCTTAGTTTATCATTTAGCTGTGAGAATATAATTTGGATTCTCTTCTTTAAGTAATAGGATGTACGGTAAGAAAGATTTAACTTACGAGAAATTTCTTTAGAAGTCATAACCTTAGGGTATTGATTCACCATATCCCAAATAATGTAGGATATATAGGCAAGGTTAGACTGGTATCCTTGGAATGGGGTATTGGCGGTAATGGATACTTGTTTATGACAGTTAGAACACCTAGCCATTGAGGGACGGTTCTTAACTTTAAGGAAAACTAGATTAGGCTTAGAGCAGTTACAGGACTTAGGATAAAGAGCGTTAAGAAGTGTTAAGGACTTCATAAGAAAAAAAGTGTCCAGACTTTTGTTAAATAAGGTCTTTTTGTAAGTGTGCGTATAAGAAAATCTTGTCAGGACATTAGTTTCTGAAGGTTCTGATTGGCGGGAAGACTGGTTATTGCAATTGGAGCTACCTACTCCTTTGACGCTCTTGTTAGTGTCCTGATTAGTTACTCTTGAGGGCTTTGGAGATGAGGCTTTTGTGTTAGCTGTAGATATTCCTCTTGTCTTTTTAGACCTAGATACCTTAATTTCTGTAGTGTTCACTGCAATTCGATTTTTAATCCTTTTTTCAGCTAATTCAGAACTAGACATATATTAAATTTCTTAATTAGAAAGATGATTAAGTCAAGATGTTTGAGAGCCTTTGCCTCAAATTCCACTACTCATTTGATTACCTTTAGCAAAAAAACTACACGCCCGTATTGCACTAAACATACGATTTGTACATTTTACCCTAGTTATAGCATTAAATTTGAAACCAATTTATGGACATTAAAAACAATATTTACCCAGATCATATTCAACTTACTCATTAACTGTCAATCTACGGTAAAGATAGAATTATCTTCATAGGGAGTTGAAGATTTTAAACTAGATTAAAATCATTATTTTCGATTAACTTAAACGTTATGTGTTGGTTTCATTGACTAAGGCATTCTAGCTAAAAGCTTGCGGTAAAAATTCAAGTTGCTTAAAATGAATCTTTGGATTTTCAGCAAGGTTTACATTATAATAAAAAATAGACATTCTTTGCGAAATGTTAGGTTATAGCATCAAGAATTAATAATCCTATCATTTCCTGCCCTTGAGAGGTTCTAAATGACAAATGATGAAAAACAACCAAAACCTGATGAAACAGAAGAAACAAAAAAAGTCTTATTTGGTTTTCTAAGTGAAAGATTAAATCATCCTTACATCGGAACTTTTATTTTTTCCTTCTTTTTTTATAATTTTCAAAGTATAATGACCCTCCTAGTCGGACTTGGAGAAGAATATTCATTGCATAAAAAAGAGGCAATCAATACCTTTGTTGTCAGTTTCCACTTTTGGTCTTTTGATTTCTGGCTACCTTTCTTTTCAATGATAATAATTCCCAATATATTTCATAACTTAGGAGATGTTATATATAGAATTTCCCAAAAAGGAAAAGATTATTTAATTTCCTTAATCGATAATTTTAGCGAAAGCGTAAATCTAGATACAAAAGTAAATTTCTACGAAAGAAAATACAGACTACTTTTAGAAAGAAACAAAAACTTAAGGGAACATACATTAGTTATCTTACAAAAACTTATATTAGAATCCAAAAAATCAAATATGAATCTTAAGAAACTAAGACCGATGTTATCTAAAGTAGAATTAAATGTAGGAGATTTAGTATCAGAAATTGATAAAGACAATCATATTGAGTATTACAAAAACCAAACCCCAATTTATGGAGAAGTTGTGTCACTAATTACAAAAAACCTTTATTTGATTAACGTCATCAATAAACACGACTTAGAAACTAAAGCCAGAAAGATAATGCCTAAAGATGGTAAAGAATATCATATCTACAATGCTGGAGGAGGTAAACTAGAAATTGATGAAACAAAGAGAGAAGATACTTCAAATTATTTAGGCTCATATTTACCATCAAAACAGATAGTGAATATAATTGTTAAATTCAAAGATCCTTTGGATATTATTTCAAATGATCAATTACTATCAATAATAAGCAATCTAGAATCGACCAAGTATTCGGATAAAATTTACCATCTATTATAACCGAACCAAGATATAATCATTGGATCAGGTTTTTATCAAAACAATAAGGACAGATATATGACTTTGATTCCCATTGCTTAATAAATTTAAAAAACCTTAGAGGAATTCTAGTTCGAACAAAAAAAATCTATTAAATCAAAAACTTGACAAAAAGTCTATTAACCTGATATTATCCCTATCCTACTTGTCAGCCAATATAGACCATAGCGGATAAAAATAAATTTTAATCAGGGTATTCTTATCGAAAACTACTCTCAAAAACAAAAGTTAGATCAGATCAAATCAAAATTCAAATATCAATTATCAGCTTCTAATACCAAAGATGAATTCAGCACTGTATTTTACAAAATCAACGAATACAGAATTAAACCCGAAAACATTCCAGAAAATATATCCTGGAACAATCAATTAGTATATATACAAATAAACTCTTTCAATATTTACCTGAGAAAATTTGAGCTTTCACCAAAAGAAGAATTTATCTATCACGTTTTTAGGACTTTAAAACCTTACTTTAAAAATAAACTTTGGGAAGACTATCTTTTCAAATATATTTTAAATAAAGGCAAGGTAGGTCTAAATTCTTTAAATATAGTTGGATTTTCTTTTATAAAAAAGCAGTCGAAAAAAAGACAAGATATCGATTACAAGGTATTTTTATTTTCATTTAAAAACCACTACCCCCTTTCGGAAATTGTAATCAGTAATATTGATGATTTCATAAAAATCCTCAAAAAGAACCTCCCCAAATACAAATCGCAATATAGAATTCCTTTAATTAATCATTACGCACTTGAATTCAAAGAAGACGAATATCTAGCACCAAAACTTGATTCTTATGAACATAACAAACATTTCCACTACCTCTTTTTAAGAGAAAAAATAAAAGACTGTCTACGAGAAACAGAAAACCAACTGAGAGAAAAATTGGGTTATCGGCGAATTGGAGAAGGAAATGTGCAGGAACATACCTTATATAAGGAGCTAACCAAAATAATCGATCCTTCAAAAATAAAGCGATGGTATCGACCTAATTGGCTAGGTGGTCTCGAACTAGATTTTTACTTTGAATTGAGAGATGAGAAATTTGCCATCGAATACCAGGGGGAACAGCACGTTAAACCCATCGCTTACTTCGGAGGAAAGAAAACTTTCAAAGAGCAAATCAAAAGGGACAATAGGAAATCAAAGCTATGTCATAGCTACGGTGTAAGAATTTACTATTGCCATCACAATGATTCAATAAAAGATTTCGTAAATAATTTGTTTCAGGAATTAAAATATAGTATAAGAATCCAAAATTAAAAAAATTACAAGAAATTTCACTCGAAATCCCCTTCCCCCTCATCGGTTAAAATCAGAGAGAGTAACAATGAAAGAATCTTTTAATAAAAAAAATCCATCGTTTTGATAAACCTAATTGAAAAAATTTCAATGATAAACTTAAATAAGATATTTTTTTCATGAGAATATAAGATATTAAGAGAATCTAACACTTCCATTACTTCAAGAAATCTACTGATTATTTGATTGAAGGAAAATTAAATTCCTTTCAAAGTTTATCCCAAATTCATCTTTACTTCAAAAATTAAAATTTCATTAACGTTTCTGTTTTCCATAATTCCTACAATTTGAGGAGAAATTTTCAAACTTTCTGTTATAAAGTCTATATCAACAAAACTAAAATATTCGACGCTCGAAAGCAAACTTGCTAAAGCCAAACTAATTCCATTCTTAATTAATATAATTTTAACTTTATCCGAAGTTCCGTATTTAATTTTTAAATAAAAATCCTCTTCAATTATTTGCATTTTATATAATACTTCGATAAATTTAAAAAGTTTATTATCTACAAAATCTTGCTCCTCCTTAATTTTTACTATTGCTAAATTAACCCTTTCGCGATAAGTCTTTTCTGAAATTCGCACCCAATGCTCGACGTTCGCATTGTCTTTCCTAGTATCACCCCACTTTCCTACGTATACCAATATTTCTTCGCTGTTTTTCTCGATTCGTCGCCAATAATTAAGAAAATTGCGGATCATTAATTTGTATGGCATTGCTTGAATTTTCCAATTTAAAAATAATGAATAAAACTTCAATGCACCATTTTGTTTTAATCGAAGTATATTCAAATTTTTATCATTTTCTTTTATGAAAGGAATAAAAATAAGACTTATTGCTTCTAACAATTCTTTTGGATTTCCAACTTTATATCCTAAATTTGTAAACCTTTCAGCTTGTTCCTTAATATTTTCTTCATTTTGTAGAATTTCGATTTCATGTATATTGTTTTCAAAACAATATCGTCCAATCAATGTATTGGAATAATTAACACCTTCGATTCTTTCTCCATCAGGATCTAAATTATAAAAAAATTCATTTAACTTTTCTTTTTCAATTGCATCTTTGCTAGATAATCTCGCATTATTCAGTAAAATATTCTCAAGATCGTCAGTAATCTTTTTATCCACCTTAACGGTATCTTTATAAAATTTTTCCAAATTTGCACCTTTTCGGGTATATTTTGATCCAATTAAATAAATAGAAGGCTCAAGCATCTTTATATCACCATTCTTAGCATGGAAAATTTCGCGAAACCTGCATACTCGACCTACCAAATTTTTCATTTGAGAAGCCGTCAATTTTCGCCTTCCTTTTTGATAGTCGAATAAAAAAAGGCTTTCTCCAGGTATATTAACTCCCTCCAATAATGTACTGCTTGTCACGATGTATTTGATGTCAGTAATTTTTGAATATAGATTTTCTACATATAGACGAATTGAATCTGGTACTGATCCATGATGGTAAACAATCCCAGTTTCCAACGCTTTAATTAAATTATATTCTTTGTGTATAAACCTTGCAAGATCTTTGCATGCTTTCTCTATCTCCTCATTAGAGACTTTGGGAATTGTATCGACTAAAGCCTCTGCAAAATTCTCAATATCCGAAGGAACATTAAAATAAATTATATTCTTTTTCGAACTCTTTGATTTCAAAAACTGGAAGTAGTCATCGAAACTTTTATCTAGGGCAAAAAAACAATCCAAAAATTGATCATATATTTTTAAATTTCCGTTTTTATTGAAATCAATCAAATAATACTTTTCTATTTTTACTTTTTCATTTATTTTATATTCAATTAGGGAATAATTTGTATTATATATTTGCAAATTATTTGAATCAACTAAAAAGGGTGTAAGAAATTTGAAGATAGAACTCTTGTTTCTTTTTTCTAGGAGAGCTAGAGCTAAGGATAGCGTTTCGCTTCTATCATTCCTTTCCAATAAATTATGGGCTTCATCAATTACAATAATATCAAACCTAAACTCCTTATATGTTTCCAAAAACTGAATCAACCTTTCCTGAGTAAAAATTGCGACATATTTCAGATCTATTTTTTTATATGAATCAGGATGAGTTATTACTTTATGACTTTGTTTAAAATCCTTCGAAGAAATGATCCTACTTTTGATTTGTGCAAGAAGAGCCTTGGTAGGGACTAATATACATATGTTTTTCTTGGGACTTAAAGAAATAGTAGAAATTATTAATTCGGATTTTCCATATGAGGTAGGTGCAACTATCGCTAGCGATTGATTAATTTTTTCAATGTAAAAATTCTTTAAATTTAATTGTTCAGCTGTTAAATATGTATCTTTATCTCTAAAAAACTCAAAGGATGAAGATAAAAAAGTTTTGTAAAAGCTATCGGCTGTTTCAAAATCAGATATTTTATTTTCAAGTAGCTTGTTTATTGGAGTAAAATTTAATGCTGAACTAACCTCATATAACGGAATTGTATTTTTGCTAAGTATAGAATACCTAATCAAAATTCTATAGCCTAGTTGAGAGATTAAGTAATTGTCTGAATTTAGGAAAAGTAGTCCGATTGTTAATATTGATTGAAACTCGGATTCTTCATTTATTTCCTCAGTGAATAATTTGGAATAAATTTCCTGAAATCTGGATTTTCTTATGATATTTATTGTTAATTCAGACATCATCTAGATTCTTCGCGAAGAAACTTTTCAATTTCCCTGAAAACCTTTTTTTTTATTGTAATACTGACGATTGCTTGAAATTTCTTTTCATTTTCATATTTTCCTCTCCTTAAACTTACTTTATCAATGTTTATGTTATTTTTAATTTTATTAAAGATTACACCTGATATGATAATATTTAGGTCATTCTTCACATTAATTGAAGTTGAATTGTTTAGATAATCATCGAGTATTTTCAAAAAAGCATCCTTTGTATCATTTTGAATTAAAGCACTGGTTGCTGAATTTACAGCATTGTGCCAAATAGTTTGATTTTTTTTTAGTGCTCTTTTTTTTAGATCGCGATAACCCAATCCTAGCAATCCTTTAGAAATTTTTGTAATATCCGACATTTGCGAATTAGTCGATTTAACTTCAGTTAGCCAAGTGTGTATCTTTTCATCAAAATAAATAATATCAAAGCCTTTTTTAACACTTGTTTCTTCCAGATTGAAAAGTGGGCTAGCTACTTTTAAATTTGGGAATATTGTAGGAATTACAATATGAGTAAGTAACTCACCAATCATTCCAGCTTTTGTGTCTTTAGACTTATCATCATATCGTTTCAAAAATTCATTTAAGGTAGGCTTGTATGAATATATCTTCTGATTTCGCTGTTTCTTTAAAGATCCATGGCAAATTGAAGATAAATCCATACGAATTTTCCTTTTTAACATATTGGATAATGTTTCAATCTCTATAATATGAGTTTTAGCGAGCTTATCTTTCTGTAATTTAATCGAGACCATTTAATTCGTATTATATCTTAATTCTGTCCAATTTTAATGCATGAAATTATTTTCAAAAAGTATTTTTTTTGGCGTTTTTCTAATTTTAACCTAATAATGTCCGAACTCTAAGATATTCTAATCATTGAAATTTGATTTTTCTTGAAATTCGGAAGCTTACACTTGAAATGTGATAAATCCAAGGATTTTGGCAGAAATTTAGAAGATTCAATTAGGAACGTAAATGGCAAAAAACAAGGCATCAACGACGGCAAACATCGGATTTGAAGAAAAACTCTTCACCATGGCGGACAAACTCCGTAATAATATGGATGCTTCAGAATACAAACACGTCGTTTTAGGGCTTATTTTTCTAAAATACATTTCGGATAGTTTCATGGCTCTTCACGACGAGCTAACCAAAGATAAGAAAAATGGCTCCGACCCAGAAGACCAGGATGAGTATATCGCTAAAAACGTGTTTTGGGTCTCAGAAAAAGCTCGCTGGAGTTATATCCAAAAAAAGGCAAAAGAACCTTCCATCGGAAAAATCATCGATGATGCTTTAGATTTGATCGAGAAAGAAAACCCGAAGCTTAAAGGGGTATTAAATAAGACCTATGCCCGTCCCGACCTAGACAAAACGAAATTAGGAGAGCTTGTAGATCTCGTTGGAACAATCGGTCTCGGAGATAAGGAAAATCGCTCAAAAGATATATTAGGTAGGGTTTATGAATACTTTCTAACCAAATTTGCCTCTGCGGAAGGCAAGTTAGGAGGGCAGTTCTACACTCCGTCTAGCGTTGTTCGCCTAATCGTTGAAATGCTTGCACCTACAAAAAACCAATCTGTCTATGACCCTGCGTGCGGTTCAGGTGGCTTTTTCGTGCAATCGGAAAAGTTTCTAGAACACCATGCAGGTAGGATAGGTGACATTGCGGTGTATGGACAAGAATCAAACCCAACAACTTGGAGACTCTGTATGATGAACCTTGCCATTCGAGGAATTGAAGCCAATCTAGGAAAGGAACCTGCTGACTCTTTTCTTAAAGACCAACATGCACATGATAAGTTTGATTTAATTATGGCAAATCCACCATTTAACATGAAAGAATGGGGACAACCTTCGCTACAAAATGACAAGAGATGGGAATATGGAACTCCTCCCGCAAACAATGCGAACTACGCTTGGGTGCAACACTTCATCCACCACCTAAAACCAAATGGTATGGCAGGATTTGTCTTAGCCAATGGTTCGATGTCTTCTAATACCTCTGGTGAGGGCGAAATTCGTAAGAAGATTGTAGATGCAGACTTAGTCGATTGTATGATAGCACTACCTGGTCAACTCTTCTATTCCACTCAAATTCCAGTTTGTATTTGGTTTCTGACAAGAAACAAAGAAATTCCTAGATTTCGCAATCGAAAAGGTCAGACACTCTTCATCGATGCCCGAAAGATGGGAACACTTGTAGATCGAGTCCACCGTGAATTGACAGAGGATGATTTAAAAAAAATCACTGACACCTATCATGCCTGGCGAGGCGATAAGGACTCTAAGGTAAAGTATGAAGATCTTAACGGATTTTGTAAATCAGTAGAGTTACCTGAAATTGTTCAACGTGGATATGTCCTTACACCTGGTAGGTTTGTGGGTGCGGAAGATATTGAAGATGATGGCGAAGATTTTGAAGAAAAGATGCAAGGACTTACGGCTAAACTCAAAGAACAAGTTTCTCAATCAGATAAGCTAACCAAGGAAATTTTTAAAAATTTAAAGGTACTTGGTTATGAGTAATTGGAATTCAACAGCTCTAAAAAACTGTATTTCCTATGTAATTGACAATAGAGGAAAAAACCCAAAAAAATATTATAGAAAGAATGAATTTCCAGTAATAGACAACTACTTAATTAAAAATTGTATATACCCGAATTTATCAAACGTAAATCGATACATAGATATTGAAACTTTCAATAATTTCATTAGAAACTATTTACAAAAGGATGATGTCTTAATGACTCTGGTTGGGAATGGAATTGGGAACGTATCACTCGCCCCTTCCCCAAAAGTTGCAATAATACAGAATACTATTGGTTTACGTACGAATGAAACCTTATTAAATAAATTTCTATATTACTACTTCATTAGTATTCAAAGTAATTTACTTAATCTTGATCGAGGTAGTTCTCAACCAAGTATAAAAAAGACAGATTTATTGGAAATAGGCATCACTCTTCCCCCTCTCCCCACGCAAAAAACCATCGCTCATATACTAGGCACTCTCGATGACAAAATAGAACTCTTACGCCAAATGAATGAAACTCTCGAAGCCAAGGCAAAAGCCTTGTTTAAATCTTGGTTTATAGACTTTGATCCAGTCCATAAGAAAGAAGAAGGAATCCCAACTGGATTACCAAAAGAAATCGAAGACTTATTTCCTAGCGAGTTCGAAGAATCAGAATTAGGTGAAATTCCGAAAGGATGGAAGGTTGGGAATTTGGGGGAAATTAGTGTGTTGAACCCAGAATCATGGAATGAAAAAAATCATCCAGAGAGAATACTTTATCTCGATCTTTCAAATGTTAAAAATAACCAAATACAAAATCTGGAAGAGTTTAATTATACTACTGCTCCAAGTCGTGCAAGAAGGGTATTGAAAAATAATGACACTATTATTGGGACTGTAAGACCAGGAAACAGATCTTATGCATTTATTAAACAGAATGGATTAACTGGAAGCACAGGATTTGCGGTATTGCGACCGAATTCAAAGACCCATGCAGAATTTCTTTATTTAGCGACAACTTCGAATGAAATGATTGATTACTATGCACATCATGCAGATGGAGGGGCATATCCAGCTATATCACCAAATTTTATTTTCAATCAGAGATATATAATTTGTCCAGATTCAGCTATGTTAGTTTTCCACCAATATACGAATAATCTATTGAGTTTAGTTGAAATTAATAATACTGAAATCTATTCGCTATCTTCCTTACGGGATTCGTTACTTCCGAAACTTATTTCTGGCGAACTAGAAATCACTGATAAAATGGTCACTCAAATTTTGGAGACAGCCAAATGACGATTCATCTGACAGAAGCTGATGTCGAACAAATAGCCATTGATCTATTCCAATCACTTGGCTATGAACATCTAAATGGGAAAGAAATTCTCCCAGAAGAACCAAATGCTCAACGGGATTCTGTCAAAGAACCTTTTCTTCCTTATATTCTAAAAGATGCCCTTACAACGCTAAACCCAAAAATCCCTGCGGATGGTATTGATGAAGCCTATCGCAATGTCACTCGAATCTCCTTCCCCACTGTCCTTGCATCAAATCATGAATTTCATAAAATGCTTACTGAAGGAATCGACGTTTCCTACAAGGGAAAAGACAGAATCATCACAGATAAAGTTAAGTTAATTGATTTTGATCACCCTGATAAAAACTATTTTTACGTTGTGAGTCAATTTACCATCATTGAAGGACAGAACAATAGAAGACCTGATCTTTTAGTGTTTATCAATGGTCTTCCACTTGGCGTGATAGAACTTAAAAACCCTGCTGACCATCAAACTACGATTTGGTCTGCCTACAGCCAATTACAAACATACAAGGATCAGATTCCTAGTCTCTTCACTTACAATGAAGTAATGATAATTAGTGATGGTCTAGAAGCTCGAATTGGCTCTATATCAGCAGATAAAGAAAGATTTGCGGTCTGGAGAACCATCGAAGGAGAAAAACTAGCTTCTGCTTCTATGACTCAAATGGAAGTCATGGTTCGAGGAGTATTTGATAAAAAAAGATTCCTGGATTTAATTCGATTCTTCACTGTCTTTGAACGGGATGATAAAGGCTCATACATAAAGAAAATTGCAGGATATCACCAATACCATGCAGTGAATACTGCCTTATCACAAACCATCGAAGCAAGTAAACCCAAAGGAGATCGCAGAATCGGTGTTGTATGGCACACGCAAGGTTCAGGAAAATCTCTTACCATGACCTTTTTCGCAGGAAGAGCAATTCTTTCTCCTGAAATGCAGAACCCAACCGTTGTAATCATTACAGATAGACAAGACTTAGACAATCAGCTGTTTGATACCTTTAGTAGTTGTAAGGAATTACTTCGACAAACACCTGTCCAAGCAAAAGATCGCAATCACCTAAAGGAACTTCTCTCGGTTGCTAGTGGCGGTGTCATCTTTACAACGGTTCAAAAATTCTTTCCAGAAGAAAAATACGACACTTACCCTCTTCTCTCAGATCGCAGAAACATTATCGTGATGGCAGATGAGGCACATAGAAGCCAATATGACTTTATAGATGGTTTCGCTAGGCACATGCGAGATGGACTCCCTCATGCATCCTTTATTGGTTTTACGGGAACTCCTATTGAGCTAAGTGATAAAAATACACGAGCAGTCTTTGGTGAATATATCAGTATATATGACATCCAACAAGCTGTTATGGATCAGGCAACAGTCCCTATCTACTATGAAAGTAGACTTGCGAAACTTGAACTCAAAGAATCTGAAAAACCCAAAATTGATCCTAGCTTCGAATCCATCACAGAAGATGAAGAAGAAACGAATAAGAATAAACTCAAATCTAAATGGGCTACAATCGAAGCTTTAGTTGGGGCACAAAATAGACTCAAACTAGTTGCAAATGATTTGTCCAACCACTGGAAGCTTAGGTTGTCTGTAATGGAAGGAAAAGCGATGATCGTCACAATGTCACGAAGAATCGCCATTGATCTATATAATGAACTCATCAAAATCCATCCAGAGTGGCATAGCGAAGATGATGATCAGGGTGTATTAAAAGTCATCATGACAGGTTCTGCCACCGATCCTGTGGAATGGCAACAACACATCCGAACGGGAAAGCGTAGAAAAGAATTAGCAGAAATATTCAAGAAGCCTAACTCATCTTTTAAGATTGTGATCGTTCGAGATATGTGGCTAACGGGTTTCGATGCCCCAAGCCTTCATACCATTTATATAGATAAACCAATGAATGGGCATGGACTGATGCAGGCAATCGCACGAGTGAATCGTGTCTTTAAGGATAAAGCAGGTGGTCTTGTCGTTGATTATATCGGCATAGCAGACAGTTTAAAATCAGCTCTAGCCCTCTATACACAATCTGGTGGGAAAGGATCAACCGCTCTCAATCAAAACGAAGCCGTAGCCGTTATGGTAGAAAAATATGAAGTAGTCTGCGGACTCTTTCATGGTTTCGACTTTGGTAAATGGAAAACTGGCACTCCTACCGATAGGCTCAATCTATTACCGTCTGCTTTAGAACATATCCTGTCACAAGAAGATGGTAAATCGAAGTTAAAAAAAACGGTCACAGAACTTTCTCAAGCATTTGCACTCGCTGTCCCCCATGATAAAACTACTGAAATAAGAGACGATGTTGCATTTTTTCAAACCGTTAGATCAGCACTAACAAAGAAAACTGACGAAGACAAAAAGAAATCGCAAGATGAAATAGATTATGCCATTAGACAATTGATTTCAGGTGCAGTTTCATCCAATGAAGTAATCGATATTTTTGCAACAGTTGGTCTTAATAAACCAGATATATCTATATTAACTGATGAATTTTTAGCTGATGTTCAGGGTATACCACAGAAAAACTTAGCAGTTGAACTCTTACAAAAACTCCTAAAAGAACAAGTTAGCAAAATGGCTGGTAAACGAAACATAGTTAAAACTCGCACATTTCTCGATATGCTTGAATCTTCTCTGAAACGTTACCAGAATAGAGCTATAGAAACAGCACAGGTCATCGAACACCTTATTGAATTAGCAAAGAAAATGAGGGATGAAACGAAACGAGGTGCTGACTTAGGACTCACAGATGATGAAGTTGCCTTCTACGATGCTCTACTAGAAAACGAATCTGCCGTAAGAGAAATGAAAAACGAAGACATCAAAATCATTGCTAAAGAACTCGTTAAGTCTCTAAAGAGCAATCTGAAAATCAATTGGTCTGAAAGAGAACAAGTAAAGGCATTAATTCGGGTAAACATAAAAAAAATCCTCAAAAAATATGGTTACCCGCCAGATATGCAAGCGAAGGCAACTGCACTGGTTTTAGAACAAGCAGAAGAGTTATATGGTAATTGGGTAGCGGAGGAAGTTGCGTGAAAGGGATGGTAATAACATTTTCATTATATTAATTTTTCTAAATTTAAAAAATCCAAGTTCCATGTAGAATGAGAAAAGATTTTATTTCTGGAGATACATTATGAATTTAAATGTATATGAACATGGAGACTTACTTGAAACAGAATATAGCAACTTATTAAAAACCAAGTTGCCTTCATATAATGAAATCTGGTCTAGGTATATCGGTAACGATGGAAAAGGCAATATACCTGAAATTCCATCTTTATCTTCCAAAGAAAATCAAAGGAGAACGGACTTTTCTCAAAAACTTTATACCATCCTAGAAAGCCTCATTTGCTTACATGAAATTTCCCAAAATAGTGAATATTTAAAGATCGCAAACATCAAAGAACATATTCAAATCACCAATATGCAAATGGCATTCTTTGGTCACTTAGGAAGAATTAGAGATAACATGAGTAAAATGGGAATTATGTTTGATCTACCTGAACTATCATTGCCATTAGAAGAGTTCTATCAACAGAGAAATACAATACTACATGATAAAAAAATTCCTTTTGCCATTGTTGACGGAGAATTATTTATTCCTCAGATTAAAGGGAAAGAAGAAAACAATTCGGTTTGGAATGACAAAAAGAATTGGGATGATGTTTCAGTTATGGATTTAAAAGAATTTAACATTATTTTGTCTGAAATATTAGATAAAATGTTCAATATTTCCAATAAGTGTTTATATAAAATACTTGAGAAAATTATAATAGAAATCCGAACCAACGAATACCAATTAGAAAAACCTCAGAACCATTTTCCTACTGCAAGCGGAACAATAGAGAATACAAGTCAGAGTAGTTTCACTCAAAAAAATCAAAATACTAAAACTTATTTCAAAAAAGCATGAAGATATTATTCGCTATCTAAGGAAATTGAATAAATGAAATCCATCACACAACACAAAAACGCTATAGTTGACTTACTCTGGGATTGGACTACAAATCTTGGAAAGTGGAGCGAACTATTAATTAACAAGATTGTCACAACGGAACTTCCTCTAAATCAGGAAGAAAGAGAAGAAATTTTCAATCATTTTCTTCAATCTATAGGGCTTAGGACTGGACTTCCTGAATTAACAATTCAAAAGCCAACATATTCACCTACATCAAAAAAACTAAGGCTAGATTCTATATCAAAAGTCTCTGGTATAAATCGTCTAGCAACAGATCAAGTATTAAACTTTTCAGAAAACATAACCGTCATTTATGGTGAAAACGGGACTGGAAAAACAGGCTACAGTCGAATACTAAAAAGTCTGGGTTTTAGTTATGATACAGGTAAAGAAATCTTACCGAATATTTACACTGAAAGTAAAAAACAAGGAGCAGCCATAAGCTACAGTTTAAACAATACTCCCTATATTCACGAATGGGATGGTAAGCATCGCAAACCAGAGCTTGAAAATATTTCAGTATTTGATGGCAAGTGTGTAGAATATTCTATTGCTGACAGGAGATTAATCGTTACACCTAGTGGATTTCATCTTTTTCAATTAGTTACCGATGAACTAAATAATCTTTCTAATTTATTAACCAATAAAATCAACGCATTGTCAATTGAACTAAAGTGGTCTGAAAATTTAACAGAAAGAACACCGCAGTTTAATTTCATAAAGACTCTTTCATCCAAATCGCCAATGGAAGAATTGAAGAAGTTATCTGTATTTAATGAAGAACACCAAGAGGAACTTCAATTAAACCTCTCGGAACTGGAAAAATTAAATAAACCTCTTCTTGAAATTGAGATTCAAAATTTAAGTAGAAAAATAGCTGAACTTGAATTCATTCTAAATAAACTAAAAGAAGATCAGAAAATACTCTCTTTAGATAAATTAGATTATTTTAAATATTTAAATTCAAATATTAATTATTTAGAATGTAAAACTCAAACTGGTATTAAAGACATAGCCAAGGAAAGAGGAATAGAATTTTATCAATCTGTTGAATTTCACTTGTTTCTACAGACCGCTGAAGCTTATATAAAACTTTTAGGCAATCAGGAATATCCTGAAAACGAAGACAATTGTATCTATTGCTTACAACCACTGAGTAAATCAGCTAAAGATTTATTAGGTAGCTACAGAAAAATACTAAATGATAAAACTCAAGAGAAGCTTATTGAATTAAAGAAGGAAAAGGCAGAATTTAATGCGGAAATTTCAAAAATAGAATTTAAAATTCAATTGCAACAGCCAACATTTGGCATTGATGAAAAACAAACAATTATTCATCCAAAAGAAGTTTTGGATTATAATAATTTTGTTGAAAAATTCAAGTTATCGCTTTTGAAAAATGAAATGGAAAGCGACTTCAATCCAGCCTTTAATATGCAACCCCTTTTGACTACCCTTGAATCAAAACTCAGCATAGAGAAGGACTTATATATTCAAAAAAAAATGACTTTAGATAATTTGAATTCCGAAGAAACTAAATTAAGGAGTGCAATTGAAGAATTGATGGATAGAAAACTTTTATCGGAAAAGCAAACGGATGTTTTAGAAGCAATCTCTAACCTCAAAGAAATTGAAGTTCTGAAAGCAAATAGTGGAGATTTTAATACTTCTGCTATTAGTCGAAAAACCACAACTGCAAGAGAGGAGTTAGTTACAAAAAATTTTGAGGAAATTTTCCGAAATGAGCTGAAAGCTTTAAGAAAAGATAACATCAAAATAGAAATCAAATTTGGCACTGAAAAAGGAAATTCTAAATTATTTCAAAAGATCAGTAAACATGACTTGGTCGATATTTTAAGCGAAGGAGAGCAGAAAGCAATCTCACTTGCAGAATTCCTAACTGAGTTACAATTGGACAATTTTACTGCCCCAGTGGTATTTGATGATCCTATTAATTCCCTTGACCACAAAATAACAGATGAAGTTGTAAAGAGACTTATCCAGCTATCCAAAAGTCATCAAGTTATTATTTTTACTCACAGTATATTGCTCTTACATAGTTTTCTCCAACAAGCTGAATTAGATCAAAATAAACAAGAAGGTATAAAATTTCAATTTCATAGAGTAAAAGAAAACTTTGGAATTACTGGCATAATTGACGAAATTGAAGAGTTGAATTCCTATTCTTATTATACCTCAAAACTCAATTTGATCCTTGAAAATAAAAATACTAGTGCAGATGAAGCTAGGCTTGCTGCTGAAGGTTATGGGTATCTACGATCTGCGATTGAAGTCTTTTTAGAAGAAGACTTGTTTCAAAGGACAATTAAACGGTACAAAAAGGGAATAGCATTTCCTTCCTTAATGCGTGTAAAAGGTATAAAAATTGATCAAAATAAAAGTAAACTAAATGACATATATGAAAAATGTTGCGTCTCCATAGTTGGACATAGCAGTCCAGAGGAGATACATACTACTCCAACTATTTCAGAACTAAAATCCGATTTCGGGGAGTTCAGAAAAATCAGAGCTGAATTCACAGGAAAGGAAAAATAAGTGCAAATAATCAATTTTAAGCCGACTAACTATAAAAGAAATTACGATACATCTCTTAGGTTCAACTAAATCTGTAACCCTCGGTGATCAGTAATATTGAACTTAATCTATAACTGATCTTATATACAATCATTAAGAATTCGCCCTTTCAAACATTTCCTTTGAGATTCATATGATAAACCCAGAATGTTCAATTGGATAGATTAAAATGTTAAGCAAATCTGGATACCCTATCTAATGATTTTCCAGATTAAATAAGATGCGAACTTCGAATTTACCCAGGCAGGTGCAGATGAACTTCTCTTACGAGATACTATAGCACTACTCTTTGAAGTTACCTATGAACCTACTCCCTGCTGTTATGTTTCCCAGTTCAAAGACACTAAAAAAACACTTTCTCTTTAATGTCATAAAAATTTGTGCAATAAATTGTTTAGATATTTCTCTTACCAACTATTTATATGTTTTTTATTATCTATATTCCTTTGTTAAAGCCTGTTCTAATAAAGTTTTAGTGAGCATTACATATACTCTACAACAGATTCCTTAAACTACTTGTATTATGAGGCATATTTCTTTATTAATTTATCTTTCCGAAGTTATACCACTCATCTTCAAGGGAGCTTAGAAATAAAAACAATTTTTTCTGCTACATTTCTTTCTTGACGGCTTTGTTTTTAAACCTCATATCTTTTAAGACGTGTTTTAAGGGCTTAACCCCCTACTTGCAGACGTCTTTAAATATTCTGCTAAAACGGAGGCGTTTAATGAATTCAATTTCCCAATCAGACTCTACCATTGATACACCAATTGAAACAATTCAGTTTTACTACAATGGTATTCAGGTAATTGGAAAAATCTTTATACGCACAAAACGAGATTTAGGTATTGAAATGACCTCGCCATACAATGGATTTCAAACAGGAATTCATAAACCCTACTTTGCTGATCCTAGATCTTCGTATTTGGATGAAGAAGGATTGGAATATGCAAAATCTTTGTTAAATGATTTATACGAGCAGTTGAGAAACCTAGAGAGAAAATCGGAGGAAATTGATCGCTTATATCCCGCATTCATTCAAGAACGAAACGATTTGCAAGCTTGCATTCTGGATTGCAAGACCTCATTAGCTAATGAAAAACGAAGAATGAAATCTCATATCATAAATCCGATCGAATACCAAAGAACTATAACGCCAATCAATAAACTTATTAAGGACTTAGAATATGAAATTTTCGCCCTTGAAAAACAATTTTTCGAAAACCTTACAAATACTATCATACCTTATACTCTACGAATGGATTACATCAAATTCCTAGATGAGAAACATTCAAAATGATACCCCACCGGAATTTAACTCTTCATAGGCTTTAGTAATCAACTTATCGAGGTCAGACAAAATGTTTACATACTTTCGCATGTTATCAGTTATGTCATCATTATACGTGGGATGCACAAACGTAGATTGATAATTCCCTCCCTTTCTAGATGGCAAAATGACACTAGGGGAAGATGCAAAATATACCATACTGTCATCAATATACTCAATTTGATGTTTCTGTGAAAATTCCTTGAGTAGGGTATCACTAATGAATGGATATTGAATGCGGAATGTGATAATACCATCGAGTTGATCCTCCCAAAGTTTCGTATGACGATGAGTTATGCTTTCCTTATATCTCACGAATACATCGATATATTTCGTTTTAAATCTCATTTTTTGCATTTATTACCTCATCATGTTACATTTAGAATTTCCATAGATGGGTAAACTAATGCCGACAAACTGCCACCATAACCACAACCTGTATCGAGGAACCAATGGCTGCCATAGCTTTTTACTTTGTTCATCGGTATATGACCTTGTATAACGAGTTTCTGAGTTATATGATTTAGATTTTCTTTAAATGAGGAATAGATTAGGTTTTCAATTGATTGTTCTGACAACGAGAAACGATCATCTAAGCCAGCATGGGATAAGAAAGCACTTTCCAATTCTAGTGAATAAACACCCATGAATTCAAACCAATGCATAATTTCCTCACCTAATCCAAAATATTCAAGGAATTGATTTTTCTTTTTCAAATTAGATCGAACCATATTATATGCATTCAGAAATTCCACATCATGATTTCCGTAAATTAATTCAATTTGTGAACTCTTTATACTTTTAATTGTGTAAAGAATCTTTCCACCCCCTGCTGACTCAGATATAATGTCTCCGAGCAAAATTATCGCATCTACCACATATGGTAAATTTTCAATTTTCCTTAACATTAAGTTTAATTTTGAAACATCACCATGCAAATCACCAATACCAATCCAGGATTTTATGGAAGAATTAACTTTCAGAAGTTTTTTATTCACATCCCCACTATATCACCTATGAAGATATGTAAATATTTTTTTCAATCTTATACTAATTTAATGAAGGATTTGATAGAAATTTTAAGGAATAACAGATGTAAAGTGTTTGTTTAATAAGATGAAGAGAAATTTATGAAAACTTTAACTCCAATTTAGAACAGATCCAGCGTTAAAATAGGGTCTAGTATAGTAATTTGAAGTAGTATTAGCGGAGCTATGCCCTAGTAACTTCTGAGTAGCGATAGAACCAAAATGGTCGAATGTCTTTTGTGCAACAGTATGACGGAGGGCATGTGGATGTATCAGTTTTCCTGAAGCCGTCTTTACATCCCAACTATTCACAATCCACTGGAGTCCACGAGTACTTAACGCAGATCGTTTTCCATTTTTCTTCTTAGGTAATGAAAGAAGAAAATAGTCAGATTTCTCACCAATGAAGGTCTGATAAATTTTGATCTCTTCAAGAATATTTAGATGGATAACGGTATAACCTAATTTACCACCCTTCTTTCGGTATTTTACGAGAATATCTCCCTCTGGAGAGTGTGTTACATTGGAAAACCTTAAGTTGACTAGCTCCTTAGCTCTCAAACCTGTAGAAGATGCCAGAAGAAAAATAAGTCTATCTCTTAGGTCTCTTTCAGACTGCGGATTTTTGAATTTTAAAGCCAATTCCCGCATTGTGGCATCAGTTAAGCCTTTCCCTACCATCTTCCCTAAAGAAGGCTCAGAATCGATTCTATGAGGTTTTAGAAGTGGTTTCGAGACCCTCTTAGAAGGAAATTGGATTACTCTAGCATTTTCCATAAAGTACCTCCTGACGGACTGATCACTTTAATGATCATTTAACAGGTTGTCAACTCTTTTTATCCTGAATATACAATCCATATGGTATTTTTAAAGCTTCGCATAAGTAGAGAAGAGAATCTAGGGTAACATTTGGATGATCATCCGCTAAAATCTTTTGGATCTGAGCGTAAGATAAATCAGAAATATCCACTATCATTCGAATAGAAAGACCCCTTCTCTTTACTTCCTTTTTTATGGCGTTAATTACTTCCTCTCGAACTTTTGCAAGTGGCATACTAAAACGAATAAGTTTTGAAATACTAAATTTTACAAATCTAAAATAAGGTTTCTGTACTGCTGAATTCTGCAATATTTCGGCAGTATTTTTTACCAGACAGTCTAAAATACATGTTTTGTTGTGAAGAAAAACTAGTGGCGTCGGAAGATTTCACTAAGAGGATTCATTTCTCAATAATTCCGATCAATCTTACACTCTTATAGATAGGAATTTATGAGAAAATCTTATCATTTCATTTCTTAAAAACAAAAACAACTTCTATTTCCAATTTCTTCCGAAACGATAGCCCACTCCTCGCATAAAAAACACACACAAAAATATTTTAAATTTTTAGAAAAAAAATAGAAACTCTGAGAATTTTCAAAGTCGAAATTGTAGTTACTAATGAAGCCTTCACTATGAAGGTTATCTAGAGCTTTTACCTTTGCTCTTAAAATAAACACAACTTTAAAATAGCATTTTAGAGAGTGTTAACATAACGATGATTAGATCATTGATTATGCACATATTTTAAGGGGGAAGCTATGCTCGAAGATTACAGCCTAAATTACTACAGGGAATTAAATTCCAAATTACCTATACAACTTCAGAATTATGAATATTATTTACTGCCAATCAACGTAGAAGCGGTATTCAACAAAGAACTCCAGAAATTTAAACCTGAAAAAAAACCCCTACTATACTCATCAAAAGAAATTCCAAAAAAGAACTTCACGAGACATTACATCGAAAATCTATATAAACAATTAAGGAAAACTCATTTCAGAGAAGAACTAAAAGCTTTTAATAGCTATAAACTAAATATTGCAGTAAACTTAGAAGTATCAAATTTACTTATAGTAGACATTGACAATTCTGATGTAACCTTAGTACAATTAAATGCAATCTATGAATATTTAACTGACGAGAGAAAAGAATTTGTTAGGAGCTTGTTAGATTCATTAAAGAATACATTTACTGTAAAATCGGGAAACAACGGATTTCATCACTATTTCAAATTCGAACAACTTGACAGTAGAATCAAAAAAGCAATAAAATCATTTTCAATAAATCGACTACTTACACCTGAAGATCTCGTTAAAATCAATGCGACTTTACCGAAACAATTCCATATCCAAAATAAAATCACAATCGATATCTTAACAAAAACTGGTTATTGCATCTGCCCACCTTCTAGCTTTATATATACAGATCCAAAGAGCAAAAGCAAAATTCAGAATCATTATAGTGTGTATAAGGATATACCAATAGCCCAGATTAATGAAAACTTAATATTACGCTTATTTGACTTCCCAAATGAATATGAAATTAACGCTGATTTTAAAACTATTAAAATCACAAATATTGAACCAGTATTTACAAGCAATTACAGTCAATACCTAGAAAGATATGAATTACAAGATATTGACACTCTGCTAAATGAAAGACGATTACTTGAAGATCGAGAAATCAGAAAAATCAAAGCGAAATACTATCAAAACAAATACTCAGCTAAATATACAAAGAAAATAGTAAAAGATAGGATCAAATACCTGATACAAAAAGAATATTTCGATAACAATGGTTATGCTTTTATGCTATACAACATTTTAAATGATTATAAAGGGATGAATGCATATGCTGAAAGTAAAAAAAAGGATTTATCTTATAGATTCTTGCCAAACACTTTTATGAGCCTACTTTCCAAAGACTATGACAAAGCTGATAGGTCAGGATTTGAATTTGCATTCATTATTAGTCAAATATCAATGGGATTAAACCCGCATATTCTTTGGGAATATATCAAGAAATATTTTTCAGAAAATGCAAAAGTAAAATCTAAATCATTTTTCTTTCAAGCTTACAATAAAGCAAAAAGAGAAAATGCATCTATCAAATCGGATAACCCATTTATTCCCATAGCCCAATTCCTTGAAAAGGCAAGGAAAATTAACTATAAGTTTTATTTCGAAAAATCATCACATTCTTGTGCATCTGTATTTTTAGCACTTTTAATAAGAAAATTAAAAATAGCAAATGATCCTAAACAGCTATGGAGAATCACTCATGAATCCTTAAACAATATAGCTTTAATGGCAAAAATGGATTCAAACACCGTAAAAGCCTCTTTGGATAAACTAAAATTAGAAGGATTTATAACATTACTAGAATTCAAAACAAAAACGAGAAACGGAAAAGTTAAAACAAAGTATTTCAATATCATTATAAACAATGAGAAGATTTACAAAATGCAAGATACTGAATACTACTTAGAAGATGCTCTTCCTGAACTAGTTACCATAAACGGAATAGGACGAATTGGTTCCCAAATCTATTCCAGATTACTATTAGAAGGCGGGAAAACCCTCAAAGAAATTTATCAATATTTTCCAGGAATAGAAAATCCATATGCAACAGTAAAAACTAAAGTTGAAAAATTACAATTCCTAAAATTACTAGAATACTATGAAGAAGAAAAGACATATCACCCTTCTATAACAAACCTTTACTCAAAAATTGAAAATGCAAGAAGGCACGAATTATCTGAAAAAAAAAGAAAGTATAGAATTAAAAAATTTATTAATAAATCGAATAAATATGCAATCCAATCTCTTGAAAAGGTACCAAAAAGTGAGAAGCTACAGATAGAGAGCATGACTGCATTAAAACCCAGAAAAAAACTTTTTATTAAATCCATAAATCATAATCTATCAAAAGCAGAATGCCTTATTGAAAAAAGAAAATGGTTCCGAAAAAATAGACTTACTTTATCTCCCGAAAGCTAAATAATAAGAGAATTACAATTTTTGGAATTTAATTTAACACATGCACTATAGTAAAGAAAACCCAATCAAGAAAGAAAAGACATAATAACAGTTGTTAGTTTACATTATTGACAGAAAAAACTGGATATATATTATGACATAAGGAGACAAACGAATGGAAACAATTAGCGTAAAAGAATATAAGAGATTAAAAGAATTATATGACGAAGGGGATAAAAATGCAGGTCAGATGTTAGAATATAAATTAGTAATCTTTGATGAAATTTTCAAAGTCATGGAAGATGAAGAAATGTTAACCCTTGCAACCTGTATACATCCAGAAAATGATCAATGCTTAATTAGTGGCTGGATACCTTCTGATATGGTAGAAGAATGTCAACTTGAAATCGAACTTACTTTAACTGGTAGATATCATCAATGGAATTCAAAAATTTCAGAATGTCTGTATAGTGGGAAATACTTTGATTCAGTTCAAGAATTAAAAAAAGCAATTCGTGAATTTTATTCTGATTATAAAACGAATCCGAAGGTATACTTCAATCCAAATGGAATTGAATACTTTTCAAGAATAGATCATAAGGATAGAATTAAATACTATATAGTAGAATCAGGCATTGGGATTAATGAATAGGTTAAAATTATTGGGAGTATTTAAACTCCCAATTCTCTTTTACTTAGGAAATGGTTTAATTTTAATTTTTAAAACCTCCATTTAGTTAGATATTTTTATTCTAGCCTTCTTTAGCAAAAGAAGGCTTTTTCTACTTTCCTATTTATTTGGGTTCATATTTATCGAAACGTTCAACATGAACATAATCTAAACGAAAATCAAAGGAATTCATTTTCCCTACGCATTCTTGTAGGAAAGTTCCTGCAACATACTGCCAATTGTTTTGAGTTGATGTACTAGAGCCTTCCAGCAAACCGACTATATTAACTTCATCTTGACCTGTCTCAAAAGTTATGTTTGCTATTGGTCTTTCAGAACCATTCGATATTTTAGTGTGAATTAAGTTAAATCTGGGCGACTTCTTTTTTGGATCTAATTTAAACTCATCCTCTTCTAATCCTTTTCCTGAACTTGGATCAGCTCTAAACAATATTCGGAACATATCTTTAAATGTATAAATTGAATAATTGTATTCTGTTCTGTCCTTAAAGTAAACTGGTTTATCAACTAAAGAAAGGTATTCTGGATATTTTATTTTAATGTAATTATTTACAGTATTATCCAATCTCGAAAGAAACAAGTTCCAAGCTACCTTCTTACGCATCATTACTTCTTTACCTTGCTTTGCGTTTAAAGAATCAAGTTTTCGATCAAGTGCTTGTATATGATTCAGTAATTCTCTTATGGAAGATTTTCCGTATGTATCCTGAAGTTCCTTTTTAATAGAAGCAGATTTAATGAGAACTGGGATTTTATCTTCGTTAGCAACTTTCTTTTCGCTGGGACAAACCCTGAAGTAAAAATATTTATAAGCATTAAATTTTACCTCAGAATCGATATTGCCTGCATCGAATAACATCGAAGAAGGAAATATGATAACCTCATTTTTTTCATTCTTTACACTAGCAAAGGAATTAATCTGCTTTTCGAAATTCACGTCCAAATCTCGATCGTTATTGTATTTTTCTATATTTTTCCAATCTTCCTTATTCTTCACGAGCGATTGTATCTGATTAGTTTTTTCCCAACCACCCATAATTTTATATTCGAAAAAATTGTCCTTCTCTTGTTCTGTCAGATTTACAAATCCAAAGTTTGGACAAACACTGGTCGAAATTGGTTTTTGGCTAAGGGTTTGAGCTGATTTACAATACATAATTGAAAATGCAAATAACCCTATTAGATATATTTTTTTATTCATTTTTTAATCTCCTTCTGTTAAATTAAATAATTCCTTTCTTACTTTATCTTCTATTGTCTTAATTTGAGTTATTTTCGATTTTAGAGGATCAAACAGTTCTTCATCTAGGAAACTGATTGTATAACTTGACCTAAACCATATTGAATCTATAACTTCTCTCTCGATAACGGCGAATGGTATAATCTTGATCTTTTCTTTAAAAGGACGCAGTGATACAGATTTAAATAATGATTTTGAATCTTTACGATGAAGAATGTTGTAGCCAGCAGGGAAATTAATTACAGAAAAACCTTCAATCGTAATTCGCCTATTTATCAAATTCTCGACTTTGGCAAAGTTATTCGAAAAGGGAATAAATTTAAGAAGATAAAATGACCACCCAAAAATAGGTGTGTAAAAATTAAACCATCGCAATATCAAGCAGGTTGGCTCATTGATTACAGAAATCAATGCTGGCAGTATTTCAATACCTATAAAATTTCCTAAATAATAAGCATTAGAAGGATTTAATTTCTTATTCTTTTGAAAACTCTCGATTTTAACCCCGCTCAAAAACAATAGCATTTTAGCACTAATTTGAGCTAATTCGTACTTCCATTTCCTTAGATTAAATACTGAGGATAGAAAAATACCTATGAATATTACTATATTCACAGGAAATGAGAAACTAACTACAATAATCGGTCTCAGTAAATTTATAAAAATTTGCACTTAGTATTTATTATTGGTAACCGTCTTCTTTCTACAACCATAGCAAATGTAACCTAAACCCCAAGTGCAACAAATAATCAAAAGGTGATCAAAGAAGCTCCTAGATTCATAAGAAACGGATTTTTTGGGATAATTTTTTTCTTCATTTTCTGGCATGTTAACTCCTGTAACGTTTTGCGTCTTGGTATGTTATACGGAGATAGACATTCCTGTCAAGAAAAACGATGTATACATCGTGACTTTTCTATCGTGGCGAAGTTGTGAAAATTGAATTAAAATAGCGTAGTGAATCTAAATTGGAATGTTATTTTAACTGAATTTTCTGAAAATTTACTGAAATTGAGAAAATCAAGAAAAATGAGTCAGGAAATGGTTGCAGGCATCGACTTGAGCGTTAGGAATTATCAGAAAATCGAAAAGGGCGAAACATATCCCTCTTTCAAAAGCATTTTGATCATTTCAAAAAATTTGAATATCCCGCCTGCAAAATTATTTGAGTTACCCTCCTTGAAGTATCTAAATACTCCACCTACAAAATCTAAATTTTAGTTCCTTAATCACCTAGATTTTTTGTGCTATCACTTATTTTTAAAAAGCACTGTTTTCAAATTTTGAAATTTATTTTTTAACTACTTACCAATATTTACTAAAAAGAAACTGAATCCACCTTCCTTATTTCATTTTTGATTTTTATCGATTGTAACAAAAAAACCAGGGATTATGTCAATGAAATAGTATTTCATAAAAACATAAGACATTAAATTTCACCTAACATATAACAAATGTGTCAAGAAAAAATATGCATAACTCATGTTAGCTTATTAAAGTTTGACACAAAAATACTCATCTAGAAAATTGGTCATATGGGAGGTGTATATGTTAGCACATATTGACACACGGTTACGATTCAGCGAGACAGAATTCAGCCAAGAATTCATTTTAAGAGATTGGACTCAGTTCAAAACAGATATTGAAGAAGGTAAACTTCTAAACATTGATGAGATCCTAGAAGATTACTATTATGGGAATATTGGAATAGAAGACATCCTTTCCACTTTTCCACCTACAGAACAAGCGTTTCTCGTTCCAGGAAAACATGACAGACTAATCAGCATCTATAAGAAGTTATTTCAGGAATTCCCTGGATATGGATCGGAGGAATTTTAATGGGAAAGATTAAAGAATGGCGAATGGAAGAGGAAGATGATACTGTTCCAGTTAATTACACGAAATTAATCATGGATACATCTCCACAGGGATATAGGGATCGGGTATCGGCTGTATTGATCCACATTATGAACCAGCTAGAAATAATACAGGCGAATGGATCTCGTATAGAAGATCGTCTAGAAAAGAACTTTCCTGACCCTAATCCTTTTGATTTTGAGATTTGAGTAGAGATTAGAAAACCTTCCCTTGAAGTTAATTCAAGAGAAGGAAAAAATTTAACTGAAGTATTTACAGAAATCGATTAAATCTTTTATTAACTTCAGGAATTTCATAAAATCTACAATATACATCATAGATTTCCATAGTTGCATTAAAATTGATTTAATTTTAATACTTTTCCTTGTTTTGAGAATTAGAGGAATTACCCTCAATGTAAATAATCTCCTTGCTTTTTTCATGCAAGAACCCCATCTCAAACAACATATAAAATTTCTATTTTTCACCTCACCACCAGGAGTAGAGAGGATTATGTCAGAATACCTTGCAAAGAAAAACGATTCAATAAGTTATTAATTTTTTTATGATTTCAAAAGAAGGCTTTAAGACGGGAGTTTTTTTACCTCCTTAAAAGTGAACAGTTTTTACGATGTTACAAATTTTTTTCTAAAACCTCTGACTTCAATTTACATATAGGACATATCGGATCTTCCATAGAATCTAGATGATCTATTAAATCGCCTGGGTCATGGAAGATGTTAAACTTGTTTGAGTCCGAATAGTTAGCTATTCCGTCTAGATGACAGTATGAGTGGAGTCGACCCACTGCAATAAGTTTGA
This sequence comes from Leptospira sp. WS60.C2, assembly GCF_040833955.1. Lineage (NCBI taxonomy): Bacteria > Pseudomonadati > Spirochaetota > Leptospiria > Leptospirales > Leptospiraceae > Leptospira > Leptospira milleri. The sequence goes on along the minus strand of NZ_CP162133.1, from coordinate 1,489,448 downwards.
ACAGGTGGTATTCGCTATTAATTTTCAGGAGATGGATTTCCATTAGATTTATATAAAATCTTAGATTATAATTCACCCAACTAAAATGTCAACATCAACTAATGAGACTTAAAGTTACATACTCATTAATATGGGAAGTAAGTCAAAAAAATGCTTCACAACATTTAGCGTAACTGACATTAATTGCTTATGAAACTAGATGTAGATATAACGTGTGCAAATTGCAAAAAGAAGACAAAAGTTAAAGTCGAAAAGTTAATCCCAGGAAAAAGTATGACTTGTCCTAGCTGTAAATCTACCATTGTTTTCTCAGGTGACGATGGAAGGAAAATTCAAAAATCTATGGATGGCTTTCTAAAAATGTTTAAGAAAAAATAATACCTATTCTGACATTTTATTTCTATTCAATTTTGAATATAAAAGTATCCACATATCTTGATTATTCTTGTAGTGTGCTAGTATAGTATTCACCTGACGGTTTCATAAAGAAGCAGTGGTCACTCAACCTCTAATTTGAAAAATGATTTTTACCACAAAGTAATTTCCTATGAGGGAAAATACAGCACACCGCAAAAAAAGAATGAATATATTCTTACTACATTATATTGAAAGGTGGGGACTTTTCTAGAACAGTTTACTGACCAGGTATTGCTCGTCTGAAATAGCGTGAAAACTGCTCAATTTCAATGATGAATGGTTTATTACCGTCTGACCAACTCCCTGCTGTAGATCCTTCCGATAGGTGAGCTAAATATGCCATAGCTTTTGCGAGCCTGTCTGATCCTTTATTTAGAATCGAACAGATTACATATTCTTTTTTTGTCAGAATATCTCGAATAACGGAACGTGGAGCGATTTCAAAATCTTCCTCGTCAATTGCAATATACGAGCGGTTAAATTCAATTTCCATAGGTTTTACCTCTTTGCGACTTCATAAAGCAACTTGATAAAATAGATATTGTCAAAATTTTAAATCTAAATAGAAAGTTTTAGGGAATACAAAAATAGTAAAAAAACCATATTACATTTTCCTGCTCACTTCCGAATTAAACCATTTTTCTATATATTCTAGACTTCTTTTCTTTGGTCTTTTGTTTGATTTAGATGAGATTTGTTCTATTTCCCAATCTGATTTTTCCTCGTTCCAAACTATTCCGATTGTACATCGTTCATACTTATTGCATCTATAAAAATAATAACGATTAGATATAACTCTATTTACATAGCTATAACAACAGTTTATTTGCACCTTACCTTCTTCATTTAGATCAGTAGAATTACGAATGGGAACAATGCTGTTTGTACCTAGAAGCGGAGGCTCTGGAAATTCAAAATGGTCGACAAAATTTATATTTCTCCAACCATCATTTATAATTTCCTGTATCATCTCTACACTTTCGATCATTCTACCTGTTGGTAAAGAATCACTCACCTCTATATAATCAAATAGAAATGTACTCAATATATTGTCTATGCTATCGATTTCATCTATGATTTCCTCATCTTCATATTTAGAATCAATATATTTTTTTTGAAGATAGGCATGCTTTTTTTCTAAATGATATAACTGAAGAACTAGCCGTTTCGACAGATTGTCATAATTATTCTTGGAAGAATTAAACATTAAATCAGCTATTAATAGGGTAACTTCAGGCAGAGAATTTATTAGTTTTCTATTTTTGCTGTTCTTTGCAATATATACTAGATCATCGAAATGGATTTGAATGAGACAATTGACAGAAAATTTAAGTATGATTTCCCTTACATCATCATCTTCAACTATTTCTTTCAAAATTTCGGACTTAGCCATAGATGTAATACGATACTTGTCAAAATTTGAAACAAAACATTCATTTTTTTTAAAGTAAGAAATAATAACCAATGCAAGCTTTGTATTATGACTACTTATTTCGATTAGGTTAAGATTTTCGTTTAAAAGTTCAAAAACATTAAAACTAGTTATATGCGGTTGCATTGATCGGAATGTTCCTAAATTTGATAAATCTTGCCCCAGATCAAAATATTCTGCTTTCTCCACATAAACTGATTGAATTATCTTAACGAGAAAATCTGGAATAAAATCTTTAAACTTCTTAATCTCATTAATATATATTTCTCTTGCATGATAAGAAGAACGGAATGAAATAATATCCCCTAATTCTTTCGAAATCAAAATTTTGTAATCATTTTCGTTTGAACTCTTTACGATTTTAAAATAAAATAGTCTTATTGAGTTGATATTATCTGGCAAAAGGAATTCAATGAAACGACCATTATCGAATTGAAACTTTTCTGATACTTCTTTTTTCTCCAAATCTAAAGATATCACTTTTAAGCATCCAAAATATGAAAGGAAGTATATTCTATTTGGAAATAAATTTGCAGAAAGAAAAAGTCTAAGTCCAAATATAAGATAATTGTAAAATACCTTTGCTCCAATCCCATAAATAAAATCCGAATCTGAAAATTCTTTGTAATTCCCAGCAAGCCCAGAGGAAATATTAATTTTTAAGAAATCATTTGATTGATCAATTCCTGATGGGAACAGAAATTCAAGTGATCCTTGTTTTTCATAGAATATACTTTCTAAATCAATTTCTCTTAGTTTGTTCAGATTAGATTTTACTTCTTCGTTTTCAACCAATGAGTTGAAAAAACCAAAATAGCGAAAATTTAAACTATTCGGAGTTAATTTTTCATAGAAAGATATATTCTTTTTAATAGAACTCCCTAAATTGCTTTCTCCAAACTTTACATACAAATAATCGAACATTACTTCGAGATAAGCTAAAAATGGAGTTATTCGAATCAGTTTTTCAAATTCATAATTTTTTGCTAACTGCAATAGTAACCTACTCTGCAAATTATCCGCATCACAGAAATCAGAAATTAATTCTAAAGATGACTTGGAAAAATTACGGAAAATCATAGAAAATATTTTCTTCCAAACTTCCCACAAATTACTAGTGTATTTTTTTTCTTCCATTGTACAATCATCAAAAACAATAATAGAGTTTCCTTTTGATTCTAAATCCCGAATAAACCCAAAGTTAACAAATAGCAATTCATGTTTATTCAAATTCAAAGAAAAAGAAATAATTTTCTTCTCTCTTCCTGACCTTCTAACTTCAAAACATTGAAACTTATCACTTTTTTTAAAATAGTAATTATAATAATTAAATCTAATTTGTATTCGAAAATTATTTATATTAATATATACATTATTTATTTTCATTCGTCTTTTATAACCTCATCATATAAAGACGATTTCTGATCACTTTCGTTCAGTGATTTTCATTTTTTTTCGCCAAAGTATCTTTTTTCATAAAACCCATTGAAGACAAAGTCTATTTTGTCGTATACGTAAGATAAGGTTACAACATGAAACAATTAATTACAAAATCAAACTTAAGGGATGAAATCTTAGATAACATAAAAAGAGAGGACAATATATTTGATAGAGAATACTGTTCTATTTTATTATCCATAAATATAGAAACAACTTTAAACTTATTAAATAGAATAAACCCTTTCATTCTAAACTTTATAGAATTAGAATTTATTAAAAATGATATCGAATATTTAGATCTTCTTGAATTCAATTTTGACGAGAATGCATTGATCTTAAATTTAAGCTCTAAATGTGTTTTTAACAGGGAAACCTGCATTTTAGAAAAAAAAGAAAACATAGCATTAGAATTAAATTCTTTCGATGAGAATAACGAAAACATTCTTTTTTTATTATTAAATAGTCCCAAAACTAATCTATTCAAGATAATACTTAGAGGAATTAACATTTGGAATGATTATTCTATCTTTACTAGGAATATGAATAATGAAATTTTTATCTTTAATTTATACAAAAAAGAGGAAAAAGAACTAAAGGAAATTTCAAGAAACTTAATTCTTAGTCAGTTTAATTCTGATAACATAAATATTCAAAATGAAGAAGGAGACACTTTATTACATTTAGCAATTAGAAAAAAAGACAAAGAAGTTGTAAATTTTTGTTTATTAAATGGAGCAAATCCATATGTAAAAAATAATTTAGATGAAGGTATATTCGAAAACCAGGATTTATCTTTTTGGAAAGATATTATAGATTCATTTTCAATCGAGGTATCAGCATGATTTTAGATATAGATACCAATACGCTGTTTTTTTCAAAATTATTATTAAAAAACCACATTGCGGATTGGAATCGAATTCAAAATAAATTAAAACATAAATTCCATTTATTGGAAAATACAAATGATGTTTGGATACGAGATTTTATGCCAATCCAAGTTAGTCTAAATCACTTTTTTTGTTTTCAATACTCCCCTTCTTATTTAAAGAATCATATGGAATTGATATCTGATCAGAGGAAAATCTGTGAATCTCTCGATATAGATACTATTTACTCGTCCATTCGGCTTGATGGAGGGAATATAGTCAAAGGGAATCAAAAGGTTATCGTAACTGACCGTATATTCTCTGAAAATCCAGATAGAAAACCTTTGGATCTTATCAAGGAAATAGAATCCATATTACAAGTAGAAGTGTTGGTATTCCCAGCTGAGAAAGATGACTTTTTAGGTCACTCAGATGGTTTAGTTCGATTTTTAGATGATAAAACAATTTTAATCAACCAATTGTCTGTTTATCCGACTGAATATCGGAAGAATCTAGAAACTGCGATTCACAAATATCAATTGGAAATCCTTGAAATACCTTTCGCTAGAACTAAGGACAAAGTATCAGCCGTAGGATACTATATCAATTTTCTCGAATTCCAAGATACAATTTACCTTCCCATCTTTCAAAATATGGAGAAATCCAATGAGGAAGCAATCGAGATACTAAGTAGTTTATATCAAGATCGAGAAATTGTACCCATCCTATTAACGTCTATAGCCCAAGATGGAGGATTATTAAATTGTATCTCCTGGTCTTGTAAAACTGCAAATGCAAAAACGAAAGAAGGTTCTTGGGTATGAATATAGACTCTGAAAATGAACCATTAATTCGAATCCATAGAGGCTCCTATGTCATAGGTGGGAATTGCATTGAGATTACCTACAACCATAAAAGTATCATATTGGATTTAGGAATGCCAATTATGAATACAGACGGATCAGCGATAGAAAAGGATTTGATCTTATCACCATCTATAGAAAACGGTATTTTACCTGATGTAAAAGGTTTATACACCTCAGAGAATCGTATTCTAGGAGTTATTTTATCCCACCCACATATGGATCACTACGGTCTTATGAATTTCATAGACTTTTCCATTCCAATCTTTATGGGTGAAGACTCCTATCAAATTCTTAAAGCTAGTAACATATTCCTGTCAAAGGAAAATCAAATAGATCAATTGCTTTCTCATGTAACAACTTTTGATCCTAAAGAAACCTTTACTATTGGAGATTTTAAGATTACACCCATCCCGATTGATCACTCTGCTTATGGTGCATATTGTATATTGATAGAAGTTGGCGGTAAGAGAATATTCTATTCTGGAGATTTTCGTGGGCATGGTGCTACAAAATATACATTTGAAAACCTAATCAATAATCCTCCGAAGAATATAGACTACTTGCTAATGGAAGGAACTTCAATCAGGGAAACTAAAAAAGTTGAATTTGAAACTGAAAAAAGTGTCTTCTTAGAATTGAAACGAATTCTAGCAGAAACAAAGAAAATCGCATTTGTGATGCAAGCTGGAAGCAATATCACAAGATTGATTCAGCTTTATAAAGCCTGCCTATCTAACAGAAAAACTTTGGTCATTGACTTATATCAATATCATTTATTAAAGGAGTTACAAAAACTAAATCCAAACCTACCGCCTTTCGACGGAGATAGAACAATTCGTGTTTACTTTCACAAAAACCAAGTTAGAAAGTTAAAAAATCATGATGAATCACTTTTGGAAGAATATCGAAATTTACAAATTGGAATTCATGAAATCATAAAAAGTGAACAGAGAATGGTTCTCAGGGTATCCCAACATATTTTCGAAGAAATAGCGTCACAATTCAATTCGCAAAATATATCTTTAAAAAATTCTAATTATATATTTTCTATGTGGCACGGTTACATAAAACAGCAAAAAAATTTCGAAGAATTCGTTGACAAACATAAGTTAATACTTGTTAATGTTCACACTAGTGGACATGCTTACTTGAAGGATTTACAAAGATTTGTGAAGGCGTTAGAACCTGGGAATTTGGTTCCAATTCATACTCTAGATAGAGAAAAATTTAAAAATTTATTTGCTTCTCCAATAAAAATACTTTGAGACTCCAATTAAGGATAATAACGAAATGTCAATTAGATATACAGAAGAATACATAATAAAAACTGCAAGAGGTGAAATTGAAAATTTTAAAAACTTCTACAAATCCGAAATTTTGAATTATAAGAGCAAAACAAAGGATACTAACGTCAAAATCGAAGAAGTAATAGCTAAATTCTTACTTGATGAAGGAATAGAAAGCTTATTCCAGAAAATAGAAAATATTAATAGAGAAATATCGTATGCGTCAGCTAAAAGAGACGGGACAATTCCTAATAATGAAAGCAATCGACATGAGGAAAGATACTGTATTGAACTATTCAATCTGCATAAAAATAAATCTGCTGACATTAAGCCTTTTGACCATCTAGGTGAAATAATCGATTATCAAATTCCATTGAAGCCTAGTTTAAATGAAGAATTTGTAGGAGTAGGAAAAATTGATCTCATATCGAAAACAGATAATAATATCTGGTTATTGGAAGTAAAAACGAGTAAAAACAAGGAAACTTTACTACGCTGTATTTTAGAAATATCTACCTATTATCAACTACTCAACAAAGATAAATTTCTGAAGGATTTTAATCTTAGTATTCTGCCAATAAAAAAAGGGATACTAAAACAAATAGAAAATGAGAATGAGAAAGAGGAATTCGTAGGAGTTGAATCAGGGAAACTTGAATACTTGAAGAAAATCATAAAACTTTTAGAAATTGAAATTTTTTTCATAAACAATAAACAAGAAATCACTCAAATGGTTTTAGAGTAAGCCAAATGTAAATAAGATTAGAAAATCTAATCATATCGTTAGACCAAAAGAACGGGAGACTAAAACCTCCCGATTAAATAAAAATTCTAGACGCACAGATCATATTTAGTTACACAAGAAGTCACATGCTCTAGTATGAATAATCATAACATTTTTATATAAAAACTCTCAAAAACCTCACCCTTTGATTCTTCTATATCTAGAATTCGCCGAATTGTTTCCAAACAAGGCTGACATAAAGAATAATCAAAAACATTAAAGTTCAATCCTCGAATATTTCGTGAATCAACATATTGAAATCTAACTTCAATCCTTCTTTCGGGAAACATCCTCCATTTTTCCTTAAATTCCTTCACGAAACCCGCTTTTACATTAGTCATACTATTCTCCTTTTGCAATTTTACTTAAATTCTAAAGGCAAATTAGGTTTTGGACAGGGAAAAAATTAGATTAAATTTCGTCTTTTAACCAAAATATATGGAATATCGTTTTGATTTCTCCACATTAGATTCATATCTTGAGTAATGTCAGCTAAACGGTAATCCATCGGAGAGGGACTAGACTTCCCTTCCCTAGTTTTCTCCATTCTTAGCCTGAAGTTCCTGAACATCTTCTCAAAGGTTTTACCAATTTTATAGGGAATCTTATAGTTATTAATTCTCTCCTGGATCTTTTTAAACCTAGAGAATGATATATCCTCTTTTACTCTCCTTGGATCTATGTAAAAATGACTCAAATTAAGCTTATCAAGAATCAGTAACTCCGCCTTAACCCAAGGATCGGAACAGTAATTGGCATTGAATCTTTTGATTTTACCTATGAGGAGATCTTGACTTGTATCCCTACTCTCTTTGATAACCATATTATTCAGTCTCTCAGTTATCATTTGAGTCTTGAGTTTCATAGAGATTACAGATTTACGAGAGCCTCTGAGAATCCTTACATTAATCCGTTTTGAGAAGTTTTCACAGATCCTTTTTAGAGTGATTGAATTAAAATCTTTTTCCATGAAGATTAACTATATCCTTAGCAATTGCTACTATCTCCTCTAAAGAATGGTATCTCTTAAGTTCCCTAATGGAATCCAGTATAAGACAAACATTCTCTTTCTCAACTTTTCCACCTTGAGACAATGGTATTATCAAATCCGCATCGCAGTTGACTCCCGTTAATTCCCTACCCGTTAAAAAACATTTTCCTCCTTGCTGTTTTAAAATATCTCTGAAATCCGAGATGTTAAATCTAAAATCTTGTTTAGCTACCATATTTCCTGTTACTCCGATAAGACTTGTTTTTGAATATTTTCTTATTAAAATTATTCCAATTTGCTTTGACTTGTGTTTTAGTTTCAGAATAAAGAAGATAGAATAGATCATTAGTTTTCTTATAAATTTTATAGGTATCCATATATCGTTCGTTCGTTTTTGACATATTAATTAAACCAACAGTAAGCCACTTTTTAAGAATGAAGAGAACTTCTAGCCTTGAGTAACCTGAAATTTTTACCAAATCATCTAATGAAGTCCATTTTTTTAGCTCTAATAAAACCCAAAGCTTTCTAGCTACCAAATTATATTTAGATTCTTTTCGCCGCTTATGGTTTTCTATGTAATTTTGATTCCAGAACTGATTATTAACAGTAATAGCATCTTTTAACCCTTTCGAAAGCCTCTGGAATTTCTCAAAATTTATCTTATTTATGAGAGAAGATTTGGATTCCTGATTACGTTCTTCCAATGAAAGGGGTCTATAAAGGTATTTTTCTACGTTATTCGTTAGATTTTCTTGAGCATCGCTCCTGTTTACCTCTAACACAAAAGCATCATCTCCCAAACTCAGAAGATTCCTCAACTCAGGTTTGAACTTAAGGTTAGATAAGAAGCTTAGCTCATTTAGGTAAAGTTGACTCCAGCGTGGAGATATATACCCATAGCTTCGGAAAGACTGCTTTAGGATGTTATTCCTAGATTCTGCTCCATTATTGGAGACGCCTTCCCTAGTCACCCACCTATCACGACTTAGGTTATACCTAGGATCTTTTGATTTTTTAGAGTGATTCACCATTTTATGATTAGGTCTGTCCCAAAGAAACGTATAACCTTCATCTGTATACAGGGTCACATTCTTAGGTATCTTCTCGTTAAGATCATTTTCTAGGTAATGCTGATTATTTAATGGTATTGATTTGTAGAACGTCATTCCGTGATTGATGCCAATAGTATGAACCAAACACCCAACTTGGCGACCCTGGAGATTATTAGAGAGATATATGGAAGCCGTTCCCGTTTTGTATCGCCTGCTTCGGTACTTATTTGCTTTTAATGAGGCAGAAAACAGAACTACACTATCAGCTACAGCAATAGGCTTTTGATCAGTATTTTCAGTGTTTTTAAGCTCCTCAAATAGCTCCTTTCTTAGTTTATCATTTAGCTGTGAGAATATAATTTGGATTCTCTTCTTTAAGTAATAGGATGTACGGTAAGAAAGATTTAACTTACGAGAAATTTCTTTAGAAGTCATAACCTTAGGGTATTGATTCACCATATCCCAAATAATGTAGGATATATAGGCAAGGTTAGACTGGTATCCTTGGAATGGGGTATTGGCGGTAATGGATACTTGTTTATGACAGTTAGAACACCTAGCCATTGAGGGACGGTTCTTAACTTTAAGGAAAACTAGATTAGGCTTAGAGCAGTTACAGGACTTAGGATAAAGAGCGTTAAGAAGTGTTAAGGACTTCATAAGAAAAAAAGTGTCCAGACTTTTGTTAAATAAGGTCTTTTTGTAAGTGTGCGTATAAGAAAATCTTGTCAGGACATTAGTTTCTGAAGGTTCTGATTGGCGGGAAGACTGGTTATTGCAATTGGAGCTACCTACTCCTTTGACGCTCTTGTTAGTGTCCTGATTAGTTACTCTTGAGGGCTTTGGAGATGAGGCTTTTGTGTTAGCTGTAGATATTCCTCCACCAATCCACACTTCCAAATTAAGTCCAACTAACAAAATCTAGTCGGGAATCGAACAGTTTTGTGAGCCAAAACGTTGCGACCCATAGGAAGCAATGTTTTGGATAAGCCGACCTGGATGGGAGGCGACGAACAAAACCGTGCCTGGGAGCGTTGGTGAGCCATGAGGGCGAACCAGCGGAGAGGTCGATTCCCTGCCTTTAGGCACCAATCCACACTTCCAAATCAAAACCAACGAACAAAATCTAGTCGGGAATCGAACAGTTTTGTGAAGGTCGTTAAATCTTAAAAAAATCGACTGTGTTTCGTAGGTTCGTTGCCTTTCCAGATAAGGCGGCGCAGAGTTTATCAATATCATTTACAAACTGGTTCAAGTATTCCGTTCCTTCTGTTATCGTGGCGATGCTCTTTGCAAGTTCTTCCGAGGTGCTTGCTTGCTCATTTGTATTTTGTTCAATCTCGATGGATGATATAGTCAATTTCTCAAAACTTTCTTTTACATTTTTTACTAATTCCAATTGTTTCTTAGTCATTTCACTCGACTGTTTGATGAGTTCAATTGTTGTCTCCACCGACTTTCCGATTTGTGTGAATGTTTTTTCCGTATTAGAAACAGCCACTCTTCCTGATTTGGTGGAAGAAGAGGCTTTCGAAACAGCTTCTAAAATACGTTTTGTATTCGAAAGAGTTTGTTCACCCAATTTCGAAATCTCACTTGCTACAACTGCGAATCCTCGACCAGCATCTCCTGCTCTTGCTGCTTCAATCGATGCATTTAAAGACAAAAGACCAATCTTATCGGAAATTTCTCCAATGACTTGGATGACATTAGAGGTATGATCTACACTTGCTTCGATGTCTGACATAGCGATGAGTGTAGATTCCAGAGCCTGCCGACCTAGTTTCGTCTCCTCTTCCATTTGTTTAGTTTCCCTTTCCGTAGAACGCATCAAATCATGAATGGAAAAGATAGAGGACTCCATACTCAATACTAGTTCATTGGCATTCTTTGTAATTTCGTTTTGTTTTTTTGCACCGAAGGCCGTCGAACGAATGCTTGCCGACATTTCTTCTACACCTGCAGACATCTCCTCAGAAGAAGAAGCCTGTTCCATCATCGCTTGTGCTAACCCTTGCGTTTGAGTGGCAATCACCTTCGCGTCTGCCTTCACTTTATCTGATTCTTCAATCACAATGCTTGTGATATTGCGAATGCTTGTGATAAATGAATTGAGAGAAATGGATCCATGCCCTAGCTCGTCTGTTGAAATGATAGGAACAGATTCCCGTAAATCTCCACTTGCTAATGCTTTGTAACGATTTACCATCTGAATCGTATTAAATTTCATAGTTTTTACAAAAAGAGACGTAAGCACAAAAATGTTGATAGAAATAAAAATTGCCATGAGAACGAGAGTGATTTCTGTATTTTGAAGTTGGACAAACCCTGTCACTTCGGCGAGTAAAAGATAACCAAGTGCGGTAAGAGTCATGGTAAACACAGCGAGCATAGTATAAAAAATCCGAGCGTAAATCCCTACCCTTGGGATTTTTTCTTCCGGAAGGACTAAATCCTTTAAATGCGTTGTGACTAATACCTCGGCGATAATGAGTTCAGTGAGAAAAAAATGAGAAACACCTAATACGGGATAGATCAAGATTGGCAAAATGATGAAGGGTAAATATTCTTGAACGGTCGGCGTGAACGATAAAAAAATCAAAAATGCGGCAAAGGGAATTCCAAACGTCCATTGTAACAAAAAATATACCAAGTTTTTCTTAGGAAATTCTAAAAGTTTTAGTTTGATATCTTGTTTTTCTGCCAAACCTTTCTCTTCGAACTCTTTCGGAATGGTTTTTCTCAGTAATGATTTAAGACGGATGAAACGAATCGTTGGAATGACATACGATGTAGTTAGGGCAATGGAAGCTCCCATGACGACTAACAGTGCTTTCTCTAGGGAATATACGCCAGCAATGATAATGAATAAAACTGCAGTTGGTACAGCGAGTATAGCGGTTAACAATTCAAGTCCAAGTGTCAATCTCCAGCAGATTGATTTGATTTTGACTTCGTCCATTTCGCTTTTCCTTTTCCAAAACATTCTAAAAAATGCAATTTTTAGAATAGTATTATTTTGATGTACGCGTATAGACTCCATCCCAGTCGACAGGTGGCGGGCTTTGAAATAAGTTTTCGCATCTTAGGATGAGCATTTCGCTAGTGATATCATGTTTCCCCAAGAATTTAGAAACATTCTTAAAATGTAGAATTGCTACTTCCCAGTTTTGTTTTAAATATTCTGAAAAACCAAGCTCATATTCTCGTTCTGCTTCGATTACCTCATTGGAAACATCTTTTTGATAGGCCTCTAAGCTGTAGATCTTAACCGGGGCTTCTTTTCCTTTCACACGGATCCAATCCAAAAATCGAAAATGAAATTCATCCTTACATACGGACTCAATGCTCTCGGAAACAAGAATCGAAACACCATAATCTTTTGCCGCCGCTTCTAATCTTGCCGCTAAGTTGACTGTATCTCCCATCATTGTATACGAAGCTAAACTATCCGTACCCATAAATCCCACTTTAGCAGGTCCACAATTCAGACCAATACGAAAAACCATACTACGAGCAAGCGGTGTGTATTCACCTCTTTGGTTCCAACCATCTCTTAACCTTTCCAATTCTTTCCGCATTTCAAGCGCTGTTTTGCAAGCAAGTTTTGGATGATTAGGATTTTGGATCGGTGCACCAAAGATTCCTACAATGGCATCACCAATGTATTTGTCTAGCGTACCAGAATTTGATTTTAGAACATTTGTCATTGCAGACAGATATTCATTTAAAAGTTTCGCAAGGTCTGTTGCACTTAACTCTTCACTGATCGAAGAAAAGCCAGCTACATCCGAAAAAAATGCAGTGATCTCCCATTCCCCACCTTGCTTTAATGATTCCATATTTTCTAATGCAACACTCACCACCTCTGGATCGACTAAGTTTCGTAAGATGTGATTGAATTTTCGTTTTTCTCTGCCTTCCGTATATGTTAGATAAGCAAATCCAAGTAAGTACGATATGGGAAAACCTAAAACAAAAGAATAAGTCGATAGAACCAAATCCATTCGATACAAAAAATAGAATGTACCTAGAAACAATGAAATAGCAAAAATGGGATAAAGACTTTTCAAACTATGCCATTGGTTAATAAATAAAACCAAAACCCCAACAAATAATACCAAGGTTGTAAATAGAATGCCGTAAAATTCAGGCAACTCTCTTAGGAGATGACCTTCAATTAGATTAGAGGCAAACACAGCTTGTGCAATCACACCAGGAAACAAACCAAAAGGTGTGACCACATCGTCATGAGTAGAAGCCGCAGAAGTTCCGATCAAAACAATTTTATCCTTAAATAGTTTAGGTGGTACCAGTAATGAATTTGGATCTTCCACTTCTCCAGAATTTAAGGTTTCTAAGGATTCAATGATACCAGCAGCCGAATAACGTGGAATGTTTCGCAATTCTTCTTCCGTATAAAAATAAGCTCTAACGAGCCCATCTTTACCAACAGGGACGATTCTTTTTTCTCCATTTTTTTGTATGATCAAATCTCCATCTTTTGACTCTGTTTCATACGTTTCGCCCAAGGCAAAAGCTTGCATGGCAAGAGTGGGAAAATAAAATCCATTCCACTGCACAAAAGGAGAAAACCTTCGAAGGATTCCATCAGCATCGGTGATGACATTCACAACATGGATCATGGGAGCCGTTTCCCCAATTTGGCCAATCGGAAACGATGCATTTTCAAATTTTGGAAAAGGTATGTGAGTGTTCAGAGGAACTTTGAATCTTTCTTGGATGGATTCGATTCCCTTCCTTGGAATCACGATTCCTCCATCTCGAAAATTTGCTGCGTGGGAAATCTCACCTAAACTCTCATTGGCGATGACAAGTGCCTCATCATAATCCGATCGTTCTGTAAACATGATATCAATGATTGTGATTCTGGGAGGTGTAATTAATTTTGTATAATTGATGAGTGTTGGATAAATATGCCGCTTCCAAGGCCATTGCCCAAGTTCCGGATGGTCTGCATATTTGGCAATGCTCTGCTCATCAATGTCAATGATAACGATGTCTTTAGAAAAAAAATGGTGAGAAGGAAGTAAGTGAAACAATCCATCAGATAACTTGCGATCTAGTGTAGTAGAAAACCGAAAAAATGAAATGAATGTTGTGAGAATTGTAGGCACAACAACCATTAGAAAAATGGGAAACAGAATTTTATTTTGTTTCATTTGGTATTCTTTTTTTGAATTCACTATAACGATCTGAAACCATTGGAGTTGCTTCTAATGAAACAGAAGTTTCGATGTACACGAGTTTTGCGATTCGAAGATTTGTTTCTGGATGCGTTTTTTTGATTAGTTCCGTCCCTTCAGATTTGGACATTGTGTTCAAATAACTAGATAGACCCATAGGGGAATATCCGATCTGTGAAACGAGACCAACGGATGCTTCATCCGCTTCTAATTCCAATTTAGAATCCCTTCCCGTTTCAAAAAATTGTTTTTCCATCTCGTCAAGTGCGGTTGCCATGGTAGAGTTTACAACTTCACTGCCTGGTGGAGTGAGTAAACTAGCTAAAATGTCTACAAATAGATTCGAGTCTTTGAATTCTCCATTATGAAATAAGATTACGTGTCCCATTTCATGCGCAATGATGCCTGCAAGTTCAGATTCTGTTTGGATTTTTCGTAACGTAGCGGTTGTAATAAACAAATACCCTCCTGGACAAGAAAATGCATTCACTTCCTTAGAGTCAATGATACCGACTCGGAACTCCAGATCGTTTCGAGAAGATACGGCACCTAACTTTGTCGCTATGGAATTTAGATAGCGAGTGAATTCATAATCTTTTACAATCGGATATTTTTTAAGTAACCGTGCCGCAAGGGAACGACCCGTTTTCACTTCTGCTTTTGTTTCTCCTAACACAGTTAATTCTTTCGAAAGAAATGTTTGCGAACTTTGATTCGAAATTGACAATTGTGTGTTTTTTTTCTCGCTGGAGGATTCATCGATCAAAAGAGGAACTGATTCTAACCATCGTAAGGATTCAAAATCATACAAATCACCCTCTCCCCGAACTCTCATTTTTTGGGTTTCAGATAGACCTCTTGCTGCTGCTGTTTTCGTAAAATCAGATGCCCTTTGTCTTGCCACAACTGCTTCCGAAGAATTGGATGTGATTCCGAGTTTCATTTGATTACCTGGTGGCAGAGGTGATACAAACAGTTTGGAAACCCAACCTGTTTTCTCTTCCCATCGAACTTGCACAAAAAGCCCTTGTTCAGTGATTGGTGTTAGTACATCTCCTTGTTTTAAAAGGATCCCATCTGAGTTTAGTTTCGGTTGTGATAACAACTTCGCTTTGTTGCTCTGCACATACACATTTCCTTTCGAAAAGATCGAAAAAGGAAGGAAGAGTAATAATAAGGATACTGTGTACGCCCTCATGTCCCATGAATTTTCTTATTAAATACAAACTTGGCAAACTCTTTTTTGTTTTGTGACTTTCGAATTGACAATTCCACTTCATATCATGTGATGAATGGGCGATGAAACATTTTTTTCTGATCTTCTTACTTTCGATTTCGATACTAGTAAATTGCAAAAAAGAAAAAGATGAGAGTAATACATTCAGTGCACTTGTCACTCGATTTTTCATTCGCACACTTCTCTCTTCCAGTATCAACCAAGAGTTACCATCCAACTTGAGTGTCGCCGTACCTAGATCCATTCGAAAACCTTCCAATGGACTTGCGACAAGTCTTTCACGAAAAAATCGATCTTTAAAAAGTGTTTCTCCCAAAGGAATTGCACAAGACACTTTGGATTATGGATTTACAGGGCAAAATTTTCTTACAGAAGGAACAGGAATTGTCGCTGAAATTTTACGAGATTCTAAAAAGGATCTTGTTCTCATCAGTGGTGCATACTCCTTAGCAAAAGCAAATCCAGGAGTTTGTATCCCAGGTGGAGCAAGCACAGTTCGCATTACCCAAAGTATGGAAGATGAATTTTTGGAAGGAATCGAACGCCTTGGACTCAGTCCAGAAGAAGCAAGAGGTGAACTTGTCAGTCTTCAAAACGAAGGAATCTTACCTTTCATCGGACAATCCGTACCAACACCAGCCATGGTGTATCGAACCCTAAGTAATAATGAATATGATGTAGAGATAGATTATTCATTTGCCGAAGCGATTGGAACAGCCCAACCTTGTCCATCTAACAACCAATTCCAAAAAAATATCAAATTCAAAACGGACAAATCCAAAGTGTTTAGTTCCATCAACAGGTCCTTAAAAATTTTTGGAATTTCCCTCAGCGTGGAGGCATCAATTACTTACATCACCCAAGAAGGAAAAAAAGACAAAGCCATCCTCAATATCAAACAAGTAACCTCAGGATCTGGAAACACTGACAAATCCACTACTAGATTCACTTTTGAAGAATGTGCTACGGATTCAAATGCAAATGCAAACAATTGTGTGACTTTAAATTATAGCAATGTATACGATGATATCGCAGGGAATAAAATCACAACTTCTGTCAAAGGAAGAACCAATGATCTTGGTGGATATGTTCTTACGGAATACATTAATAATGCGGAAGAATATGAATACTATCTTACTGAAACCTATGATAGCAATGGAGACATCACCTACTTTGCGGTGGATTATTATGATATTACAACACCAGCAAACGATGATTATGAAGAGCTTGGAATTTTAGATACAGCTCTCTATGGTGATTTTATCGAAACAGAGTATACATTTGAGTGGGATGCCTATGTTGACTTTACAGTTGCCCTTCCTGGAGGTGGCATTGGGCAAGGAGCTGGGTTTACGGATTATGATGCCTTTGTCATTATGCCCTCTGGTGTTGATCCCAATCTATTTCCAGACGAATACATTGGTTGGGGAGAATTTTATAATAATGTGAACAGTGGTGGTCCAGTTTATTATGTGGATTTTTATGGCACGGCAGACCAAATCCCCACCGCTGTCGTTTGGCGATATGCAATTGATACCAATGGAAACGAAGTGTATACGGTGAGAGCAAACACCGTTACCCAAATCTAATGGCAAAACGTATATGTTCCAAGCTATAACCAGTTTCAAAAACTCCGAACGATTCCTTGAAGGAAAAAAGATTACACTAAATTAAACCTTATGATCAAAAACCAAATTTCTACTATCGCCATCTATACATTTCTGGGACTTTTTCCCCTTTCCCTATTTTCTTCCGAACCTTTTCACAACTTACAAGGATTTTATGGAGAAAGAGCAGCTGGTCTTGCGGGAGCCTTTACCGCCATTGCTGATGATCCCTCTGGCGCTTATTACAATCCAGCAGGACTTGGATTTACGCATAATGATGGAATTTCGATCTCTGCTAGTAATTTTAAAGATGTCAAAAGAAGTTACATCAACATAGACACACCAGGCCAAAGATACAACCAAACTCATCAAGGATTTGATCCAAACTTCATTGGTTTATTAAAGAATTTTGATCGTTGGAAGTTTGCTTTTTCCATCGTAAATACTTACAATTATTCTTATAATCGAGTAGACCAAGTCAATTACCCACTAGTTTCTCCCTCAATCAATTCCACTAGAAATTATACCAAAGAACGTTACAACCAGCTCCTCGTGGGTCCGAGTTTGGCATACTTGGTCAATGACAAATTATCTCTCGGTGCGACACTTTACTATATAAATGATACTAAAGAAGTCTCTAGAACCCAATTCCAACAGTTTTCTGACTTAAGTTATGTAATGCGGTCCTATGTGGACAATAGAAGAACATCTGGACTTATGCCAGTCCTGGGTATTCAATACCAACCAAATCCAAAACTGTCACTCGGCATGAGTTACCGAAGGATATTTGTGACTGGTGGTGACAGATTGTACAATGAAGTTTATGCTGACTCTACGAGAAGGCCTGGTTCCTCGGCGATTGATTTTATCGAAGGAACTGGCGATGGTGCCTCTTCCATTGAACAAGGTGTTCTCACGCAAAAACCAAAATTAGTCACATCAATTCCACAAACTTCAGAGATGAGATTGGGTGTGGCTTTTTTTCCAACTTCACGATTTTTAGCCTCTTTTGATATGATTTATACCTCTGGTTACAAAGTCAGGAGAAACCAAAACGAAATCAGCACATTTGGAAATAGAGTCACCTATACGGTGAATGATACCGAAGTAAGAGAACTGACTCGTTATTCAACTACAAACTTTGCCTTTGGAACCGAATACTATTTAGCAGACACCTTCGCCGTCTTAGCTGGAATTTATACCAACGAACCGAATACAAAACCCATTTCCTGGACCGAATCTGCAATCGACTTATACTTACAAAATACCTTCGGAAACCAAGTCTCTGCCACCTCTGGTGATGCGAGTGTCATCTATAAAGTGGCAAGATCTGGCACAAACCCGAGGAACGAATACTCTAGAAATAGAGGATTGAGTCTGGGATTTTCATGGGTAACATCCAAATCCTCCGTATCTGTTACTTACATTCGAGAACTAGGTTACGGCAATTCGAGAATTGATCCAAATTCCCTTGCTCAATCCTTTGAATACAGTGCCCATTCGGTTTACATCATGGTGAGTTCAAAGAATTAAACGAACTATTTCTTTCGTGATGGTATCGGAAAGGACTCCTTAGCATCAGTATACCCTTGCACTAAAAGTTTTTCAGCTTGTTCTTTTTTGAAATTCAAAATACTTCCTAAACCTAACATTTGTTTTGGTGCAATGATGGATATTTTTGCCTTTGTGAATTGAGTTCTTAAACTTAATAAAAAATTTTCAATCGAAGTGAGTCCATTCATTACAGATTTACGATATTCTAATCCTTGTTCCACACTTTTATAAGAGCCTAGTAAATAGAGTTCAAACAGTCGTTCCAATGCTTCATCTTTTGTTTCTGGTGTTTGCATCCGAATGGAACTTCCCACTGGAGAAAGTAATACCACAACGATCTCAGAAGCATCATGAGTTAAAGCAGGTAAAATCGGTGTATTTGCCATTACACCTCCATCCCAATACGGCTCTCCATCAATCATTTGCCAAGGGAAAATCATCGGAATGGCAGAAGAAGCAAGTAAGTGTTCAATACGCAAAGCTGGATTTTCAAAAAAACGTAATTCCGATGTGAGAATATTCACAGCAGAGATGATAACTTTTGTTTGTGAATGATTGAGAGATGTGAAATCAAGATGTTCATGAATGAACTTTCTCAAAGGATATGTTTCTACTAAAGGATAATACTTCCTTCGAAATAATCCTTTTAACATATTCCAAACCGAATAACGCATGATATGTTTTTGATTTAATTTTAACCATAATTCGGATAATTTTTGTGAATCCATTCCAGCACCAATTGCACAGGCATTGATGGCACCAACGGAAGTGCCACAGATAATGTCCGGTTTCCATTGAATCTCTTCTAAATATCGTAAAACTCCTGCCTGGTAGGCACCCCTTGCGCCACCACCTGATAGTACCAATGCTTTCTTTTTTGCCATTTTAATTACCGCTTAAAAATAAATCTCGTCCTGTGACATACCGATCTTTCCACCATTTTTCTTGTAAGGACTGGATGACAACTCCTCGACTTGTGGATGCATGGATAAAATTACCATTTTCCAAAACAAGTCCTACATGTGTGATTTTTTTAGTGTTAGGAGACGCTGAAAAAAAGACTAGGTTTCCAATCTCTTGTTTTTCTCTGGAGACAAATTTGCCGATGTTCGCTTGGTCTCTTGCAGATCGAGGAATGGCTTTGTCTTTCATTCCAATCCTTGGATCAGTTAATATGGATTTGGTGAGCCCCGAACAGTCAATTCCTCTTTTAGAAAAACCACCGTAGACATAAGGTGTACCAAGCCACTTACGACCCACCGGATCTACTAGTTTTCGTTTTGATTCTATTTGTGTCGGAGTTGTCATGATTGTTGTTTGTTCCTCAAGAAAGAGAACACTTGGATCAAGCCGTGGACGTTCTTTGGTAATCCATTCTCCTTCCTCATTCCATATGATCTCCGTTCGCCGATTGGACACTTTAAAATTAGCAATTGTGTCTTTTCCAGAAAGCACCATCAGTGTATCTTCCAATACCATTTCCCATTTTGTTTCCGAATTAGAGGATTGGGATTGCGAAAATAATTCCTTCAAAATGTTTCTTTGTTTCTCTGTTGTTAGTGACACCATTCGTTTGGGAAGAGACTTCTCAAGTTGTTTCAAAATCGAGGAAACATTTGGTTCTTTTTTTCGATGGAAAACAAAAAGACGTCCTGCCACAAAGAGGGTGTCCCCACTCCAGCCTTTGGTTTTAGCCAATTGGAAGAGAGCCAAAGTTTCTTCCTCAGGTACCTGGCTTAACCTCATTTCCCTTTGGAATTTACCAAAATAAGGAATTTCTTGTTTTGTGGGTTTTGTTGTTACGAAGTAAGGGATTAAATCTTCCACCTCTTCCCATTCATACCCATGGTCTTGCAAAATGACAAACCGTTCGACTTCTAAAGCAAATTCTGAAGCAGACATAGATTCGAACACGGCCCAAATGCGTAGGGATTCGATTGTATTTTGGATTTGTTTTTGGTTCGCACGATCTCCCAATTGTTTACGAATTTCATTTCGAATGAGGATGGTTTCTTGTTTGTTATAACCAGATTCAAGCAAACGATCCAAATTTTGCGAAAAAACAAGGGAAGGGAGTATGAACACGAAAAGAAACAACACACGTGAAAGGAGAAACAAACGCATGATCCAAGACTTACATTGAAATCGAAAGCTTGTAAAGAAGGATTTCTTCTCGTTTCTTACCAAAGCTTCGAAAAGAAGAGTAGTCAGATTTATTCCTTTCTTACAATAGGAAGAAGTCCATGATAGCAAGTTTACGCGGTACTTTACTCCAATTAGAAATTGATCATTTAGTCATTGAAGTCTCAGGTGTGGGATACGAAGTGATGATCCCATTTCCACTTCATTTAGAGTGCAAAGACAAACTTTCTTCAGAAATTTTTTTGCATATTTACCATTCCATCACAGACCGTGGACAAAGACTTTTTGGTTTTTCCACAAGAAAAGACCGCGAACTCTTTGAACTCATCAAATCCTTACATGGAATCGGAGAGTTAACAGCTCTCAAAATCCTATCTTTTTTCCATGCAGATGATCTTTACCAAATCGCAAAAGCTGATGATAAAAAAACCTTAGAAAAAATTCCAAAAGTCAAAGGGAAAACATCCGAAAAAATTCTCTTTGAAATCAAACAAAATCTTAAAAAATTTGAAATCTTTTTAAATGAAGGACAAACAGAAACCAACCTGGCAAACAGAGAAACGGATCTTGCAACCTTAGCTCTCATCCAGTTAGGGTTCGATGAAAAAACCGCCGCAAAACAAGTAGCAGACGCAAAAAAATCTAATCCAACACTCAGTGCATCTGATGTTGTAAAACAAGTGATTACTGGGACTAGGTAAATCAAAACATTCGGTGTAAATACCAAGTGTTTTTGATTTTGATAAAATTAGGATTGATAAGATACCGTTCCAATTTAGGATCTTTTGGAAACCGAAACTTCACTTCCACTTCTTCCTTGGAACCGACAAAGATATCGACATAGACCGCTCCAGCCATTCCAAACACATCACGAATCGTGAGATTGCCTTTTGTTCCTTTTTTAAGATCTAATTTCTCGGAATCAAAATAATACAGGGCAAAATATCCATTGGAATCCTGTAAGTCCGCTTTCACTTCTTCTGTTTTCCAATAGCCTTTTGCATCTACGAAAAGGCCTGTTTCCTTATGAACAAAGGAGAGTAAGTGGGAAAAGTGTCCCTCACACAGGTCCAGGAGCAGCTGTTTGATGGTGAACATTAAAATGGTTTTGTCAAATGGAGAAATTCCTGTTCCATACACCGTTCCCAATTGAACTGGATAGGGACACTCGTGTTCTTGAGTTCCCGGAGAGAAGGATGTTTCCAACAAAACATTTTTTGTTGCAATTGAATTCGAGCGAAAACAACCAACCAACAATCCAATTAGAACCACTGCCAAAAAAGACAACGATACATTTTTAGTAGAAACAATCATTCGCATTACATTGTTTTGTTGAGTAAATCCTCAAACAAATCACCCGAATACATCTCAAGAGCCCCATTACTTGCTGAGATGATTTTTTTACCAGCTTCCGTCACATCAAAATTTCCAATCACGTAACCTTTCGTGGCACCCATGTCTTCCATTTGGTTTGTCATTTCTCGTAAAAAAACATCCGAGACTTTTGCATCTTTCCATTTCCGAATTCGAAATAAAGCACGTTTGTTCACATCCTCCTTGGAGGAAGCAAGAAGATTCACCCCATCCGCCTCTGGGTTGGCAATCTCTTTTGTCACTCGGTATCCTAAGCTCATCACCATTCTTGTTGCTTGGTTTTTAAAATTGGTTCCAGGTAAACTGATGAATTTTTCAAATTTATCAAGACCCAACATATCCAATTTGGATGTGAGTTTTTTTCCATTTTCATCCACCATACCTTTGATATTAAATGGTTTGGAAGACCGCATTCCACTCAGTTCAAAATATCTCGAATTGGGAAATAAGTTCACGGATAATAAATTTAATTCGCGAGTAAGATCGTATTCATGTGTTAATGATTCCACAGTACCCGTCCCGCGTTCTAGTCTGTATTTTAAATTGGCTAGGGCGATCACTTCAGGATCATCGATTCGTTCTGCTTCCGCCTCAATTAAATATTCAGCACCATCTTCATACCGTCCCATATAGGTCGTGATCATTGCAAAATGAATACTACATTCTGTGATTTCACTTTGCCATGCGTTGAGTTTTGCCATTTCCAAACACAACCTTCCATACTTCAATGCTTCTGGAAAGTTTTGCATGAGGATAGCTTCCGTCATTAGAAATTGAAAGAGGGTAAATCGAACAAATTCATCTTCTATTTGTTCGCTGATGGCAATGGCAGTTTTTACGGCTTCTTTGTGTTTGTTTTCTCGAGAGAGGGATAAGGCATACAAAAAACCTGAGACGGGAGTTTTTTCAATTTTGTACGCCTTTTCAAAATACTCTCGCTCTTTTCCAACACCTGTTACCCCAGAAATCACACCCTTCGCGATGTAAAAGGAAGCAAGTCCGATTTTTTCTTCAGGAATCCTGTTAAAAAAATGATCGGCGATCTTAAACTCTTTTTGCCCAAGAGCCATAAAGCCCAAACGAAGGCAAGCAATGGGATTGGACCTGTCCACTTGGAGGGTGTCCAGATAATGGAAAAAGGCTTCCTCAAAAAAATCTTTGGTATAATAGATATCAGCTACACGGTTCGAGACGGAAACAGGATCAATTTCTTTGGTGTATCGATTGTTTTTTTTGATGATTTCCAGGTGTTTGGCTTCGTTTAAAGGATCGTTTTCCATGGCATAAATCTTTGCCATCACGTAATGACCCTGGGGATTTTGGTGGTCCTCTTCCAATTTCTCCCGTACGAGTGCCCTCGCATCTAGAAAATTCCCTAAAGTCGCAAGGCTAAGGGCTTTGGCATAACTATCCCGCCTCTGTCCAATGACAAAGGTCAAAAGAAACCCAAGTAAAATCACAGCGGCTCCTACAAAGATAAAAAATGCCAAATTCGAATACTTCCTATTTTCCTATTTTGGTTGGTAAAAAAGAGTCTTACGTCAATTCTGTCCTGGAAGTGATACAACTCACCTACATTTCGTTTGCCTTACGACTTCTCCTTAGAGATCGTCTCTACTCCCTAGCCTATGGCCTCGTGGGAACTCTTGTTTTTACATTCCTAATCCTTGCCGTTCGGATTCACTTCCATTTGTATGCGGGAGTGTCTCTTACTAGTATCGTTTCCTTTGACCAATCTCCGCAGATTCTTTTTTACGCTACAAGCTTTGCACTCATGACCTTATTTTTCTTCCACTGTTTGCATGGACTAGGGGATATTGGAGTGATGATGGCTGTGGGGGGAAACCGTTGGGGTTGTATCTTTCTCCTTTCTTTGTCCCTTTTTTTCCTATTTTTACCAAGTTTTCTTTTGGCGATCTTCTTCAATTTGCAATTCCTAAGCCCCCCGCCTGACTTTGGTTTTTGGAGTGAGGTGAAAGCCATGTTCACTTGTTTTGTACTCTTTCTATTTTTAGGGATACTTGTCTCCTTTCCCACTGTGGGAATTAGCACCTTTATGGATCCTTACAAATCCATACGGAGACAAAAATAATGTTACTCCGTGTGCACAATTTAACCAAACGATTCGGAAAAGAAGAGGCCGTGAGTTCCGTCAGTTTTGACGTAAACCAAGGGGACTATGTAGCCATCATCGGGCCTTCAGGGTCTGGCAAAACCACCCTACTCTCCATGCTCACAGGAATGCTTTCCCCAACGGAAGGGGACATTTTGTACGATCAAATCAAACTCTCTCAGATTTCCAAACAAGAATTAGCCGAGATTCGGGCACGTGATTTGGGCCTTGTGTTTCAATTTTCGGAACTTGTGGGAAACCTAACGATCAAAGAAAACATCCTTCTCCCTGCCTTATTTACCAAAAAATTTTCAAACGATGATTATCTCCGAAAATGTGATTATCTCATCGAACACTTAAAATTGGGAGACATCCAAAACTCCCTTCCAAGAACTCTGTCTGGTGGCCAAATCCAAAAGGCTGCTATTGCAAGGTCGCTCATCAATGACCCAGCCATCCTCTTTGCGGACGAACCGTCCGGAGATTTAGATCCAGAAAATAGTTATCTGGTCCAACTTTTACTCAATGAATACAACAAACGGAACCACTCAATCATTCTAGTGACTCATGACATGAAACTCGCTTTTGATGCCCAAACCGTATATGAGATGAAACATGGTAGGTTTGAACAAGTGATAAAAGGAGAATGAGTTTTGAAACAAGCGATTGGTGTTGATATTGGTGGTGGTAGCATTCGTGTTTCGCTTTTTGATGAAACAGGAAACGAACAAAAATCCAATCATACCAAAACGCCTGAACATCTGGACAATGACAGTTTTCTCGCTCTTTTAAAAGAAACCATTCGCCCTCTTACAAAAGAGTGTATGGGAATTGGAGTCGGATCTCCAGGCCCCCTTAATAACGAAACAGGCGTTATGCTCACTAGCGCAAATATGGTGGGCTTAAAAAACTTACCCATCAAATCAGCCCTAGAGAATGAATTTTCCCTTCCTGTTTTTTACGAAAATGACGCCAACTGCGCTGCGTTAGGAGAAGCCATCTTTGGCAAATTCAAAGCAGTGGAATCACAACTCATATTAACCTTGGGTACAGGGATTGGTGGTGGGTTTGTACAGAAGGGGGTGCTCTATTCAGGGTATTTAGGAAATGGAATCGAAATCGGCCATACAACTTCCGTGATTGGAGGTGCCATGTGTGGTTGTGGTGTCCTTGGTTGTGTGGAAAGTTACTTTTCCACAAAAGGGTTTCTCAATCGGTACCTAGAAAAAACAAATCAAACACTCCCGCACGCCGAAGCTTTTTTTGGTCTTGTACGAGAGGGTGACAAACTTGCAAAAGAGATTTTGGAGTTTGGAACAAAAGCCCTAGCCCATGCCGTAAGAAATGCCATTCATTTACTGAACCCAGAAGCCGTTGTCTTTGTGGGAGGGATTACCAAATCTTATGATTTGTTTGGATCTCTTTTAGAATCAGAAATTCGTTCTACTATTTTTTCCGTTTTGAACGATCGATTGAAAATGGGTATTGGTGGAAACATTTCAGGTACGTTAGGTGCTGCATCACTTGTATTTGCAAAGGAGAAACAATAAAATGGAAAACTGCATCTTTTGTAAGATCATCAAAGGAGAGATACCTGCAAAAAAGGAATATGAGTCTGATTCCATTCTTGTCTTCCATGATATCACACCTCAAGCTCCAATTCACCTACTCATCATTCCCAAACAACACATCACAAGTATGAATGAAATTGATTCTTTGGATCCAAAGGTCATCACTGAAATCTTCCAAGTGATCCCTAAGTTAGCAGAAAAAAATAAGATCCAGGAGAAAGGATACCGTTTGGTCAACAATTGTGGAAGTCACGGTGGACAAACCGTGGGACACATCCACTTTCATCTGCTAGGTGGAAGACATCTGCAGTGGCCTCCAGGATAAGGGATTTACTAGAATGAAAAAATTATTTTTTGGAATTATCGTATCAGGTATTGCCATTTATTTTTTGCAAAAAAACTTCGATCTAAGTGAATTCAAACGATTGGAAGGAAAAATCAATTGGTGGATCTTTCCATTGCTCTTTCTTTCTAACTTATGGGCCTTTGTTCCCTTTTCCATTCGTTGGTATCATTTACTCGAAAAAAAAATCACGTTTACTCAGTCGTTCCTAACGGCCATCATTGGGGTTGGCTTAAATATGGTTTTGCCTGCGAGAGGTGGAGATTTAGTAAGACTTCTCATGAACAAACGTGATTCTGATCTACCCTTAACCCACCTCTTAAGTCGCATTTTTCTGGAAAAGGTGATGGATTTAGGGGCTGTCGTTGTCATTGGCGCTGCCGCTCTTTTTTACATGGGTCTAGGACAGTCAAAAAATTTGAGTTTACTCTTAATATCAACTCTTGTCATCGTTGGCATGTTAGTTGGTCTCATTTTAGTAAAATATTTTTTAAATACATTACGTTCCTTACTCCTAAAATGTTTTTCAATTGCAGGAAAACAATCACTCTACGAGGCAAAACTCGACCATCATTTGGTGGAGTTTTCGGAATTTTTACAAGGTGACAAACTCCTGAAACCTGTCGCGTATTCCTTACCCACTTGGATTTTTGGTTATGCAATCTCCTACTATTTGGCAGGTCATTTGATCGGTATGCCCATAGGGTTTCCAGAAGCATTACTGTTTATGTTTTTAGGAGGGATGGGAGTTGCCATTCCATCTGCTCCCTCAGGAATCGGTGTCTTTCATGCCGCCATTATCTCTGGATTCATCATTTTAGGAAGGGATCCGGGAGAGGGACTCGTGTATGCAACGGTTGTACATTTAACTCAGTTTCTCATCACCACTGTGATGGCATTGTTTGCGTATCTATTTTGGCGACTCTCCCACCAAAAAATCAAAGAAACCATATAAAATTTCACCCTAAAACGAAACTGTTTGGTATCTAAGTTTTGATGAAAGGATGCCAAGCCAGGAACTCAAAAGAGAGACTCGCGATACATTTTTTGTTTTTTTGTTTTGTTTTTCTATTCCAATGTTCCAAGACGGGTTTCCCAACTGGAGATTCAGAAAAGAATTTAAGCGAACCATTTCTTCCCTTAGTCACCACTGGTCTAGGATCTTACCTCTCTACATCAAGATTTGATCAGTTTGCCGAACAAAATATTGAATGGAATCGTTTTCTTGGCACCTGGCAAGAGATGAAACGTATCGACAACCTTTTCCAACAAGGTTTGACGAATGTCAGTGCCGAATATCAATTGCTAGGTGATGGAAATATACGAGTCATCAACCAAGGAACCAATCCAAATGGAGTCAGCCGATTGGAAGGGATCGCCCTACTTCCTAATCCCAATATAGGAAAGTTAAAGGTTAGTTTTTTATATCCGTTTTTCTTTGGGGATTATTTGATATTGAAAATTGATAGAACCAATTACCAAACAGCACTCATAGGGGGACCAGAGGCGAATTTTTTATGGATTTTCTCCAGGGAAAAAACAATCTCCCCTGCCGTAGAAACTGAATACATACAATATGCACGGACGATTGGTTATGACACCAACCGTCTCCTTGCATACTAACGATCAAAAAATTACCCTAAGGCTTTGATCACATCTTCAGGTGCTTGCACAAGTTCCACAAGAACCCCTTCGCTACACAGTGGGAATTCTTCATTTCCCTTCGGATGGATGAAACATACATTATACCCTGCAGCACCTTTTCTGATCCCACCAGGAGTAAATCTTACACCTTGTTTGGTGAGGTATTCCACACACTCTTCTAATTTATCAATCCATAGACCGATGTGATTGAGTTTAGGATCGTGAACCTTCGGACTTTTGTTTGGATCGATTGGTTGCATCAAATCGATTTCGACTTTATAAGGACCATTTCCCATGGAAAGAATGTCTTCATCCACATTCTCTTTTTCACTTTTGTAGTCTGAAACTTTCGTAAGTCCCATAATTTCAACCCAAAACTTGGAAAGTTTTTCTTTGGATTCTCCACCGATTGCAACTTGTTGGATGCCTAACACTTTAAATGGACGTGACATTCGATTTCCTCTAATGATTTATGATGAACGTATCTTCTGCACCAAAGTCCTAGAAAGACAAGAAACTGAAACCTATTTTTCATTTTACAGTTTCTATTAAAATCAATGAAAAACAGGCTAAATTGTCTTTTGGGATTTTGGAAACTCTATTAAGGAATGGAATTTTCACTTGTTTCTTTAGGAAAGTTTGAATGTTTTCTTGCAAAATGTTTGGATTGCATCTAGAGTGTTCACACATTTTCATACAACAAAATGATGAGGAAAAACCTATTGAAACCACTCATTCTGATTCCTTTCCTGATCATCTTTCTTGGAAACTTCCAAACTCTTTCGGCAGAACCTGAACCAGAGGACAAATCCTCTTCTAAAGAAGGAACAACGCTCTATCCACCCAAAGGAATTGGCTCCGAATCCAATACAAAACAACCGCCATCCAATGAGTTACAATTCAAAGTAACAGGAATGCTTAAAACAGATTTCGCTTATGCCAACCAATCTGTTTTATCTTTTGGATTTGATAATCTAGTAGGACCTACTGTTGCCAAGAGACAAGTACAGGCAAGAGACTCAGAACCACGCTCTGGAATTTATCCAACTAGTTCTTTGTTAGGAGCTGAGATCCTTTACGGGAACAAAGCCAAAGCTATTTTTGAAGCCGATTTTGTAGATGTTACAAAAAGTTCGGTAGGTGCTGAAACAAAACCCCGCGTAAGACAGATGTATTTTCGATACACTCCAACCTCCCAGATTGAATTTTTTTTAGGAAGAACATGGGATTTATTTGCTGGTGTGTTCCCTCAATCGTATAATGCAAGTGCCTTTATGTCTGCTTCTGGAAACATTGGTTGGCAAAGAGAACAAATTGGAATCTGGTACAAGTTAGGTGAATTCAAAATAGGTTCTGCCATTGGAACGACAGGATTTCACAATGATCCAAACGTCCGAACCAATATTGAACGAAATACGATGCCCACGGTTGCAATCAGGATCGACTGGATTCCCAACGCAAATTTGTTATTCACGACCTCCGCAATAGGCACAAAATTGAAGGTTAGTGACCCAAAAACTGACTCTTCCAGAGATGGACTTCTCTTAT
The DNA here is from genome assembly GCF_040833955.1 of Leptospira sp. WS60.C2. Taxonomy (NCBI): domain Bacteria; kingdom Pseudomonadati; phylum Spirochaetota; class Leptospiria; order Leptospirales; family Leptospiraceae; genus Leptospira; species Leptospira milleri. The sequence goes on along the minus strand of NZ_CP162133.1, from coordinate 1,459,971 downwards.
ATCCAGAGAATTCATTCAATGGGAATGAAATTCCCTTTTCAACACTGATACAAAAAGAAAACCAACAAAAAGCGACTCTTAACTCTGGAGGAGTCTCCCTTGGATTTGTCTGGAAATTGGGGAATTTCGAATCCAGAGGAGAAGTTTCCTACGGAACAAACCTAACATCCATTACATCTTCAGGCATTGCTCCTTTTCAAACCACTACTTATGGAGAAGAATTTTCAAATGGTCGATTTGGATTTTTAACTGGAGGATATGCCTCAGATGCCAAGTCTGACTCAAAACGCAAATTTGAATCTCCAAAAGAAGCCACAGGTTTTTTAAGTTTAAATTATGATGTTTCGAAACAATTTGGTTTTGGTTTCCATGGAGGGATTTCTAAAATCACTAATCCAGAGGTGTTAGTTGGTGCTGATTTCAATTCTCTTACCATCAGTCGTGCAGATACATTCCAATGGACATCCAATCCTCGGGTGATGGGATCTATTCGTGAAAATCTAAATTATGGAATTAGAATGAATTATGATCCTGAAGATAGAATTCGTTTTTTTCTTCAAACCGATGTATTTCGCACCTATTACAAAGATGTAGATCGTTATTCGGGACTTTCCTCCCATATCAGTAGTTTTGATCCGATCACACAAGTTGGTGAATTACGTGATCCAGGGAGTCCTTCTTCCCGTTCCAGTGCTGTGAGTGAGTCTGTTATGGTGCGTTTGGGAGGTTTATTTCGATTCGATTCCTGATTGAGTCTCTAACAACCATTTCAAAAGAATTTGTTTTAAACGCTCTTTTTGCACTGGTTTACTTAAAAAATCATTCATTCCCACTTCAAAACATTTTTCCCTCTCTCCTGCAATGATTCCCGCTGTGACGGCAATGATAGGAATGTGTTTTCCTTCTTCTAACTCTCGAATTGCCATTGTGGCATCGTATCCGTTTTTGACTGGCATCTGGATGTCCATGAGTATCAAATTTGGATTTTCCCTTTGGAAGATGGATATTGCTTCTTCTCCATTCTCTGCCTCCAGTATCAAAACATCGGGGAAAATTCTTCTGATGAAATTTTTCATCAATCCTAGATTGACGATATTGTCTTCCACAACGAGAATTTTGCTCTGACTCATATTTGATGATTTGGATTCTAAACTCGAATCAATCTCATTTGGTTTCGCAAAATCTGATTGTGCCCATTCTTCCACTTCTGGGATCCGAAACGGAATTTCAAAATAAAATTCACTTCCAAGTCCCAACTCACTATTCAGTTGTAATTCTGATTTCATAAGATGTAACAACTGTCGGCAAATGGCAAGACCAAGACCTGTTCCACCAAACTTGCGTGTGGTGGAAAAATCCTCTTGAGTGAAGGAATCAAATATTTTTTTCTGGTTCTCTTTGGCGATTCCAATCCCAGTATCTTTCACAGAAATTCTAACCCTTACTTCTTTGTCCGAATGGGAAGGCAATCGATTCATATTACATTCAATCACCCCAAATTCTGTAAACTTAATCGCATTCCCAATTAAATTCAACATAACCTGACGCAAACGGTTGGAATCAAACATCAGTGTATCAGGAATCGATTCTTCCATATTGAATCGAATTTCCAAACCTTTGGCAATCGCCTGGATATCCATAATTTTTAAGGATTCAAAAACCAACTTTTTTAAATCATTTGGTTCTTCCGCAAGTTTAAGTTTGCCTGCTTCTGCTTTAGAAAAGTCTAGGATATCATTGACAATGTTCAGGAGAGTGTGTGCAGACTGTTTTACTATTTGAGCATATTCATTAAACGAAGTATCGGCTAGAGTTTCCGCTAATAAATCGGAATAACCAATGATACCATTCAAAGGAGTCCTAATCTCATGACTCATATTGGCTAAAAATTCTGATTTTGCATTGTATGCTTTTTCAGCTAAGTTCTTTGCTTGTTCTAACTCAAGTTTCGTATCATAGGATTCAGTGATGTCCCTGGTAAACATCAGAATTCCCCCGATCCCTCCCGAAAGTAGATTCCAAGGTCGAATTTCCCATTGGATGACTTGGTTTTTCTCCCAACCTGGTGGTCTCCAAATATCTTCGTCTTGTTTTAAAACCTCACCTTGTAAACCACGTGCATGCAGCTGTTTCCAATCATCGCCAATATTAGGGAAAATTTCATAGTGGCATTTTCCGATAATCTCTTCCTTTGTCAGTGGAATTTTATAATCATCAATCCATCTCTGACTTAGAGCGACATATCGCATTTCTTGGTCTAACATGGCTACGGCGGCCGGAGCATATTCCACAAACGACCATAGAATCGCTGTTTGGGATGCAAGTGCCATTTCCCATTTTTTACGTTCATTGATGTCTTGGATGATTCCATAGATTTTCACTACTTTACCGTTTTCCCATTCGGCACGTCCGATGGTTCTCACCCAAGTTAAGTTGCCTTTCGCAGTAACCATCTCTAACTCCAAATCATATTCTTTTCCTGTTTGGATGAGTAAATTGAATGCACTTGTAATTTTGTTTCGGCTTTCTTCAGAATGATAAAACGTAAGACCATTCTCCACACTGGGAAGATAATCATCCTCAACTTCATGAATGCGTTTAGTGACATGAGTCCAATTCGCTTTTTTAGTTTTCAGATCCAAATCCCATCCACCAATTTTTGCAAGATTTGCCATCTGATCTAACAAACGGGACGTAGATCTCAGTTCTTGTTCTGTTTGGATCGAATCAGTTATGTTTAAAATTTGAGATAAATAATAAATCGGATTTCCTAAAACATCCCGAATGATGGACTTATTCGAGATCGTCCAAATGATTTGTTTGTTTTTCGTGATAAATCTTTTTTTGATTTGAAAATTAGGAATCAATCCTCGATTTAACTTTTCTAAATAAGATCGTTCTAACGTTATATCTTCAGGATGGGTAAATTCAGATAAAGACTTTGTTTTTAATTCTTCATTTTTATATCCTAACCATTCACAAAAAATTGGATTCACTTCGATCATTTCTCCTAATGGATTGGAAATTTCCATACCTATATTGGAATGATGAAATGAGGATGTAAAAAGATCTCTAGAAATCTCCTTCGATTGGAGAATGGGAGGTGAAATTGACTCTTTAGTTGCAACAAAGGCATCTAATGCTAGTAATATGTACTTTTTTCCAGATTCGGTAAATTCTTTAGAATGGAAACGAAACGGAAAACCAGCACTGCTATTTGGATCAAAACAAATTCTACCTAAAATAGATTCTGATGTTTGATTCTCTGAATCAAATCGTATTCCAGAATGAGTTAAAATGCATTCGGCGGGGAATGGATTCTCATGAGATAAACCCATAGATTTGGTGGCTACAGGGCTTGGATAAATTATCCCAACGGTTGTGTCCCAAATTAAAAAACCAAAAACACCCCGGTGCAAAACAAATTCACATAACTCAGGTTGATTGGAAATAAGTTGGACTGGGTTTTGCATTCTAGAATTCAAACTCGTTTACTTTAGGAATTCTACTGAAAACAGACCCCGTAATTCCCCCACTTCATATCCAATCGCTTTATCATTCGGGTAGTGTTTTGCCAAAATCGCACTTGTTTCCTTGGAGATATCACTGGTCTTTCCATGGCATTGCAGGCATTGGCCCATAATGACAATCGGTACATAAACGGTCACAAGATTGTTGGACGAAATCATTCGATTCGGATAGACACCTTCTTTCGATTTCTCTTTTTGGATCTCTAAAAAAATATCAGTTTCTTCTTTTGTGAGCCAATTGAGTTCGTTTCGGGGTTTGTTTGTGAGCCGTCTTAAGCGCACGGAATGTTCGTTACCAAACGTATTTGTAAATCCCAAGGCGTTTTCCTTACAAAAAGGAAGGGCAAGAGCAGTTCCCCCTTCCTTCATTTTTGCCATCAACTTTTGTTGTAGATTGGATTTCGCCTCCGTTGTGATCGCAATCGCTAGGGCTTCATAGTCTTTCTGAGCTGGATGACAAACAACAATAAAGGAAAGAAGTATGATCAGTAATATTTTGATTTGCCAGTGTTGGAACATCCTACAATTCTCCTGAGTTACTTACATGTTTCTCTATACTTTCGGTAACAGAACTCGAAATTCAGTTCTACCTGGTTTTGAAATAAAATCAATCGTTCCATTTTGTTTTTCTACAATTTCTTTGGAAACATACAAACCCAATCCAATCCCTTGGCTAGATTCTTTCGTTGAAAAAAATGGTTTGAAAATTTCAGATTTTTCCCGTTCAGAAATGCCTTTCCCATTATCGATCACTTGCAATTCAATTTGATGATTTTCATTCTGAAATACCTTGATTTTGATTTCTCCTACACACACCTCTGTTGCCTGGATGGCATTGTAAATTAAGTGTGACCAAACCAATTTCATAGCTGGTTCACAAATGTAAGCAGTCAAAGAATCATCTATCTCCGTAACCAAAGTTCGTTGGCCATCCCAAAACTGATTGTACAATAGTAAAATATTACGAAGGCCTTGTCCGACTTTCACATTATTTTTATCCTCCTCTAAGTAAGGAGTTGCAAACTGTCGAAATGTTAGGATCACCTTTTCTGTTCGATCTATCGCGTTTGCAATGAGTAGATTTGCTTTTTCCATCGTTTTATACTTTAGCCAAAGAAACACAAATATCCACTCGGAATGATTTTGATCTTTTAAGCCTTCAAAACTTCTCTCGTCGATCCCAAGGTCAATGCAACGATCTGCCAAATATTGACGATCGCTAGTAGGCAAATTTTGAAAGGAATTTTGAATCCAATCCCAATCCTCTTTTTTCTCGAAACGATTTCTATGTTTCCATAATACCTGTTTTTCTTTTTCATGCCACAAAGGATCAATTCTTGTTAAATGATTTCCTTCTTCTTGGAATAAAAATTCATTCATTGATTTGATACCAGCAAGAGGATTGTTGATCTCGTGTGCGACATTCGATACTAAGGATCCCAATGTAACCAATCGATCATTCTGGATGAGAGAAGCTTCCCTTCGATTCAATTGCTCTACTAAAATATGCTGATTGGTTTCTAGTATTTCCAACAAAAAAGATACTAACTTGATCACGCATAGAGTTTTCGCAAATAATAGAAATATTTTAAGTAACTCCAAAATCAGAACAATTCGATTAGGCAATTGTGGTAACAATTGAAACCCAACATAAAATTCAGAGCCACATAGTACAGACAAAGTGATACCACCAACATAACCTAGAATGATGACACCTCCCATTATCGCCGAAAAACTTCGATGCAAATAAAAACCGATATACAGTTGATACAAAAGGAAAAGGGAAAAAAATATGGAATTCTGAATTGGGAGAGCAACTAACGTTTTATCATACGACAATATAGCATAATAAAACCCCAAAAGTAATATTAGATAATCAGCGACTAAAAATAGAATGATTGTAGAGTTTTGAATGGAATCTTTTCTTTTCTTTTGGTAGACTGACTTTCCTAAAATAGTGGTACCTAAAAAATAAACAGCAAAAAGTACTGCAGCCAAAAAACTAGGTTTCTCCCAAGTAATCAGAGAACCCACAATTCCCAACCAACCAATCACAGATCGTATGGAGAATAAAATTCCAATTCCCTTTTGTTTCATTAGGAAGGAAAATTGCATTAATAAGGAATTGGTAGTGACCATAAACTGATTTATTCCGTCCATCATTCGAAGGATTTTTCAAAATCAAGCATTTCTCTTTCAGAGCCGTTTGACAACCGACGACATTCTACAATTCTTGACCTGGGTTCCTTTATGACACAGACAAAAATTGCAATCATCGGTGCAGGTGGACTGACTGGAAAAGAGCTCACAAGTTTACTGGCCCACCATCCTCATTTTCAACTCGTACATATCACATCCAATCAAGTGGATGGAAAACACATTCGAGAGGTATTTCCTGACATAAGTCATTTGCCCAATTTGGTGTTTCAGAAACACGACGCCCCCATACCGAAGGATGCCCACATCGTCCTTGCCACACCGAACGAAGTGTCGTTAGAAAAAGCACCTGAGTATCTCTCGGAAGGTAGAAAGGTGATCGATTTGTCTGGAACCTTTCGTTTGCATGACCAAACAAAATTTGAAACAGCGTATAAATTCAAACACACAAAGTTTGAATGGATGGACAAAGTCGTCTTTGGTTTACCCGAACTATTTCGTGAAAAAATTAAAAATGCCAACTTTGTCTCCAATCCAGGCTGTTATGCAACCTCTGCGATTTTACCCATTGCCATCTTAGGCAATCTTCGAAATGATATAGAAGGAGCAGTCATCGTCGATGCAAAATCTGGTGTGAGTGGAGCAGGTGGAAGAACAGAAGAAATCAAATTTGCTTACACCCATGTGTATGAAAACTTCAGAGCTTACAAAATCCTGAGCCACCAACATGAACCAGAAATGGAAGAGTATGCCTTTGTTGGTTCGAAACCCAAAGAAATCCATTTCACTCCTCACCTACTTCCTGTTTACCGAGGAATACTTGCAACGATTTATATCCGTTTCGCTAAACCAGTCGATCCAAAACTTGTAGAAGAAAAATTACAATCTGCTACAAAAAATGAACCGTTGATTCGTTTGTATAACACTCCTGAAGAAATCGAAATCAAAAAAGTACAAAATACAAACTATTTAGATATTGGGTTCACAACAAAAGGAAATACGTTGGTTCTTGTTTCTGCTCTTGATAATCTACGAAAGGGTGCGGCAGGCCAAGCCTTACAAAATCTAAATCTAATGTTCGGGTATCCGGAAACCTTAGGCCTTGTTTCTCTTTAATCCCGAAGAAACGCTTGTTACGAGTGCTTTTGTAGGAGAACTGGATCTCGTACAAAAGCATTCTGAATTCCCACATGTCAAACCAATGGGAATCGGAAACTTGGAACAAGCAATACAAACGTTTGAGTATCTATCCACACACCCTAATACCAAACAAATTGTATTTTTAGGTTCCTGTGGGGTGTATCCCTGGAATGAATGTAAACCAGGAACGATAGTATCACCTAATTCTGTTTACACGAAAGAGTTGATCGCGTCTCTTGGTTTGGGAAAACAACTACCGATGGAAAGAGAATCCTATCCTTTAAGACAAGATCCGTCGTTTGCCTCTGGAGTTTGTAACGCACCAACCACCATCACACTCCATCCTTTAGAAAATCTACCCGATCCTACATGGGATTCATTTGCGATTGAAAATATGGAATTGTTTGGGCTTGCCAAAGTCGCTACCCTGTTTCAAATCCCTGTCACTGCCTACTTAGTTGTCACTAACACGGTAGGACCCAGTGGATCCTCGGAGTGGCAGTCAAAGTGGCGAGCCTTTTCCAACCAATTGCAAAATCTATTTTTGGCCCACCAATCGTACAAAAATAGATGAACTTACGGTGAAAGAACCGCCTTGACACAAGGTTCCTGTAAAACTCGATGAATCCAGTCTTCCACTGATTTTGGCACAGTAGTTTCCATGATCGCATAATGTTCTGCAAACGGAGCATACAGGATTTCCAGTAGTCCAAATTGATTGGAAAGAAGATAGGTTTGTTTAAATAGAATGTCTTCCAAAACTTCCAAATGCCTTCCAATCCTTTTGGAAGATTCCTTCATTCGATTTTTATCCCATTTTTCTTCTGCGATAAACTTTTTAGAAAAATAAATGATACTACCAGGAAAACAAAATTCCGATTCACATTGATTGATCATTTGATTGAGTTTGGCTCTTATTTGTATGTCTGTTGGAAACAAGGGTTCGGGAAAATGATGTTTGTCTTCCAAATAACGAATGATTGCCGAGGATTCAGAAAGAAGAAAATCCCCATCCTTCAAAACTGGAACCTTTCCATAAGGATTGATTTGTAGAAATGGTTTTTTACGATTCTCTAATTTATCGAGTGCCACATGGATGGTTTCATATTCTACATTACGATACTTCAAATAAATATGAACACGTTTGCTATACGTTGAGTTAGGGTGAGAATATAAGCCGTACATGACAACCTCTTTCCAATTCTATTTCTTGAAACAAAACAAGGCGAAACATTCAATATGGAAACCAAAAGATTCCTTCTCGTTTCAATTTTTCGATCGCATATCGATCCGTCATTCCGGCAATATAGTCACAGATAATGCGCATTCTTCCATCTTCTTCTTCTCGATTCCTGTAGGACTCAGGGATCGATTCAGGATGATTCTCAAAATGTTTAAAAAGTAAGTGAATGATTTCTTTTCCTCGTTCACTCATACGTGATACTTCCGAATGTCTGTATAAAAATTGGAACAAAAAATTTTTTAATTCATGAAACTCTTTTTGAAACTCTTCTGAAAACTGAACGAGTTTGATTTTCTTTTCATACAATTCCGATATCGATTCTCTAGAGATCACTTTCTGTTTTGTGATTGTTTCATGGATGGAATCTATCAAATCTGACACCATCAAATTCAAGAGTACCCTACCGATGGAGCGCGATATAGAATGAGTTTCGGCATTCGGATTTTGTTCCAATTTTGGTAGGCTATCTTGGATTCGTTTCCAAATGGAAAGACCCTTTACATCTTCCAATCGTAATAGTCCACTTTCCAATCCATCTTCCAAATCATGAGCACTATAGGTGATCTCATCGGAAGTATCTACAATCATGGCTTCGAGTGATGGTCCTTTTGCACGTCTCACCTCAAGTAAGTTAGATGGCTCATATCCTCCACCATGTTTCATGATCCCAAGGAGAGTTTCTTCACATAAATTCAAACCTGGAAAGTCAGGATATCGCCTTTCTAATTTTTGAACTACACGAAGGGATTGTTTGTTATGTTCAAATCCACCTTTATCCTTCATGAGAGATGCCAATGCTTCTTGGCCTGCATGCCCAAACGGTGAATGTCCTAAATCATGTGCAAGGGCAATCGACTCGCTTAAATCTTCATTGAGTCCAAGGACTTTGGAAATGGTTTTCGAGATTCCCGCAACTTCGAGGGTATGAGTCAAACGATTTCGGAAGTGATCCCCTTCTGAATACACGAACACTTGTGTTTTGTATTCCAATCGTTTGAACGCATGCGAATGGATGATGCGATCTTTGTCCCTTTGGAATGGCAATCGGTAAGGGTGCTCTGGCTCAGGGTAGGCTCGGCCTCCAGAATTTCGGCTATTTACTGCATACGGTGCAAGGATTTTTTCTTCTTCTAGAAGGAGCTCATTTCTCCCTTTCTTCATAAATCACTTTCCTTTTTCGACGAAACCATAAAATCAGTATAAATCCCGCATGGACTTTTTACAAACCTTAGTTTCCATTTTTATGCAATACGGTTATTTTGCCGTTTTTGGAATTTTAATCCTATGTGGATTTGGCCTACCAGTTCCTGAAGATATTTCACTCACCGCGGGAGGTGTGATTTCAGGCCTGGGGTATGCGAATGTGCATATCATGTTTCTTGTTGGTATGGCAGGAGTTCTGATTGGCGATTCTTTTGTTTTTTGGCTGGGAAGCCATTATGGAGAAAGAGCTCTCACCTTACCCGTCTTACGTACAGTTTTACACCCAGAACGTTTCGATAAAGTCAGAGAGCAGTTTAAAAAATATGGCCGTTGGGTTGTGTTCGTGGGTCGGTTTATGCCTGGACTTCGTATGCCGATTTTTTTTACGGCAGGCACATCGAAACAAATCAGCTTTCTCTTATTTTTACTCACAGATGGATTTGCCGCTCTTGTTTCTGTTCCCATTTGGGTGTATTTGGGATATTATTTTGCCCACAATTTTGATGAACTTATGGGATGGGTGCGAAGTGGACAAACGGTCATTCTAATTTTAGTGGCCCTACTTGTCGCCACTCTTGTTTTCTTCTGGTGGCGGAGGAAACACCGAGAAGGAAAAGGAGCCCAATGATCCTTCGAAAAGAGCTCATTTCTTGCGTTTTCCTTTCTGTATTTGCCTTGGTTTTCGGGTGTACAAATTACTCCACAACCACAAGTGTGCAAGCACCTCCGACCCTTGTTTCCATCACGAATAATGGAAATTCAAACTTTACGATCAAAGTGCGGGCCCAAAACCCCGAATTCATCTTCCAAGGGTATCGGTTGTACCAGGCACCCACAGAGACCTTGGCCCAAAACCCAACCGATACCAATCTTGGCTCGGATTGCCTACTTGCCCAAGCAGCCATAGTCCAGCCGATTGAATACCTATTTGAAGTGGATCCCTCCACAAATCCGAACACAGCAGGAGTATCCTGCCGGATTTTTGCGACGCTCACCCCTGGATCGTACATTTCCATGAGAACCTTGGGCCTTGCCGTGAATCTCTCCAATAGCACGAGTTCGTTTCGGGTTTCTCTCCCATCCAATGTGCTTATTGTCCCATAAAATAAAACTTTCTTGCATTTAAGTCAAATGCGTGTATTTTTTTCCGGAATCATGGGATTTCTTTGTGCTTTTTTTAGAATTTCTCTAAAATTTTGCCCCAAATTGTCCTTTTGATGATACAAATAGAGAGGGAGAAATCCCAAAAATTTTGGAGGATGATGAAAAAATGAACCAAAACAAAAATTGGTCAAAAATCGCACTCGCAACACTTGTGCTCGTATCAGTCGTTGCTTGTGGAAAATCAAGACAAGTGAAAATTTCTGCATCGGATGTAGTAAGAGCAACTACGCCTGCAAAACTTCCAGCTGACATTGAAAAACTTTGGAAGAACCGTCACAACGAACAAGACTTGCGTCAAGCGCTTGTTAGTTTAGAGAAATTTGCAATCGAAAACCCACAATACACTGATGTGAAAGTGATGTTGTGCCGTGGTAATTACTTAATGGGCGATGGACACTTGTGGCTCAAATTGACTGGCGATGCTGATGAAGATAAAAAAGTAAAAGAGGAATCAATTGCTTTTTATGATGCGGCAGTGAACTGGTGTGAAGCAGCTCTTGCAATGAATCCAAAATTCAGAGACAAAGTTGTGAAAGATGGTTTAGAAGTTGAAAAAGCTCTTGATGTACTCGGTCCAGAAGACATCGATGCACTCTACTGGAGATATGCATCTTTAGGAAAATGGTCAAGATTAGTAGGCTTTACGACTCTTCTTTCTAACCGATCTAAATTTTCTGCAATGGTTAACCGCGTAAAAGAAATCGAAAAAGCAATGGGTAAAGAATACTTTTATGCAGCTACACTTCGATATGATGCAGCGAGTAATGCCCTTTCACCTACTGGTGATAAAAAGTTGGCGGACAAATTGTTCGAGGAAGCAATCGCAAAACACCCTAACTATTTTGCAGTTCGCGTTCTCTATGCAGAAAGTCGCTTAAAAGGAAACGAAGATAAGTTCAAAAAACAATTGGACTATGTCATCAAAGGGAAAGCAGCGTCTTTACCAGAAATCGAGCCTGATCAAATCGTAGAACAAAGAAAAGCGAAAAAATTACTCGACGAACTATAAACCATCACTAGGAGAACTAGATGTTTTTAAAACAGATAAAATATTTAGTTTGTGTAAGTATCGCCCTCACCATAGGTGGGGGTCTTTTTGCTCAAACGACCGTTAAACTCGCTACCGTTGCACCCGAAGGATCACCTTGGGCAAACGAATTATCTAAAATCAAAAAGAAAATAGAAACTGATTCACAAGGCCAAATTAAATTCAAAATTTATCCTGGTGGGCAGATGGGAGGAGAAAACGAAATCCTCCAACAAGTAATTCGCGGAAAACTGCAAGGGGCAGGCCTCACTGCAGGATCTCTTGCTAACACTGTAAAAGAATTAAACGTCTTAGAAATTCCCTATCTTTTTAATTCTTATGCACAAGCAGATTGCGTTCTCGACGAACACCTTCTGGAAGACTTTAGAAAGCTATTTGAGTCAAAAGGTCTCATTTTTGTGACTTGGGCAGAAAACGGTTACCGTTCCATTGGAACAAAATCTGTAGCGGTGAAAAAACCTGAAGATCTTAAGGGAATCAAAATCAGAGTGCAAGAATCTCCTGTTCACATTGCATATTGGAAACAATTGGGTGTGAGTGGAATTCCGATTGCTATCCCTGAAGTTCTCCCTTCTTTACAAACGGGTGTGGTGGAAGGATTTGACAACACTCCTCTTTTCACTCTCGCGGCTGAATGGCAAACAGCGATCAAGTATTTCACTTTGACTCGTCACATTTACCAACCTGCAGCCATCCTTTACTCAAAAAAATTCTGGGATACATTAAACGAAGAACAAAAGAAAACGTTGATGGGTGAAGGAAATAAACTGGCTCCAGGTGCAAGACAAGCAGTGCGTTCCATCGAAAAGAACATGATCGCTACATTGAAAAAAGCTGATGTACAAGTGTATGAGCCTTCTAGCGCTGACTTAGCAGGATTCAAAACTGCAGCAAATGCAGTGGCAACACAAGTGATTGGAAAAATTGGTGGTCAATCTAAGCAGATCTACGATAAAATCCAAAAAGCGAAAGCAGCTTGTGGCGGTTAGAGTAAGGAAGGATATAGATAAATGAAATTCGTCGAACGAATTCTAAATACTTTGAGTTTCGGCGAGAAATGGGCAGGAGGAATTTGTTTCCTTCTGCTCACTCTTCTCATGATTGCTGACGTCTCCAAACGGGAAGTCATCGATAAAGTTATAAGTTGGACACTCGAAACAACAGAAGCCTATCCAAACACGGGAGTCGCAGGTTTTGTTGGCGATTGGAGTGTATACATCGCAGAATCCATCCATGGTGGCACATCCTCGTTCTTAGAGTGGTTAGGACTTGGTGGGATCATATGGGCGCAAAAATTATCCCTTTATTTTATGTTATGGGGTGGATTATTTGGATCTGCTCTTGCTAGTGCAAAAGGATCTCATTTGAGACCAGAAATTGCTGACAAAGTGTTACCAAAAGCAATTTTACACTATGTTAAGATCATTGAGCAGTGGGTCATAGCCAGTTTCTTTTTATTCTTAGCTTATCTATCTGTCATTTATGTTTTAGAAAGTATTAGTTTAGATGAAGTGAATCCTGTAACAGAAATCCATTTATGGAAAGTCCAACTGATTTTCCCTTACATTTTTATCTCTATGGGATTTCGACATTTGTGTTATGGAATCTTTCCTTCGCTCATCCCATCCGACATCAATGAAGCTACAGAAGCTTTGGAACTTGCGGAAAAAGAACTTTCCGAATCGAACCAGGGAGGGAATCGCTAATGGGTTCTTGGGGAATACTCGTACTCTTACTTGCACTGATTTTACTCAGACAACCACTCATTGTTCTCATGGGTGCGATCACTGTGTATTGTTATTACTTCTTACCCGATCCACCGCTTGAGTCATTTCATGAACTCAATAGCATTGTGGGAGATTTGTTTTTTGCGGGTGATAAAGAAATCCTTCTTGCGATTCCACTGTTTATCATCGCAGGGAATTTGATGACTCATGGTAGTATTGCCAGACGTCTCATCCGCATTGCACAAGCGATGACAGCGCCGATTCCAGCAGGTCTTGCCATTGCAGGGGTTTTCTCTTGTGGTATTTTTGCTGCCATCTCGGGATCTTCTCCCGTCACTCTCATTGCAATTGGTGGGCTTATGTACCCTTCTCTTACCAAAGCCGGTTACCCAACTCAATTCTCTATGGGATTACTTGCCTCTGGGGGAACTCTTGGGATCATCATTCCGCCAAGTATCCCGATGATTGTATATGCCATTATGGTGGGTGTGTCTGTGACAGACCTCTTCATTGCAGGGATTGGTCCTGGAATTTTACTCATGACTTTACTCATGATTTACTCAGTATTCCGTGCCGGGAAAGTAGGTCGTGGAAAATGGGACTGGGCAGAAATTCGTGTGGCTTGGAAAGAAGGTGTCCTTGCTCTGATGATGCCTGTGGTGATTCTTGGCGGAATATACTCCGGCTTTTTCACCGCAACGGAATCCGCTGCGATTGCGGTTTTTTATGCCATCCTTGTGGAAGTGTTCATCCACAAAGAACTTAGTTTTCCAAAAATCCCTAAAATCATGGCAGAAAGTGCAGAGATGCTTGGGATTTTATTTCTCATTCTGATCCTTGCTGTAAGTTTGAACAAATTCATGATCGAAAATGAGATCCCACAAAACCTTGTAGCAACGATGTCAGAACTCATTTCGAGTCCAGTCACCTTCCTCATCGGTGTGAACATTTTGTTACTGATTGTTGGGATGTTTATGGACATCATGAGTGCAATCCTAGTGCTTGCACCTCTTCTTGCGCCAATGGCAGTCAATTATGGAATCAACCCTGTTCACTTTGGAATCATCATGATTGTCAACTTGGAAATTGGATACCTAACACCACCAGTTGGGGTAAACCTGTTTGTGGCGTCAGGTATCTTCAAACAACCGTTAGGCAAGGTAATTCAATCGGTTGCTCCGATTGTAGGACTTTTCCTTGTGGGACTCATTCTCATCAGTTGGATTCCCGATATTTCTCTCGGACTCCTTGGTGGAGATGCTATGACTCCAAGCCCATAGAAGGTAATTAAAAACAATCCTTTCTCTTCGTTTTTGTTAGCATTGATCATTTTTCATTGGAACACAGACGAAGTGAAATGTGGAAACAAAAAAGCTGGGGACTATCTCCAGCTTTTTTTATTCCTTGGACCACCATACACGGAGTCTCTCAAGTGAATTTTTAGCATCAGGTGCCCAAAGACTCGAAGGGAAGTTTTTTAGAATATTGGCATATACTTGGATGACAGGCTCTAATTCTTTTTGCAATTGCAGAAGTTCTTTGTTAAGCGAACTCGAAAGTTCGATGGGATGTAAGTTCCGTTTTTCGTAATACCGAAGGATGGCTTCCGTCTCTTTTTCTTTGGCAACTTTGTATTCTTGGAAAATGGGATCTTTGGATGGTTTGGTTTCCGATTGGTTTATGGAATTCGTTTTTGTTCTAATTCGTTCACTGGATTCTACGAATTCTTCCCCTTCTTCGGTGTTTTCCTCTTCCTCTGCATGAACTAGTAGAGATTCTTTTAACGTTTCGTAATGTTTGTTTAATTCTAGAAACATCACCTCACTGGTAAACTCACCAGTATCAGGATGGTATTTTTTTGCTAATTTGTGATAGGACTCTTTTAATTCCGCTTCCGTAAAACCAGATCGTAAACCTAAAAATTGAAGAGAATCATTTAACAGTAGTTTCTTGTCCATGAAAGACCAGAGGAAAATACCAAATGCGATTTTAGCCTTCGTTTGATACTAAATTCCCAATATTCTTTTTTACTTTCGTTCATCTCAAACACAAGCAATTCTTGGACTTTTTGTTGTAAGGTCCTCGCTTCATCTAATTTCGAAAATACTGTTTCTGACAGTTCGATTTCTTCTGCCGTGTGAACATCCATTTCCTGGTGTTCCAAAATTTGTGAATCTAAGTCTTCTAGTTTTCTGACAATGGATTCATTTTTAAATTCGATTTTCACAGCTGAATCAGCATCCCTGTAGGAAAGTAATTCCTCTTCTCGTTTCAGATTGAGAATAAGGGTATCTAAGAATTGGATTTTTTTTTGTAGTAATTGTTTATAGGAAACTTGTTTCATGTGAATGAGTAATGAAGTGATTTAACCTGTGATCGAAATTCCAGTGGTCCTTGGGCCGGCACTTTGAGTAGGAGTTTGGGGTTCTTTCTTTTCTAATTCTTCCCAGGAAGCTTTGAGCTCTCCCAATATTTTAATGCACTCATCAATGATGGCCTTGTCTTTTCTCATATTGGCTTCGAGCAGTCTTTTTTTGAGATAAATATACAAGGATAAAAGGTTATTTGCGACCTCTTTCCCCTCTTCCATATTGAGAGACAAAAGCAGTTCTGTAATGATGTCTTGGGTTTTGATGATGTTATTGTTCACAACATCGTATTTTCGCGGAGTCATGTTGTCTTTTGCAACACCAAGGAATCGGATGGCCCCATCAAAAAGCATAACAATCAATTTGATTTGGCTAACGGTAGAGATCTCGTTGGCTTTGTATTCATTGTAAGCAGAGGCACCGGTTTTTCTCGCAAGCGACATTTTTTTCTCCTGTGTATTCCCATCGACCAAAAAGGATACTTGCTTAATGACCGAACCGAATATTCTTAGAATATCACATGGGAAAAACAAAACGCATTGTTTTTTTGGCTTCGGGGAGAGGTTCGAATTTTTCTGCTTCCGTCGAGTACATCCGTAAAAAGAAGCTAAAAGTAGAGATTCTAGCCCTCGTTTCGGACAATCCTGATGCAAAAGCGCTGGCCATCGCAGAAAAATTCGGAATTCCCACAAAAGTCGTCCCATATAGCTCTTACTCCTCCAAATTGGACTACCACAGGGATCTTCTCCGCGTAGTGGAAGCATTCAGGCCAGATTTAATCGTGGCATGTGGATACATGCGCATCCTCAAACCAGACTTTGTGCAAAGTTTTCCCAACCAAATTATGAATGTCCACCCAAGCCTCCTTCCCGCCTTTCCAGGACTCGATTCCCAAAAACAAGCCTTGGACTACGGAGTCAAAGTGGCTGGTTGTACGGTACATTTTGTTTGGGAAGGTGTGGACACAGGTCCTATCATTTTACAAAAAGCGATTGCCATTCGACCGGAATGGACTGAAAAAGAATTATCCCTGGCAATCCTAAAGGAAGAACATGAAATCCTTCCTCTCGCTATACAACTGTTTTGTGAAGATAAATTAAAAATCAAAGAACGAAAGGTAGAAATCCTAAAATGATCCAAATCCAAAGAGCACTTGTTTCCGTTTCCGACAAAACGGGAATCACTGAAATCTGTTCCTTCCTTGCTAAAAACGGAGTGGAAATTTTGTCCACAGGTGGGACCTATGATGCCCTAGCCAAAGCTGGAATTGCTGTGAAAAAGGTAGATGAGTTTACTGGCTTTCCAGAAATCTTACATGGTCGTGTAAAAACACTCCACCCAAAAATCCATGGTGGTCTTCTCGGGGATACAACGAATCCTGACCATGTGAAACAAATGGAAGCAAACGGGATAGTTCCGATTACCCTCGTCATCGTCAATTTATATCCATTTGTCAAAACCGTAATGAAACCAGATGTGACCTTCGAAGATGCGATTGAAAACATCGACATCGGTGGACCGTCTATGCTTCGTTCTGCGGCAAAAAACCACAAGAATGTTGTTGTTTTAACTGATCCGAAAGATTACGAATCTTTCCAAAATGAATTTACCGCAAACAATGGTAAAATCTCAAGGGAATCCGCGTTTGGTTATGCGGCAAAAGTATTTTCAGAAACAGCATCGTATGATTCTGCTATCTCCACATACTTCAACAAACGCCAAGGTATCAAATACCCTGATAAAATCACCTTTGCCTTTAACAAAAAACAAAAACTTCGCTACGGTGAAAACCCACACCAAGACGCTGCGTTTTACGAACCACTCTTTCTCAAATCGCAATTTGAAGCATTACAAGGAAAAGAACTCTCGTTTAATAATATGTTGGATTTTGATGCGGCATTTCACGTGGCAAGTTTACTGCCGAAAAATGCAGTTTCCATCGTAAAACACTTGAATCCATGTGGCATTGCCTTTGGCGATACGGTTCTTGAATCCTTCGAACTTGCTAGAAAAACCGATCCTATCTCTGCGTTTGGTGGAATCATTGGAATCCATGGTCGCGTGGAAAAGGATGCCGCAGAAGAAATCACAAAAAACTTTGTGGAAGGTGTGATTGCGGAGAGTTTTTCACCGGAAGCATTAGAAATCTTTGGAAAAAAACCAAACATCCGTTTGATCCCGATTGCCAAATTTGATGAAGCACTGGACGAGTTGGATTTACGATCTCTCCACCATGGACTTCTCATCCAAAACAGAGACTATGATCTCATCACAAAAGACAAATTGAAAATCGTTTCGAAAAAACAACCAACAGAAGATGATTTGGAAGGTTTGATGTTTGCTTGGAACTGTGTGAAATTTATCAAATCCAATGCCATTGTTTATACAGACCAAAACTCAACTCTTGGAATCGGTGCAGGCCAAATGTCTCGTGTGGATTCCGTAGAGCTTGGTGCGATGAAAGCACAAAAAGTGGGTTTATCTGTTGTGGGATCGTATGTCGGAAGTGATGCGTTTTTTCCATTCCGTGATGGGATTGATGCCATTGCCAAAGTGGGGGCCAAAGCCATCATCCAACCCGGTGGTTCCATTCGAGATGAAGAAGTGATCCAAGCGGCTGATGAACATGGTCTCATTATGGTCTTCACTGGAATGAGGCATTTCCGTCACTAATGGAATTTTTCCTCCTTCTCCTCTTTCTCGTCTGTTTTGGTTTGTTTGCGTCCGTAATTTCATATTACGTGAAGATTCTATTTTTTTCGGCGAAAGCAAACTACAGACGTGAGGAACTCACTGACATTCGAGGTGATGTGTTCCGCATCCTCCTCGATTTGTTAGAATCAAATGGGAACATTTTGTACGGTAGTTTGGCATTTCTGGGAAGTGCACTCTTCGTTTGGCTTTGGTCCCTTTTGGGTTCGGTTCTTGGAGAAAAAGGACCAGGAGTCTTCGAACACATCTTCCATATGCCGATTTTCTTTTTGGCTTTGTTTTTTTCGTACCCAATGATTCGTCAGGCCTACGAGGAAACATCCATTTTGGGTCTTGTCAAACCTGCTCTCTCTGGGTTAGCTCTGGGAAATTTAGCAAGTGGTGCTGTCCATTACGGCCTAGATCGTGATTTGTATTTTCTCTTTTATCTCCTTCTCTTTTTCTTACAAATGCCTGTCCTCGTGTTTATTTGGAACCGAGAACCCATCTTCGGTGTGAGTTTTGAACCCGCTCCTACATTCGAAGAAACTCACCATTGGGACGAAACAGAAATGGAAGAAGACCCGTTCCTAGAGGAACCGACCAATCCGAAAGATTCTGAGGAAGACCCGTTTGCGATGGAAGAAGAGCCTTATGGCATCGGGGATGACCCTTTCCAGGACGAAATTAAGTAAGAAACCTATTCTCTTTTTTAAGGTTTTCGCCGATACAAATGGTATGAAGAAATATCTGCTGGTCCTCCTCTTTTGTTTTCCTGGTTATCTATTTTCCCAAACGGAAATACCAAATACTTTAGATGGATTTGCGGAGGCTTCTTGGGGAATGACCTTTGAATCCATCCGAGAGAAATTCCTTTCGATGGCAACCAATCCTGAATCCAAAGAAAAAATTGAAATCTTAAATGAAAAAAAGGATGAAAGCCTTCTCATTCGTAGGAATGGCATTCTTTACTTGTATCGTTTTTACAAAACACCTGAGCTTTTAAAAGAAGTTCGCCCCAAACGAGAGGGACAACCAGAAACGGATCCTACCATCGATGCTCAAACTGAGTTTCGGGAAAATGGAATCCTCTTTTCTGTAGGAGTTACATTCAATTTAGTTCCAACAGATAAAATCAAAGAAAAACTGGAAAAGAAATATGGAAAACCAAGAAAGGAATCCATCGGTGATGACAAAGTATCCGGTGCGGCCATTTGGGAACTTGTGGAACGAAGAGAAAATCCTCCTCGTGGTGGATTTGCGGTCGTATGGCGCGAAGGTTACAAAAAACTTCCTTACACTCGACGCATTGATTACTTTTCTGCCAATATCCGTGACATCATTGCCAAAGATTACGTGGATTTCTTCAGCGTACAAGAAACAAAAACCTTGCGGGATTTAATCCCGTAGTTACCCTGTCTCGTGAGGCTCGGTTTGAAACTACCGGGCAGACGAGGCAAAATGAATTTATTCTTAGACACAGCCAACATTGACGAAATCAAAAAAGTCCATGAACTAGGCTTACTTGACGGTATCACCACTAACCCATCCATCATTGCTAAATCAGGTCGCAAATTCACAGAAGTCATCAAAGAAATCTGTAGTTTTGTGAAAGGACCTGTTAGTGCAGAGGTTCTTGCAACGGATGCACCTACCATGATCAAAGAAGGTTTGGAACTTTCTAAAATCGCAGAGAACGTAGTTGTCAAAGTGCCTTTAATTCCAGAAGGAATCAAAGCTGTCAATGCGTTCGCAGAAAAAGGAATCCAAACAAACGTTACACTTTGTTTCACGGCAAACCAAGCACTCCTTGCGGCTAAAGCGGGTGCGAGTTTTATTTCCCCTTTTGTAGGACGTTTGGATGATGTTGGATATGATGGACTCGAACTAATTTCTGAAATCCGAGAGATCTACGATAATTACGGAATTGAAACCCAAATCCTTGCGGCTTCGGTTCGTCACCCCATTCACTTCAAAGAAGTAGCACTTCGCGGAGCAGATTGTGTAACGTTACCATATTCTGTTTTTGAAATGTTATTCAAACATCCATTAACCGATAGTGGACTTGCTAAATTTGTAGAAGATTCAAAAAAGTTAAACTGGTAAAACACTAAAACCAAACCACCGGATATTTCCGGTGGTGCACAAGATTATTCACAATCAGTGCATTCAAAAGTAATACAATCACTCCCACCATCACTGGAAAAAAAATAAACTCCAAGCCAACTCCCCCCATCACACCAATGAGAGCGGTGGCTCCGCCCGGAGGATGTAAGGTATGGGTAAGATACATCACAAGGATCGATAATCCAACAGACATTCCGATCGTGAAAAAATTGGTACCAAAACACCATACCAAAATGACAGCAATGCATGCAGAGATCAGATGCCCACCAATGAGATTTCTAGGTTGGGAAAGAGGAGCATCAGGCACTGCAAATAACAATACCGCAGTGGCCCCAAAAGACCCGATGAGAAGAGGTTGTCCCGAGAACTTTGTGATGAGTAAAATAGACCATATGGATACAGTGCTACTTACAAAACTCCAAATCGCAAAACGATAGGAAAGCCTATTTCGTTTGGCAAGAAGTGGAGCTTTTATTTTAAATGGAATATTTTTGATTCTATTTTTCAGCGTAATTCAACCAAATCTCTTTCATTTGATCCACAAAACAAAATGCTGACTGGTGAGATGCATCATTGAATAAATCGCAGGTGCCAGGTACATTCCAATTCAGTGTGTACGCTCCATATCCCTTCGCCATTGTTTCTAATGGATTCCACCAAACTTCTTTAATATGGAACTTTTCGTAATAAGCATAATACTCTGGAAACACTT
The DNA here is from genome assembly GCF_040833955.1 of Leptospira sp. WS60.C2. Taxonomy (NCBI): domain Bacteria; kingdom Pseudomonadati; phylum Spirochaetota; class Leptospiria; order Leptospirales; family Leptospiraceae; genus Leptospira; species Leptospira milleri. The sequence continues at coordinate 1,438,860 of NZ_CP162133.1, read as the reverse complement.
TAGGCCATACGACCAAGGTTTTTATTTTTTTCTCTTTTGTGATTTTTAGAAATCGTTCGACATAGGGAAGCTGAGATTTACCTAACTGGTAGGAACTCATGTATAAACTTCCAATCCGCAGTGTGTCATTTTTGATTTTTTCAATTGGGTTGGATTGAACTCCATACATCAAATACTCACCTTTTGTATAATTGATGAGTTGGTATTCTTTGTTATGCGAGGCTTTGTACTCTTTTAGATTACCTTGTTTTAAGCGGGATGAGAATAGGGACAAGTTAAATTCAATACTCCGGATTGCAAAGACATGATCTAAAACATAATACCATTTTTCTTTGAGTGGGATATCGTCCCATACCATATTGATACAATTTTGATCACATCCCATTCTTAAAAATGGTGAAAGGATAAATCCTTTGGAATCATCAAATGCTTCCGGACTTAACGATAAGATAATAAAATCAGGCGTAACTCCCGTTTCTAAAATTCGCTCCAACTGAACGAATGAATTCATCGGAATGCCTTGGGGACTGCTGAAATTATATAAAATCCAATCCTTCTTAAGTGGCTCTGGAATTCCTAATTCTGAGAAAGGATAGGACCTTGAATCCCCAAAGACTAAGGTAAGTTTTTTTTCTTTCAAATCAGGATCTTTTGCCAAGCGATCTTTTAAAACCTTTCTTTGGAAATAAAAAACAGAATTCCCTGCTTGCAAGAATTCATCATGAAAGATGGGTAATAAAAAAATCTTATCTACAAAAAAGATAAAGAAAAAGAGAACAACTGGGTAAAATAAAAATGGTTTTGATTTCAAAAAAACAAATCCCCTAACCTCACCATTTTATGAATGGATTGGATTCTTCAACCAAATTAAGAGGAAAGATTCCCGAGAACTTGCTCCTCTGTGACTACTTTGTATTTTCCTTCTTCCAAATGAAAATTGCGAAGATCTAGTTTTCCAATCCGAATCCGATACAAATCGAGAACAACTAAATCCTTCGTTTTACACATCCTTCGAATTTGCCTCTTTTTGCCCTCTTTTAACACGATGCTTAAGTAACTGGTAAATCCTGGTTGGGTTTTTTCTGGGACAACGTTTGCGGGTTTAACAGAAAGGGCACGTAATGTTTCTCCCCCTTCCCTCACACCTAACATAAATTCTTCGGCAATTTTTTTCCAACTAACAGGTTGTTTCAAACTGATGATGTATTCTTTATCAATTTTATTTTTAGGATGGGTGACTTTTTGGATAAAATTCCCATCGATAGAAAGTAGGATGAGGCCCCTAGAATCCAAATCCAATCGTCCCGCATAATTGTACTTTTGAAAGGATTCTGGTAATAAGGTAAAAATGGTATTTTCATGGTGTTTGTCTTCGTGGGACGTAAGATACCCAGGAGGTTTGTTGAATGCGATGATTTTCGGTCGACTGTCAGATCCTTCTTCTTTTTCCAATGGTTTTCCATCAAAAAGGATGGCATCCCCTTCCTTCACCTGAAAGGACAAATCGGTAATGGTACTTCCATTGATTTTGACCCTACCCGAGAGGACCAATTCTTCGACCTTTCTACGGGAACCTAAACCTAATTTAGCAAGAAATGCGTTGATCCTCATGTTTTTCCATTTTACAAAGTGGCCTCATTTCAAAAAGTCTAAAGAAGGTATGAATCCACTAAAAAAGAAACCTCGCTCAAAACAAATCAACCCCACCCAACCCCTCCCGGATTGGATGAAGGTACGAGTGAGTTTCCCGAAAGAGACAGATGCTCTGTCTGTTGTACGAGAAGAAGTGGAAACAAAACAATTACACACCGTTTGCGAATCAGCTAGTTGCCCAAACCTCAATCACTGTTGGAACAGACGGACTGCCACCTATATGCTCGCTGGTGATATCTGTACGAGAAGATGCCAGTATTGTGATGTAGCCTTTGGAAAACCGGGAGCGCTTGACCCCATGGAACCTGAACGCGTGGCAAGATCCGTTGAAGCCCTAGAACTTCGCCACGTGGTGCTTACAGCGGTAAACCGAGACGACTTAAAAGACGGTGGAGCCAAACATTTTGCAGAAACCGTATCAAAGATCAAAGAATACAGAAAAGAGTGTACGATTGAAGTGCTCATTCCAGATTTTAAAGCCAACGAGGAATCGTTACAAATTCTTTACTCAGCAAAACCAAATATCATCAACCATAACATTGAAACTGTAGAACGTCTTTTTCCCACCATTGCTCCTCAAAAGAAATACCAACGCTCCCTAGAAGTATTGGAACACATTGCTAAACATGGATTTGTGACCAAAAGTGGCCTCATATTAGGTCTCGGTGAAACAGACGAAGACGTACAAAAGTGCCTAGAAGATTTATATGCCCACGGTGTTCGAATGTTAACCATTGGTCAGTATCTACAACCTGGTCCCACACACTATCCAGTACAAAACTTTGTTCCACCTGAGAAATTTGCTCATTGGAAGGAAGTAGCCTACAAGATTGGATTTAAAACGGTGGCATCAGGCCCACTTGTGCGTTCTTCTTATCATGCCGATGAATATTTTGCCGAGGATTCAGGAAATCTACCGAAATGGTAGATATGAACGAAGAGGAGTCTCTGGTTTTACAAAAAAGGATTTCTGAAATCTTCTTTTTGTCCCTACTGAAGGACTTAGGAGAAATAGATGAAACTCTTTCCGATTTTGAAGTAAAAGTCATCATCCAAAAGGCCCTTGCCCACCACCCTGAACTTCAGGTGGAATGGGGTGAAATGGATCGATTTGGCCAAAACACACTTCTCGTAAAATACCAAAACAATTTGCTTCTCATCGAGGTAAGCCCTCTCATCAGTGCAATCCGTGTCCTTTGGAACGAATATAAAAACACGAGTACATAAAAAAAGCCCGAAGGAACATTTTCCTCCAGGCTTCTTTTCTACGTAAGGGTGTGGTTCTTTTAGAATTTGGCTTTTTGTTGAAGGTCGTAAATGACTTCTTCTACATTATCCATATCAATTTTTTTAACACCATTTTCAGTGTGAACAATCAACTGTCCATTTTCTTGGTTGATGATCGCTCCAATCACTGTCTTTCCGTCCACTAACACGATCTTCTCGATTCTTTCGTAGTAGTTTACGATGTCTTTTTTAGATTTAAAATCTTTTGGTTGGTTCGCTAAAGATTCTTCGAATTTTTTCTTCTCTTCTTCTTGTCGCTTCGCAACTTCTTTTTCGATCGCTTGTTTCTTAGTGTCGATTTCTTGTTTTTTCAATTCATCGAGTTTTTCAGTTTGTGCTGATTCACTTAGTTTTACGATCTCTTCTGCTGTTTGTTTATCAACAGTTACGATGGTTTTGATTTCTTGTTCTTCGTTTTTAGTTAACTTCGCAGTTTCCACCACAAGTTTTTCTTTCTCAGTAGTTTTGAATGCTTTTGAAAGATCCAAAGATTGAATGTCAGCCGCAGATTTTGCAAGCTCTGCTGATTTTGCAGATTGAGTAGAAGCTTGGTCTTTTTCTAAGATCACTTCAGCTTTTGCAATGGACTCTTGGAGTTTTTTAAGGTCAGCATTTTTAGAAATTTCTTCTTCAGAAAGTTTTTCAAGAGCTGGAACACGAGGAGCAAATGCAACCGCACCTTCCACCACTTTCACTTTCGCAGGTTTTCCTTCTGCTGTTTCTACGATGAAAGAAGTTCCGCGCACACCCGCAATCGCAGTTGGTGTTACGACAGTAAAGTTGTCTTCTTTTTTAGCTTTGTTAACTTTCGCGAAAACCTTTCCAGAAACGAGAGCAATTTGAGTGTCTGTTGTTCCTGCATTGTCTTGTGAAAGTTTTGCAAAGTCAATCGCGGACTTTGGAGAGATACGAATGCTCGAGCCATCTGCAAATTGGATGTCTACTTTTCCATTGTCGCCTGTGACTACATTATCCCCTGTTTTCAAAAGAGCACCAAGTTGTGCTTTTTCTTCCGTTTGGTCTGCGTGTTGGATTTTTGAATCTCCTACCGCAAATACGACTACCGCAGACAATTCTGCTGGTTTTTTAGGTGCTTCTGTTACTTCTGCTTCTGGTTTCTTACAAACTGTAAGACCAGTGAAAAGTATCGCAAGTCCCATGATGGTTAGTTTCGATGCTTTCATATCGTCCTGTCCCTTAGTGAAATTCTACTTTCGTTACTCTTTATTCAACAAACTAGGATTGATGAAATTCCCAGTTTTTTGGTATTTTTTTCCAATTTGAAAAAAATTTCGTTAGTACGGAAGAAAAATAAGGAAGGGATCGGATTTGTAAACGAATATTCAGGAATTTCGACTCTGAAGTTCAATTTTCATAGGTTTTTCAATGGTTTTCTTCGAAAATCGCCTTGTCTAAGGGATAGGAAGAAAAAAACTCCCATTATGGCTGAAACCTCTACATTGAACCAAAGACCTGCCTCCTCCGTTTCACTTTTGGAAGAAATGGAAAGAACCTACAAAGACCTACCCATGGAAGCCATTGTCAAACAAGACATTCTTAGGCAAGGCATTCATTTTTTCCCAGAAGCCTTTCAAGTCAAAGACCCTTATAAATCGAAAGATTACTTTATCTTCTCCTTCGATCACATCCCACTTGCGGACTTAAAAGACGGTGCCGACACCAAAGCACCCGAAGAGATCAAAATCAGTGGCGGCCATTTTGGACTTTTGAAAACGGTCATATCCACTCGAAATAACCCCAATTCCCCGTACAAAATGAAACTGAGAGAGGGAAAACCAACTCTGTTTTTAGAGGATACAGAGATTGGAACAGCGGAGTACCCACCGATTCCTTCCTGGTACAGACACAAAACAAAATCGGGAAAACTTCCGGGAGAGATTGCACCTGTCATCGAATGGGGATACCTACTTTATCTTACAGTGTTTCGTAACTGCCAATACTTTGGCAAAGACGAAGAATGTGCCTACTGTGACATCAACCACAACTACCGCCAACAAAAGGGAGCCGGTCGTCCTTATACGGGTGTGAAAGATGTAGAAGACATTTTGGAAGTTCTCTCTTGGGTGGATGCCGAAGACCAAATTGCCAAGGTATATACCATCACTGGAGGATCTGTACTTACCAATCTCAAAAAAAAATCAGAAGTGGACTTTTACCTCCAATATCCTGAAGCCATTGAAAAACAATTTCCGAAACGATGGATGGGAAAACTAGTAGCGCAAGCCTTTGAAAAGGAAGACTGCCAGAAGTTCAAAGATGCCGGAATACAAATTTACCATCCCAATTATGAAGTTTGGGACAAAGCTCTTTTTGAAAAAATCTGTCCAGGGAAAGCAAGTTGGATTGGATACGAAAATTGGATACGCCGTGTGGTGGACTCAGCGGAAGTGTTTGGTCCTGAAAACGTCATTCCTAATTTTGTGGGTGGAGTGGAACTTTCGGAACCATGGGGTTTTAAAACGGTCAAAGAAGCGATTCACTCCACAAAACAAGGGTTAGACTTTTTTATGTCAAAAGGCATTGTGCCAAGATTCACTGCATGGTGCCCAGAACCTTACACCACGCTTGGCCAACAGGCAGGCCCACCTCTCGTGTATTTTTGTGAATTGTTACGAGCATGGAAAGAAACCTTTGAATCCTACGGTCTACCAACCCCTCCAGGGTATGGGGAACCAGGTCCAGGAAAAGCGGTTTTTTCTGTATCTGCGTTTATGGATGTAATCGGTTATCCTGGTAGAAATTAGTTCTTTCCCATCCATGGATGGAACTAAAGTAAAGCTCATGCGAAAGATATTTTTGGTTATGGTGTTTGGGGCCGTAACCTTGTTCCATATCCAATGTCAAAATATTGATATCGGAAGAAACTATGTCTTTCGCCAAGGTGTTTTAGATCTCACGGAAGTCACATTCAAAGAAAGTACAACCATCGACTTACAAGGAGAATGGGAGTTGTACTTTGGTGAATTTCACTATCCTCCTTTCCATGGTAAAAAAGAACTCACAGGTTACCTTGCCATTCCTAGTTCCTGGCAAGAGGAAGAATTTGGTGGGATCGAACTCCCAAGAACCGGTAAAGTCACCTTACGCGCGTTCATTCATTTAAACAAACAAACGGTAGGGCAAGAATTAAGAATCTATATTCCTGACATTGCTTCCTCATATCGATTTTTTGCGAATGGAGTTCTGATTGGTGGACAAGGAAAACCTGGGATTAATCGATTTGATGATACACCACGTATCAAATCCAAATACTACACACTCATTCCAGATTCCGAAGTGATTGAACTTGTTTTTCATATCGCAAATTATGATAACAATTTTGGTGGGTTTTGGGGTTATCCCATCTTAGGAAATAAATACGCACTGGATCGAGAAAAAATGTTTTCGAATGCCAGAGAATTGTTTTTACTCGGAGCCCTCTCTCTCATCGGTTTGTATCACTTTGGATTGTATTTCTACAAACGAAAAGAAAAGGCGATCTTTTACTTTGCAATCTTTTGTTTTTTACTGGGGATACGACTGGCTTTTACTGGAGAACGGTATGTACTCGAACTCTTTCCGAATTTCCATTGGCCAACAGCATTCCGAATTGAGTTTGCCTCTTATTATTTTGCTGTTCCCACATTTTTACTCTTCATTCATTCTCTATTTCCAAAAGAATCAAAACGAAAACATGTTCGCCGTGCATTGATTGCGAGTTTTCTTTTTTCGCTCACTTTATTTTTGCCCATTTCCGTTTTTACCATTTTACTCTACGGCTTCCAAATCTTAGCGTTTCTTATCATTGGTTATGTGATCCATATCAATTTGAAAGCAGTGATCAACTCACGTCCCAATTCCAAATTGTTTCTCATTGGACTTCTGATACTCGCCTTTTCTGTTTCCTTTGATATTTTGAAACACAGTTTAAACAGCAGAGGAATTGGACTCACTCCCTACGCATTATTGTGTTTTATATTTATCCAGTCTCTCATCCTTTCGAGTCGAATTGCAAATGCCTTTGTCAGAGCAGAAGAACTTGCGGAAAGTTTAAAAATTAGCAACGAATCTCTTCTGGCAGTAACCGAAAACTTGGAGCAAATCGTTTCAGAACGAACCTACCAATTGAACTACTCACTCAATCGAATTCGAAAGGATTTGCTTCTAGCCAAAAAAATCCAACAGAAGATCCTTCCTTCTGACGGAATCAAATTTGATCCATTCAAAATCAATCTTTACTTTCAACCACAAGAGGAAGTGGGCGGAGATTTTTATGATCTCTTTGAATTGGACAATGGTACGGTACGTTTTTTTATCGCGGATGCAACTGGTCATGGGATCCAAGCCGCACTTTACACCATGGCAATCAAATCCGAATACGAAGCCATCAAACGTTTTGTCACCAAAACCGATGATTTGATGAACCATTTGAATCAAAAAATCCAAAACAAATTTGCTGGTCTGAAGATTGTTTTTTCTGGCTTTTTATTGGATATTGATACGAAAACGAAAACGGTTTATTATTCCTCTGCAGGTCATCCCAACCAAATTTTTATCTCAGAGGGAAATCATATCATTCTCAATCGCACGGGTAATATCATAGGTCTCAAAAAAGACCAACCTTATACACAAAAACAATTTAAGATAATGGAAGGGGATCGAATCTTACTCTTTACAGACGGTATCTTAGAACAAAAAAATGAAGCGAGAGAAGAATTTGGTATGGACCGCATCCAAAAAATTCTCTCTGATTTTAGTCACAAAGAATCAGAACGCGTGTTAAGCGAGCTTATCATCCAATTGTTCTTGTTCCAAGGTAGAGAAGACCAAGAAGATGACCAAACAGTGATGCTCATAGAATGGGAGAAAAAAGAATCGAATCCAAGCAAAATTGGATGATTTACTCTTCTTTCTCCAAACGATTTACTTTTTTAGAAACAAACGATCCACTCCGTTTTTCTCAAACTCAGCATCGTATTTTTCTGCTTCTTTTGCGACCTTTGTTTCATAGGCTTCAGGCGCTAAAGCTTCCAATTCTTTTTCGGACATAGAAAGTTCGAGATCCCTTTGGGCCAGTTCTGTTGTAAGTTCTGTCCAGAATACATCGTCATTGTATGGTTCGATATACGATTCAAAGACTTCTTGGAAGTATTCTTCAGCAACTGTAAACATACCATTCTCTGAAACGATGGGACTGTTTTCCAAAGATTTGGAGAGTTTTCCGAGGAAGGATTGCAAAAATCCGTCTACTGTTGGATCAGACTCTTCATGAGGAGAGTTACTCACCCATTCAAAGACTGTTAATGCATCCAAAAGTTGTTTTGCTTCTTGCGGTGTAAGATCTAAATTCATAAGTACCTGCTTTTCCTTCCATAGAAACATGCCATGGAAAGAGACGCAAATCAAAGAATCACAGTGGAACGATTTTCCTTATAGTTTTGGTACATTTGCTCCACGAGCATTCGAAAGTTTGGATCTTCTTTGAGAATTTCCAATTTTTCTTCTAGACTCAAAACAGAAAATTTGGGGTGTAAAGCTTTGGTGACAGCAGGCTTCATAAATATTAAGTAAACATAAGATTAGATACTGTCAATCTATTTTTACTATACGCATGTTACGTAATTATGTCGTGATATACAGAAGCCATCCGTCTTATCCCTTCTTCCATTTCGACTTCTCCCAAAAAACTAAAATTCATGCGGAAAAAAACAGATTCGATTCCAAACAAACGAAACTCATTTCCTGGCACCATCACCACCTTTTTTTCCATCATTTTTTCCATAAACTCACCTTCCGATACAAAAGGAAAGTTTACCCAAAGAAACATACCACCAAGTGGGTCATGATACGTAACTTCCGGAAGATACTTGGCTAAACAAAAACGCATATGTTCTTTTTGTTTTCGATAATACATTTGGATTTTTGCTAAATGCGTATCGATGTTTAGATTCGACAAAAGATGATCCATTACAATTTGTGAATATTGATTGGAATTCAAATCATTTCCTTGTTTGATCGCTGTAAAATATTTTTGATAGCTCTTTGGCACCACTGTCCAACCCAAACGAAACCCAGGAGAGATGATCTTAGAGAAACTTCCTAAAACAAATGTTAAATCTAGATTTTTACGAAATGAAGCGATGGAAGGGAACACTTCCCCACTAAAATCTAAATATTTGTATGCTTCATCTTCAATGAGAATCACACCGTATTCATCCAGTAGAGAGGCAACTTGTTTTCGTTTTGCAATGGACCAAGTGTTAGTAGAGGGATTTTGGTAACTCGGATTACAGTAAAAACAATGTATTTTATCTTTGGATAGAATCGTTTCCAATTCTAAAAGATCAGGTCCGTCTGCTTCCAAAGAAAGAGAAAACATCTTTGGCTCATAAGGAGAAAATGCCTGAAGCGCTCCGAGATACGTTGGGTCTTCCAATAAAACATTTGTTTCTTCATCCATCAAAAGTTTTCCCAAAATGTCCAATGATTGTTGGGATCCGTGTGTGATGCAGATCGAATCTAAATCCAGGTCTTTCAAATCCAAAAATCGTTCTAAGATTTGAGATCGTAGGTTACGATAACCATTCGAATCTCCATACTGAAGTGCTTCCGAGCGATTGAAAGACATAGTTTTTTCTGTCGCAAGTTGGATTAATTCGCTTGGCAATAAGTTGGGGTTTGGAAGTCCTCCTGCAAATGAAAGAAACTCAGAATCTTTTACAGTGATTTTTAATATTTCACGAATGATAGAAGTTCGGATCGATTTAGTCCTTTTGGCTAAAAATAAGTTTGTAAGATTTGTTCCCATAGAAATACAGTAGCAAAAAGATAAAAGTCTGTCTAGATACAGATGTTACTAACTATACGTATACAGATGAAAGAAACCAAATACGAACAATTAGCAGAAGATTTAATCAAAGACATTCGTTTGGGTCATTATGCAGAAAATGAAAAAATTCCTTCTCTCAGAGAAATCCAATTGCTTAAATCTTGTAGTTTGTCCACAGCAAAGGAAGCGTATCGAATTTTAGAAGAAGAAGGTTATATTTACGTTCAAAACAAGTCAGGGTTTTACGTACAACCACAAATAAACTCACTCATTCTTGGACCACAAAATGAATTTTACGAATCCGTTGAAGCAGATGATCGGATCCAACAAATCATGAGAACCGTTATGGATCCAAAATTAATTTCCTTCGGAGCAGCGATCCCTTCCGATCACTACCTACCTTTAAAAGAATTAGATACTGCGTTTAAAAAAGCATTCCAACACAAAGAGATTTATCGCTACGGAGACTTACAAGGTTATCCGTATCTTCGAGAATGGATATCAAAACGCACTTCCATTTCTGGATACCGTGTGAATGCAGGTCATGTTCAAATCACAACCGGTTGTACGGAAGCCATCACCTATTCCTTGTTTTCTGTTACCTCTCCTGGAGATACAGTGATTGTTCCTTCACCAATTTACGTGGGACTCTTTCAAATTCTCGAAACCTTAAAACTAAAAGTCGTAGAAATTCCGTATCGAGAAAATGAGGGTGTGAATCTTTCTGAATTTGAAAAACTCATCAAACGTCATAAACCAAAGGTATTTTTGTTTGCTGCAAATTTTAACAATCCCAATGGAATTTTACTTAAAGACGAAACCAAACAAAGTTTAGCCAATCTATGTTATGTATATGGAATTCATTTGATAGAAGATGATATTTACGGAGATATATATTTTGGAAAAACGAGACCAAGACCATTGGTTAGTTTTTTTAGTGAGGAAAAGGAAGGTCCAAAGGCTTTTTTATGTGCTTCGTTTTCCAAAACACTGTCACCAGGGTTAAGGATTGGTTGGGTGACATCAAAAAAGGGAATTCAGTCTGTTTCCAAAATTGCAAGAGCTTTTAAAATTTCAGAAAACCATCCAACTCAAATTGGAATCATGGAATTTTTAAAAAAACAAAATTACGAGAAACATTTAAAAAAATTAAGATTAGAATACAAATCATTGAGTCAGGAATATTTCAATTTACTAGTGACTCATAGTGATGGTCAACTGAGGATTACCCAACCAGATGGAGGTTTTGTATTATGGATAGAATCATCGTTAGATGGTGATAAGGTATTGATGGAAGCAAAAAAGATAGGTTTAACCATCGCGCCTGGTTCTTTATTTGGGCTATCCAAACATTGGAACCGTTATTTTCGACTCAACGTATCTGTTGGCCGTTCTCCCAAAATCTTAGAGAAACTCTCTCTCTTTGCAAAACGTTTTCAGAAAAATGGAAAGAGAAAACAAACTTTTTAGTTGCTCCTAAAGGAAACCTGAAACAACTTTAGGATTATGTCAGACACAGCTCGCAAGTATTTGGAAACATCCCAAATCATTCCATCCAAAGGTATGTCCTATACCATGTATGAAATTGAAGGTCAAGATACAATCCTACGAATGCTTACCTTCATTCCAGATAATGATGAAATTCACATCTATCCCAAACCACCCGTAAAAAAACTGTACAAACCTGAACTTTGCAAAAAGGTAGAAGAGAACGAGTTTTTAGGTCTTTGGTCTATGGGAGAAGAGAGAAAGGCAGGAAAATAGGTAACCTTGGCCCCGGACAGAATCGAACTGCCGACACGAGGATTTTCAGTCCTCTGCTCTACCGACTGAGCTACAGGGCCTCGGTTACGACCAAAGTATTTTTTCGTAGCCCCGTGTCAACGAACCTTTGCATTTTTTGTAAGGACAAAAATGAAATCAAATTTAAAAATCAATTTTAGCCTTTTTCTTCTGTTGGGCACCCTTCTTGGTTGTGCCTCAACTCTTCACAAAACAGGCATTAGTCTAGAAAGATATCGCTCCGATCTCGATACAAAATCGATTGTTGTTGAAGAATTGATTTGGAAGTATATAGAACGGCCTGGAAACGGAGAAACCCTTCTCGTCGTACATGGCTTTGGTGGCGATAAAGATCACTGGACACGGTTTTCTAGACACCTACCAAAAAACATTCGAGTGATTGCACCTGATTTACCAGGTTTTGGGGAAACAAGTAAACCAGAAGGAATCTCTTATACCCAGGAAGCCCAGGCCATTCGATTGCAAAAATTCACAGAGGCTCTCGGACTAACAGAATTTCACATTGCAGGAAATTCAATGGGAGGGGGCATTTCCGGAATTTTTGCGGCTAAATTTCCCAAACAAGTGAAGTCACTCATCCTATTTGACAATGCAGGGATCAAAAGCCCTGTTCCTAGTGAAATGCAAACTATAGAACTTTCAGGAAAAGAAAGTCCCCTCCTTGTCAAAGACAAAGAAGACTTTGACCGTTTGCTCAAGTTTACCTTCGTCAAACCACCCTATTTGCCTTCTTTCTTAAAAACATACTTTGCAGAACGATCCGTTGCGAACCGAGAATGGAACAGCCAGATTCTCAAACAAATTCGAAACGAAGGATATGTTTTAGAATCAAAACTGGACCAAATCAAAGCACCATGTTTAGTCATTTGGGGAAAAGACGATAAAGTCATCCATTACTCAGTGATGGAAGTTCTGAAGAAAAAAGTAAAAACAAGACTCGAAACTGTACTTTTAGAGAACATGGGCCATGCTCCCATGATTGAAGATCCAAAATTGTCCGCCAAACTGGTACAAGACTGGATTTTAAATGGAACACTAAACAAAAACCAACCTTAAAAAAACTTAAGTATTTTTTTTCTAAAACTGGATAAAAAAATACTTGTACTTTCACGGGTTTTTTATGTTATAAACCCGTGGCACTTGCTTCTAACAAAACTTTAATTGGTATCACAGGTTCGATTGGATCAGGAAAATCCACTGCCCTTTCCATCTTTGGAGAATTAGGTGCAGTAACGATCAGCTCTGATGTGATCGCACGTAAGTTCACAGAACCAGATAGCCCCATTAAAGAAGAATTAGTTTCCATTTTTGGAACCTCGATTATCGGCAAAGATGGTACGATCGACAGAGCAAAAATCGCTGCATTTGCCTTCACTGACGCAAACAAACTGCAAGCTTTAAACGAACTCCTTCACCCGATCGTCAGGAAGGAGTTTCTCAAGTTTTTTCATGAGCAAAAAGAAGGAAGTATCGTTGCTTGGGAAGTTCCCCTATTATTCGAAACCGATGCACATACCATTTGTGATTTCACAGTCACCGTTTCCCTTCCCAAAGACCAAAATTGGGAACGAGTGAGAGCACGGGGTGGTATGGACAAAGCCGATTTCGAAAGAAGAACCGCCTCTCAGATGGACATTGAGAAAAAAAAGTCTCTCTCCGATTTTGTCGTAACGAACGATACTGATAGAGAAGGCTTAAAAGAACAAATCGTAATTATAATTAAGGAAATTCAAAAAAGGATTCAAAAATGAAAGAAAAAGTATTTTACGTAATCAATTTAGACAAACAAAGAATTGGAGTTTTATCTCTCTTTCTATTTGCCCTATTCTTTTCGATTTTCTTTTTAGGTGTTTCTGTTGGTAAGGGAAAGGCAGATGACAACCAAACATATACAAAACCAAACATGGCAGTTGCTTCTCCAGCAGGAACAGATACAAACTTACCTACTCCAGAAGCTTTAAAACAAAAAGCAGAAGAGACCAACCAAACACAAAGTTCACAAGGGACTCAAGTTGCATCCTCACTTGTACAGGGAACAAAACCAAAGGATAACATTGCCTCTCAAGAAATCCCAATGGCTGACATCGGAAACCATCCCTATTATATGGAAACTTCAACGGCCAAAGATGAGGAAGAAGAACGCAAACAACAAGTGGTTGATTTGACTAGGTCAAAAGAACAAAGGTCCACCTATGTTCCCAAAGAGGAAAAATTAAAAAATATCTCTACTACCTTGCGCATAAAAGAGAAACAAAAACAATCACTACCCACACAAACAAAATTGGTAGCCAATGTTGACGGAAAGTTTCTCACGATTCAGTTAGCTGCTTTTACGAATCGTAAATCGGCAGAAACTTTTTTGTCACAACTCTTAGCCGATAACAAAGGAAAGCTCAAAGCAAAATCTTTTATCGTAGTAAAAAATGGATATTTTGTTGTCCAACTTGGTAAATCGAAAGATAGGGATTCTTTACAAAAAGTTTTATCCAAAACTGTAATGCCAAAAGAAATCAAATCCAAAGCAATGATCATCCAATACCAACCATTGTCTTAAACATAAACATCGTCTCTCCTTGGCAAACTGAAGCTTTCCTTTTCATAGAAGGAGAGCTTTTTTCTTTTTTACGAGATAGGAACATCCAGATTCGATCCGTGACAAAAGAAAAATAAAAACATGAATTGATTTTCTTTCTACAAAATGACTTCCAGAGAAGAACTTTTTGTCTAAAGAATAACATGGAAGAATCGACAATCCCTCATCACAGCCTCACTTACGGAACAAGTCGTTTGGCTCCCGCTATCAGTTTGGTAGATCGTGCCAAAGAAATTGAACTCGCAGAAGAGTCTGTAAAACTTCATGTGCATGGAAAATTGGAAGTCATAGCCAAACAAATTCGCGCCTTAAAAGAAGAAGCGGAACTCATTTTACAACAAGCGGAAAAAGACATCGAACTGCACAAAGCCAAATGCCAATTTGAAAAAAAACCTGGCCAGGTGATTTACCTATATGAAAAAGAGGAAGGGGATTATTTTTCCTTACTGTCGCCAAGAGAATGGGGAGGAAATCCACCCCATCCATTCAAAGGCGCATACACGATGAACCCCGATCGTAGTTTTACGGAAGTTACAACGGAATGATGGTTGTGAACTCACAATCCGAATTTACTTCGTAAACAAAGATGCCAAACTAGAAAGTTGTGAAGCAATGTCTCCGCTTGGTTCCTTTCCATCTGGAGAAAGTTTATCAATGACAATTGGTAATAAACTTCCCACAAGTCCTGCGGTTTTTTCTGTATCAAGTCCCACTTTGTTTGCAAGATCCTTAACCGATTCATTACCCAATACTTTCAAAACATCATCCGCACCAAGACTGACATTCTCTCCTGTTCCAACCCAAGAAGAAGCGGCTTCCGCAAACCCTTTTTCTTGAAACTTTTTGACGATCCCAGATACTCCTCCATTCTCTTCGATGATCTTTTGGATTCCGGAAACCACTTGTGGATTGTTTTGCACGAGCTCGACTGCCTGAGCTGCGACGGCTTTTAAACTTTCAAAAAAACTCATGCAGAATATGATCGCTAAATCAAAAAGAAATGGAAAGAAATTTTTTTCTCTATAATTCGAATTATCTTAGGTCCAAATCCAATAATTGATTGCCATTCCAAAATGAAAATTAAAACATCAACTCATTGTTAGTTGTATATTATGATGGCAAAATCATTATTTTTAAAAACATTTCAAAAGGTAATTTTTGCCATTGTTATTTTACTATTTTTATCGAATTGTTGGACAAATCCTCTCACCCACCCGCCAATCGAATGTTTGATGAAACTGGAAAATTGGTTGTGTTCTGACAAAAACGATCTCCGACTCTACTCTCCAGCCATCCTAATCTCACTTTTGCCTGAATCGCGTTTGACAATTTCCAATTTAACAAATCATTCCATAGTGGAAACGGGATTTGTGGTGGGAACAGCACCATCTGATGTTAGTTTTGTGAATGTGGGGTATGATTACTCTCCCATCACTCAGGTACCCGTCATCAATGGTACTTGGAAATACGCTCTCCCTGCCAAAGCAGTCAATCATCAGTTCTGGACTTACGGCAGCGTACATACAATCTTTGCTCAAATTCCACTTGAAAAACCCATTACAATCCGAGTGAGAAAAGGAACGAATAAAGATATAGATGGGGATGGTTATCCAGACTTGATTGTGTCTGCAACACGTTCTAATTCGGACCAAGGATATATTTATGTTTATAAAACCAATCCAAATACCAAACTTTTGGAAACAATCCCAAGCACTTCGATCACCGATGGAGTGACTGGTACATTCTTTGGAAGTCAAGTTTCTTCTGGAGATATCAATGGCGATGGTTATGCAGATATACTTGTGGGGGCACAAGCTTATAATGCAGCATCAGGTAGAGTTTACGAATTCTTAAGTCGTGGTGTTTCGGGAATTCCTTCCAGGGATCTCAATGCTGGCGGTATTTCTGACGCTATTCTAGACGCGACTGTGGGAAGTGGTAGGCTCGGAACCAATATAAAATGTGCTGATATGAATCATGACGGATTTGACGATGTTATCCTGGCATCCCCATGGAATGATGATGTTTTTCTCTTTTACAGCCAAGGCCAAACGGGTATCCCTTCTCAAAATACAAATCAAGCAAATCTCACTTACAAACCAGGTGCCAATGATAATTTTGGAACCTTTGCCAATTTTGGAGATATCAATGGCGATGGCCATATGGACTTGATTGTCAGTGCTAGCACCTATTCTTCTAATTTAGGACGAGCTTATATTTACATCTCAAATCACGGTAGTCTTCCAAGCGAGCCACAACAATTTCTCTATCCTCCTAACAATCTAACTCCCAGTTGTTCCGCAGGAGTGGGTTGTAATTTTGGAACTAGTTTTGTTTTGGATGATTGGAATCAAGACCAATGCATCGATTTAGCAATCGGTGCCAATACCTATAATGACAACCAAGGGATTGTTTTTATTTACTATTCCAGTTGTGATGCAACAAATCCCTATCCCAATCCACCTGTAGCCACTCTGATTGGACAACCCACGGGATCATGTAGTTCTACCAATTGTTTTTTTGGAGCAAGTTTAAGTTCGGGTGATTCCAATGGAGATGGACTCCCTGATTTACTCGTGGGAGCAACTGGCGCTAGTTCTGGGATTGGGGATGTGAATTTGTTTTTAAACCATCCTAACACTGGATTTCCAAGTTTGGATTTGGGAAATGGAGATTTTGGCGCTACCTTGTTTGCAGGTGAAACCTCAGGAAGTAACTTTTCGTTTAAACTCGGTTTTCAAGATACTAACGCAGATGGACTACAAGACATTGTGATTTCAGAGCCAACGAGTACAAACTTAGTGTATACCTTTCATAGCATCCGTGGATCCGTCCCAGCAAGTCAGAACTTAAATAATACGGGGGTTGCGAGCCAAGCGCTCTCTCCACCACTTGGTTTTGGATTGGGTCATTCCATAGCACTTTGGAAAGAAACAATCGAATCTTATCTGATTGCTTTCACAAGAAAAACCAAACGCTTTTTTGGGTAAAACGTCTCTATCTCTCTTTTCTTCCAACAATCGATGTTTAGATTGGGAATGGAATCATAGGAAAAAAAATCGATTCTAGAGCAGACTGCGTGTTAATTGATCTCTTCCTCTTTGAATTTCACAAACTGGTCATTATATTCGTACTCATAAAAGAGATTTTGGTTTCTTGGAGTGGTAACGGTAAACCGATTCGTTCCCCGTTTTTCGATCGAAGGATCAAAACTAAGTAACGTTCTTACACAATACAGTTGGTCATAACCAGTTGTCGTTAAAATCGAATCATTTGGATAAGGAAGACTTTGATAATATGGCAGTTTTCTTCGATAGGTATTTCCTTTCTTAAAATAGGAATATGGATAAAGATAGACGATGGTATGAGAAGGATTTATATCATTTAATTGAAATGAATACTGTTTTTTGTCCTCTTCAATGTTGATCTGTTTTCTTTCATCATAACAAAATTCAAAAAGGATATGGATTGAATTTGGATCAATATCCTGGATCAGAAATTTTTCTTTCGATTGAAAGACTAAATTATTAGGATCATTCAGAACCTTAGGCAATTGCAATTGATCAATATAAAATGCAGCATGGGAATAAATCCATGAACCGTAGAAGGATGCTTCTTCCATTCTCAAATCACTTTGTTTTTTGAGTCTTGCCTCGGATGTGATTCCAGGAGATACTAACGTTAAATACATGGGCGAGGAGCAAGAAACGACAAATAAAACGATTACAGTAAGAATCAATTGTATGAAAA
This sequence comes from Leptospira sp. WS60.C2, assembly GCF_040833955.1. Classification (NCBI taxonomy): domain Bacteria; kingdom Pseudomonadati; phylum Spirochaetota; class Leptospiria; order Leptospirales; family Leptospiraceae; genus Leptospira; species Leptospira milleri. The sequence goes on along the minus strand of NZ_CP162133.1, from coordinate 1,420,945 downwards.
TTGAATTTGCAAAAAATAAAATCCTACTTTGACTTTTCATCACGTTTTCCATTCCCAATGTTTCGATTTCCCAATTTGTAATGAATTTAATCTCACCTAACTGAAAGCAGATTGCAAGCATAAATCAAAACCTTACTTTTTGTTTGAAAAACTAGATTGATATTTAGATTTAAATCCGTCGGGTTTTGTTTTTTTGACACTTCGTGTGTTTGCTACGCTTCGAGGCACGGCTCCGCTCGACGTTTGCCTTCCTGGCAAACTTACAAAATACAATTCGTTAATTAAAAGACAAAGGCTTTATTTTATAAATATACACTGCTTCGGGACTTGACCTCTCTGCTGCAAACACTTCGTGTGTTTGCTACGCTTCGAGGCACGGCTCCGCTCGACGTTTGCCTTCCTGGCAAACTTACAAAAACTATGACTCCCTATGGGTCGTCACAGTTTCTGGTCGCGTCACTGTTCAAGTCCCTCCGGGTTAGGTGATCAGTTTGAATGTTTGGAATGAGAAAGGGATTTTTGTTTTGCGGGCGGAGGGACTTGAACCCCCACGCCTCACGGCGCCAGAACCTAAATCTGGTGCGTCTGCCAATTTCGCCACGCCCGCATTGTGGTTGTATAAGCAGGTTTTTGTACTAGGGAATTCTGTCTAGTGAGATTTTGTGATTCACTTGCCTTTGTTTCGGAATTTTATAGTACTGTCAGATACTAATAGGATAAGTCCGATGAACATACTGGAATTCATGCAAAACATCTCCACACAGGTGTATCTAAGAGGCGATGTCATTTTTAAGGAAGGGGATCCCCACGATGGAAGTATGTATTGTATCATGAGTGGAATGTTTGCCGTCACCAAACGTATGCCAGATGGGTCTCAAGAAGTGATTAAGGGACTTGGGCCGGGTGAGTTTTTTGGCGAACTTTCTCTCATCACGAGAAGACCCAGAGCCATGACAATCAGTGTAGTTTCAGCCAATGCTCGCGTCGGAATTTTACGAGATGACCAATTTGAAAAATTAGCACGAATCAACACTCACTTCTTATTCCAACTCACAAAAAGTACAGTGGAAAAACTCCATAGAGCAGAGGCAAGGCTTGCTGAACTCGATAAAATGATCGAAGAAATCCAAAAGGACGAAACCAAATGAATGTAGAACATCTTCGAAAATATATCACAGAAGTCCGAATCGACCACTTTGCCCAAGGAACCAAGGTATTTTCGGAAGGCGAAGAATGTAATGGAAAGATGTATTTTGTCTTTTCAGGCCTTTTACAGGTTTTCAAAAAAAAGGCAACAGGTGAAGACCAATACGTGCGGGACATCAAACCAGGTGAATTTTTTGGGGAGATGGCGCTAGTTTTTCCTTCACCAAGAGCTGCCACAATTATTGCCGCAGCCGAGGACACAAAAGTGGGAGTCATCACCAAAGATATTTTCCTCGGGATGGGCAAAGAAAGCCCTGGATTTTTGTCGGTCATTTTACATAGTATTATCAACCGACTAACAGCCGTTGAAGATACGATCTCAGAAAAACAAAGAGAATTGCATATTCTAATCAATGGAATACCTACAAAAGATGTGAGCCAAACGAACACAGAATCTGTCACAAATTCTGAGGAGAACACACAAGAATCAACCGAAGAACAAGTGGAAACCTGAACATCGAACTTACGGAATCCTTTGAATCTAAAATGGAGGCCTTAAAAATAAGTTGACTAAGTTAAAAAAAAACAGTCTTCTTTTTGGGTGACATTTCGGTTCTTCAACTATCCTATTCCAGTTTTACTTGTAACGCTTGGTTTTATTGCTGTACCATTTGTTATTTTTTTTGCGATCGCCTCATTGTATGATTTGGACTTCGACCATGTGGGTATGATTCTGCAAAGAATTCAACCATGGCAGTATGTTTTCTCTTTTTTGAGTGCGATCATCGCCTATGGCCTCATCACCAAAAAGAAGTTTGGTTATTATCTATTTTTATGTTTTACGTTTCTCATTCTCACCTACAACATTTGGATGGTGTTCTCTGTTTCTCTTGGAAAAAAATTCTTCCTTGCGGGGATTCGCATCAAAACGACTGACATCGTCTGGAATATGGCCATCACCACTGCTCTCCTTGCCATAGCATTTTATTTCTTACGACGAGAAATCGCGGCACCTTACCTGAGTAGGACAAGACGTGGCTGGCGAACCAAATACCGTGAAACACACCCCATCCCTTTCCATTGGACAAATGCTGACGGAGAACGAGACGGGGATGGTCTTACTATCAATATTTCTAAGAATGGGGTTTTATTGCCTCTCACGAAACATCACTTTTTGAATCCTGGTGACCCGATCAATCTCCTGTTAAAATTAGAAAAGGAAAACAGAGAGCCAGTATCAATCTCCGTGCAAGGCAAAGTGGTTCGAATCGACCAAGAATCCGATGGGACAGAAATTGCAGGAGTCCAACTCCTCTTTCTCATTGCCCAAAAAGAAGAGAAACAAATCTACGAATCCTTTTTACACCGCGTGTTTGCCCCACGTTACCCCGTTTCTAATCCAGTTCAATTTTTCTCTATTGACAATCAGGCAAATGAAGGAACGTTACTCAATGTTTCTTTAGAAGGTTTGTATATTGAATCGGAGAGAGTCTTACAAGCAGGAGAAGTTTGTCGGGTTAAAATACAGACACGTTCTGGTGATATTTCTGTGACTGGTGTGGTTCGTTGGTCAAACCCGCAAGGCAAATATGGAAAACCAAGAGGATTTGGAATCCAAATTGATACCATCGAGAATAAAAACCTGTTTCGTGTATGGATTTGGAAACAACGCTTCAAACTATTCCACGGAAGATAATCGAATCAATCTTCGACATAGAGTGTTTCGGCAAGAGCCAAATCACCAGGACTTGTCACTTTCAGATTGCGAAAGTCCGTATTCACGACTCCGACTCGCCTATCCCCCATCCATGTGCATAAATCGGTTGGATGGTGTTTGGGATTTTCGGGAAGTGGATCTAACAAGAGTTCTCTTAACATAAACCCAGCCAAAGTCTGTGGAGTTTTGACGGCATACACTTCATCCCGTTTTAAGGGTTCCTGCGTGTAATTTTGGTGGAGTTTGACCCGAACGAGGCTTTCTGTCACAGGACAAACAAGAGAAGCTGCCCCAAAAATTTTCGTTTGTTCCACGAGTTGGTAGAGTTCGTTTTGTTTGAAATTGGGACGGGCCACATCATGGATGAAAAAAATATCTTTTTCATCATAAGAGATGGAATCGATTCCCTTTACCGTAGAAAGATGCCTGGTTTCCCCACCTTCCACAATACGATCGTTAGGCTCCAAAAGATCTTCCAATTCTTTTTCTGTATTCAAAATCCAATCAGGATGTGCAACGACTGTAATGGATTTTAGAAGACCGAACCTTCGGAATCGTTTCACAGAATGCCTAAGGAGGGATTCCCCCCTTAGCTTTAAAAATTGTTTAGGAATATCCGTTCCCATTCTACTTCCCGTACCACCAGAAAGAAGAATCGCATAAAGATTGTTCATTCCACCACTAAGATTTCGTTTCGGAAAATTTCCGTGACAGGTTCTTTTTTACGGATGAGCTTAGGTGTTCCGTCTTTTCTAAGTAATACCTCTGCTGTCTCTGGAAAACTATTGTAGTTTTTTGTGGACATACTCGAACAATACGCACCTACAGCTTCCATTACCACATAGTCACCAATCTCTGTTTCTCCCATGAGTCTAGTCATGGGTTCTCCGCCTTCTTTTTGGGTAAACACATCTCCAGACTCACAACAATGCCCAACAACCACATATTCTTTGTTAGACCTCGGTTCCCCGCCGTCTTTTTTCACAGTGACAAGTGGGTGACGAGCTCCATAGAGTGATGGTCTTGTATTGGAATCCATCCCAGTATCTAATTTGATAAATTCAAATCCGTGTTTTCCTGTATCCACTTTGTCATCCACCGTGGTGAGAAGAGCCCCACAAAGTGCTATGAGATACGTCCCCGGTTCAATTTCTAAAATCAGTTTTCTTCCGTGTTTTTCTGCAAATTCTTGGAATTGGATTTTAACAGGAGCACCTATTTTTTGTAAGTCGGTTGATTTCTCATCTTCCATACGACCCACTTTGTAACCACCACCGAGACTCACCACAGAGACAGAAGGAAAACTTTCTGCATATTCTAGTGTATACTTGGCAACAGCCTTCCAAACTTCAGGATCACTCCCAGAACCAATATGTGTGTGCACCTTTTCCACGGTGAGGTTGTATTTCTTCACAATGGCTTTCACTTCTTCCAGCTTCTCATGCCAAATCCCAAAAGAGGAAGTGACACCACCCACGTCGGTCTTTTTGGTATGTCCCGAACCAAGACCTGGATTAAAACGAATGGATAAAGACTTCCCTGGAAAGTTTTGACCAAAGAGTTCCAATTGCCGAAGCGAACAGGCATTGAACTTTACACCTTTCCCGATGAGTTCCACAAAGGCTTTCGGAAATTCTTGAGATGTGAGCATAATGGACTCAGGTGCAAATCCAAAATGTAAGGCCCGGACCACCTCATGTTCTGAAGAGGCATCGATGAGAATCCCCTTTTTCTTCATAATTTGTAAAATATTAGAATTGGGATTTGCCTTCATTGCATAACGGACTTGAAGACCAAAGGCATTGGGAAACGCCAAGGCTTCGTCACATTTTTGTTCGATTGTTGCCTCAGAATAGACAAAGAGAGGGGTACCAAATTCTTTCGCCAAAGCTCGCACTTGGTCTTCTTTCAAAAACTTTAGTTTTTCGATTGATGTCATAGGATTTAAGATAAACCTTTCAATTGGTTCCAATCCATAAAGTCAAAAAAGTAGAAAATGGCAGGAAAGATCACACATATTGAAGCGCTCTCCCAAGTAAAAAAACACTTGGAACATGGCAATGCCACCCAAAGGAAAATTGCCAATTTACTCTCTAGGCCAGACGTGGCATCGTACGCCAACTTAGGAGCAGTGGCTCCTGATATTTTTTATTTCTATCATGTCTTACAACCCAAACGTACAAAAAAAGCGGCATTTTTTGGCGACCTTGCCCACCACCATAAAGTAGCAGAGCTCATCTTAAGTTTCCTTGACCAAGTGTATGACACAGAAATGGGTTTGTACAGAGACAGGTTCTTAGCATTCACACTTGGTTACATCTGTCACTGTGTGGTCGACATCCAAACCCATCCGTATATCTTTTACATTTCTGGTGACTACTATAACAACGATAAGAAGATCTCCTACCAAGCGCAAGTGAACCATATGAAAGTGGAGTTTGGTTTGGATACCCTACTCATCAACCACCGTTGGGGGATGAGTGCAAGAGAATACGACTTTCCACAATACATCGACATCCGCCACAGAACCGTTGGTATCAAAAATAAAATGGATCCCGTCCTCTGGAACTTTTGGTTACAATCCTTAAAGGAAACCTTTCCCAAAGAATTCCAGTCCAACTACATTGGTTCTGAAAAAAAAATCATCCCAGGGGACATCTTAAATGAATCCTATCTTGGGTTTTATCGATTTACTTCTACATTAGATTCCAGAAGTGCTTTGATGAGAAGCCTTGTCAGTCTAGTGGATGCACTTACCTTCCACAGATACAATGCATCTGTTCTCATGCTTCCAACACTTGAAGCCATTAACCCGAAGATCATGAACGATGAAAAACGGGAATGGTTTTACCCAGCAGATCCAAATCGAAAATTCAATGATTCTTTTATCGATTTACTGAACCAAGCAAGCCAAGCGTGTAAGGAAATTTTAACGAGAGCCTATGAATATAGTTTTTCACCAGAAAGCCGATCCAAGATTCTGGATTCACTTGGTGGCTACAATTTAGACACGGGCCTTCGTTACCACGGCATCGATCATATGAAGGAATTTTCTCCACTTGTGTAGTGGGAATTTGAAAAAGGGAACTATATGAAACAAGAACCCGTTGGGCTCTTTGAAAAGTATTTTATTATTTGGTTTCGAATTGTCACGGAGCACATCTGGACTGGAGACAAAAAATTTCGTAATACAACGATCGCCATATTGTCGTTTGGTGCATTGAATGTTTTTTTACTGACTGGTTCCGTGAAAGATTTTTTCCGATTAGGGGAAGCTGCCGTATACGATATCCCCTCAACTCTCTATGGACTCAATGACAAAGGGGAATATGAACCAATTGCCGAATTTTATAAATTCTCTCGTATCCCTGTCAAATTAGAAGACCTAAAAGCCGAAACCACTGACTATTCCACCGACAACCGGCATAAAGTGATTCAATGTTTTTTATCCACAGAGGATAATTCCTTTTATTCTCATAGTGGAATCGATCTGAAAGGGATTGCTCGTGCGTTTGTCGTTAACATCATGGCGGGTCGTGTCAAGGAAGGTGCTTCCACCATCACGCAACAAGTCGCAAGGCTTAAATTTTTATCCATCGAACGCTCCATCGCGAGGAAGGCAAGGGAAGCTTGGCTTGCCGTTTTACTCGAACTTGTCTATCCCAAAGACAAAATCCTAGAAGTATACTTAAACGAAATCCCACTCGGACATGGAACCATTGGTGTTGGAGCTGCATCCCGATTTTACTTTCGAAAAGAAGTGCAAGATGTAACTTGGGGAGAAGCAGCAATCCTTGCAAGCCTTACCACAAGACCAACACAATTTAGTCCCATCGTTAACCCAGTTTCCAGTATGAACAAAGTGCGGGTCGTCTTTCGTAAGTTAGTTGAAAATGGAAGAATGACTGTCGCCGACGCAGAAAAAGAATATGCTGCCTTGGAAGAATATTATACCAATCTCAACCGATCTCCAAATGATTCTGCGTTTTCGGATAGGCTCAATCGTTTCCCCTATGTTACAGAATACATCCGTAAAAACCTAATTCGTTCCATTGGTTCCAGTCGTTTGTACAATGGTGGACTGAAAATTTATTCCACCATTCAAATCCGTCACCAAGAAGAAGCAGAAAAAGCCTTACTTCCCGCACTGCAAAGACAAACTCTGGAATCCAACCAACGTGCCTTTCGAAATATAGATGCATTCGATGATTTGTATGGAAGTGGGTATTCATTGATTGCTGATCTGTATGATTTACCTGAATTTAAGTTTAAAATATCGCGAACAGAACGTACGTTTTCTTCTGCCTACCAAGAAGACATCCGTGATGAATTCTATGCTCTCAATTTACTCACAGGAGATGACTATCTAGGTGATACTTTAGAGAAAAATTTTAATTCACAAAATACAAAAGACCATCTCCTTCCCGTGGAAGGTTCGCTGATTGCCATCCGTCCGGAAACAGGATACATCACTGCCCTTGTCGGTGGATCAGGATTTCGCTCTGACAACCAACAAATCCGTCCATTCCAAGCCTTCAGGCAACCTGGTTCTGCCTTTAAACCCATCTTGTATGCAGCAGCGATGGACTATTCTGGAAAAAATCCAGACCCAGAAAAAAATGTAACACCTGCTACACTCTTTGCCGACTCTCCTCTCCAATATCTGATGGAAGATGGAGATGAATGGGCTCCTGAGAATTATAGTAGCGAATACTCTGGTTTTATTCTATTACGAAAAGCCCTTGAACAATCCAAAAACTCGGTGGCTGTGCGAGTCCTCGAACAAGTGGGACTATCCAATTTAATGGAGAGTCTTCGTGGAATGTTACAATTACAAGGTAGGGACATTCCTTATAATTTCAGTGTTTCGCTTGGTTCCTTCGAACTCACACCGTATGAACTCACTCGTGCGTATGCGGCACTTGCTTCCGGCGGAAAAACAGTGAATCCCATCTCCGTTTTATACGTAGAAGACAATTCTGGCAATGTTATCAAGGACTTCCGAAAAGACTATGAAGACGTCGAACGAAAACAAATCATCTCCAAAGAAGCTGCCTTTCTCATCACTTCCATGATGAAGGATGTGGTCGAAGAAGGAACAGGACGAGGTGTTCTCTCCTATGGGCTAAACCGAAAAGCCTACGGCAAAACGGGAACCACAAACAATTTTCGAGATGCTTGGTTTGTGGGTTATACTCCAGAACTTGTCACCTCGGTCTGGTTTGGTTATGATGTAGGAACCATTTCTCTCGGTCGTGGGATGACAGGAGGAAGGTTATCCGCACCTGTTTGGGGTCGATTTATGGCTCGTGCCCTAGAAAAAGAGCCACCAAAAGAATTTCCTTGGCTTTCGGACGTAAAAGTGACCAAACGAACTGTTTGCCGTATGTCTGGCAAACTCCCAAGTGGCCAATGCCACGACCTTCTGGAAGAATACTTCATCCCACAGACGGTTCCGAAGGATATTTGTAATGACCATGGCTCCGCTTGGAATGTGGTAGAATCCAAATCTCAACCGCAAACCGTGCAAAACCCTATCGAAAAGAAAAAACAAGAAACAAAAGTAGAGAAAAAAACGACGCAAACGAAGGCACCGAAACGAAAAAAATCGGTCTTTAGCGGCGATGAGGAAATTGATTACTAAAAAGGCTTGTCAGAAAGATCGAAAATTTTGATTCTCACAGAAGGGGAAAAGGAGCAGGAATGGCAATAGGTAAGGATTCCATCAACAGCGTTATCGGACCAGGGTCGATATTTGAAGGTAAATTTTATATCGCAGGTTCACTTAGAATCGATGGAAAATTCGAAGGTGATATAAAAACAGAAGACGCACTCGTCATTGGAGAGACTGGAAAGGTTAAAACCAATATCAGTGCCCGAGAAGTGATTGTCTCCGGAACCCTCATTGGTAACATCAAAGCTGAAAATGAAGTAAAACTAGAAGGCACAGGCCGTATGTTAGGTGACATCACTGCTCCTTACTTAGAACTTCAAAAAGGTGTCGTTGCAAAAGGAAACATCACTATCACTGGCGGACAGAAAAAAGACGTTCGTAAGATTGTTGAAGAATCCTTTGGCGGAATCAAATCATTAGATTCAAAGGACTAACCTAAACTCCATTTAACACATGCTACTTCGTTCACCTGAAAAGTCTACGATCGGCAAGCATGTGTTACGTTGGGGAAACATAAATGTCATACAAGTTTCCCCAGGTAAGTATTTTTACAACTTCCAATCACAATCGAGTGTTCTACACGGAACCATTGATCTAAACCGTAAACGGTATCGCATTTTACCACTTCTAGGGTTTTCCTTTTTATTCGCCTTTTTTCTATCCATCCTCGTGGACAAACAAACGTACGAAGAATCACTAATGGAGAAAGAACTTCTCAGTATGTCAACTGAGGTGGAAGAAAACGATACAAAAGACAAAGAAGCAAAACAGGCCGATGCAAAATATCTTCAGGAAACAGAAGATAAAAAAATGGCGATCTTACGCTCAGCGGAGCTTGACAATCTGGCTGACAACAAAAATAAAAAACTAAAAGTCACTCAATACAAAGTAAAAAAGAATGAAACTTTGTCAGACATCGCACGTAGATTCAAAGTTTCTGTGGAATCCATTGCCGGAAGTTCCGGTATTAATCCAGAAGTATCTCTTGTTTCAGGCCAAATCTTAAACATACCGAACAAACAAGGTTTGATGTACAAACTGAAAAAAGGGGATACACTCGCCAAAGTAGCCGATTATTACAAAGTTAAAATCGATGATATTTATGCTGAAAACCAATTAGAAGATTATGATTTATTCAAGTCTGGACAAAAAGTATTTTTACCAGGTGCTGTGATTCCAGAAACGGGACCTGTTTGGAGAATCCCTGTGGCTTCACGAGTGATCACATCAGGCTGGGGAACCCGTTCTTATCCACAATATAAGTTTCATATGGCACTTGATTTACGTGCCAATTACGAATCGGTCTATGCAGCAAGAAAAGGAAAGGTCACCTACTCTGGTTGGATGGGTGGTTATGGAAACGCCATCATCTTATCCCATGATGACAACTACCAGACTCTCTACGCGCACAACTCGAAACTCTATGTAAAAGAGGGAGATTTTGTGAGTGCTGGTAAAGTCATCTCTCGCTCTGGTTGCACAGGTTATTGTTTTGGTCCCCACCTTCACTTTGAAGTGATCAAAGACGGAAAAAACATCAATCCAACAAAACTCATCAAAGGATTTACTTACAAATGAAAACTCTCAGACCAAATCTTTCCAAATTCTCCTTAAAAAACCATTCTTATCTTACAAATCTCCTTGGAATTCAAAACAAAAATTCCTCTTTTCTATTATTACTTTATATCCTCACTTACTCTTTGTTTTTTTCGTGTACCCCAAAAATTGGGGAACAAATCAACAAACGAATTTTAGATCCATTTGATGAAACTAAGAACCTAAATGTACATTTTGTAACAACCAGAAGAGAAATGGGTGCGAAAGATCGTTGCGAGGGAAATAGTTTTGGTTTTATCACTGATATCAATCCACATTATGGAATTTGCATTGTAAATGTGCCCGCAAAACACATCATTGGTGATATTTCTTTAGACAATAACCAAGACAAAAACACATTCTTTCAATTCAAAGGAAGGGTGAATACTGACGACAAAGAATTTTTATCCAAAATCAAATCCTCTGCCAGCGAAGAAGTCTTGGTATTTGTGCATGGATTCAATGTGAATTTTGATGAAGCAGTTCTGCGTGCAGGACAAATCAAATATGATCTAAAATTTCCTGGAGAAGTGATTGTTTACTCTTGGCCTGCCGGTGCTGATTCGGGTATCCTAGGCCAGGTAATGGTAAAGTCCACCTATGATTTGAATTTTACAGAAGCAAAAATCAACAGAGAGCCATTTGCTAAATTTTTAAATGATATCGCTGGCATTGGGAAAAAAATTCACTTGGTCGTTCATAGCATGGGACACCAAGTTGTATTACCTTCTCTTTCCTCTCTCGCAAAATCAGGCAAATCCAAGTATATACAAGAGCTGATTTTAAATGCTCCTGATTTTGACAAAAACGAATTTGAACTTATTTTATCTGATTTGAACAAATCGGCAGAACGTATCACCTTATATTGTTCTCCTGGAGACAATGCTCTTGTCGCTTCCCAAAAAGTGAATGGAGCACCAAGAGCTGGTATGTGTTTTAAATATTCAGGTGTGGATGTCATCAATGTGAATGAAGTAGATGACCCAGTCCTTGGAATGGGAGGACTTGGTCATGGGTATTATTCTTCAAGACCAATTCTCACAGACATCTACCAAGTGTTACTTGGTGTATCGGTAGAAAAACGCCTATTCATTCGTAAGTCTGGCCCCAAAAATGGGGAAAACTTTGTCCTAAGAAAGTAAGTTTACCATCTCGTGAAAGGAAGTCCTTAGGGAACCACCAAATCCTCTCCGGAAAATATCACTCGGTTCCCTTTCTGACTTGGTTGTAGTTCAAGTGATTCCTCTTCCTTCTCACCTACATCCTGTTTTAAAATAGAGAGTTTCATTTGAAGTTTTTTGCTCTGTGGAAAACTCTCTTTTGAAAGTTGAACCAAACGATCTCCCGCTAAAATTTTAGGGTGTTTGGGAGTGGACATGACCGCAAAGACCAAATGTCTCGCATAACTTACACCAGGTTTGGAACGCGGTGGTGCCAGTGGTTCCATGGGGATCCAACCATACCCATCCACCCATACCTCTACATACTTATGATTGAGGCTCATCACATCAGAGGATTCTGTTGGTAAGTAGTTCCAAACAAGCCTCGAAGGAATGCCAATACCACGTAACAAAGACATGGTTACATAGGAGTGTTCTGTACATCCCCCATTGTTTTTTTGAATCACATAAGGTGCCGATTCAAATTTACCTGACTTATAGGGAATGGAAGATACATACTTGGCTGTTTCCAAAAGAATTTCTTTTACGGAAGTTTTATCTTGGAAGAGTTCGTTTCGTTTTTCCACAACGATTGGGTCCTCTAACTTGACAAACCAATCATCTCTTAGTTCATTCGGGTACTTAGATGTAACATCCTCTCGATTGACAGTTAGATTTGGATCGAGTTTCCAATGGATTTTGTATCGAGTCAGATTTCCTTTGTAGACATTGAGCACTTTCGATTCTCCCTCTTTCATCGCCGGTAGTGTGAGGGTAAGGGTTCGATTTCCAGTTTCATCCAAACCAAAAAGGCTTGGAGAATGAAAGGTTTCTTCTCGAAGGGTTTGCGCATAAGTCTCTTTTTTAGGAATGACAACGTGGTAACTTGTTTCAGGAATCTCACTTTTTGCAGTCACTTCCAATTGGTATTCTAACTTTGAATGTAATGGAGAGAACCGAACTGCTTTTTCATCTGCACGCATTTCAAGTCCCTCACTGACAGGGAATAAATGGTCATCAAAGAGAAGCCATTCTCCCACAATTTTTGTAATAGGATCATAAATGAAATACCGGTCAGGAGAAATTGATACGAGCTTAAAAAGGGCTCGGTGATTTGTCGGGAATTTCCAATCCTTGATTGTAGTTTTGTCTTTTATAGAAAACAATTGTGTGTTGTTTCCTGAAAAGGAAGAATAGAGAAGGATTTCGTTTTCATTCCGTTTGACGATCCTTTGTACCGATTTCATCGGAAGTGAAATCTCTGGTTTTGGTTCCAGCGTTTCCAAATCGTAAACTTCCAATTGGTCTTTCCCTAACCGGTAGAGTTGTTTCTCTATACAAACTATATCTTTCCAATTGGAAGACTTGGAAGAGAAAGTAGATTCTTTCTTAACGTTCCAATTTTCCGCATCTAGTTCATATAACTTTTGTTTGGTCTGGATAAGGAGACTCTCTCCACACTCGGTCCAACCAAAAATTTTTCCTTTGTCCCAATTCTTTTTTTTCCATTCCCCTGTAGGAAGATGTAGGTAAAAAATGGATATTTCTTTTTCTTTATTTTTTGTTTGGAAGTAGAGATTGTTTTTAATGAGTAAAACAGATTCAAATAACTCGACTGATTCCGATTCAGGAAAAACGATCGATTGAGTCTGGGAGATGCTTCCATAGATAGGTTGAACTTCTTTCCAAGAAGAGGGAAATTCTCCTTTTTCTGTCGCAAATAAAAGTCCATTGACGACTAAAATGAACGATACCAAAGCCCATTGTTTCATTCGATAATCCTTGCCTTTTTTCTGAGGTTCTGAAAGATTTTTTTTAGTATATGGATTACAAAAGAAAGGGAAGTCTTTTTTATTTTGGTGAACGGATTCTCCTTGCCACACGTGGTCTTGTCACAGATCCACATTCCCATTATGCAGTTTCCATTCTTGTTACGATGCAATCTTCTTTCCAGTTAGTAACAAAGGATCACAAAACCATCCAAACAGAAGGTATCATCATCTCTCCTAATTTTTTCCATAGGCTCGAAGCAAGTGAAACGGAAATTCTTGTGATCCAATTGGATCCTAAATCGGATGAATACAAAAGAATTGAAATGAATGGAAGTTATATGCTACTTTCCCATGATACAATTCAAAAAATCCAAACCATTGCAGATCCTTTATTTGAAAAAGAGCTAAACTGTGCAACTGCAAGAGAAATTTATGATCAGATTCTATCCTTGTTGGGATCCAATTTGGCAAAACGATCTTTAGATCCTCGCATTGAATTTGCCATTGATAGAATCAAGAAAGCACTGCCAAACTCCATTCATTTGTCTGAACTTTCCAAGGAAACGGGAATTTCAAAAGATCGATTTATGCATTTGTTCAAAGAGAATATGGGAATTCCTCTTAGACAGTATCTATTATGGCAAAGGTTACACATTGCGGCAAGACTTCTTCAAAGTGGTGAGAACTTAACAACAGCATCTCACGCGGCTGGTTTCAGTGACCAATCGCATTTATCTCGCACCTTTAAAAAGATGTTCGGAGTGAAACCCTCTTTATTTTTAGGAGGGTCTCACTTGCACCAAGTTTGTTTTTGTGATTCAAACAAAGATTCTTTTAAATAAGAATGATAAAAATAATCCGCCTTTAGGCTGTTTTGTGAACAGAAAAGTCTTTCCAGACACCCTTTTGTTTCAACTCGTCTTCCACTGCTTTTTTTAGATCCAATCGATAACCTAGTTCAAAAAACACATCGGCAACCACAAAGAGAGGAGCGGAAACCAAAGCTTGGAACAAATTATCGAATAGAGCTGGTCTACTTTTTTCAAATACAAAATGTCCATAAAACTGGGAACCCCAACCAATGACCTGCCCGAGTCCGAAAATAGTCCAAGCCATTTGAGATGGAAGTTGTGCCGTAATCCATTCTGCAGTTACAAACAAACTACCAAATAACAGTGTTGCTATGAACGCAAAAAACACATCTAAGGTGTAATAATACCCGAGAACTCCCAAGGTAAACAGAAGAGATGCAGAAACTGAAACTCCATTGAACTCAAATACGGAAAAACGACTGAGAACCACAAACAAAGTGAATGTAATCGTCGGAACACCTAGAACATGAATCCAAACGTTTCGTTTTTCTTGATGGTAGGCAGAATAAAATGCCATTTCTTTTGCAAATCTCAAACGGGGAACCTCCAGAATAGGAGTTTAGTGTAACAAATCTTTTGCACATCCACTTGAATGAATCTGTCAAAATTTAAAAAAATTCTAATTTCGTCCTGAGGAATTCACAAATTTACGAAGGGTAAAATTCCTTTGGAAATCTTCCGCAAAGTCTTCGATTAAGATGGGAAAACGATAGGTCCAATTGTCTTTATCAGAAGTCCCAGGCAAATTGATCCGATGTTTTTCTGGATTTTGTAACACATCGGGAACACCCAAGGCCAAATCCTGAAAGAGTTGGATACTGAAGATACTTTTGGTTTGGAAGGCAAAATCCAAAAGTGATTCCAAAACTTGGTCTTCTGTTTCTGGTCTTGGTTTTCCAAGACGGTCAAAGAAAAATTGTAGTTTTTCTTCTTGGTCTCCTTCATTTTTCCACCAATCCATCACCAAACTCGTATCATGTGTAGATAAAACAGAAATTGCATTTTCACGATAATGGTCTTCGTCGATAAATTGACCTGTCGTAAACGATTTCGTCCAACGAACTACATCAATTCCAATCATTTGCCTTTCATATAAAGAATCACGAATGAAGGAAGGTACGGAACCCAAATCTTCTGCACATGGAACCATAGAAGAAAATGTTTCGAAAATTTCAATGATCGCTTCGCCTGCCTCTCGCCAATGTTTCTCTTCTTCTGATATATGGAGTTGTGACAAGGGAAATAAATTTGCTTTTGTTTCTTCTGGAAGTGACTGATAACTTTCCTCTTTCCAAAAATCCCAGTAAAAAATATAGTGATTCGGTTTAAACTCATGAATAAGACCGATGGATTCGATAAACTTTGGATCTAGACCGACTTTCAAAAATTCGCTCGTTTCAATTCCGAATTGTGGATGGAACCAACCTTTTAAAGCTGTTTTATCCTCTTTTGGAATCGCCCAAATTCGATACATACCGATCACATGGTCGATGCGGTAGAGGTGAAAAAAATGTTCCAGATACGTTAGGCGATCTTTCCACCAAGCGTAATGATTTTTCTGCAATACTTCCCAGTTGAGAACTGGGAACCCCCATGTTTGCCCTGTTTGCGAAAACTGATCAGGAGGTGCTCCTGCTTGTAAGTCCATCAAAAAATACTCAGGGTGTTCCCATACATCACAAGAATTCCTAGCCGTGAGGATCGGCATGTCGCCTTTTAAATATAATCCATTGTCTTCCAAATGAAGTTTTACAGCAGATAGTTGGTCATAAGCGATTTTTTGTAAGTAAACCCAAAACATCGCCTCTTCCCTTTTTTCTGTAAAAATAAAATCTTTGGCTTTGTAAGGATCTTGGAATTCTTTTGGCCAATCCCACCAATTTTTACCTTCAAAGGATTCATACAATACTCGAAAGGTAACGTACGAATAACACCAAGGTTGTTGTTGTAAAAAAAGAGAAGTCTCTTTTAAAACTTCTTTCTCGTTTGTCTCAAAATGTTCGCGTATTGCTTTGATTTTGATCGAACGAACACGATTGGGATTGTTGTGTAAGGTTTTGATTTCTCGTTTTCTTGAACGGATCGGTAAACCTAAGAGATGGAGAGAAATGTACAAAGGATCAATGGCAAACGCAGAAATTGCACTGTAGGGAGAATATCCAAAACCAGTATCATTCAGTGGTAACAATTGAATGATGCTAAAGCCAATGTCTTTGGCCCAGTTGGAAAGTGGGTATAAACTATAAATATCACCACATTCAAACGAATGTTCAGAAACAATAGAAGGCAGAGATACTAGCACCCCTGCCCGTCTTTGTTTTACATTCAAAAAAGAATTCAATGCTTTAGATTAAGCTACCGTAATCTCTTTTGATAAGTAAACGTCTTGGATGGCATGAAGTAATGCCACACCTTCTTTCATTGGTTTTTGGAACGCTTTTCTTCCAGAAATGAGTCCCATTCCACCAGCACGTTTGTTGATCACAGCTGTTTTTAATGCTTCTTGTAAGTCATTTTCTCCAGAGGCACCACCAGAGTTGATGAGCCCTGCTCTTCCCATATAACAATTTGCTACTTGGTAACGAGTGAGGTCAATGGGGTGATCGGACGTTAAGTCAGAGTAAATTCGTTTGTCGGTTTTTCCGTAAGAAGACTCTTGGTTTAGGACGTTGTAACCACCGTTATTCTCAGGTAACTTTTGTTTGATGATATCCGCTTGGATCGTTACACCGAGATGGTTTGCTTGGCCAGTAAGGTCAGCAGAAACATGGTAGTCTTTGTCTTTTTTAAATGCATTGTTTCGGATGTAACACCAAAGAATGGTCGCCATACCGAGTTCATGTGCCATTTGGAACACTTTTGAAATTTCAACAATCTCTCGACCAGCATCAGCAGATCCAAAATAAATCGTGGCACCGATCGCAACACAACCTTGGTCATACGCCTGTTTTACCGTCGCAAACAAAATTTGTTCACTTTTGTTTGGGTACGTGAGAAGTTCGTTGTGGTTGATTTTTAAAATGAAAGGAATTTTGTGAGCATACTTACGTGCAACAGATCCAAGCACCCCTAACGTAGTCGCAACCCCGTTACAACCACCTTCCATCGCTAGTTTGATGATGTTTTCACCATCAAAGTAGATTGGGTTTTTGGCAAAGGAAGCTCCAGCGGAGTGTTCGATTCCTTGGTCTACCGGAAGGATGGATACATATCCAGTTCCGCCAAGGCGACCGTGTCCAAGTAAGGTTTGAATGCTTCTGAGAACAGGGATGGACCTGTCTGATGGGGCAAAAATTCTGTCTACCCAGTCGCTACCAGGTACATGAATGAGTTCTTTTGCGATTTTTGGTGATTTGAATCCAAGGAGGGATTCCGCGTCGTTTCCAAGATGTTTCGAGATTTCGTCGAAGTTCAAAGTTGTTCTCCTTAAAAATAAATTCTCGGGTTAGGCCAAGGTGACAACATCTTTTTTTGCTCGTCGTCCTTCCCCTTACCCTTACGTTGCATTGAGAGGCAAAAATTGAGAGGATCTGCACAATTTCGTATGTTTTTCTCCCTGGCTTGGCTTTCCCTCACGCTCTCCCTTGGAGTCTGGTGGTGGATTTTAGGGTTTCGCCAAGCCAAAACCATTTCTGAAATTTCAATGAGCACAGAACGAAAATTCGAACTGGGTCGAGTGAATCGTATGTTGCAATTGGAAGGATCGTTTTTCCTTTCGATGTTAACACTGGGTGGCGTAACCTTAGCAGTTTTGTCCTACCGTGACCACAAACGTTCCAAACTCATCGCAGACTTTTTTTCCACGGTAACACACGAAATGAAAACTCCGATTGCCAGCTTACAGTTGCAAATTGAAGTTCTATTAGAAGACACAAAAAACATAGAACTCAAACGTAAGTTAGAAAAAATTTGGAAAGAAAATCAGAGGATTGAATCCCAAATGGGGAATGCTTTTTATCTAGCAAGTCTCATGCAAGGAGAGGCCTTATACATGGAAACAATCACCTTACAAGAATTAAAGGATTCGTATTCTCATCATGAGCCAGATTTGATTTGGGATGTGTCCCTTCCTCTTGATAAAAAAGTATATTTAGATAAAAAAGCCTTCTTTGCCATGTTAAAAAATCTAACAGACAATGCAAGACGCCATGGGAAAGCAAACCTAATCAAACTGATGATATTCCAAGAGAAAAATAAGATTTGTTTTCTCTTGGAAGACAATGGAGAAGGATTTCTTGGAAACAAAAAATACCTGACCCAACCTTTCTTACGTCATTCCAAAACGAGTGGAAGTGGGATTGGTCTTTATATTGTTAAGAAATTAATCGAAAAAATGAAAGGGAAAATTGAGTTTCCGGACAGTTCTTACGGATTTCAAGTCAAACTTTGTTTGAACGAGGTTTCATGAAACCGAGAATTTTACTAGTGGAAGACGATGAAGGACTTGGTGAAACGTTAAAAGAAAGACTGGAGTTAGACAAATACAAAGTCAAATGGGCTAAATCGGTTTCGGAAGCAAAAGGGATCTACAAACCCAATGACTTTGATTTGGTGGTACTTGACTTACGATTGCCTGATGGGAATGGATTCGAACTTGCCGAACTCATTGTGACAAAAGAAAAAGACTTACCTTTTTTATTTCTCACAGCGCAAGCAGGTGCGCAGGAACGCCTTCGTGGCTTCGAACTGGGTGCGGCAGAGTTCATCCCAAAACCCTTCCATTTAAAAGAGTTTCTCATTCGTTTGGAGCGCGTTGTCTCCCTCACACGCCCCCATTTTGGACAAAAATGGAAAATGGGAACGAAGGAAATCCATTTGGATTCCTTTTTAGTAAAACACGAGGATGGGACAACCAGCCTTCTGTCCAAACGGGACTGTTCCCTTCTTGCCTTACTCTTAAGCGACCCGGAGAAAGTCTTCAGTCGTTCGGAAATCCTGGATGTAATCGTCGGCGAAGACAGTTTTCCAACAGAACGGACGATTGATAATGCTATTGTCCGACTCCGAGATGCCCTAGGGGAAGAATCCATCCGCAATGTGCGCGGTGTTGGTTACCAATGGATGGGAGCGATCGAACCTCTGAAATAACGTTCATCCTCCTTATGGAAAACCGAAAACCCTCCGATACTTACGGTAATGAAACGAGGAATTCTTTATACGCTAGTCATCTGTCTCTCTTTCGTTTCATTTTCCCTTAGTGCCTGGGAAACCGATATCGACTACAATTATGAATACGAAAAAAACGGTCCCTACACTAAATTTTCCGATTGGGTCCCTTACAAATTACACAAATGGGAACCAAAATATCTGGAAGACTTTTATGAACTCTACAATTTAAAACAACATTACAACGATAACGAACTTCGAAAAAATATCTATTGGCTGAAAATTGCTCTTAAGAAACGTTTTCGACATCCCAAACATGCATTATGTGAAACGAAGACAGAACAGGAATACTACAAGTATAGAAATTTGATGTTTATGCATATCAATATCCAAATCATGCGATCGTATATGCGCCTTGCTTCCAAATTTGATAAACGTCACGTATACTTTTATAACCTCGACTTTGCCCATGAACTAAAAGAAAGTTTTGGTGTAGCAGAAAGTTTTTACAAAGAAGCCATACCGTACTGGGAAAAAGCAAAAGAATATGCAGACAAAGCCAATGAAGTGCCGGTGGATTTAGACCTCGGAACCATTGAAACAGAACGATATGAAATTGTGACGGGAAAGTTAGACTTTGGATACATCATTGAGAACCATCTCAACCGATTGGATGGGAAAAAAAAGATTGTTTCCGAATACTTGGCTAAATACCCAGAAGCGGATGCAAAGGCACTCGACTTAATCGACCGCACCAATTAAAACTCTAAAACTAACACTGCGATATCATCGTGAATGATTCGTTCCTTTTCCACAAGGCAATTGGCTATCATGTTTTTAATCAGACTATAGGTATCATCGGAGACAGAAATCATCTCAGACAACTCTTGTAAAAAAACATCGAGCCCGATGTAACCACCTGTTTCTTCTTCCAATTCATATATCCCATCTGAATACAATAACAAACGATCCCCAAGTTCAAAGGTACGTGATATATTTTTTCCCTTCCAATCTTCGAGTAACAATATAGGATACATTTCATCTTTTACGAACTTCATCACTCTGTCTTTTTGGTTCCAAAACACAACAGGAGGATGACCAGCAAAACTAAATTCAATCCGTCGTTCCAAAGGATAAATTCTCATCACGCATGCGGAAATATGATGTTTAAAAATTATGGTTTTTAGTTCCTTGTGCATCGCTTCTAAAATGGCAGCTGGAGAAGATTCGACTAAGGAGTGTTTTTTGAACGATACGGCAGCAATTCCAGATACCAATGCGGATGAAATACCATGCCCCGAAATATCACCAAAAAAAATATCAATACAATCGGATTTTGGTTTTTCATATAAAATTAAGTCTCCACCAATCTCATCATAAGGTAAAAACCGAGATTCAATTTTAAGATTGGGAATCTCACCAAAATCTTTTGCTACCCATGCTTCCTGGGTTAGTTTGGCAAGAGCCAAGTCTTCTTTCACATCAGAATAAAATCTTTGTAAGATTTTTTCTTTTTTCATGAGTTTGATTTCATTTTTGGCACGAACCAAACCTTGTGAAATAAAACCAGCAACGAGACCTAACATTTGTTTTGTTTCATCAGTCCAATCGCCTAAATTTTTATATGTGGTGACACCTAGGATTCCAATTAAGTTCCCTTCATCACGTAAACCAATCACAAGAATAGAGCGAACATTGGCAGAATGAAACAATTGTTTATGCCACGGTTCTTCGTGTAATGCAGAAGTGTCTGGTATATAAATGAATCCATCACTTGCTAATATCCCCAAACGTTCTGGATTCATTTTAGCGATCGGAAGTTTGGTTCCGACAGTAAACAAAGATGGAACATCCCCTAATAACCATTCATGACTGACAGACAAAAATTGTTTGTCAGATGAAATCTCTGCAACAAACACACGGTCTGCTTTTGAGTATTTTCCTAATTCCTCCAAAGCAAACTGAATCGCATCCGAAACAAATTCTGCTTTTGTATGAACAAACATCTTAGAAATTTCGGTGACTCTTTGGGAAAATTGTAAAAGACCAGCTAACTTTGATTCTGACTCCCTAATGTTTGAAATTTCGATTTGTTGGCCCCAGATACGAATGAGATGACCATCAACCACTTGCCCATGGGAATGGATGAGAAACACTCTCGGTAAAATAGTCGAATGAAGCGTGTATTCATAGTCTTCTAGTTGGTAGGAAGTTTCGATAAATTTCCGAAGGAGATGAATGCTTTCTAAATTGACAATGTCCTTTACGTATTTGCCTTTCACATCTTGCATGTGTTCATAGCCATAAAACTTCACCATGGCTAAATTGCATTCTCTCACCAATGAATGGTTCCAAATGAATTCAATTTGCTCCTCAAAGGATAGAGAAATCGGCATGGGAAGATCCAGTTCAAAACACCAAATCGGATCCTTTGCCATGTGAATAAAGCTCTCTAAGTGCTGAAAACGACCAAAATCCGATTTACGAGAGCTCATCTTCCCTCTACTCTTTCGCCTGGCAGGATGATTGCCACAAAAAAAACATACTTTGTATCGAATTTGAAATTTTTTCCATTTTGACTCGAAAAAATTCAGAATCCATTGACCCTTTGGTAGCCATTTTATACAGTACATCCGAATGGCGGAGGCTTAAAGATCGCAGATTTTGCGTACACTTTGGGCAATTATCTATTTAAATGGGCAGAACGTTTCTTGGGTAAGCACTAGTTTCAAAACAATATGCTTAGAAACTCCACGAAACCCTTATATTTCGGTCGAAATGCCTTGGTATAAATCTTGCATTTAAATTGATAACAGATTACAACAATCAGACCGACCTCTGAACGAAGGAGAATCAAATGCAGTTCGCAACCCCAAAATTTACTTCTGGAAAAGAAGTGGTTGAGTATGCCAAAAAAAATGGAGTCCTTTTCTATGACTTCCGATTTACGGATATCAAAGGAATGTGGCACCACGTTTCGTATTATGTGAATTCCGTAAATGAAGATACATTCAAAGGAATTCCTTTTGATGGATCTTCGATTGCTCGTTGGCAGCCAATCAATGCTTCCGATATGCAATTACATCCTGAAATTTCAACGGCATTTTTAGATCCGTTCACTGCAGACAAAACACTTGTTATGTTTTGTGATGTTTGGGACATCTATAAAAACCAATACTATGAAAAATGCCCAAGATCCATTGCGAAAAAAGCCCTCGAATTCATGAACAAATCTGGAATTGCAGACACTGCATACTTCGGACCTGAAAATGAATTTTTCGTATTCGACAGTCTTAAAGTTCGTGATGAAATCAACTGCCAATACTACGAGTTAGATTCTAACGAAGGAATTTGGAACACCCACTCTGAAATTCCAGGTACAAACAATACAGGAAAAATTAACTTCAACTCTGGTCACCGTCCAGGAACAAAAGGTGGTTACTTCCCTGTTGCTCCGATCGACTCTCAAGTGGACCTTCGCGCTGAGTTTGTAAAAACTCTTGAATCCATTGGAATGGAAACTTTTGTGGTTCACCATGAAGTTGCCCAAGCACAAGGGGAGATTGGTGTAAAATTTGGAACACTCATCGAAGCTGCTGACAATGTTCAAAAGCTAAAATACATCGTTAAGATGGTGGCTCATAAACACGGTAAAACTGCTACTTTCATGCCAAAACCACTTTTTGGTGATAACGGTAATGGTATGCACGTTCACATCTCTCTTTGGAAAGGTGGAAAAAATCTTTTTGCTGGAGACAAATACCAAGGATTGTCAGACTTCGCTTTCAACTTTGTTGGTGGAGTTCTAAAATATGCAAGAGCTTGTGCGGCTTTCACAAATGCATCTACAAACTCTTACAAACGACTCATTCCTGGATTTGAAGCTCCATCAATCTTAGCATATTCTGCTCAGAACCGTTCTGCTTCTTGCCGTATTCCTTTCGTGAGTGGCGAAAAAGCAAAACGTGTCGAGTTCCGATTCCCTGACTCAACAGCTAACCCATATTTGGCGTTTGCTTCCCTTCTTATGGCTGGTATGGCTGGTGTATCTGAAAAAATCGATCCAGGTCCTGCACGGGAAGAAGACCTTTTTGAGCTTTCTTTGGATGAAATCCGTGAAAAAGGAATCCGCCAAATGCCTCACACACTTCGTGAAGCAATGGAAGAGATGCTTGCTCAAAGAGCCATCTTCAAACAAGGAGATGTTTTCAGCGAAAACTTCCTACAAACATACCAACACTATAAGTTTGAAACAGAGATTTGGCCATGGGAAGGTCGCCCTCACCCATACGAATTCCTCACTACTTACTCTTGCTAAGAGAAAATGGCCCCGGCAATCGTCGGGGCTTTTTTTTGTTTACCATTCCCTATCCATTCAAAAAATGACAGAAAGAACTAAAGATTTAGTTCTACCAAACGATCTAAGGTTATAGGGCGAGGTAGCTCAGATGGTTAGAGCACAGGATTCATAACCCTGAGGTCACGGGTTCGACTCCCGTCTTCGCTACCAAAGATCGAGAGGACAAGGTATGAAAAAAACAAACCGTTTGTTTTCAATTCTGGTTCTGGTGTTATTCGCTGGATCCATCCAAGCTGCTGATTTTCCGAAGTGTAAAGAAGCATGTGATAAGTTTTACAGTTGTACGATTCAAGTGAATCCGAACGCATCAGAAGAACAAAAAGCAACTCTCCGAAGAGGTTGTGAGTTCAATTGTAATCGACCAAAATACTACAACAAAATCGCAAATTGCCTCAATGCTGGCGATACTTGCAAATCATTCTCTTCCTGCATCATGAAAGAGATGCAAGCAAACAAATAACTCTTTTTTCTAATCACTGAAAGGGTTCTGAAAGAAAAAAACCTAGGATTCACTCCTAGGTTTTTTTTTGCCGAGAACGTTTCCTTCAAACAAAGCACTCCTCCTTTCCCATTTTGTTAGGAAAGGAAGGAAATGCCTTCTCCCGTGTAGACCTAATTCTCTGTCCCAGTCTTTTGAGAGATTTGTTTTGAGAAGGATTTTGCTTCATCCAATCGTAAGGAAAGGATCTTAGAAATTCCTGGTTCTTCATTGGTCACTCCAAAGATCGCGTTGGCACGTGAGATGGTAGACTGAGCATGAGAGACCACAATGAACTGGGTTTTGTCTTTAAACCGGTCAAGGATTTGACAAAAACGAAGTTTGTTTGCCTCATCGAGAGCTGCATCAATCTCATCCAAAAAGCAGAACGGACTTGGTTTCACCATGTAAATAGCAAATAGAAGTGCAATCGCGGTAAGAGACTTTTCCCCACCCGATAACAAACGTAAGTTTTGAACATGTTTGCCTGGAGGTTCCGCCATAATCTCTACCCCAGAATTTAAAGAGTCTTCTTTTTCTGTGAGTTCTAACGTGGCCCGTCCGCCATTGAATAAAGTTGAGAAAGTTTCTTGGAAGTTCTCTTTGATTTTTTCAAACGTCAACTGAAAGAGTTTTTCTGATTCTTCATTGATTCGTTTTAACACTTCTTCAATGTCCTTTTTGGAACTTTCAATGTCTTGTTTTTGTTTTTGATTGTGTTCGTAAATTTCTTTGATATTACGATACTCTTCGATTGCAAGTGGATTGATGGAACCAAGAAGTTGGATTTCCGATTTGGCAGAACGAAGTCTTCTTTCTTCTGCCTTTTGGTCGAGTTCCAATCCCCCTCTTTCCGTTTCCAGCTCAGAATCTGTAAGAGAATAATCGTTGTATAATTCTTCCACAAGAGAATCGATTTGTACTTTGAGAGCTGAACTGGTTCGTTCTTTTTCCGAAAGTAATGGAAGAAGGTTTTGGAATACTTCTTGGTTTTTGGAAATATTCGATTTGATACCAGAAATTTCTTCCACTAAAGATTGTAAGGTTTCTTTTTCTGATTCCAAAATTCGGCTCATGGAAAGAAATTCTTGGTAAGCTTCTTCGATTTCTTTTTCTAATACCTCAACTTCGCGTTCCAGACTTTCCTTTTTCTCACGGATTACCGACTCTTGTTCTTTCGCACCAGAGATACGCAATTGAATTTCTCCAATCCGTTCTTCCAGGACAGAGATTTCTTTTTGTTGGTTTTCCAAACGAGAATTTGATTCCAATAGTTTTTTCTCTAACTCTACAATTTGCGTTCTAGTTTCTTCCCATTGGTTTCGATACAGAATGATATTACTTTGGTTGTCCCGAATCCCGCGAGTTAGGTTTTCGTTTTCTAAAATTAAGTCTTCAATCTCTTGGTCGATGGATTCTTTTTTGGATAAAATTCCATCTTTATCAAAGAGCAAATTTCTAAAATCATCTTCTTTTTTTAAGAACTCACCGAGTTTTTCGGAATATAAATCCAATCGAATTTCTTTTAAAGACTCTTTTGCTTCCGAAAGTTTTGCCTCTTCTAACTCTTGGAGTGCGAATTGCAATTTGTTTTGAAATTCGTTTGTAAGAGAGACCAATTCCCATTTGTTTTGGTTTCGGATCTCTTCTCCTTCCTTGGATTCTCTTTTTTTGTTTTCTAACTCTTGGATGAGTTCGAGAATCACCGTCTTTTGTCTTTCACGCAGAATGATATGACGTTTTTCATTCTCTCCAATGCGGTTTTCTTTTTCTTCAATCGCTTTTTCTTCTTCTTTGATCGAAAGTTCTAAGGAAACTCGTTTGGATTCTAACTGTGTGATTTCGTCTTGGAGAGTCGTCTGAATTTCTCGTTGGCGTTCGTTTTCTAACTCAATCGCCTTCTTTTCCACTTCCAATTTGATAGTGGCTTGGTTCTCCAATTCCAAAGAGGAAAGGATTTCTCCAATGCGTAATTCATATTCTTGAATGAAGGTTTTATTCTTTGCGATTTTTTCTTTTTGGATTTGGCTTTTGGAAAGATGATCGAATAATTTTTTATCAATTTCAGCAATCTCTCTTTCTTTTGCTTCCTTCGTGGTTTCCTTTTCGGAAATCAAATTGGTTTCGTTTTGGATGAGGGATAAAATCGATTTATTTTTTTCTCGGATTTCTTGTAGTTCTTCATCCGATTTTTTCATCCTACGTTTGAAGTCTTTGAGTTTGAGATAACGTAAGTTTTTATCAGATTCATCTAGATCGGATTTGAGTTTGAAGTATTGTTCTGCTTTTTCGGATTGTTTTTCTTTGATTTCTAAATCCTTTTGCATCGAACTCATGATGTCATGGATGCGCAGAAGGTTTTGGTTTGTGTCTTCTAATTTTTTTGTGGCTTCTTTTCGATCTAATTTAAAACGACTAACTCCAGCTGCCTCTTCAAAAATGGCACGTCTTTCTTCCGGTTTGGAATTGAGGATTTGGTCGACTCGACCTTGTTCTAAAATGCTATAACTTGATTTTCCAATTCCAGTATCGAGTAAGGTTTTTTCGATGTCTTTCCTTGTGGTGCGGATGTCATTTAAGTAGTATTCGTTTTCCCCATCAGGATAGAGCCTACGAGTGATTTTAACAGATGGGTAATCGATATTAAAAAAACGGTCATCATTGTCAAAGAGGATGGAGACTTCTGAAAATCCAGCAGCTCGCCTACTCTCTGTTCCGTGGAAAATGACATCGTCCATTTTTTCGCCGCGTAAACCCTTGGCACTTTTTTCTCCAAAAACCCACTTAACGGAATCGACAATATTTGATTTTCCCGAACCATTAGGTCCGACGACTGCGGTAAACCCTGGATCAAAATTGATCTCGGTCTCATCTGCAAATGTTTTGAATCCAACAATGTTTAGGCTTTTTAAATGCATATCTGTTTTGCCGTTTGATTTCCTTGTTTCCCAGTTGACAGTCCCCGGGAGACATAAGAAAAAACCTTAGATAGTATTATGTCCCAAATGATCGATCCGATTTCCAGTGAAATTTTTGAACGGAAGCCTTACTTACAAAATTATTTCAAAAACTTTCACTCGGAAAACCAGTGGGATTTGGTTTCGGCAAAGAAAGACGGGGAATATTATGTCTCATTAGATAGAAACCCTCTCTCCTCTTCCTTCTCTCCCCTAACACAAGCCATACGACTCTTAGAAACCTATGCGTTAAAACCTACGGATGTAGTCATTGTACTCGGACTTGGAAATCCACATCTACTCACAAGTGTAAGTGAAAAATTAAACCCTGGTCAAATCTTAATCTTAGTGGGAGAAGATGAAACATTGGTTCCGATACTATGGGATCAATTCTTAAAACCTATTTTGCAAGTGCCAGGTAGGCATTTGTTTTCAGGTGAACTTTTTTATCCCCTTTACTTCAATTACTTAGAATCCCTTCCCATAGAACGAGTGAGTGGACTCAAACTCATACGCAATCCCACTGACACAAACCGAAATCCAATCTACAAAGAATTAGAAGACAAAACCCAAACAGTTTTCCAAGCCAAGATGAGTGACCTACTCACTAAGTTCGAATTTGAACGGCTGTGGATTAAAAACAGTGTTTTTAATTTAGTCCATGCAGAAAAGAGTCCTCCTATCAAATATCCTATTTCAACACTTCGAGACAAATTCAAAGGTCTTACCGCCGTACTTGTGTCAGCTGGTCCAAGCTTACGAAAGAATCTTCCTTGGTTACAGGAAGTAAGAGACAAAGTTTTTGTATTCTCTTGTGATACTTCTTTGAAAGTTCTGATCAAAGCGGGTATCAAAGCAGATGGTGTGGTCACTCTCGATGCACAAACCAATTCTTTTTTTCATTTTATGGGCGAATCCTTAAAAGAGATTCCACTGTTTGCTGACCTAGTGAGTTCCCCCACCTTGTTACGAGAACCAATGTTTCAAACCGTTGTCCATTCTGTCACCGCTAAATACCAAGTGGATGCGGAAGGCTCCCTTGTGAGAGAAGTCACTGCTGGAGGAGAACTTGCCGAACAGGTATTCCAAGATGTGGGAGATATTCAATCAGGTGGCTCTGTGGCAACAACTGCCTTTGACATGTTACGCTATATGGGATTTAGCAATGTATTTTTTCTAGGCCAAGACCTTGCCTATTCAGGTCGTGAGATCCATTCCACCGGCACACACCACAATGAAAAATGGTTAACCTTGGTGAATCGAAAGAACAGTCTTGAACGTATCAACGAAGTGATCATTCGAAAACGCGAAACGCGCTTCGTGCCCTCTTCCAGTGGAGGACAAGTATTAACCGATTATGTACTCGATTTATACCGTCACTGGTTTGAAGAATCCGCTCAAAGTGTAAAAGAGATGTCTCTATGGAATGTCAATGAAGATGGAGCAGAGATTGTCGGTATCCCATCTCTTTCGCCAATGGCCGCCAAGGAAAAATTAAATGATGTCCCTAACCACAATTACCCTTGGCGAGACCTTCCCATTTGGTCTGGAAACGGGTCAAAAGACAATGCATTCGCTGTCAAGGAGAAAGGAAAAGGTTTCACGAAAGAAACTAATCCTAAGAAATCGAAACAAAATCAAGCGGACCAATACACCATCTCCTCGTTGGAAATGAACCCCAATCGTGGCGAGGGACTGTTTCAAAAGATCAAAACAGATCTCTCTTTTATCGAATCTAAGTTGGATGATTTTGTGATCGAAACAGAAACAACTTCCTTCCAAGATTCGGAAATTTGGATTTGGATGCAAAGTGAATCCTATCTGCGTAGGCTCGTACGAAAAACAGAGATCTATTTGTTACGACACAAAGATTTGGATATCAAACGGAAAAATCAGATTATGATCCAGTCCATTCAAAAGGAAATTCGGTATTTAAAACGAAGTCTTTATCCAATGATGGATTCATTTCCTGAAAAAGGATGAAAAACAGAATTGTCTTCAAACTCAGGAAAATAATCAAAAAATAATTTTTGGGAAACAACTCGGTAGGCAAATGGATTTTTTACCGCATAACCTTCGGTATGTGGAAGAGCTGGCAATTGATGGAAATTAATCCTTTCTTCGAAATTGATAAAATCGCGACGGGTGAGTTCAGGGCGCAGTTCCAGCACTGTTTCTTTTAATAAATTCCAATCCAGTTTAAAACTCATCCTTGCCCCACGGAATGCGGGAGAACGTTCGAGTAAATTGACGATCCGTTTGACTGGGCAATCCATATGATAGTATTTAGTGAGATACACTTTCACATACCTTGCGGCGAGACCCACAGGTTCCCAGACAACAGGTGATTCCAAATTCCCTTCTTCTTCTTTTTTGATTTCACTGAGGACTAGGTGGAGTTCTGGAATGGAGAGTTTTCCTGTCATAAGGAGTGTGGATTCTTCCATTCCAAACTCGCCATAATACAACCATTTATAAAAGTCTTGGATTTCGGCTTCTGGATGGTCCTCTACAAACTTAGTGATGAGAAACAGTTTTTCTTTTTGAGTAAGAGTAGAATCTTTTTCACTTTGCATCTTGGGACGCTCTGAGTTCTTTTCCGGAAACGAGACGTTTGATATTCTCTCTGTGAGAATAGGCAATGAGAAAAAAAGTAGCAACTAACACAAAAAAGATGAGGGGCTGGTAATCGGCACTCGGTAATACTTTCGAATATCCAAAGTACCAAAGTGGCATGGAGAGAGTAGCAAGAATAGAGCCTAACGAAACAAATCCAGAAATCTTATAAACAATGACAAATATCACAAGCGCACAAAGTGTAACAATGGGAACAAGTGTCATGTAAACCCCAAGGGCTGTTGCAACTCCCTTACCTCCTTTGAAATGAAGAAATGGTGTGAAGGTATGTCCCAAAATGGCAATCGATCCAAGGAGGATTTCAGTGGTTGTAAGGGAATAAGGGGATTCAATGTAAGAGGCGGAGATCACAGGGATCGCACCTTTGAGAGCGTCCAGAAGTAAGGCCAAAAAGCCATACTTCCATCCAATCACTCGACCGACATTTGTGGCACCGATATTACGACTGCCGTGTTCACGGATGTCAATCCCACGAACTTGTTTGGCAAGGATATACCCGACCGGAATGCCACCGAAAAGGTAGCTGAATAGGACCGCGGCAAGAATCATTCCCTGCCCTCCTTTCCTTCGTTTCTGTTCCGGAGTTCGATCTCAACCGCAAGGCCGTCGAGTCCAAATTCCTTCACAATACTCTTTCGGTAGAAACTCAAAATATTTGAGGGAAAGAGTTTTGTATCATTCACGAAGAACAATATTTTAAAAGGAATCTGCGAGACCTGAGTGGCATAATATACCTTCGGAGGTCGGTTCGATGCCTTCTGTACCTTATTTTTTCCCCCCCACTTGCTTAACCAGTCATTTAATTGGCGTGTCGTGAGCTTTTTTTGGGACTTTTCGAAGAGAGAAACCACTTCTTCTAAGAGTTTGTGGGTGCGGAGTTTCTCCTTGGCAGAAAGAGAGAGGAGCGGGCGTTCTTTGAGAATGGATAGTTTTCCTTCCATTCTGTCTTTGTAGTGTTTCCAGGAATTCGATTCTTTTTCTGGAACCAAATCCCATTTGTTCACTGCGACAATCATCGGTTTTCCGAGTTCTTGGATTTCCCCAAAGATCTTTTTGTCAAATTCTCCAAGGCCTTTCATGGCATCGACAAGGAGAACCACAACATCCGCTTCGCTTAAACTATGTAAGGTTCGTTTGTAGGAATAAAATTCCAAACTTTCCCCTGTTTTGGATTTCCTTCGAATCCCTGCAGTATCGATGATTTCTAATTTATGGTTTTGGAAGTAAAATTGATCGGAGACAGAATCCCTTGTGGTGCCAGGGACATCACTCACAACCGCACGTTTATAGCCAAGGAAAGTATTGAGTAGTGACGACTTACCAGAGTTTGGTTTTCCGATGATGGCAATTTTGCAATACGGATCTTCTTGGGTTTTGATTTTTTCTGGTAGGAAAAAATTAATCTTTTGGTAAAGAAGATCAAAATTTCTGCGGCCTAGGGCAGAGATGGGAAGAAGTTCGTTTAACCCTAGTTTGTAAAATGGCTCCAGATCATATTCGTCTTGTTCTGTATCCACTTTGTTGATAAGCGTTAGTACATTTTTACTTTTAAGAATTTCATCTTTTTTGAAAAGATCAATGAGTTTGTGATCATACTTCCGTAAGTCTTTGTGATCAATCACATGTAAGATAAGATCAGAATTACGTAAGTGTTCAAAGGCAATCTCAATGATTTCTTTTGAGATTTCATCGATGTTTTCAATGTCAAGCCCTGGTGTATCAGACAAAGTAAATGGTATTTTAAATTCAGAACGTTCGACAGTTTTTTGCAATACATCGCGTGTGACACCAGCAGTGTTTTCTGTGATGGCACTCTGTGCTCGGAGAATAGCGTTAAATAATGTGGATTTTCCCACATTTTGTCTACCAACAATGGTGACGATGGGAAGTCCCTTCATTTGCGTAAGTGTTCCTTCATAGCTCTTTCCATATCGATTTTGGCTTCCTTCTTTTGAATATCGTCACGTTTGTCGTAAAGTTTTTTAGGTTTGGCTAAAGCGACGTCAATTTTCACCAAACGATTGTTCTTAAAGAAACAACGTGTGGCAACAAGCACAAGTCCCTTCTCTTTAATGGACCTGTCTATCTTTTCAATTTCTTTTGCTTTGAGAAGGAGTTTTCTTGGACGAATCTCGGGGTGGTTCGCATAACCTCCGTTCTTATACGGTGGAATTTGAAAGTTTTCTAAAAACACTTCTCCATTTCTGACTTTGGCAAAACAATCGGTGAGGTTGCCTTTTTTTTCCCTGAGGGATTTTACCTCAGATCCAGTGAGTACAACACCAGCCTCGAACGAATCTAAGAGTTCGAAATTGAACTTTGCCTTTTTGTTGATTAAAGGATCGGTTCCGCGTGGTTTATCGTCTTTTTTGGTCTTTCCCATATGGATTATTGTCTTAAAGAATGATGGATTTGTACAAGCCTTGCAATTTCTGCCCCAATGAGATTTGGCATCGAATAAAAATTGTCAGCCGTTATCTGGAGCGAATCGTGGAACACATGTTCTGCAATGTAGCGAGAACCAAGTCCTACCCCTAAAAATACATAATTTTTCTCTTCGTTTTTCAGTACAGCTTCTTTCATTTTTCTCGTGTCAAAAGAAGCAATTTCATCCTCTATGTAGGTCTTTGCACGTTGTCCTCGAAAGTCAGAAAGGATCACAATGATTTTAGTTTGGGCATCAGGCGAAAAGTAACGTTCACAATTGGAAAGTACTTGGTATTCTGGGATGCTATCACCTTGCCAATTTTTGCAAAGCGCATTGAATACTTCCTCTTCCTTCTCAGGAGTGTAGTCCTCCTCCGCTGATTTGAGATTGAATATATCAACAGTGTCTTTTGAGTTTTTGATATCACAGAAGGTATGCACACTGGTTTTGATATCATGTTCATTTAGGATATGCAAACTCACAAGTAAGGCCGATAAC
This sequence comes from Leptospira sp. WS60.C2, assembly GCF_040833955.1. Lineage (NCBI taxonomy): Bacteria > Pseudomonadati > Spirochaetota > Leptospiria > Leptospirales > Leptospiraceae > Leptospira > Leptospira milleri. The sequence continues at coordinate 1,388,544 of NZ_CP162133.1, read as the reverse complement.
ATCGCAATCGAATACTCAAAGTTAAAAATTCTTCGGCACTTGGAAACAAGGAAGGTGACCTCTACTCCTTTCAGTTTTTCATCATTTTTTTCGATGGTGGTTTTATCGAAGATTTTGGTATCTCCCCTTCCACTTTTGTAGGAAATGTATTTCCTTGCGTCCACTCGTGATCCTTCGTTTTTGTACATGCGGTGAATGTCAATTTCTGGATCAAAAAGTTGTTCTAAACTGAGTTCCACTTCTTCGAGTTCTTTCCCAAAGACCGATTTGAACTCTTCGAGACCCACCATGATGGAATAGTCCCAAAGCAAACGTCGTTTTTTTAAGAATTGTTTGTATAGTTCTTCGGTGCGGTAACCCCAAGCACCACCACCACCTTGTGGTTCCCCTTGGCCTTGGTTCCCTTGTGTGTCCTGTCCATACCAAGCATCGGGACCTTCTTTGGTAGAACCGCCAGTTTCAGGAGTATTGATCTCAATTCCGCGTTTTGTTTCTTCACCAGAGTTTAATTTTTTGGCAACACCTGTTAGGGGATCCCGTTTATGAAGCTCAGGATCCCACCAATTCTTTCGATTTAGTCCTGACTCAACGGTAAATGTTTTTTTTTTCTCTTCGATTTCCTCGAAGAGTGTTGAGACCACTTCCACACCTGAAAGATAACCTTCTAACAAGCGTTCTAGCTCTTTTCGTTCCTTCGGATCAGCAATTTGATTCGTGTAATAAATTTTACCACCTCGAATTGCGATGTCTTTTACGTCCGTTTGGTTGTATCGATAGATATGGTTTTTCCACTTGAGAAGGTTTACAATCCCAAAGCGGTAAGGCATAAGGTTTGCTGAACCAATGGTACGTTTTTCTGAAAGTTCCTTTGCCTTAAGGTGAAACCGAGCAAGAGACCTTGGCAAGACCCCTTCTGGTAAAAAGAATTCCAAAATTTCTTCTAGTACTTTTACATCTTCGAGTTCTGGAAACAAAATCGGTGTAAATCGGTTACGGAAGGCACGAGAGATTGTTGTCACAGACTTGGAAGCACGAAAGGACTTCATTCCGAACACAACCGATGTGTCCTTCAGTTGGATCGGAAGGTACTCTCCTGACTCGGGAGGCAAAGTGAGAGAACGGGCATCATCCGTTAACATATTCATCTTTTCGACAAGTTCTGCACCAGCCGATTCCAAACCGGAGATGAGAATGATATGACCTTTTCGAATTGCACGTGTGAGAGGGCCGTCCACCCAAGTGACACTTTCTATGTTTCCTTCTTCCGTCGGTTTTAATGCACCCACGACATCGGAAGTATGCATCCCTTTGGATAACATCACCGATTCAATTTGAATCCCTGTGAGTTCTGTAAACAGAGGTAAAAATTCCTGTGGGTCCTGGTCTTCTCTGTATTCGATGAGGATGTTTTCTTTTGCCTGGATGGCCGTAAACACTTGGTCTAGGAAATGCAGAATTGGTTCTGGAGTTGGGTATTTGGAAAGAAGAGAGATGGTTTTTGTTTCGTCCCAAGTTTTAATTTCTTTGTCATTCCAAAAAATGGTAGAGCTTTGCACATACCCTTTGGTTGGAACCAGTTTCACGGCACCACCAAACTCCGATTCAATGAGCTCTCTTTGTTTGTCTCTGTCTTCTAGTTTGCGGAATGGTTCCTCAAAGAGATACAAAGCTTCCCTGACAGAAACCGTTTTGTCTTTCGCACCAAATATCACCAAACGGTTACAATACTTTTGGAGCGTTCGTAAATTAAAATGGTATTTTTCTAAATCCCCTTTTCCAATCTCACCTGACTTAATTCGTTTTTCTGATTCGATACTGATACGAATGATTTGTTTCAAAACCTCTTCCGATAACATGGGGTAGAGTTTTTTTAAGATAAAAAACATTTCATCCGGTGTATACGGATCTACATACACAACAGCAAAATGTTTAGTGATATCAAACGGCAAGGGTTTACGACCTTCAAATCCTTCACTTGGGTTTTGGGTTCCAATGAACCAAAATCCAGTTTTCCCTTTGACTCGTTCCCCACTCCCTTCGAGTAAGTCGAGGTAATTGGATTCATAGACAGAGGAAAAACGTTTAATGATGTTTGGTGCACAGAGGTTCATCTCATCGGCCACAAAACTCAAACCCTCAGACAAAGCATTTGTGAGAGGACCATTCGACCATGTAAAACCTTTCCCATCGAGAAGGATACGATACGATCCAATTAGATCTTCTGGAAGTGTGTCCTCGTTAAAACTGAACCGAAGTGTTGGCTGTTTCCGGAGGGAATTGATATAATAAATCAGTGCGTTTTTTCCCACCCCAGCGTCTCCTACAAGGAGAACAGGCATTCCTTCGAGCATGGGATAGAGGATTTTTTGTAATGTTTGTTTCACCGAGTCAGTCTCAACAAGACTAGAAGGGAAAACGGGAAATTTTTCGGAGTGCGGGAGAACCGGCACTTTCACATCGGCGATGGTTACAAATTCCATATCCTTCAGATTTCTACTCAAGAGCTGGCTGTAAACCAAATTCTATTGACCCGTACCTGCCCAAAAAACCATGATGATTCCATGGAATTTGCCAATAGAATGAATGGGATTGACTCCTCCCCCATCCGTAAAGCTTTCGAACTTGCAAGGAGCATCCAAAACCCGATCAATTTGAGTATCGGGCAACCTCACTTTCCTTGTCCACCTAACATCATTGAAGCGATGAATAAAGCAGCGATCGAAGGAAAAACGTCTTACACTCTTACAGCAGGGATTCCAGAATTAAAAACGGCAATGGCCGAAAAATACAGAACCCAAAATCATATGAAGTATGCCCATGAGGACAGAATCCTCGTGACTTCTGGAATTTCTTCTGCACTCTTTTTACTCTTTAACGCCCTTGTGAACGAAGGAGATGAGTGCCTTGTGATCTCTCCTTATTTTTTGATGTATCCAGCAATGCTAAAGTTTTATGGAGGAAAGGTAGTTCCCCTTTCTGAAAACTTTACAGCATACGATGTAGAGGCACTCAAAAACAGAAAATTCAAACTCATCATTTTTTCGAATCCTTCGAATCCAACTGGAAAGGTTTTATCCAAAGAACAACTTCGTGCCCTTGCGAATCTAGCGGAAACCACAGGAGCCTACCTCATCAGTGATGAGATATATGAACTTTTCGATTATGATGGGCAGTTTTTTTCCATCGGAAGTGAGTATGAAAAAACAATCACCCTCACTGGCTTTTCCAAAACCTACAATATGACGGGCCTTAGACTTGCCACCATCCTCGCAGAAGCAGGAGTGATTAAAGCACTTACCACCTTACAACAGTATACGGTAGTCTGTGCACCTTCCATCACCCAGTGGGCAGGAATCGAAGCCTTAAAGACAGACATGACAACCTACATCCAAGATTACAAAGAAAAACGTGATTTTGTTTACGAATCCTTAAAAGACCATTACACAATTCAAAAATCAGGGGGAGCCTTTTATTCCTTCTTCCAAGTGCCTTGTGAAGACGAAGAATTCATCAAACGTGCTGTTAAAAAAGATCTGATCCTAGTTCCAGGGTTTATCTTCTGCGATTCTAAAAACTATGTCAGACTTTCCTTTGCCACCGAGTGGGAAACATTGAAACGAGGTATGAAGGCCTTACAGGAACTTGCAAAAGAATCGTAAGTCTTTTGTAAACGTTGGGAATCACTGTGGACGTTTTAGAAGATACAAACTGGTTTTTTCTTTGGAACCTGTCCGCATATACCATCTTGTTTTTGTTTGGTGGTGCGCTTGCCAGTTTTTATAGTACACTTGCGGATCGAATTTTATATTACTGTTATGAGAAAGGAAGAAAAGAATTCCAAGGGCAAAAACGTTGGAGAGTCATCTTCACAAAACCTAGCCACTGCCCCAAGTGCCAAACACCCATAAAGAACCTTCATTTGATTCCCATTCTCGGTTGGTTTCTCACCAAAAGACAATGTAACAGCTGTCATGTAATCATTCCCAAACTCTATCCACTCTCGGAATTTCTATTTGGAATCATAGCCATTCTCGTTTATTACATTTCTGATTCACTTCCTGGAACCATATCTCTTTTATTCTTTTTTGGGCATCTCTTCATTTCCATGATGACTGATGCTAAAAAATTATCCCTCGACTATGAAAACCTACCCTTTCTCATCTCATTTGGATTTTTATCGAACTACCTATTGTTTGCAGAATCTCTTTCTTTAGAACATTTGTATGTGTTTTTGGGTTTTTTAGTATTTTATCTGACCATCTATCTATTGTTTCGTGGAGGGACTGGCCTTGGGGATGTGCTCTTTTCTCCAGTGTTTGCCGGCATCGCTGGCAATCCGTTTTGGATGGTGTATTTGAATACCTCGTATGTTCTGGCAGCCGTTATGACATTATTTTTACGAAAAAAAGGAACACCATTAAAAGGAACCAAGGTTCCTATGGGTCTCTATTTTTCCCTTGGACTCTTTTTTACTTTTTTTTACAAACTCATTGTCCACTATTTTGATTGGGAGGGTTTCTTACCTGATGGAACCATTGAATGAACTAGCACACATGCGCCAAACCTACAAACGGTCTGTCTTATCAGAAAGCACAGCAGGCAACGATCCATTTACACTGTTTTCTCTTTGGTTTTCTGAAGCAAAAGAAGAAGGAGAACCAGAACCAAATGCCATGAGCCTTGCGACAGTGGATAAAGCAGGTCAGCCAAGCGTTCGAATTGTACTTCTTAAGGGACTCATTCGAAACGAATTTCAATTTTTCACGAATTACCTTTCAGATAAAGGTAAGGACATTGCAGACAACAATCATGTAGCTCTCAATTTCTTTTGGCCTAAACTAGAACGACAAGTTCGCATTGAAGGCATTGCAACGAAACTATCCAAAGAAGAATCGCAAAGCTACTTTCAAATTCGTCCAAGGGAATCTCAAATCGGTGCTCATACATCCAACCAAAGTTCCGTGGTCCCATCTAGAGAATTTCTGGAGGAGAAGTTCGCGGCTCTTTCCAAAGAATGGGATGGAAAAGAGATTCCCATGCCAGAGTTTTGGGGTGGGTATTCTGTATCCCCTACGAAAATCGAATTTTGGCAAGGAAGGGTGGGAAGGTTACACGATCGCATTCTGTTTGAAAAACAAAATGAGAGTTGGTTTAGGTCAAGGCTCTCTCCCTAAGAAAAGAGCCTTTATTTTTAAGTTAACCGTGAAGGTTGAGCAGATGGCCAAGTTTTGTTTTTTTGGTCTGTAAGTAACGAGAGTTTTCTTCAACTGGATCGATTTCAATCGGAACTCTTTCCGTAACATGTAAATTGTACCCCTCGAGGCCAACAATCTTACGTGGGTTATTCGTAATCAGCTTCATCTGCTTCACTCCGATGTCTCGGAGGATCTGTGCACCAATTCCATATTCTCTGAGGTCAGGAGCAAACCCAAGTTTTTCATTGGCTTCTACGGTATCCAAACCACTCTCTTGCAAAGAATACGCTTTGAGTTTATTGATGATACCAATCCCACGGCCTTCTTGTCTCATGTACAAGAGGACACCGGTTCCTTCTTTTTCAATCATACGTAGGGCATTATGAAGTTGAGGACCACAATCACAACGTTGCGAAGAAAAAATATCTCCCGTCAAACACTCGCTATGCACTCGAACAAGCACTGGTTTGTCGGGGTTGATTTCCCCTTTCACTAGTGCCATATGAATTTTATCATCAATTTGAGTAGAATACGCTTTGATTTTAAAATCACCAAACTCAGTGGGTAAATTTGCTTCCACTTCTAAGTTGATGAGTTTTTCTTTATGACGGCGGTATCGGATTAGGTCTTCGATGGTATAAATGTTAAGACCATGGGTTTTGGCAAACTTTTCCAAATCAGGAATCCTTGCCATAGAACCATCATCATTCATAATTTCACAAATGACACCACTGGGATAAAGACCGGCTAATTTGGAAAGATCGACTGCCGCTTCTGTATGACCAGCTCGTCGCAAAACTCCCCCCGTCACAGCTTGTAAGGGAAATAGATGGCCCGGTCTCATCAGATCTTCCGGTTTTGTTTTGGGATCAAGTAATACTTCCACTGTTTTGGCCCTATCATGCGCAGAAATTCCAGTCGTTGTGCCAAACTTTGCATCTACAGAAACAGTGAAGGCTGTTCCATGTTTGTCTCCCAGAGATAAGTCATCGACCATTTTGCCGAGACCCAAACTTTGTAACCGTTCCCGTTCCATGGGAACACAAATCAGGCCTCTCCCATGGGTCGCCATAAAGTTGATCTTGTCTTTGTCTGCAAATTGGGATGCGCAGACTAAATCGCCTTCGTTTTCTCTGTCTTCTGAATCGACGAGAATGATCATTTTGCCTTGGCGGATTTCTTCGATTGCTTCTTCGATCGGACGTATCATGGGGAAAGGCCTCTATATACTAAAACTCTGAAAGCCGTTCCGAATTAAAGAAGATTCCCAAAGAAATTCATTGATTTTTCCCATTTCTTTTGGCCTAATGATTCGGATCGGAGGGTCGTTTGGAACTCAAACTAGGCACAACAGGAAAGATCAAAACAATCGAAATCGCTGGTAAATTTGACATTGAATCCACAGAAGAATTCGAATCGATTTTTAATAAACTCATCGAATCCAGTCCAAGTCTTGTTTCGATTGAAATGAGCCGGCTTGATTACATCGACTCATCTGGAATCGGTTCGCTTATCAAAAGTCTCAATTCCTTAAAGAATAAAAAAGGGAAACTCCTTCTCGTGGGAATGAAACCGATGATTCAGAATGTGTTCAAACTGGCTAAATTGGATATGTTTTTTGAAATTTTGAGTAGCTCCGATTTCCAAACAAGATATATCGATGGGGACTCTGATGATTCCGACATCGATGATTTACTAAAAAGAAATTAAGTTCCTTACGAATCCTTTCTTAAAGCCAGATAATTTTCAATGTATTTGGCTAGCACATCCACCTCAACATTGAGAAGGGAATCCACTTTCCAAGATTTGGCATTTGTTTTTTGCATTGTCTCTGGAATGAGAATCAGTTGGATTGTTCCTTCTTTCACGTCAACCACGGTAAGACTAATTCCATCCAAAGTTACAGATCCCTTCTTCACAAAGAATCGACGTAAGTCTTCCGGGACTTCCACCCAAAACTCTTCTACTTCGTTTTCGATTTGTTTACGGCTAATGACCTTCGCGACGCCATCCACATGGCCTTGCACCATATGCCCACCAAACCTCTGTCCCTGTGCCATCGCTCTTTCTAAGTTCACAAGAGTGCCCTCTCCTAACCTAGACAAGTTGGTTAGTTCCAAGGACTTAAAAGAAGCATAAAATTGAAATACATTGCCAAAATCCGAAAATTCAGTGACTGTCATACAAGCACCATTGATCGCAATGGAGTCTCCAAGTTTGATGTCCGGATTTTCCCATTCTGTGGCAATGGTAAATTGAATTCCTGAATCGATCGGTTCAATTTGAACTACTTTTCCTAAAGTTTCAACAAGACCAGTAAACATCGCTTAGGTCCTCCTTTTTGGTTTTCGAATGAAAATGAAATCGGATCCAATTCTAAATTCGGATACAATTGGTTCCTCTCGGTAAGCAAAGGGAATTCCATGGGGAATGGATTTTTCTGAATTACGAATTTCTAAAATACAATCTTCTTCGGTAAGTGAACTCTCTAAAAAAAGAGGGAAAAAACTTCCAGCTTCACATATCAAGGTATTGATACCGATCTCACCTAACGATTTTAAAAATGTATCTCCATCCTCTTTTCCAAGGGAAACAAGCTTATGGTTGGAAAGACTTTCTAACTCTTTTTGAATCGTTTCAGAGATTCCAAGTTTTCCTTCCATTCTATCAGACTCTTTTTCTAAGAGAAAAAAAATACAACGTTTTTCACCGTATTCGTCATTGAGTTTTTTTTGTTTGGCAAAAAAATTGGCACTCGGGATTCGATTAGGGTCTACAACAAACACCCGATAGGGTTGGTATTTAGCCTCTTCCAATTCATGTAATACAAAACTTTCTTTTGTCCATTGGCAAAGTGCTGAAATTAAATTGGTACTTGCTTCAAAAAAAGGAACGAGTTCAGTGATTCGTTTGGCATTTCCCATCTTTTGAATCATGGGTTCCGTGATTCGAAAATGTAACGAAGGTTCGTCAATGTTTAAAGTATTCGGACCTACTGCCACGGCATCAAATTTGGCACGAAGCATCTGCAAATAAAGATCTACTGATTCAGAACTCACTCTCTCTTTTTTTAGGGTTACGTCTGCAAAATGCCCTTCTTTGGAGGTCGCACTTTTGATCCAAACCCACGGTTTTCCTGATTGGATGCGTTTTATAAATCCTTGCAAATAAGGCAGAGAGGCATTCGCAAGAACCGGATCCAATCGAACTGAAATTCCCTTTTCTTTGTAAGAAGTCCAATCTCCAGATAAAACCAAGGGATTTGGATCCTTCCATCCAATGAGTAACTCTTTGGGTTTCTGTGTTAAAACCAAATCACGACACGGTGGTGTTTTTCCGAAATGGGTACATGGCTCTAAACTGACCGATAAGATCGATTCGGATAACAACGATTCCGTTTCGGAGGCTGATTGATTGGTTTTTATCTTGGATAATTCAAAATTCGTTTTTTCAGACTGTTTTTTTGGGTTTGTATCCTGTTTTTTTGCAAGAAGGGAAAACAATTCCCGTTCGGCATGATTTCCACCAAACGTTTGTGTGTGGGCCTTCTCTATGATCTCACCCTTTTCATTGGTAAGCACAGCTGAAACAGGGGGGTTTCCACCAGTTTTACCCATGGCCAGAAACCCGAGAAGGGAATGTAGAGAATAGAGTTCTTTCTTCTTCTCTACATTCATCTAGGTGTGATTAAGCGAAGCGTTTTTTTCTGAGTCTGTCGTAAATCTCAGAAATTGGAGCTGCGATGTAAATCGAAGAATAGGTTCCAACGATCACACCAAAAAGTAAAACAAAAGCAAAATCATACAATTCGGCAGCACCACCTACTATGATTGCTACAACAGAAATCATTGTGGTAAAGGATGTATTAATGGTTCTTCCCAAAGTTTGTGCAATGGATACATTGATGATGTTGGAAAGAGCCAAGTTGTCCTTTCCATGTGCATTCTCACGTATACGATCAAATACCACAATCTTATCGTTAATCGAGTAACCAAGTAACGTAAGAAGTGCGGCAATGATAGGAACACTCGGTTTAATTTGTAAAAATCCAATGAGTGCTAGTGTCATCAATATGTCGTGAACAAGTGCAATTGCGGAAGCAAGTGCAAACTTAAATTGGGAACGGATACTGAGATACAATAAGATGATTCCAAGAGTTGTAAGAAGTAACGTAATCCCTACTTCTGTTAACTCGCCACCCACAACTGCCCCAACTTGATCTGCGGATAGAACCTTCTCTTTCGGTAAGTTGAATTCAAAACGAAGGAGTTGCACGAAGCGATCTATCGCTGACGTAGAAGACTCTCTCTTATCTTCTGGGATTTCTTTGTAGAGGGCTTCAATCGTTGGAAGTGATCCAAGTCCCACATCTAACTGAAAAATATTCTTTTCTTTTTCGAGTAAGATGACAACCGCTTCAATCTTTTTAGATTGGAAATAGGATTCTAAATCGGTTCTTGTTTTGTCTTTAGGAAGTTCGACAACCGTTCTCAATCCACCATTAAAATCAAGGGAGTGCGCAAACCCACCGTATTTGGAAAAGGTAACCGCAAAACCAAAAACAATTGCTAAAAAGGAAAAACTAAGTGTGAAGTATTTATACTTCGTAAAATTGATATTATACATTTTTTACCTCTTTTTTTCCAAAGAAAAAAGGCCTTAAGTTCAGATGATGGATTCCCATTCGGTTGACCGAAAGTTCCATGAACAATCGAGACAAGAATAAGGAAGTGAAAAGTGTTGTCACAATTCCCCAACAAAGAGTAATCGCAAAACCTTTGATCGGTCCATTTCCTAGACGAATCATTAAAATACCAGCAATGAGCGTGGTGACGTTTGCATCCATAATGGTCCAAAACGCATTTTCAAAACCACGCGTGACGGCAACAGACAATGCCCGACCTTCCTCAATTTCCTCTCGAATCCTTTCGTAGATAATAACGTTCGCATCCACCGCCATACCCGCGGTCAGGATAATCCCCGCAATCCCTGGAAGGGTTAGAGTAAAATCCATAAGAGTTAATAATGCTGCAAGGATGATGATGTTCACAAGAAGGGATAAGTCGGCGATAAACCCACCTAACCTATAATAGAAAATCATATAAACCATCACGAGAAAAAATCCGATCGCAACCGCTTTCACACCCACTTCAATCGATTCAATCCCAAGAGTTGGTCCTATGAATCGCATCTCCAACACGGAAAGTGGAATCGGAAGTGCTCCTTCTGAAATGACGTTTGCCAAGCGAATGGCTTCTTGTTCCGAAAAACTTCCCGAAATTTCAGCTCGTCCACCAGCAATTGGATCGTTGATCACTGGATTAGAGATGACTTTATCACCCCAAACAATCGCTAAGTTACGACCACGATTTTCCGATGTTAGATCAAAAAACTTTTCCGCACCATTGGGAGTGAGTGTAAAACTTACCATCCAACCATACGAATTGGAATTATAGGAAGGTTGCGCATTGGTCATATCGTTTCCAGAAAGAGCAATTTTTCTTTCTAATACGACAAAACTTCTCGGGAGTAACGTTGACTTCGCGGAATTTCCACGAGCCCACATAGCGTATACTTTGTATTCTTTCGGAATATTGTATTTTTTTTCGAGTCCAGCGAGAAACTCATCTTGCGCTTTTTTCCCTGCTTTGTTTTTCACAAGTTCTTGGAAAAGATAGATGTCGGTTTTTTCACGCTGACCAAGATCCATCATTCTTCTTTCATTTTCAGCAATTTGATTTTTGAAAAGAAATGGATTTGGTTCTTCTAAACGATACTCAACAGTTTCCGTATTTTGTAAAATTTCTAGAATAGCGGCTGAGTTAGAAACACCAGGCAGTGATACTTCAATGGCATCTTGTTCCTTTTGGATCCTCACCTGTGGCTCAGTTAGATTTTGTGTTGTTAGACGATTATCGATGATCATCTTTGCTTTTTCTAACTCCACAATTTTTCGCATCGGAGATAGATCAAAACTTGCTTCAATTTCAGTAAGACGATTTTTGGCCTTTTCTTTTTCCTCAGGTTTTGCAACTGGATTGTTCAGTGTTAGGTTTAGCTCCGTAATTTCTTTTGCATAGAGGTCTCTTAATTTGGAAGTGTAATCTTCGAAATCACCTTTTAGAACAACACGCATACCACCTTGTAAGTCGAGACCTAGTTTAATGGACAAAGATTTACCACCACGGATCATATTTTCGATCCAAGTTGGTTCTAATTTGTTTTTGGCTTCATTGACTAATGTTTGGTTTTCTTGCGAGATTTGATTGATTTTGGCGGAAGTGATGAATCTTCCATTCACTGTAAAAAAAGGATTCTCTTTAGGCGGTAGAGTTCCTTTCGGTTCGATAGTCCAACCTGAACTTTTCCCATAATCTTTTTCCCAACGGTCAAACAAAGAACTAACAAGGGTTTTCTGCTCAGCCTCAGAAAGGGAATACACATCCTCTCTCACAACCAGTTTTAAAGTTCTGTCCGCGAAGTTTGGATACAAAATGGTAAAGGATACCGCTAAGATGAAAAATGGTAAAAGTAAGAGTCGATACGATTGCAAGTTAGTTTGCTCCTAAAAATTTTATCTTCTATATGAACGACTGCTAGAACCAGGACGAGCAGATCTGAGTCTGTAAAAAGCAAAGAGGATGATGATTCCTAAGATCATCATAGCTTTTTTGTATTTAGCAAAAAAATCGGAAAAACTAAAGAAGGATTTTCCGGATTCTTTGTTTCCACCGACTTCAGAAGAAACATTTGCAACTTCGTTGTTTGCGAGTTTCGAATCGGAGGAAAATCCAGGAAGCCCTGTGGGTTGCACTGTGACTTGTGAGTCCATCCAGTAAGCATTGGAAACCACTTCCTCTTCTTCTACTAATCCAGGTTGTTTTTCTACTGGATTTACAACTTTTTCTGTTACAACTGGGTTAACATTTGGATTCGACACCAAATTATTGTTTTGTGGAAGAGTTTCTGTTGCTAGTTGGTTTTGTTTTGATTTTTTTTTGGACTTTTTCTTTTTCCCTGTGGTCGTGCCAGTTTGTGTCACAACATTCGATTGTTTCTTTGTTGTGGTTTGCACGGTGTCTTCTTTAGGTTTGGTGACAGTTTTTGGTTTATCATTCACCTTATCCAAAAAATCCAAACCCTCTTGCGAAAAGAGGGATGTTGAGAAACAGACGACGAGTAAAAGGGAAAAGATAGATTTCATCTTACGCTTTTTTCTTCAGGATGGCGCTTGTATCAAACGTAATGTTTGTGTTTGCAGAAACACTTAAAACAACAGTTTCATTGTTGTCTTTGAACTCAACAATCTTGCCATGAAGACCACTGCTTGTTACCACTGTGTCCCCTTTTTGCAGGTTTGAGATCATCTCTTTTCTTTTTTTCTCTTCCTTTTTGTTAGGAAGGATCACTAGAAAATACATTGCGACTAGCATAATCGGAATGATGATGAGGGACTGAAGAGAAGACTTGGCTCCCTCTTCTTGGGCAAGGATTAGGATTTGTGAAGCGAAAAGTTCTAAATTGAGCATAGCTATTTATCCAATGTTTACAGGCCTTATCTTAAATTCAATGTTTCGCGAGTGAATCGGAGAACTTTTTTCGACAACAGAGCATCTTTGGCCAATTCATACCCGGTTCGAATGTCTTTCGTAGCTCCCAGTAACCATAACGAAACCCCAGCATTGAGTGACACCATTGCCGTACCACCAGTTGGACCAGATGGGTCGAGAACCGATCGAAAAAGAGTCTCTGCCCCTTCCTTGGAAGAGGAAAACACAGTATTCCGATCCAATTCATTCGGCTCTAAACGGAGTTCTCTGGGATCAAACATAAGTTCTTGGATGGTTTTTCCATCAAAATAGGCATAATCGGTTTCTTCGAAGATGGAAAATTCATCTAACCCATCCCGTGAATGGCAAACGATAGCGCCTTTCACACCCAACTTCTGAAATATCTCCGCCATCGGCAAACAGAGAGATTTGTCATACACTCCCACAATTTGGTGTGTGGGAGAAAACGGATTGGAAAGTGGCCCGATCAAATTGAAAAACGTTCGAAACCCAAGCGCTCCTCGAACAGGACCTGCATATTTCATGGCCGGATGCCAAGAAGGAGCAAATAGAAACACAAATCCTGTGCGACTGAACTCCGCCTCACACTCTTCATGGCTTCTCTCCAAAGGATACCCAAGTCCAGAGAGAATGTCAGAACTTCCTGAGGGAGAAGATACAGAACGATTTCCATGTTTTGCCACTTTGTGACCAAGGCTTGCAAGCGTCAGAGCAGAAAGAGTGGACACATTCAACGTTCCTTTCCCATCACCACCCGTTCCACATGTATCCAAAAAATCAAATCCAAAGGAAGTTTTCGGTTTGATCGCATGAGAACGCATTGCACGGACAAATCCATACAATTCGTCCGTGGTTTCTCCTTTCATTTTCATGGCAGTGAGAAAGGAGGCAAGCAAAGGTTCTGAAACTTTACCATCCATCACTTCATTTAAAAAAAATTCAGCGTGAGCCTCGACCAAATGGTGTCCTGACACCACTTGGCCCAAAATTTCCTTACTAGTGAGAGCGGTCATAAAAAATCCTTTTTAGATTAGAAAAGGTTAACAATTGATAGTTGGTTACAATATAACGAAGTCCAGAAACCACAGTAATGAAAGTGGTGAATAACATTCCAAAATAAGGAACAATAGAAGCAATGGAATCAAAAAAATCTTTAAAACTCAAATGGTCTGAAGTTTTAACCAATGTATAAAACTCGTTCGCATTCTGAGATGCCACCTCAAAGGTAGAGTAACCAGCTAATTTTCCCATGGCATAGGTTTCATTGATCATCGCCCGACGTTTCCCAGAGATCAGCATAAAGACAACGAGGATAATGAGGATTGCTCCCATCTGGAATGCGGTTTTCACTTTTCCCATCATGGTTGTGCGAAGGCTATTGCCAGAACGAACGGCAATGTAACGAAGGAACGTGATGAGCATATCACGCCCAACGATGAGCACAACCATCCAAACTTCAATGGGTTCATGGATGAATAAAAACGTAACAAAACAACCAATGACTAAAAATTTATCCGCCAATGGATCTAGAAATTTTCCAAACTCCGTTTGTTGGTTCCATTTCCTTGCCAAATACCCATCCACCAAATCGGTTAAGGAGGCGAGTGCAAAGAGGACAAAGGCAAAGATTTGGTATTCCCATTCTTTTTGGAATAAGGCAAAGATAAAAAACGGTAATGCCAATACGCGAAGAACTGTGAGCAAGTTCGGGATATTGGCTATGGTTTTCCAATCTTCCACTAAACCACCCAGGTTCCAGACATATCTAATTCATAAAAAGAGTCCACTCGGACCTTTCCAAACTGCCCTACCTTCAAATCGGTATTGTCTACATAAACCACTTCATCAATTTCAGGAGCATCTTGGAAACGGCGAACAATTGCACCTTCGTCTAACACTTCATCAACGACGCAAGGATAGACTTTTCCAATTCGATTTTGGTGGATGGACTTTAGAGTTCCTAGATATGCTTCTCTCACCATGTTGACACGGCGTGCAATTTCTTTATCTTTCAGTTGGCCATCCATTGTAGCGCCTTTCGTACCATCTTGTGGAGAGTAAGGAAAGAGGTTTACCTTTTCTGGTTTTACATCTTCCACGAAGCGAATGATTTCTTCCACATCTTCCATTGTTTCGCCAGGAAAACCTAAGATAAACGAAGTGCGGATTTCTAAATCAGGGCGGATGTCTCTTGCTTTCTGGAATAGGGATTTAAAAAAACTGTATTCGCCCGTGCGGTTCATTGCTTTTAAAACGGATTTGGAAACATGTTGTAAGGGGCTTTCCAAATACGGGGCAATTTTAGGAATCTCACCATACAAATCGAGTAACTTTTCTGTTTTTTTATCTGGATAGAGATACAACAAACGTAAAAGTTCTAGGCCATCCACCTCGGCCACGGAACGCACCAAATCCATCAGTTTGTCTGTGTCCTTTCCATAAAAAACCGTATCTTGGGACACAAGGCAAATCTCTTTCGAACCAGCTTTTACCGCTAGTTTCGTTTGTGCTAATACATCAGTGATTTCTGTGTCTCGGTATTTTCCACGAAGGTTGGGAATGATACAAAAATGACAACCTCGGTTGCAACCATCCGAAATTTTCACATAAGAATACGGTTTGGAATAATTTTCAATGCCTTTGGAGGTTTTGAGTCTTTCGAGTAAGTCTTCATTAAATTCAGTGAGGTCTTTAAAATCGAGAGGAAAATGGGATCGTAAAATCTCACCTGCTTTGTCATATTTCCCTGTTCCAAAATGAAGGTCCACTTCAGGAAGATCGTCAGAAATTTCTTTTCCGGCGCGTTCCGCAAAACAACCCACCACAACTAACTTTTGTTTGTTTTTCTTTTTGATATCGATCGAGTCTAGGATGGTTTGAATGGTTTCTTTGGTCGCATCTTGGATAAATGTACAGGTATTTACCAAATGAAAATCACTGGCTTCAGGGCCTGCGGCGGGAAGGAGTCCCTCTTTTAATAGGGACTGGTGCATAGCCATCGAATCCACAGTATTTTTCGGACAACCAAGAGTCGTGATATAAAACGACTTTGGTGTCTCGTCGATTGTTTCCTTGGCCTTTGGCATTATTCGCCTAACTCTCCAATGATGGACTGAGTGGAATCATACGGATTTGGTTTGCGGATGAAGATTTTTTTCACAAGCTTTCCTGGTTTTCCAAGTACGACTCGTTCTTTTCCGTTTTGTACCATTTCCACGGCACCGCCATCTCCCACTTTGATCTCCAGTCTGTCACGAGCTTCTAAGTGTTTCACTTCTCCCGCGGAAACAAGACCACGTTCTCCCATTTGACCATCTAACACGAACTCAACGTAACTTGGCTTCGAGAAAAACAATGTCACTTGGATCGGAACATCTCCTACAGGAGACTTCACAGCAACGCCTTCTCGTTCCTCTTTTAACGTCACAAGAACCTTTGCCGATTTTTCAGTGACGGCTTGTGTGACCACGCGGATATCACGACGTAAGGAAGAGAGCTCTTCAATTTTGTACGAAAGAATGGTTTCTTCGCCTTCTGCTGTTTGGAAGAAATACACATTCTTTTCTGGGAAAATATTAAATCCTAGGTTTGCTTTTCCATTGGAAACACCTTTAATGAACATCTTACACTGTTGGTTGTTCACACTAAAACTCACACCACGATCTTCTGTAAGAATAAAAGGCACACTTGCATTTTCGGGAACACTTTGGTTCACGAAATTAATTCCAGATGGAATGTCAGAACTATTGGTTGGTTCGACATTTTGGCTTACCTCGGTATTGTCATCATCCATCGAAACAGAACCAGAGTCTTCAAAACTGATGTAGATGATATACGCCGAGATCACAAACAAAAAGAGAGAAACAAGGCTTATGATCTTATTCCGGTCTAAACTAAAAGGAGTGGTTGTAGGACGAGTGAGCTCTTCGAGTGGTGCTTGTGATTCTTCAATTTGTTCCCCTCGATATAAATTGAGTAACATCGCGGTATCAAGTTTTAGGTAACTGGCATAATTCTTTAAAAAACCAAGAGCAAACGTTTCTGCTGGGAACTGAGAATAATCTTCTGTTTCTAAAGCGATGATGTATTTGGCCGCAATGTTTGTTTCTTTTGCGACATCTTTCACTGAAAGTTTTTTGTCTTCTCTTGCTTCTCTTAGGATTTGACCAACTCGTTTTGTATTCAAAATGAACTCCTCTTAGGTTTAGTTCTCAGAGACAAGTGGGTTGTTGACAATTTTAGCGTTTCCGCTCATGTGAAAATTGAAAACTCCATCTTGGATTTCTTCCGAAAAATTAATGTTAGAAAATGATATTGTTGTGACCTTACCACGACCATCTGTCGCAACTGCTTTTTTAATGAGATACGATTCTGAATCCACAAAAAGTTTCATCTTTTCAAACCCACCAATCTTTTCTCTTTGGTCTAGATCGAGAACAAAGTATTTTGTGACATCACCCATCGAACGCGGTTGTTCAATGGTATCAAACTTATAATGGTACTTACGAAAAAGGCGATTGAGTCCTTCTGGACTATTCGTTGTGAAGATCGGACCAGAAGAATTTTTACGATCAAGCGTTAGGTCTTGTTTGCCAACAGCACCTAACCGCTTGATGAAGATATGGAGGGTTTTTCCATCAGAAACAATTTCGTCCCCTTCTGGTTCGGCAAAATTATAACGAATTTTTCCAGGACGTTTATAAAAACATTTCCCGCGCATTTGTTTTTCTTTTTTGTTTTCTTCTGTTTTGATGAGAAAATCAGCGGAATACGAATTGATTTCACTAAAATTCTTTTTGATCTTTTTAACAACTTCAGAAGGAGAATGCCAATTGTGAGCCGGACTTGTTTGGGCCTCCAAAGAAACTCCCAAAACAAGTAACAAAAATCCGATCCATACTTTCATAGATTCCCAGTTTTTCAGACAAACTTCTCTTGTCGATGATTTACGCTGAACGTAGGATTTCTCGAGGTTTTGCCCCCACTTGCGGTGACACATACCCCCTCATTTCCATGAGTTCCATAAGCCTTGCCGCTTTGTTGTAACCAATTCGCATCCTACGCTGGAGGTAGCTCGCACTGGCTTTTTTTTCTGTGACGACAATGTTCCAAGCTTCTTCGAAAAGTTCCTCGTCTTCATCGGAGGCCATTTCGATATTCGATTCCTCCTCCCAGTTCATCTCTACATAGGCAGGAGCCCCTTGTTTTTTGGCTTCTTCCACAATGGACTCAATTTCTTTCTCTTCGATGTAGGGAGCCTGGATCCGCATAAGGTCACTCGAGGTTGGAGAACGGTACAAAAAGTCCCCTTTTCCTAGGAGGGTCTCCGCCCCACTTGTATCGAGGATGGTGCGGGAGTCTGTTTTTTGTGCCACCTGGAAGGCAACTCTTGCAGGACAATTCGCTTTGATGACCCCAGTGATGACATCCACGGATGGCCTTTGCGTTGCCATTACGAGGTGGATTCCCACAGCTCTTGCTTTTTGGGAAATCCTTTGGATCTGTTCTTCCAAATCCTTTCCCGAAACCATCATAAGATCCGCAAGCTCATCTATGAAAATCACGATGTAAGGAAGTTTTTGGAATCCTTTTGCGTGCGCATATTCATCTACCTTTTCATTAAAACTTTTGAAGTCCCTACTTTTCAATTGGGAGATCATTTGGTAACGGCTCTCCATTTCTTGGATCGCCCAAGAGAGGGCCTTGGTTGCTTTTTTAGGGTCCGTAATCACTGGCATGAGAAGGTGTGGAATTCCTTCGTAAAGTGTCATCTCTACCATCTTTGGATCGATCATAATGAACCGAACTTCTTCTGGGGAGCGCGTGCAGATAAGGCTTGTGATCATCGCATTGATACTCACCGACTTACCAGATCCAGTGGTTCCCGCAACGAGTAAGTGCGGGAGTTTTGCGATATCAATCATCACGAGTTTTCCCGAAATATCCTTTCCAATACAAATCGAAAGGTCTTTTGCTTTTTGTTGGAGGATGGTATCTTTTAAAATCTCTGATAAAAAAACATCTTCTCTGACACGGTTCGGAACTTCGATTCCAATCGACGCCTTACCTGGGATAGGTGCCACAATCCGAATGTTTTTTACTTCTAAGTAAGCTCTGATTTCATCTGACAAAGAGACAATTCGGTTCAGTTTGATTCCATTCGGAATGGTGATTTCATACCGAGTGATGATGGGCCCACGTTCTTTAGTAATGACCTTTGATTCAATTCCAAAGTGACCAGTTGACTCTTCGATTTTTTTAGCGATGAGATCGAGTTCCGAATCATTCTTTAAAATATTCGCAACTGGAACTTGGTGGTTGGCAAGAAGTCTTGGAGAAATGTAATACTTCCCTTTTTTCAATTTAGGTTTTGGCACCATGGAACCAAACATGAGTTCTTGTTCTTCTTTTGTTTCCTTAAGAATTTGCTTTTTCTTAACAAAGTTTCCAGGACTCAAATTCGAACGAACCATTGGAGAGGATTCCTCTAGGGACATGGTTTCCAAAGTTTCTTCTTCATACTCTTCTTCCACGCCTTCCATCGACACGGAATCACTCAGATCGTTTGTATCATCCCAAGTTTCTGTTGCAAAGCCTGTTTCTTCTACAAGGGACAAACGGACAGACTCAGGAATGGAAACCACAACAGAAGTTTCTTCGTCAGTAGACTCTGAAATCGAATCTTCCCAAGTTTCTTCTTCCTCTTCTTCCCAAGCTTCCATTTCATTTGAATTTTCTTGAGATACTTCCCAATTCCGATTTGGCAAAAAGGTAGAAACATCACCAAACTTCGATTCCATGGGACTGAGTTTCGGTAATTCTAAATCATCGAGAGCGAGTGACATTTCCTGTTTAGGTTTCCATTTGGCTTCTGGAAACTGATAAAGAATTTTAGATTCTCTGAGATCCTCTTTTTCCATTCCCTCTGGATGGAGTGGCGATTCTTCCTGGATCCGTTTGTCTGTCAGTTGGATGCGTTTTTGAGAAAGGGAGATTTCGTTTCTATCTAGGAAGTCCTTCTTTCTTTCTTTTTGAAACCGAAAGACTTTTCCAGATGCATCAAAAAATCCTTCAAAATGATTTGTATTTTGAAACCGAATGTTTAGACGTTTTTCTCTTTTGGATGCTTCTTTCCCCACAGGATTTGCAGAGACATGCTCTTCACCAAACGACGGAGAAAAACGGGAATGAGGATCGCGTAAAAAAGACGGAATCGAATCGACTTCTACTTTTTCATTTGCGACCACATTCCAGAAATGATGGGCTAGTTCCTCTTTGGATTCTTCTTCCGTTTGGATTTGAAACCAACCTTTTTGTTTCACTTCGTCCATAGGGGCACGACGAGTGGACACTACCGATTCCATAAAGGAAGGAAGTTTGAAGTGAGGAAATTCCTTTCGTCCCCCCATAAGGTGGTAGAGTTTTTCAGATACATTATGGATGACAGAAAAGCTGTAGGACCAAGCCCCATCTTCTAACCAGATCACAGCAAAATACAGATAGAGAAAAAAGATCACAAGAACCCTTCCCGTTTCCCCAAAGAGATAGGAAAAAATCCACGAAAAGAATTGCCCGAAGATCCCTCCGCTATCTCCCACATGCCCCATGGGAGTTTCGAGTAAGTTCAGGCTAACTGTCGTTGCAATGATAAAAATGGGGAAAAATAAAGCCTTACTTAGAACATCAAATTCAGGATTGCGTAAAGAAAGGACACCTAATAGTAAAACAAACCCTGCGAGTAAAAAGGAAGTTTTTCCCAAGAGGTAAAAAAGGGTGAGCGCAATGTAATGCCCTAACCTTCCAAACCAATTGAAAAGGGAACCATCCTCTCCTTCATGGAAGGAAAAGAGAGATAAAAGCAAAAAGATTCCAGAGAATACAAATAGATACGGGAGGAAGTCTTTTCTTGGCAAATTCCATCCCCATACGGATTTTTTAGGTTCCATACGGGAAATATCGGAAGGTTTCGAGACATAGATAGAAAAAAAATGGAAGCCGAAAGGGACCTTTCTTTACCCCTTAAAATTGGTAAAATTGGCATCGAAGTTAAAATTCGCATTGCGGATGGCAGCCATCACTTCTTGCAAATCGTCCTTCTTTTTTCCCACCACTCGCACCGAATCCCCTTGGATGGTCGCTTGCACCTTTAGTTTTTGGTCCTTGATGAGGGATGTGATTTGTTTCGTTTGTTCTTTGTCCAAACCGTTTTGGATTTTCACCTTCATGCGAACGGTTTGGCCAGTCGCTGGTTCCACTTTGGAATCAAAATCAAAAGCTTTTAGGCTAATGCCCCGTTTTGCCATTTTGGTAGTCAGAACATCAATCACTTGCTTCAACTTGATTTCGTTCTCGGAAGTCAAAACCAGTTGGTCATCTGTGATTTTGATTTCCGAATTGGATCCTTTAAAATCAAAACGAGTTTGGATTTCCGTCATCGCTTGTGAGACTGCATTTTGCAATTCCGGACGGTCGAGTTTTGAGACAATGTCAAATGATGGATCTTGTGCCATAAAATTCTCCTACTTGTTTTTTTATGAACGATTACGATAATTTGGTTTTGGCGAGAGAAAGTGCAAACTCCAAGGAAGCCAAAACACTTTCTGGTTTTTTACCACCGCCTTGTGCCATATCGGGTCTTCCACCGCCCTTTCCATCGAGTTTCACCAAGGTTTCTTTCAGTAGATCACCACAATGAATGCCTCGTTCATTCAATACCTTATTGCACATAAAGACAAGCGTACTCGAATCCCCTTCCGTGGTTCCAAACAAACAGAGAATCTCTGGTTCTTTTGCTTTTAAGGAATCGGCCAAGTCTTTCAATGCCTTTGCATCCACCGAAGGAAACAATTCGGTGACAACCTTTCCTTTCGCAAACTTGTGTGCTTTTTGTAACAAACTGTCCACAAGCTCTGGATTCATTTGGAACTTTTGCTGTTCTAATTTCTTTTTGGCTTTAAAAAGCGAGGAGGATTTTTCTTCCAGTTCTGTTTCTAATTCTTCTCGGAGTTTACGTAGACTTGCCACCGCTGTTTTTCCATCTTTTGAGAAGATGGTTTGTAAACCTTCTGGGGAAGGAACTTCTTTTGTGATCCCAAATTCTTTAAGATCACCAAATGCCTCTTTGGCGGACAAGTTGTGAGTTTCAATTTTGGCCGCCAAGGTTTGGAACTGGTGTAAAAAATAGGAAACAACAGAATCTCCACAAATCGCTTCAATCCTTCGATTTCCAGCACCAGGACTTCCTTCTTTGACAATGGCAAAAAATCCAATGTCTTGTGTGTTCGTTACATGGGTTCCCCCGCAGAATTCTTTTGATTTTTCTCCCATGGACACAACACGAACAAGGCTTCCATACTTTTCATCAAACATGGAGAGTGCCCCTGATTCTTTCGCCTGGTTGATGTCTAAAACTTCTGTTTTGACCGCGATATTGGCACTCACAGCCTCATTTACATCAGATTCAATTTGGATGATTTCTTCAGGAGAAAGTGCTTTGGGATGGGAAAAATCAAATCGGAGATACTCTGCGGAAACAATGGAACCTTTTTGTGTGACATGGTTCCCGAGGATTCTTCTAAGTGCTCCGTTTAACAAATGTGTGCCGGAATGGTGGTTGGCAAGATTCTGCCTACGTTCCACTTCAATTTCAGCATCTACCACATCTCCTACCGTGATCGTTCCTTTTAAGACCATACCCATATGAAGGAAAGTATCATTTTCTTTTTGTGTGTCTTGGACTTGGAATTGGAAACCGTCTTTTTTGAAATAACCTGTGTCACCAACCTGACCACCGCCCTCTGCGTAAAAAGGAGTTTTATCGAGAACGATAACAACCTCTTCCCCTTGTTTGGCGGAACTAACTGACTTTCCATCCACAAAAAGATACAAGACCTTTCCTTGTGCTTTGGATTCCGTATACCCTAAAAATTCTGTTTTGAGTTCGGGAGAGGCTGAAAGGCCAGTGAGGTATTGGATTTTTTTCCCTTTCCAGCTAGCACGCGATAAATCCCGATCCTTTTCGAGTTCTTCTTCAAAACCTTTGTCATCAAAGCTAAACCCTCTGTCTTCCACAAGTTCCTTTGTCATTTCACGAGGAAACCCGTATGTGGAATACAAACGAAAGCCTTCTTTTCCCGTCACAAGTGTTAGTTTGTGTTCTTTCAAGTGAGAGAGTAAAGACTCTAACTCTTCGAGACCGACTTCCAATGTGTGTAGGAAAAGTTCTTCTTCTTTCTTTAGAATCGATTCGATGTCTTTTGCTTTGTCCTTTAACTCTGGATAACGAGCCGAGTATAATTCTTTTAGAGTGCCTACGAGTTTGTATAGAAATGGTTCATGAATTCCGAGTTTTCTTGCAAAGAGGGAAGCGCGTCTAATGAGTCGACGGATCACATACCCACGACCTGTGCGGTCAGGATAAATTCCATCCCCAAGAGAAAAAAAGACAGAACGAGAATGGTCCGTAATCACACGAAACGATTGTTTGGTGGATTCATTATATGGAAAACCCGACACTGATTCAATTTTTTGTATGATGGTTTTTAATTCATCTGTGTCATAGACCGAGTCCACTTCTTGTAATAACATGGCCACACGTTCGAGGCCAGATCCTGTATCAATGCCTGTTTGTTTCAGAGGAAGAAGTTCCCCTGAAACAGTCTGATTGAACTGGTTAAACACAAGGTTCCAATATTCCAAATAACGATCACAGTCACAACCTGGTTTGCAATTCGGGTTGTTGCCACAAGTGGGACCACCTTTTTCGGGTCCCCTGTCCAAATACAATTCGGAACAAGGACCACAAGCCCCACTGTCTCCCGCAGGCCCCCAAAAATTGTCTTTTTTACCAAGGCGAACAATTCGTTCTTCTGGAATCCCGGCATCCATCCAGATTCTTTTGGCTTCATCATCATCTAGGTAAATGGTGACCCAAATTTTATCTTTGGGAATTTCTAACTGGTTTAGAGAAAAATCTAACGCGTATTCAATGGCTTCTTTTTTAAAATAATCGCCGAAGGAAAAATTTCCCAACATCTCAAAGAACGTACAATGGCGTTCCGTTTTTCCTACCACTTCCAAATCGGTGGTGCGAACGCATTTTTGTATGGAGGCGGCCCTAGTATAGGGAAGTTCTACCGCGCCTGTAAAAAGGGGTTTGAACTGCACCATACCTGCGGTTGTGAATAAAAGTGTGGGATCCCCTTTCGGGATGAGACTGGAGGAAGGCACAATTGTGTGACCTTTTTCCTTAAAGTAATTCGTATACAACCTGGCGATTTCTTGGACCGTTTTGAACTTCATACACTTACACGGAAATCGGGTTTGCCTTCTAGGGCAAGGAAATTCGAAATTAACTTTCGCGTAATTCTTTGTATCCCCAAAACGAAAAGAGAGCAAATCCCAAAAAACAGAGCCCAAGTCCCGTAAAGGTCCAAAGACTTCCAAAGGTATCACTGAGATAGGCAGAAAAAAATCCAGAAACGGCAGGTGTGAATTGAAAACACACGGTGTAAAGAGAAAGGATTCTCCCGCGAAGAGCATCATTCGTACGTTTTTGTAAGATGGCTGGCATTAGGCTCGAAAGCACTCCACCAGAGATTCCAAAACAAAAGAGAAAGAAGGAAGTGATGTTTGCTTGGTAAAACGGTATGAGACCCAAAAAGAAAAACGAAGACAAAGAGAATACGATGAGTAATGCGAGTCCCTTTCGTTCCAGGTGATGGAACAAAATCGTAAGGATCCCACCTAAAAAAAGCCCAGGGCCGAGAAACACAAGAACACTCCCTCTTGCCAGTTCCCCAAGTCCCAATTCTTGTTTTACATATTGCGGAAGCACCACTTGGATAGGACCGAGAGCAAGCATACTTAGGATTGCCATCCACATGACTTGTTTGGAGACTGGATCGCTTTTTAAAACCCCAATTACGTTATGAAGATTTTTACCAATGGAAGGAAATTCAGAGTTTGGTGGGATTCTATTTTGGTTCTCTTTTTCCGTTGGACTTGGAACATCCTTGGAATTCGTCTTTAACAAAGTGAAGGCGAGAATGGATACAAGATGTAAACCAGTTAAAATCAAAAACAAATGGGAATAGGATTGGAATTCTCGAATCCAGCCCACAGCGAGAGGACTCATTCCAAAAGAGAAGATCAGAAGTAAATTCCCAACAATCGTATGAAAAACCAAACGATGAGAGTCCATCACTTCTCTGAGGAGTGCCATCCTTCCCGGCAAAACCGTTGTCATTCCAATTCCGTTTATAAAAGCCAGAGGTAATAAAAGGAGAGGATACTTTGCAAACTCCGGCGTGAGTGCCCCTAATAAGAAGGTAGCAAAACACAAAAAGAACTGAAATGCGACAACGACCCATTTTTTAGAGTAATGGTCGAGAAGGTATCCCGTGTATAAAAAGAAAATGGGGAAAGGTAAAAACAAAAAGAAAAATACGATCCCAGAATACCCTTTTACAACTGTTAATGTCTGTGTAAAAATCACAATCGAATATAAAAAACAACTACTGGCAAAGGTTCCAAAAGCAAAGGCAAGGTAAAAGATGATTTGGTTCATGGTGGAAGGCGTTGTTTTAGTTTGATTCGTCCTAATCGAAAAAAAAAGCCTCCCAAAGGAGGCTTCTCTATCGGAAAAAAAAGAGGAAGATTCCGATTAACGTTTTGAGAACTGAGTTCCGCGACGAGCTTTATGAAGACCGTATTTTTTACGCTCTACCATACGGCTATCTCGTGTGAGGAATCCTTCTTTTTTCAAAGCTGGTTTTAGCGATTCATTGAACGCAACAAGAGCACGAGCCACTGCGTGACGAATGGCTCCCACTTGTCCAATCACTCCACCACCAGTTACATTGAGTGCAATATCATATTTGTCACGAGCATCTAAAACTAAAAGAGGCTCAAGTGCACGGCGAACTAAGTGTTCTCCGTTTTTGATGTAATCTTTTACATCTTTATGGTTAACTGTGATTTTTCCTGTTCCCGATGCGATTTTTGCTCGTGCAACAGATGTTTTGCGTCGGCCTACTGCCCAAACTGCTTTTTGCGCCATATTATTTCAACTCCAGTTTTAGGGGCTTTTGTGCACCTAGGTTGTGGTCACTGCCTGCGAACACTCGGCAATTTCTTAACATTTGGTCACCTAACTTAGATTTAGGTAACATTCCTTTGACTGCTTCCATAATCACTCTTTCGGGATTCTCTTGAATGAGTTTGTGGAAGGCAATCGCAGTCATACCACCTGGGTAACGGGAGTGGTGGTAGTAAATTTTTTGTTCTCTTTTGCGACCAGTCACGGCCACTTTAGAAGCATTAACGATGATGATGTTATCTCCACAATCTTGGTTCGGTGTGAATGTAGATTTGTGTTTTCCGCGAAGTCGGGAAGCGACTTGACTTGCCAATCTTCCGAGCGTTTTATCAGTTGCGTCCACAACAAACCACTGTTTTTGTACGGCTTCTTTTGCGATAGAAGGGGTCTTGTGGGCTTTAGACAATAGTTCCATAAGTACGAGATTTTCCTCTTTTATGTCAGGATTTTCGGTTTTCACAGTGGGTCAAACAAATTTATTGGAAACGAAGCTTTGAAAGAATCAGAAATCATCCGCAGTTTATTTGGTAAAACTCCCCCACCAGAGGACGATTGTTACTTTCTGGCACCAGGACGACTTGTCACCACCGATTCCCTCTCGGAAGGAACTCATTTCCTACACGAATGGTCTAGTCCCGAAATTTTAGCAAGAAAACTTGTGGAAGTGAATGTATCAGACATCACTGCCTCTGGCGGAGTCCCCAGAGAATGTTTTCTGAACCTTGGCCTTTCCCCCTACTCACGAAAAAAGGAATGGGTCTTAGCCTTTGCCAAATCACTCCGTTCTTCCCTCTACGAATATGGGATGAAACTGGCCGGCGGTGATACCTTTTCCTCTCCGACAACCCAGCTAACCTTAACCGTTGTAGGCGCCGTCAAAACACCATGGCTTCGCTCTGGTGGAAAACCTGGAGATTACTTATATGTCACAGGGGATTTAGGCCAAAGCCTACTTGGGTATCACGGACTAAAACACAACAAGAAACAACCCAAATACAAAGAAGCAATCAAAAGACATTTACTGCCAAAATCGAGACAGATCCTACAAAAACCTTTATCGAAATATCGAATTCATGCTTGCATGGATGTAACGGATGGTCTCATCCAAGATGCAGAAAGATTAGCAATTGCCTCCCATGGCAAACTGATTCTAGAAGTGGAATCAGTTCCCTTGCACCCATTTGCGGTTCAGGAACTAGGTGTAGATGCTTGCCTTGGTTCTGGAGAAGAGTTGGAACTTTTGTTTTTATCACCAGATATACTACCAAACCAAATTGAATCCATTCCTGTGACGATGATAGGTAGATTTGAAAAAGGAAAACCTAGAACAAAATTTCTAAGAGAAGGAAAAACCTACCGTCCCAAAACCAAAGGTTTCCTTCACTTCAAAGAGGAAGAATAAGGGAGGAATATTTTGAACTCTATTTTGGTTTCCTTGGTTTCGTTTGTATGGTCTACCAAATTCAGTGCTGTAATGGTTCCACCAAACTTTTCTATAGTCTGTTTTACAAAGCTTAGTCCGATCCCAAAATCTAAGGAACCATGTTTTTCATAAATATTCTTTGTAATTCTAAAAAAAGGCTCAAAGATTAGTTCTAGATAATCATTAGAAATCCCCTTCTTCGAAAATTCTTCTTCCGCATAGGAATTGATTGTAGAAAGGTAAATTCCATCTGAATCGACATTAAATAGAAAGAATATTCTACTTGAATGTTTAGAAAACCTCATAGCATTCAATAAAAGCTCATAGATTATTTTTTTAAAATATAGTGGATTCCATTTGATCAATTTTGAACTAAGTTTCGAAGCATTATATTCAGGGATGAGTAAAACTTGGTCTTTTAGAAGCAAAAGCGGATTAACTTCTTCCTTTAACTTCAACATTTCATTGTACAATTTTAAAGGTGACACTTCTTCGATTTCAACTCTATCAAAAATTACATTTTCAATTTCAGCAAATCGATCTAAAACCTTCTTCGAGTAAATTGCGTTTTCTTCTAAGATATTCAAGATATCTAAATCTAGAATAACCCCGCCATTATCCGCTTTTGGCATTGCTTTTATGATATCTATCAATTGAGACAAAACTCCAAAACCAGCTCCTTGTGCTAAACTTGTCCTAAGTCCATAAAAAAGATTTTTATGAAGTTCGTTAGTATTTAGATCTCCTTTTTTGATACGAGTGTTTTTGTAGCTATACCATTCTAATAATTTTTCAAGAGATATGATTTTTTCTCTTTCATAATCCGAATAAACATACGAATCTTCTTTGGTTGATAGTTGGTATTTGATACGAGAAAGCAATTCACTTGGAATCACAGGTTTTATCAGGTATTCTTGAACATGTTCCTTCATGACTTCTATGATTTGTTTTGGATCCTCAGTTGAAGTGATTACCAAAATCGGAATATGTTTATTTACCTTTCGAATTTCTCTAACGAAATCCAAACCATTCCCACCGGGAAGTTGTAAATCAGTAATGACAATATTTTGATTTTGTAGATGATTTTCAGTTAAAAAGTATATAGCTGGTTTAATATCAGAAAAACAAGTTACTTCCATTCCTTGTTTCTGAAGAATACCATTGTAAAAAAGTGAAATAGTCGGATCATCCTCAAGAAGTATGACCCTTACTCGAGAACTAAGTGTTTCCATCTAATCACATCAGACGATGGAAACACTAAAACTTTAATCAGTGAATTGAAAATTTATAGGTTAAAAATTTTCTGGATTTGATTCTTCGTTTTTATTCTCAGAAACAAATCCGTTTGAATCTTCAGATTCATTCGAATTTCCTTCCTGATTGGTTTGGTTCTGGTTTCCGCTCCCTCTTCGATCACGGTGTTTTTTCCTTGGTGGCCTTTTTTTATTGCCTTCTTTTTTACGATTTTGTTGGCCAAACTGATGGCTATCTGGCTTCGGTCTTTGGCGGAGCGAAATTTCCCAGAAAAATGCAGTTTGTACGGCAGCTTCGTTGTTTTCGGAGATGGCCACTATCTTATACACCATGAACGCATCGTAAAAATAATCCTTCTTTTTGAAGAAAGAATTTTGCCTTTCTTTTTCATCATCAGTGATGTGAAAACGAGGTTGGCTAATGAATATTTTTACCAAGTTGTCTTGTTCTCGTTTTGGGATTCCCATTCTTTCAAAAACAGGTTGTAAACTTTCTTTGATGTTATGCGCTAGGTGTCCACGATCGTTTTCATAAAGATCTTTTACGATATCGTAAAAGATTAACGAATAAAAAATAGCTGGAGTCATCTCCTCTCTTGCAGAGAGAAGTTTGTCTGTCACAGCGAGTCGTTTTCCGAGTGGAGTGTCCATAAAATGTTCACGCCATTCTGGATCTGCTTTCTTTAACTTATCGGCTGGTTCTTTGAACAAAACATCTAAGAGATGATTTTCTGCTAAACCTTCAAAGATAATCGATGTTTTCCATGTTCGAAACATCTTGTTGTATTCTTCGAGAAGTCTTGCAGTGGAAGATTTTTCGAGTTCCAAACGATTCTTTTTAATTGCCAGTTTGGTTTTTTTCTCGATATCGAGCCCAAGTAATACAGAAAACTTCACTGCTCGTAACATACGAACAGGATCTTCTTTGAAAGAAATGTCTGGATCACCAATGACCCTTACAATTTTCTTTTGAATGTCTTCGAATCCACCTACGTAATCCAAAATGGAATCATTTTTAGGATCGTAGAACAAGGAGTTGATGGTAAAGTCGCGTCTTGCCGCGTCTTCCTTTGCTGTACCGAAGGAATTGTCCCGCTTGATGAGATAATCGTTTTCTGCTTTGTGTTTTTCCAAACGATGTTCCGGTAATGATCGGAACGTTGAAACTTCAATAATTTTCCCTTTAAAAATGATGTGAACAATTTTAAATCGTTTACCGATGATTCGGCAGTTATTGAAGATCCTTTTGATTTGGTTTGGTGTCGCACTTGTGACAATGTCAAAATCTTTTGGGCGCTTGCCCATCAGCAGATCTCTGACTCCTCCACCGACTAAGTAGGCCTTGTAACGAAACTTGTTCAATCGATTGATGATTTTGATGGCATCTTCATCGATATTGGCCCTGCGTATGGAGTGAGTTTCTCGATAGTATCTCTTTCCCTCGGGGTACATCAAAAAGGAATCGACAGAGTCGGCTTTCTTTCTGAAAAGAGAAGTGAGAAATTTAAACATATTGGATTCATCCACTTTCCCCTGAAAAATGGCATGGGCAAGGAAAAAATTGGCTGGATAACGAACATTGGCAGAAACTTACGTCACAACCGCCTACGAAAGGCTCCAAATTGCGCATTTACGGTGGCGAAAACGCTTACAAAAGTGGATTTCCCGAAGCCGTGAAAAGGTGAGTTTTGTCCTCATCCCCAATGATGAAAAACCTCTCGCCCAAATCGAAATTTCCGTAGGAATGCTAGGGTTTCTCTTTGGACTTGCCCTCTCCCTTGTGATACTCTCCTTTGGACTTCTTGTTTATTTTTCCTTTTTCTTTGAACGAAATCTCTCACTCGAGAAAAAAACAGAAACCCAACTCGTTTCGTTTCTATTTTATGACCTACTTTCCAAGGATTTACGGGAATCTGTGGAAGAATTAGAGTCCATGACGGAATCTCTCAATTTGCTTGCCTGGGAAGAAATTCCGGAAAAGGAGATGATCACCCAAGACTATCTCTTAAAAGAAGAATTTCGAAAGGATGCGAGTGAACTGGATTCCAACCTACTCCTCTTCCAACAAGTGGTCACCACCTACACCCAGTTTGGTGTAAGACTAGGAAACCTTGTCCCTAATTTTCAAAATGCCATTGATTACCTTTCCATGCGCGAAAGTATCTTTTATTCCATGCCGAGGGGAAGACCTCTAAAGCCTGGTGTGGGTGTTGTGACCTCCACGTTTGGATACCGCAGTGACCCGTTTGGCATTTTGCCTGTTGGAGAATACCACTCAGGCATTGACTTTGCGGCTGGTGAAGGAACACCAATTTATGCCACAGGTCCTGGAACCATTGCAGTGGACACGGCTGTTGGGGGTCTAGGAAAGTCAGTTCGGATCAACCACGAAAATGGATTTTTCACTTTGTATGGACACTGCTCGCAAATTCTTGTGAACCCTGGCGATCGAGTCAAACGAGGGGATAAAATTGCCCTAGTCGGCCAAACGGGAAAAGCAACGGGAGCACACGTACATTATGAAGTACGAATTGGTCTCGATGCTCCACTCGACCCAGAAGAATACATCAACTTAGATTAAAATCTTTCAATTGATCCGAAGTCCATTGACGTTGATAGGATGGGATTTTCGTATCTTTTAGACGATAGCAAAGATGCTCGCTGCATGGTATGTGTAGTAAGAACAGCGCACTGAAACGGAAAATCCACTCATCTTGTTGCGAATTTAGATTCCAAACAAGGATGAGTGGTCTAGGATCGATTGGTCTTAATTTTAGAACTTACCGATTAAGTTAAAATCAATCGAATACACACCTGCTCCACCAACGATGAGTGCAAGGAGAAGACCTGCCGCAAGGATGTGGAATTCATATCCTTCGCCTTTTTGGTTTCCATTCCAATTGATGAAAAATCCATTATGTCTGTGAGCGATGAATGCGGCACCGATCATGATGATGGCGATCGAAAGAGCTGCAAATTTGGTTAAAAAACCAACGAGTAAAAGAACGGATCCAAAAGACTCACCAAGGATGATGAGAACGGCAAGGATTCCTGGGAATTTCATGGTTCCTGTAAAAAATCCGTAAGTTCCTTTGAAACCATATCCACCAAACCATCCGAGGAGTTTTTGTGCGCCGTGTGGGAAGATCACAACGAAGGCCGTGATGCGTAAAATCAGTGGGATGATATCCCCAGAAGTCGAAAATAAAAAATCAAACATAGTCAGATCTCCTTAAATCAATATTGGATAGTTCAATATTAAACTATCTAGAGTCAAGTTATTTTTTCTTCCCTTTTTCTCTTTGTTTTCCCTGTAAATTCTCCTTTCCCCTGTGAGCGGAGAATTTACCCTTTCCCCTATGTTAGATCGAATTCCGATTCCCAATCCCTTTGGCTGGGAGGGTCTGTCCACTTTCAGCCTTCTTATGATGTTAGCCTTTCTCGTTGGTTCCTATCTTCTCCCTAAGGAACTGGAACGAAAAAAATTAGATCCAAATCATTCTGATTGGTTGATTTTTCTTGGAATTTTAGGCACCCTCGTCGGAGCAAAAATTTTCTTCATCTTTGAAATTTGGGACCAAGTGTTCATCGATGTTCCTGGTTATGATGGAAAATACACATACCCTCTTACTCATTGGAATGGTTTTCCTGGCCACCCTGGTCTTTGGTCATCTTTATTCAGTGGTGGTGGTCTTGTCTTTTTTGGTGGTCTTCTTTTTGGCTGGCTCTTTATTACCATCTACTTCCGTTACCACAAATTGGACATCGGAGCTTATTACGATGCAGTGATTCCAGCGATTAGCATGGGTTATGCGATCGGAAGACTCGGCTGTTTTGTGAGTGGTGATGGTTGTTATGGTTTTGCCACTGATGCTAAAATTCCCTTTTTTGTTTTTGAATTTCATGGAGCACACCCTTCTGGTGTTCCTGTATGGAATACCCCTGTGATGGAATCCATCATGGCATTTGGATACTTTGCTTATTTTCAATTTTGGGCACGTTACCAAAACTTTCGTAAATGGAGCATTGGTGCACAGTTTCTCATCATTCATGGATTTGCAAGACTCATCATAGAATTTTTACGAGTGAATAAAGCTGTGATTCCCTTTGTGGAGCCACCTACACTTGTGAACATTCCTGATGCCAATGGAAACCCAACGTTCCTTACTGGTTATTACTGGCATGGATTTTCCCAGTCCCAATACATCGCGATTGGACTTATCCTCTTTGGGGTGTATCTTATGGTGACCAAAAAACTTTGGTTAAAGGAAGAAACGAACGTATGAATCCATCTCCTTTTTTTACCATTGAAAGAAGAAAGAACATTGCGATCCTTTGGCTCGATCGTCCAGAAAAAAGAAACGCGATGAATTGGCCCTTCTGGCGCGATTTACCGGATATGGTGGCTGAAATTGATGCAGATCCAAAGATCCACTGTTTTGTCATCGCAGCAAAGGGAAAATCCTTCTCCACTGGTCTTGACCTAGAGGAATTTTTCCAAGAATTCAAACCAGTGGTCCAAGGGGAACTCGCTGATGGAAGAGAGAAACTCTACCAACTCATCCTCACGATGCAAAAAGGAATCAATGCGGTTTACAATTCCAAAAAACCATCCATTGCCCTTGTCCAAAAACATTGTATTGGAGGAGGACTTGATTTAGTTTCTGCCTGTGACATTCGTTATGCGTCAGAAGATGCGGTATTTTCGTTACGAGAATCAAAGGTTGCCATCGTTGCTGATATGGGTTCTTTACAACGACTTCCCCATCTCATTGGAAATGCCCACACAAGGGAACTTGCTCTCACGGGAAAGGACATCACAGCAGAAGAAGCCTACCATATGGGGCTTGTGACAAAAGTGACAAAGGACTTTGATCATTTACTGGAAGAGGGACTGAAAACTGCACAAGAAATATCAGAGAATCCAACCATCGTCATTCGTGGAGTGAAACAAATTCTGAATCATGGCATTGGAAAAACCATCGAAGAAGGTTTGGATTACGTTGCCGTTTGGAATGCAAGTATGCTCGATTCCATGGACTTTCGCAGTGCCATTAGTGGATTTATGGAGAGAAAACGACCAGTCTTCAATCCAGAAACCCGTGTGGACTAAATTTTAAGTGGCAAACGGCTAACAGTAGATGTCGAGTAATCGTTCACTTTTTGCAACAGGACCTACTTTCTCTTCCACAGCCAACTTCATCAGTTTTTCTGACAGTTGGTTTTGTGTTTGGAAAATCTCCTTTGGCAAATTCACAATCGGTTGAATCGGTGTAGATGGAACCATGAATGGACCTCCTTTTACAATCTTTACTCCCTATTCTACCCATCGGCGAATCCCGGATTTCCTGAAGTAAAAAAACGATGAATCTCTTTTTTTCTCTCATCCGTGAAGCAAAACATTTAGAAGAAGAAAAGGAATTCACTCGCGCTTTTAATTTGTATGCACAAAGTGAAGCCTACACGAAAGACGAGTCTGCTCTCATCAAAATCAAAGCAAAGAAAGCTTGGTGTTTGTATTCGGTGGGTAATCCCAAAGAAACAGAATCTGTTTTCCAAGACATCATCCAAAATTACCCTTCTCATCCTTTGAGTATCACGGTATACTCTAGGTATCTCATCAAATTAAAGAAATTCAAATCAGCAAAAGTCTTACTGCAAAAAAGCATCCTTCAGTTTCCTTCTTATTTAGAAAATTACCTCCTCCTTGCTTCTCTCCTTAAGGATATGGAACGATCGGAAGAAGCTATTGAAGTGCTGAAAAAAGCACTTTCCCAAGAACATTTGAGCAATGGTCGAGGGATTGATCGTAAGGACATTTGGGCAGAACTTGGGTCCTTGTATTTTTCCCGGGGCGACTTCAACTCCGCACTTGCTTCTTTGAAAAAATCCTTAAAGATGGTAGAACCGGACGAGTTCCTCCATTACGACTTACTGGCTCTCTGTTATTTGGACGCGGAAGATGCAGAAAATGCTCTGGTCGCAATTCGAAAGCATATCGAATACTGTAAGGAAATTGACCCCGAAACCTTAATTATCTTAGCAAGAGCACATTGTAGGCTAGGAAAAGTAGAAGAAGCTGCCAATAACCTTATTCAGGCATATTCCATTGAGGATTCATTGTATTTGAAAGCAGCTGACTTTATTGATTTTGCTCCACTTCTCAGGAATGGCTTTTTTACAACATTGGAGAATATTGAATGGGAAGAACCATAAAACAATCATTTGGTTCACTTGAGGAAGAATTTAGTTACATAGAATCCATCTTAACAAAAGAAAGGGAAATCGAACGAACTTTATTTTTAGAAAAAGCAAGAGAAACAAATACAATCAAATCAGCAGAATTTGTCGATTTGCGATTTGTCGTAGGAAACACTTGGCGCGCGGAGTTTCAAGTGAACCTATCAAACCAAAATAAACGATGGATCAAACCAGGAACACCTGTACTTGTCCAAAACCAAAACGAATCCATTTATGGAAATGTTTACCAATGGAATGAAACCAAACTCATCATCCAAGTTCGAGGAGACTATGAATGGGAAGGAGAGACTTATCATATCTCCAAATGGTTTACCGAATCCACCTATGATTTGTATAATGAAATCCTTACAAAAATCAAAAGCGAGAAGGAATCAGATGCTTACAAAAAACTAAAATGGATTTTGGGTTATAGTGAGGGGGACAAACCATTACCGCCCAAATCCTCACAAACGCTCTCTCCCTTGGAACGAATTTTTACAATTTCTGATTATGGTATGGTATTTGGTCCACCTGGGACAGGAAAGACCACCTTACTCATGCAGGCGGTCAAAGAAATCAAAAACAGGAATCTTTCCGTTCTGACCCTATGTCCGACTAACTTTGCCTGTGATTATATTGTGGAACTTGCGATTCAAAATGGAGTTCGTGTGATCCGTCTTGGTAACTCCACCAAAATCAAAGAAGAGGTTCTCCCTTATCATCTTGACCATCTCATCCAAACTCATCCAGATCAAAAACAAATTCAAAACTGGATGACAGAGCTAAAAGCCATTCAAAAAAAAATCAATTCTTGGAAACGAAACTTTGGCAAAGAAGAGAGAGAGGAACGAAATCAATTACGAAAAGAAGCCAAGTTTTTACTCCAAACGATAAGGGAAGCCGAATCCAATATTCGAACAAAACTTCTGGATTCCAGTGAACTCATTGTTTCGACCTTCGCAGGTTTTGGTGGGGAATTCAAAAAAGATAGAAAATTCGATTATGTGTTTGTCGATGAAGCCACTCAAAGTATAGACCCTGGTTGTTATATGGCCATTTTTTCTGGAAAAAAAACGTTTTTCTTTGGCGATCCGAAACAATTGGGAGTGAATTATTCCCATCCAGAGCATGAAAACATCCAAAGTTTTTTGGAGAAATCCATTGAAACTGATACGGGAGAACGAACTATCTTTTTAGAAAAACAATTTCGGATGAAAGAAGAAATCCTTGGTTTTCCCAACCAAATCTATTATGAAAATAAAGTTTTCACGGAACCCAATCTCAACCATCATTCGATCCAAGAAATCTCTGAAATCTTTGGTTCTGACGTAAGCGTACTCTGGATTGATACGGCAGGAAGTGATAGCCAAGAAGAAACAGATGGGGAAGACTTAAGTTTTATGAATGAAACCGAAATTTCACTCATTGAAACATTGATGGAAAAAGGGTTACCCAAAGAAAAGACTATTATAATTTCACCTTATAGAGGTCAGGTGGAAAGACTTACCCAAAGAGCAAACGGACGCTGGTTTACCCAAACCATTGACTCCTTCCAAGGTCGCGAGTCAGAAATAGTGATCTTAAGTTTGGTTCGTTCCAATTCAGATGGGGAAATTGGATTTTTAATGAATCCAAAACGATTGAATGTGGCACTCACCCGTGCCAAATCTCATTTGATTCTCATCGGAGACTCAGCGACTCTCTGTGGACACAAAGAGTTTCAAAACTTGTATCATTACATTGAAAGCAATGGAGAAATTCGATCCATCTATGAATTTATGGAGTAAAGGAAAGTTCCCATCATTTGGATTCGATTTCTCCGTTTTTGGTGCAGCTAATTCCTGCAAGTTACAAGACAACCCACTTTGATTCTTCTAAGGTATATACTAATTTGAATGCCCCGTCGGAGCCTGGTGGGATTTCTTTGATGGGTTCAAAATCAAAATCCGTTGTGTCGTCTGCGTTTTCTTTCACAGCACTTGTGACAAGGATCTCCCAAGCTTTTGCTGTATCTTCTCCCAGTTTGGATGCAGCATTTACTTCTGCACCAAAGACATCGGTGTCCCCAATTTTTAAAATCTTACCATATCCTAGGCCGACACAGAGTAAAATCTGCTCCTCTGCAATCCTTCCCTCATTGTATCGTTTACAGGTTTTTTGCATTTGGATCGCACATTGGATGGCTTTATTAGTATTTCGAAACAGTACCATAAGACTATCGCCCTCATCTTTCATAAGAATTCCATCGAACTCGTCTAAGACGGGAATCAGTATCCGTTGCGACTCATAAATTGTCTGTAAAAAATGAATGATACCAAATTTTGCGACTCCACGAGAAAAACCAGAGAGATCAGTAAACATCACGCACCACGTTTCTCCAAACAAGTCCCAAATTCGTTTGTCTATGATTTCATGATTGGAGCCATCTTTGAGTCGTTCTTCTAATAATTTTTCGAGTCGTTCTTCAGAGGCAGATGTGGCGATGGTGCGTTTTTGTCCCATGCGGGTGAATTTATCAATTCACATAGAAATGTCAATTGATATGAGATGATTTTGTTAAAGAGAATCCCAAAAGAAGAAACCAATCCTTTCTTTATAAATTTATTTCCGTTCCAATTTTAATGGATTACAAAAGAGAAAGGTAAGAAAGGAATGGGTTCGAACTCCTTCGTTTGGTGGTAGAGCAAAATCATTGGATGTAACCCATCGAATCGAAAGGAAGGAAAAAGGATCTTCTCTATGTTCATAGAAAATTATAAAAAATCCCAACCCTACTCCACTTTTTTACTCGATGCCATTGGAGCTTTCGTATCCTTACTGGTGTTACTTGTTGTGATCCTTCCATTCAAACAATGGTTTGGAATGCCTGTATCAGCCTTATACATACTATGCATTCTCGCATCCATAATGTTTTTTTATTCCAGTCTTTGTTTTTTCAAAAAACCAAAGCATTGGAAACCATTCCTTTTGGGAGTGATTCTAGGAAATCTTACCTATTGTTCCATTTCTACTTTTTTCCTCATTACATATTGGCACCAATTGGAAACACTTGGTGCTTTCTATTTCATTTGGGAAAAAATCGTAGTTCTAGCGATAGTGGGTCACGAAGCACTTGTCTGGAAAAAGTAACATTCTCCAATCAAATCGTTAAAAATAAATCAAAGCCAAGGTTTTCCAAAAGGACAAAAAAAAGACCCTCGGTTTCCCTTGGGTCTCTCTTGCAAAATTGTTTGAGGGATATCTCCACCAAACAGATCTTTGTTTTAACTTAGTTTTGTTTCAACATGTTTCTGTTGATATAAGTCTCTTCTTCCAAACCTTTTGTGAGTTCAGAAAGAGGGATTTTTTCTTTCGGTAGATCCTTCAAATTTCCATACTCAGTACCTCTTGGGTAGTGAGTTTTATCGTTTGGATCATAAAAAGGTTTTGAATCCTTCACGAGTCCTTTGGAGTATCTCCAAACACTGTTTTCAGGATCTTGTCCTACTACAAAACATTTCGGGCTCATGTAACCTTCATTTTTTGCAGTTTGAACTTTGATAAAGTATTTTGGCGCCCATACGTTGTGATTGCGAGCATCAAACACTTTCACAACTGTCCCCACTGGAACAAATTCTACCACCTTGGAATTAGAATCTGGCTCAGAGTATAGAGGAACTGTGAAATCCAAACTTGCTTTGTTGGTTTTGGCATCACAATTTTTATGCCAAGTCACTTCTGCGTTTTTGGAACAAGCTGTGAAGCTCATTCCAACGATCAAGAGTACTACTAATTTCTCTTTCAAAACAATTCTCCTATTGGTGGTGGTGAAGGCACTCATCTAAACGAGGGTCTCCAACCGGAACTAAACTATGTTTTTCGAACTTTTTGAAGACAAAGAAACCAAAAAGACCAACCACACCCAAAGTTCCGCCAAAGGCTAAAACAAAGTGAAGGATTGAAAATTTCTCAAAGTTTGCAGGGAATACCAACCAGAAGAGTTCAAAGAACTGAACTGTGAGAATCCAAGCAGCCAATTTCCATAGGAAATCGATGTTTCGTTTGTTAGGACGATTGAGTAAAAGTAAGAACGGAATGACAAACTTCACGAAAGGAAGAAGTAACGTTGCGTATCCCCAACCGCCAGTCATACGCATCTCGTAGAAGAAAGTTTCCTCTGGGATGTTTGCATACCAAATGAGCATAAATTGAGAGAATCCTACGTATGCCCAGAACGTTGTCATACCAAGTAAAAACTTAGCAATGTCATGGTAGTGGTTTTCGTTGACTGCTTCTCCAAGGTATCCATTTTTCTTGAGAATCGCAATGACAATCAAATACGATGCAAGAGAAGTTTGGAACGCACCTGCGAAGGCATACACACCAAACATGGTAGAGAACCAGTGTGGTGAAAGGGACATGAGGAGGTCAAAAGACATGAGGCACCAGGACAATGCGAAGAAGAGGATGAATCCTCCCGAAATCTTGGCAAGAGTCTTTGTGGTATCTACAACTTTGTCTTTGTCTTGGCTTACTGATTTTCCATGGAAGATGTAAGCAAACACAGACCATACCCCAATGAAAAGCACACAACGAATGATGAATGCTGTTGGATTTAGGTATCCTGCTTTGTGGTGGATGAGGTGGTCGTTTTCACGAACCGTTGCATCAGCCCACTCATAAAGATCGTGCATCCCAAAGATCACACCCACAAGAAGAAGTCCTGCAATCGGTGCAAAAAGTCCGTAGGTTTCAAAGATCCTACGAACCGTAACTGACCAATGCGAACCTGTTAGGTGTTGAATTGCTGTAAAGAAAATCCCAGTGATGGAAAGACCTATCACAAAGTATGCACCAATGAGAAGGATATGATATCCTAAGTTCGTATGGTGGAAATGACCAGCCTCGTCCATATGACGAGACGTCTCATGACCAAACCCGAAAAAAGCGATGAGAAAACTCACCACTCCCACTCCGATCATGGCAATGAGGGCATTACGAAGGGATCCTGGCAGTTTGAACTGCAGTGCTGTTTCGTCTAGTTTCGCTGCTTTTGTAGAGCTCATAATTTCCCCTAGTTCGCCTTTTTATTTTTCTCTTCGTATTCTTGCAGTTTACGGATGTAAGCAATGAGCTTCCATCTGTCTTCTGGTTCAATTTGGTAAGCATAACTTCCCATGAGACCACGACCCATCGTGATGATGTGGTAGATTTGTCCATCGGACCAACTGCGAATTTTTTCAGACACAACAGAAGGTGGTGGTTGTTGGAACTTTGGTGCAGGACCTACAACCGATCCGTTTCCTAAACCTTGCACACCATGACAAGGAGTGCAGTATGTTTGGTAACGCTTTTCACCAATCATTAAATCACCTAAACTGGCCTTTCCAATTGGATTTTTTAAACCTTTGTCAGGACCAGGGAGAGTGTCTGGAGTTGCCTCTGCTGCATAAGGATACGGATAGTATCCTACTGGAATTGCACCTTTCGGTGGAATACGAGAGGCAGAACCGTTGGAAGCGAATGAATCATCTTCTTGCGATTCTCTTGCAGGAGAGTCATACATATTCGGAAAGTATTCATAAACGGGAGTTTTATAATCACAGTTTGCGACAAAAACTAACGCCACAAGTGCGAAAACTCGAAAGATGTTTTGTTTCATTTTTGGTTCTCCAGTTTCACAACGATGACTTCGGATCCACCAAGGCTTTTTACAAACGATACCACATCTGATTCACTGTAACCTTTTGCAGACTTTGGAATCCAAAGACCGAATTTATGAGACGTCAAATCTGGGTGCAAAATTCGACGTGTCGCTTTGGGAATACCGCTTAAAAAACATAAAGCAGCTACTGTATAAATCCCTGCGGAAAATACAGTTAATTCAAAGATGATTGGCACATACGCAAACCAAGCATTGAGAGATTTTCCCGAGATATTGAGAGGCCAGTCATGAGCATGCGTTAAGTATTGGAATAAAATACCAATGGTGCATCCAAAAATCCCAGCAAAGAAAGTGACCCAAGGGAGTCCTGATCTAGGAGTTCCCATAGCTTCATCAATTCCGTGCACAGGATAAGGAAGGATACAATCAAAACCGATGTAATCCTTCGCTTTTGTTTTCTCAGCAGCATGCATAATGGCTTCGGGAGTGTCGAAAATTCCGAGAACTCCTTCATCCATTTCTTTGTATTTATGAAACTGTTCTAATTTTGGAAGATACATACTAGTGGTGTGCTCCTTCTTTTTGTGGCATCACTGTTTTTACTTCTGCAATCGCGATCACTGGCATGATTCGACACCAGAGAAGGAAGAGAGTAAAGAAGATACCGAACGTTCCGATTAACATCGCGTAGTCGAAAAGTGTCGGTGTATACATTGCCCAGCTGGATGGTAAAAAGTCACGGTTCAGTGTCATCATGATCACAAAACGCTCGAACCACATACCCACGTTCACCACAAGGGAGGCAACAAACATCACAGGGATGTTGTAACGAAGTTTGCGGAACCAGAACACTTGCGGTGAGAGAACGTTACAGGAGATCATAATGAAATACGCCCAACCATATGGTCCAAAGGCTCTATTCCAGAATGCAAATCCTTCGTATTCATTTCCAGAATACCAAGCGATGAAAAACTCAGTTCCATACGCAAGACCCACGATAAGACCTGTTACCATCATGATTTTGTTCATGTTGTCCAAGTGTTTCATCGTGATGTAGTTCTTTAGGTTAAACACTTCACGAGCAATGACCATAAGGGTTACCACCATCGCAAATCCGGAGAAAATCGCACCGGCAACGAAGTA
Source organism: Leptospira sp. WS60.C2 (assembly GCF_040833955.1). Classification (NCBI taxonomy): domain Bacteria; kingdom Pseudomonadati; phylum Spirochaetota; class Leptospiria; order Leptospirales; family Leptospiraceae; genus Leptospira; species Leptospira milleri. The sequence goes on along the minus strand of NZ_CP162133.1, from coordinate 1,346,976 downwards.
TGGAGGGAAAATGGTCGTGTGCCAACCTGGAAGGATGGAAACAGCGAAGTCGAAGGATACGATGGTATGCACCGAAAGAACAAGTGGAGTCGAAAGAGCCGCAAGAATCATGGAAACGATTTCCAAGTGTGACCAAGCTCTCGCCGATCCAACCCAACCAAAGGCTAGGATGTTGTATAAGTTCTTTCTCCAAGTTTCTGTGGCGCGGTCCCTGAGGGTCGCAAGGTCAGGAATGAGGCCCAAATACCAGAATACCATCGAAATGGAAAGGTAGGTGGATACCGCAAACGTGTCCCAGATCAGAGGGGAACGGAAGTTCACCCAAAGTGGTCCTCTTTCATTTGGATAAGGAAAGAGCCAAAATCCGAGCCATGGACGACCTACGTGGAGGATGAGGTTCGATGCCGCAACCAGTACGGCAAAGATGGTCATCGCTTCTGCAGCACGGTTGATTCCCGTTCTCCAACCTTGGCGAAAGAGGTATAAAACCGCAGAAATCAATGTTCCTGCGTGACCAATACCAATCCAAAATACGAAGTTGACGACGAAAAATCCCCAACCCACTGGGTTGTTGATCCCTAGGAGGTAAAGACCTTCGTAAAACAAATAACCGATAATGGCTACGTCGATCAGGGTGATCGTAAGAACCAATAGGAAGGTATTCCACCAAAGTTTGGTTGGGAAATCTTCGTTTGGTTTTGCGATATCAACGGTTACATCTTTTAGCGATTTCCCGCCTGTTACCAGGTCGGGGATATCTAATTTATCTCTAACTGCTTGTGTTAATGACATTCCCTTTGTGTTCTCCCTGTTAAACTTCGTTTCGAACTCGGGTCATATAACTGACAGCAGGTCCGATGTTTAGGTATTCCAGAAGTTTGTAAGACCGTGGGTCTTTCAAGAGCTTCGCTACTTTTGATTCAGGATCATTTACGTTTCCGAACACAATGGCACCGGATGGACATGTTTGTTCACAAGCGGCTTTCACTTCCCCATCTTTCAGAGTTCGTCCTTCGTTTTTCGCTGCGATTTTTTTCTCAGCAACACGAGACGCACAGAAGTTACATTTTTCCATGACCCCGCGAGAACGAACGGTTACATCTGGGTTGAGGCCTAAATTTCTTGGAGGACGAGCCTTAAAGGTAGGCATTGACTCTCCGAGTAAGCTGTGTTCATTCCAATGTTCTAACCAGTTAAAACGACGCACTTTGTAAGGACAGTTGTTTGAGCAGTAACGAGTTCCCACACATCGGTTGTAAACCATATCATTGGTTCCTTCCGAACTGTGAACGGTTGCAGCCACTGGACAAACTGTCTCACAAGGAGCGTTATCACAATGTTGGCACATAAGTGGTTGGTGTGCAATTTCGAGTGATTCTGGTTTTTCAGGATCACCGATGTAGTAACGGTCAATGCGAAGCCAATGCATCTCGCGACCCATACGAACTTCATCACGACCTACCATAGGCACGTTGTTTTCAATGTTACATGCAACCACACAAGCACCACAACCAGAGCAAGAAGTGAGATCCACTGCCATACCCCATTTGTATCCTGGGTATGCAAATTGGCTTCCTGGTTGGTCAGAAGGAGCGTTTGCTCCTTGTGCTCTTTGGAGTTTTCCATCGACTAAGATTTTTGGAATCTCAGGCTCAGGAATTCCTGCACTTGGATTTTTTGAATAGTCTTGTAGCTTTGCGGAGATGATAAGAGGTCTCTCTTTCCATTCCACACCCATCATCACACCAGGGCTCATCATATGATGGTCCTGAGTGGTAGCGAGTTTGTATTTTTTACCTGTAGGGGAAAGTGTGATGGATAAACCAGAGTAAACATAAGATCCGTTTACTTCTGTTGCAAGGATACTTGCATTTTTACCAACACCGTTTCCGATCTCACCTACATTTGTTCTTCCGTAGCCAAGAGCAATTCCCACTGCTTCTGGGTGAAGACCTGGTTGGACAAGAGCTGGAAGTTCAAACGACTTACCGTTTACAGTCACAGTTACAACATCATTCAATTTGATTCCCGACGAACGAGAGTATTGTGGACTGATGGCAACATAATTGTCCCAAGTGACTTTTGATACTGGATCTGGAAGTTCTTGGAGTTGGGAGTTGTTTGCTCTTTCTCCTGTTCCAATTCCTGTGTTTTCATAGAGAGACACAGTCAAACCAGATTTGGAAGGAGTTAGAGGTGCAATGGTTCCTCGGAAGGAACGACCACCCTTGTCTGCTTTTGGATTTCCAGAAACAAGGACACCTTTTCTGAGTAAGTCTTCCCAATTGGTTTTTTTGGAATATTTTGCTTTGAGGTATTCGTAGAGAGACTCGGATCCAAGTAACTTTCCACCTGCCCAACCGATGAGCATATCTTCAAATGCTTTGGATTGGAAGAGAGGTCGGATGGTTGGTTGTTGTACTGATACAATCCCTGCTACGGATTCGTTATCACCCCAAGACTCAAGGAAGTGTGATACCGGTGCAAGCCAGTTGGATGCAAGGGCTGTTTCATCCACACGGTCAGAAACTTGTACCACTTGTGCGGCTTCATGAAGAAGTTTTTTCCACTCATCTCCATTTGGTGCCTCGTAAACTGGGTTCACACCAAAAAGAATGACCACACCGGCCTTTCTTTCTTTTAAGTCTTTTGCGAGGGATTTTAAGTTTTCAGCGTAGTTTGACTTTCCTTCTTTCAAAGGATTTCCAGGATCGATGGTCTTTCCATCATTACCGAGCATGCTGTTTAACATGTTCACAGCGATTTGTAAATCGACTGCATCTTCTGTTAACGTGTTCGAACCACCAGCCACCACAAGGGATTCACCTTTTGCAGAAGCGAGTGCTTTTGCTGTACGCACCACAACTTCTTTGGAGATTCCCAGTTCAGAAGCAGTCGTTTCTACATTGATTCCAGAAACTCCGGTTGCTCCACCCACTCCCAAATCAGAAAGTGCCTTTGCAATCACAAGAGCGAACTTTCTTTGATCACCTGGTTTTAGTGGAACTCGCTGGTCTGCATTGGAACCAGTCATGGTTGGGTGAGTTTCTGCTGCGATAAAGGCATTGAGAGACTTGGAATTTTTTTGTAAGTCTCTTCGTTTAGAAAAGTCATTGTGATAGTTCACTTGGTTTAAGAAGTCACTATCAATGGAAAGGATCACTTTTGCTTTGTCAAAGTGGTAGTTTGGAAGAACTGCCTTTCCGTATGATTTTTCCTGAGCGATTGTGATCGCATCATCAGAAGAAGCAAATGCTACTTCTAAGTGTTTTCCACCACCAACCGAACGTAAAAACTCAGAAACAAATTCTTTTGTGGCAGGAGAAGTGAGTGGTTTTGTTACCACAACCGTCTTACCTTTGTTTGCCGCGAGTTTTTCTTTTACGTCTTTATCAAGAACAAACCAATCGCTAGACTTAGCAGAACCATTCACAATTTGTTGTGGTTCTTTTGCTCTGTCTGCATCATAAAGATCAAAAATAGAAGCTTGTCCAGAAGCACATAAAGCACCTTCTGAAATTGGATGGCTTGGGTTTCCTTCGAGTTTTAAAGGACGACCATCTTTTGCTTTTACAAGAACCCCACAACCTACAGAACAACCACCACAAACCGAAGCATAGTGGTATGAATGTCCATGTTTTACGAAGTCGTATTGTTCTACTTCGTTGTTGTCTGGATTTTTAATAGTGAGGTTCACATAAGGAACAATTTTTTCCGCAGGTTTTTGGATACAACCTACAGTTGTCATCACAACTGATGCACCCATAAACTTCAGGAATGTTTTTCTATCAAAGTCACCTTTTTTGATTTTAGCAATCAAAGGATCTGGTGATTTGTAGAACTCTTGTTTTTGGAGTTCACGTTCGCGAGCTGTACCGCGAAGTTCATAAGACTGCCAAAGTGACTTTTTTTCTTTTTGGAAACTATCGTCTTTCATCATAAATTATTACTTGTCTCCCGATTATCTGTGGCACGTAGAACAATCGTTAGGAGCATTGTTCTCTCTATGGCAATCGACACAAAATCCCATATTGAGGGACTTGGACTGTCTAACCTTTACCATCTCTGCCATGTTGCCATGACATGTGGAACAATCAACGCCGCGTTGCACGTGTCTTGAGTGGTTAAAGTATACGAAGTCTGGTTGGTCATGGACCTTCACCCAGGAAACTGGAGTGCTACTATCGTATTGTGCTTTGAGCCACTTAACATGTTCTTGGTTGCCCGCTACGTTACCTGCTCCATGGCAGTTCATACAAGTGGAACTTGGAGGAACTGTGGCATGGGCCGAGTTTTCAACGCCTGTATGGCAATACTTACAGTCGATTTTGTTATCGCCCGCATGTATCTTGTGGTTGAAGGGGATGGGCTGGTCGGGTGAATAGCCCACATAACGGCTAGGTGAAAAAATCAAATATGCAAGCGCTGCTACAGCAACGATAGGCACAGAGATCTTGAGTATTTTTATATTCATTCGCAGATTTCCTGAATCCGTTTACACTGTCTTCTGACAAGGAAAGGTAAAATCCGAAAAAAAGCAAGTATGTAAGGGTTTTGGTTGTGAAAAAACATTAAAAGAGACATAATCAAAAATTTTTTCTGAACTTTCTTAGTTGAAACTAAGTCTCAATTAAACCAGACCAAGCCACCAAACAGATGTTATTCTTCTTGATTTTGAAAAATATAGGTCGCTAAATTCGGTAGGAAAGAAAGGGAGAAATCCTAAGGTTTCGCCAAGAAGGCAAAAAAAAAGGCCCTGATTTTGACATCGTAGGGCCCTAAAAACCAGACTTACACAATTTAGCCTAGTTATACTTTCGAGTTTTTAAATGATTTCCCCTGCATTTTTTTCACCCAAACCAAAGAAATTTTCTTTGTGACTAGGTTTCTTGTCTCTTTTTTCAAGAATGCGATGGTAGGAGTCGCAACTTTGAAGGATTCCTTTTCCAAGACAGGAACAATTTGGTAATCCTTCCCTGCCATCTCCTGCAATTGTGCTAACTTTTCCGACGGTAAGATCATCAGGCGTTCTGGTTTTTCGGCCCAGAGCCTATCTAGTTTTTCCTTATCGTAAATATTTCGAAAATTTCGTTCTGCATAAAAGCCGTAAGAACGCTTTGAGTTGGACATCCAAAAGGTATATACCACGGGCTCTCCGGGTTCCAGCTCCTTGATTTTGGCTCCAAATTCTCGGGAAGGTTGGTAACTTGTAAGGAGTGGATAGAACTGTAAGCTGATCGCACAAAAAAACAAAGTGGCACCAACCAAGGTCACAAGGATTTCCAATGGAATGAGTTGTGCTGAAAGTAAGATGAATAAAATCCCAATCGCACCAAATACATAATACAAAATCCCCACATCCGAAACAAACACCGGGATTAAAAAGTATCCTACTAAATAAACAAGCCCTGCAATGAGAAAGGATGGCCGAAGCCTAGCAACGTTGGATTGAAACAGACTTTCTTCCATGATTTTCCCAAAGTAAAGTGCCGCACCAGGCAAAACCCAATAGGTATACTGAGGGAGTGGGTATCTGGAAAAGGAAATGAGAAACAAAAAGAGAAAGACCCAGAATGGAATCACAAAATCCACGTCTTTGTATTCATTGGAGCGAATCTTACGAAGGATTTCCTTCCAACCAAGGGTTTTGATGTACTGGTAGGAGTGGAAAAAAAGATATACCACCATCGGTACAAGCCCGCTGAAAAAAGCCCATGAAAAGGATTTGTAAAAGTAAAACGGATCAAATTTTACATCATACATCTCTCTGTAAAATCGACCAAACGATTGGATCCATAAAAAGAAGACGGGGCCATACGAATTGAAGTTTTGGTATAAAAAGTAACACCAAAGCGCTGGTAAAGAAACAAGCACAAAGATGCCTGTGGGAATTCGCATCGAAAGTAATAACTTCCAATCGCGCCGAAATAAAATGTCTCCCCCAATAGAAAGTGCAGGAATCACAACAGAGATTGGCCCTTTTGTGATAAATCCCATGGACATCATAAGATACATCAGATAAAAATAATTGGGATTCTGCTTTCTCCCCAAGTAATAAAAATGATACGTAAAGACTAAATAAGCTGTGAGATACACATCAATCTTGGGATCCACAACCATCGCATAAAACCCAGGTGCCAGTAGATACGCAATCGATGCTAAGTAGCCTTGTCTTTCTTTTCCACCAGATAGTATGGTGATTCGGTAAATCGAATATACGGAGAGTAAACTTAGAAAAATCGCTGGGATACGAAAGGCGATGTTATTAATACCAAAGAAAAAAAACGAAGTGGCAATGGTCCAAAACGTAAGGATGGGTTTATCCAAATACCGTCTGCCGTTGTCAATCAGTGTGAAAAAATCATTCGAAAGTACCAACTCACGGCTGATCCCTGCATACTGCGCACTATCAATGTCAATCACATCCAGTGGCAATGTAAATAGAATTGGCAAAGACGCCATAAGAAGTAAAATCCGATAAAAAATTCGTTCTGAAGGGGAGAGAGATTCTTTCATTCAAACGTTCCTATTTGTAACAAACATTGTCCAAACCCCTTACAAGAGTTAGGTTCCTGGTCAAAACATTGTAAAATATCGCTATTGTGGGTGGTGCATCCATCCATACATTGAATGCGGCCTGTTCGTTTGACATCAGGTGCAAGTGTGAGTTTCAATTCCTCTTCGGTACAAGAGACAAATTTTTCGCATGCCAATTGGCATTTTTGTTCTACAATGTCTTGGCAGTTGTATACGAAAAAAACCAAAAACAAAACCGAGATCCCTTTACTTAGTTGCTTCACTTCGAATTCCTTTCAGAGCCAACATCCCACAAGCACCATTGATGTCCCGACCAGGGCTACGGCGATTGAGAATGGGAGCTGTTGTTTTAGCTTTGAGATGCATTACAAATTCTTTGACTTCCTCATCGGTTGGTCTACGCCATCCCGTAAAATCTGTGTTTAACGGTATCACATTGATTTTACATTTGTTTACGGATCTCGCAATTTTTGCGAGTCGTTCGGCATTGTCTTTTCCCATATTCACGTCAGGGATCATCACGTATTCAAATGTGATCGCACGATCGAGCTCTTTTGTGAATCGTTTAGCAGACTCAATCAGTTTTTCCAATGGGTGTTTGTCATTTACATCCATGACCGAAGAACGGGCATTTGGATTGGGGTGGTTGAGTGAAATGGCAAAGTTAAAAGGTTCTTTATTTTCAATGAAACGATTGATCCCTGTTGTCACACCCGCGGTCGAAATTGTGATACGTAAGGCACCAAGGCCGAAGGCATCCTGATCCCGTAGAATGTGGGCAGCTTTTATCACAGAGAAATAATTGTGCATGGGCTCCCCCATTCCCATAAATACGATGTTTGTGGCGCGGTCACCGACAAGGCGTTCCACCTGCAGAACTTGGTCTAGGATCTGCCAAGTTTGCAAATTGCCTTTGTATTCCAAAAGACCTGTCGCACAAAATTTACAATTGAGAGTACAACCAATTTGAGACGAGATACAGATGGTTTTTCGCCCCCCATCCCCCGATGGGATCCAGACCGCCTCGATCTCTTTGTTCTCGCCGACATAAAAGGTAAATTTACGAGTTCCGTCGTCCTTGGAAACTAAATCCCTGCCGATTTCAATTTCGGGATAGAGAGTGTGGCTTTTCAGTTTTTCCCTGACCTCTTTCGAGAGGGTTGTAAACTGATCGATCGTCGTATAACGATTCTTATAAATTCCGGTATAAATTTGTGCTGCTCGGTATTTTTCAAGACCCAAGGAAACACATATCTCTTCTAGTTCTTTTTTGGTTTTACCTTTGAGAACAGGGATTTCCTCTTTCATTGTGTAGGTCCTTTCACCATTAGCCAATCTTTTCTTTGCCACCTTACGGGACAAGAAATTACACTCTTTCTCAATGTCTTACTCCAAAAAGCCTCTTGAAACAAGTCTAAAATCCTAGAAACGTCACAAACTTGTTAGATTCATTCAGAGAAATGGACATTGACTTTGCAGACGTGATTCAAAAGCCTAGTATCTAGTGAGGAAAATATACGCATGAATAGCGATGCCTTTATGGAATACGCCTTTATCGTCATGGTCGCACTGATCGGTATTGAAATTTTTGTCTCTTATATGAAGGGCAAACAATTTTACCGTTTGAATGTTCTCATAGCTGATGTTAGCACGGGTGTCATTTTTGCACTCATTGGAGTGGTGATCTTACTCGGTGCCTTATATGTTTATGATATCGTCGAAAAGAATTATTCTTTGTCTGCACTTGGTTATCATTTTTTCCCGTTAGAAAGTCCGTTCCAGTTTTCTCCTAGTTTTGTCGTCAATTGGCATGCTCTTGGGGCTTGGACCTTCTCTGTTATTTTTGCCGATTTTATCTACTATTGGTTTCACAGGCATTGCCATGAAATCAATTTATTTTGGGCAACCCATGTTACTCACCACTCCACACAAGAGATGAACCTTTCGGTTGCCTTTCGAGGGAATGGTTTGCAAAGGGTATTCGAATACACCTACTTTCTTGCGATGGCTCTTCTTGGAATCCCATGGGCAATGTTTTTACTGAGCCACCGAATCCTGAAAGTGTATCAATTTGTGGTGCACACGCGTTTTATCGGAAAGTTGGGAATTTTGGAAGAGTTTATGGTAACTCCTTCGAATCACAGAGTCCACCATGGAACCCAAAGGAAATACCTAGACCGTAACCACGGTGGAATCTTCATCATTTGGGACAGAATGTTTGGTTCCTTTGAATGGGAAACGGATGAACCGATTTATGGTTTAACTAAACCAGTCAATTCTTTTAACCCGATCACTGTCAACTTACACGTGTTCAAAGATATGCTATTTCAAATCTTCAAATGTAAGTCGATTGGAGATGTATTTAAAACGATTTTTGGACCGCCAGGTTGGAAACCAAGTTACTTACTAACTCCAGATGATGTTTTTAAGGAACCTGCTTATACTGAAAAATATGATCCGAAACCTCCAATGGGCGTGATGGTCTATGTGGCGTTACAAGCGGCAGTGCTTATGGCAGTAGGACTTGTGATTTGGAAGGTGGCAAAAATCAATTTGGAACAAGATATGACAACGCTTGCCATTTTGTCAGCAGTCATCATCTTTAGTCTCTTTTCCATTGATCGCACGATGGAAATGAAACGTTGGTCAAGACGAACAGAGGTAGTGCGCAATGTGCTCTTCATCATTGCCTTTGTTCTCACTCTTCTTTATTCCAATATTCCAAACATCGCGATGTTTGCAATTCCACTCATTGGTCTTTCGCTTGTATCCTTACTTTGGATCATTCTCAAACGAAAAACCTTCTTTGATTTGAGTAATATTTCTAATACTTGGTATTAGATTTGATTTCACTTAAGACGGATTCCGAAGGGAACAATTTGTTCGACTTCAGGAGTTCGTCTCCCATATTCAAATAAGCTTTTGTTTTTTCAGCGTGTTTATTGCAAAGATTGATATCCTTGTAACAAAGTCCAAGATCGACAAATGGTTCTTTGATGGTTTTGGTTTCCCCTTGTCCGCCTGAAACTGATTGGTAATATAAAAAATCATCCTCTATCCAACCAAATATATTTCCATACGCAAAGTAAGCGGAATCACCTTTTACCTTTCGTAAATCACGACCCATCACACTAAAATAAACTTCTCGTTCCATAAACCCAAGGATAGTAGGAATTAAATCGAGTTGGGATGTGATGTCTTCTCTGATTTCTGGTTTGATTTTGCCCGGTGCATAGATCAGTAGAGGAACATTTCGATCTTCATAATAATTGAGAAAACGGTGATGGCTATGGTCTGACACGAAAAAGAAAACAGTGTCTTTGAAATAAGGTGCTTTTTTTGCTTTTTCCATATACTCATTCACTGCAAAGTCAGCGTAATGTAGAACATTCAAGTATTCACTATCTTGTGTGTCTTTCCCAAACAAACGAAATTTTTCATCGGGCACCTTATAAGGGTAATGGGTCGTTCCAGTATGAATGACAGAAACAATTGGTTTTCCTGGTTTAATCGTTAACAATCGTTTATGCATTGCATCCAAAGAAGCTTCGTCTAGATAACTCCAAGGACCGGTTTTGTATTCTGGATTTTTTTCTAGTTCCTGTTTTCCCACAAGAGTATCAAAACCCCAGTGGTACATGATACTCCCTTTATTGTTAAAACTTAAATCAGTTCCGGTAACAAAAAGAGTTTCATACCCAATGGTTTTGGCAATATTACCAAGCCCTGAAAAACGATTTAAAATTTGGGGGGTTCTGACAGCCGTTAGACCAGGCCTGTCAGGAATTCCGCCCATCAGTGCCATAAGTCCATTTGTTGTTCTTCCCCCACTAGCAAAAAAATTCTTAAAGAACATACCTTGGCGGATGAGTTGGTTGAAATAAGGTGTGACCACCTTCCCTTCCACTTTGCCTGAACCAATGATATCAATGAACTTTCCCGTCCAACCTTCGAGAACGATAACGACAATGTGAGGAAGTGGTTTTTCGGATTGAATGGTCGTTTTACGAAGGAGAGGATATTCTTCACTTATGAATTCGGATCCAGGATAAGACACTTCCTTTCTGATGATAGAAGTTGCATCCGATAACTTCATGTAATGTCGATCATCTACCTTAGTCATTTTGAGATCCGTGATGACGGTAAAACCAGGGTTCAATACCAAATCATTGATGATGGTTTCTTTCGTTATGATCGCATCACTTGTGCGAAGGGGGCTTGTTTGGATCCCACCTCGAATTCCTAGAACTAACAAAGCAAGCACCACAAGAAATTGTAGCCCCGCCCATTTGTAATGCAAGTTCACATGTGAATATGGAAACTTGGATTGGATTTTATAAATTCCAAACCCAATGCCACCGATGACCACAATTCCAAGTAAAAACAGAAATGGATTTTGCGAGAAAGCAGAGCCCACAAGAGGCAACATTTCAAAACCTAAGTATGCAAAGGCTTCGTATCCCAAGTGTTTGTTTCCATTTTCATAGTAGATGAGATCGGCTATGAGTAAAAACAAAAGTAAGATGATAAATACAACAGGAAGGGTTCGCCAAACTGCCCTATACACTCGATTTCGATTTAAAAAATGAAGAGAGGAGTAAACCAGACTAAATCCAAGTAACACACATAAGACGGAAATATCGAATCTTGCACCTTTCACAAATGCTTTCAGAATGATCCAAAACGATTTGTCATTCATGCGATAGGAATACATGAGAAAAAAAGCGACGCGGTAAATGGTTAAAAATACAATTCCAAGTCCTGCGAGTATCAGATGAAACCGGATGTAAAAAGGAATATGGGAAAACAATTTTTTCATAAACATAAGAATCTTTTCTCTAGAGGGAAATCATTTCGTGGGATAAAAAGACCAAGGTTACGGCTTTACCATTTTGTAAATGGTTCCGGATTGATAGTCAGCCACAAAGATCTCTCCGTCGCTGTCCTGCCCGAAACTAGGAATGAGTAAGTTCCATTTTCCAAGAGAAATGGCATCCGTGATTTTTGAATTCTCTCCTGGCTTTGGTAGATCGATTGCCCAAATTTTGCCTTGGATAAAATCACCAAATATGTATTTACCCTTTAACTCAGGTATGGCGGATCCGAAATAGACATACCCACCTGTAATGGACTGACCATCGTCTCTTCCGTATTCATAAAAGGGAGATTGGTAGAGGGTAGGATTACAACCATCCGTAAAACAATGGAATCCTTCTGTTTGGTTCCATCCGTAATTTTTACCTGACAAAATCATATCTACCTCTTCGTAAGCATCTTGCCCCACATCTGCGGCAATCAAACGTCCGTCAGGTGAAAAACTCATCTTCCAAGGATTTCGAATTCCATAAGCAAAAATTTCAGGGAGATACCCAGGTTTCCCTACGAAAGGATTGTCTTGGGGAATCGAGTATGGTTTTTTACCAGTGGGGTCAGGCATCGGTGAAATTCGTAAAATCGATCCGAGGAGTGTGTTGGGATTTTGACCGTGGTTTTTCGGATCGGCTCTCCAGCCTCCATCCCCGAGTCCAATGTACAAGTAACCATCAGGTCCAAAGGTTATTTGCCCTCCGTTATGATTTGGATATGGTTGTTCGACTTGGAGTAACACACGTTCGTTTCTAAGTGCCATGGTATCAAAGGAGTTCGGAGTTTCCACGTCCCATTCGGCAATGATTGTCATATCCTTACCAGCAGAGGAGATGACTGTGTGTGTATACACCTTTGGTGTTTTGGGATACTTCGGGTGAAAGGTGAGACCAAGAAGGCCCTCTTCACTATCTGTGATGACAGGAAATGTATGTAACACTCGTTTCGTCTTTTTTTCTCGATCAAAGAGAATTAAGTCCCCTGCTTTTTCCAAAACATATAAAAAGGAACTGTCGCCAGGTGGAAATTGGATGTCGGTTGGTTCTTTTGCTTTTAGGACTTCTTGGAGGGAAACTGAGAGTTGTTTTCTTTTGGCATCAGGTCCCACAAAGATTGGTTTCGATCCTAGGACTTTGCCATCTGTTTCATACTTTTTGTTAAATGTTTTTAAGATCTTACGGCCAAGGTCATCGCAAGAAAGGGAAGAAAGAAAAACGAGAAAAACGGACAAACAAAGGGAGATTTTGAGTTTCATACAGAGGCTTCTTGTCATAGGATAAATCGCTTGGATTTGTATCCGCAATCAAAAAACTTTGGAAACTGTGATGAAAGTTTTCTCCCTTGTTTGTGTTCCTATTTTCTTTCTCTTTGCTTACTTACAATTGAACGATCCAGATCCGTACGTTTGGTTTCCTCTGTATGCTCTTGTAGGGATTCTTGCATTCGTTCGTTTTTTTAGAGTTTTGCCGAAATGGATCGGAAGCATTCTCATTCCTTGCTACCTACTCCTATCACTCTATTACGGAACACAAGCCCCGTATTTTGGAATGGAAGTGGAAGAAGTCAGAGAATGCCTAGGCTTACTCATTGCAAGCGCTAGTCTTTGGATTCTGATTTTTAAGAAATAAACGAATGTATTTTGTTAGGTTTCTGCGATGACTTTTCCGTCTTCGAGAATCATTCGAATGAGCTTAGTCATTTCCACAGAGTATTCCACATCTAAGTGTTTTGTGACACCTTCACAAAATCCATTGATGATGAGAAGTTTCGCATCGTCTTCCGACATCCCACGAGATTGTAAATAGAACAATTGGTCATCGTCGATTTTGGACACGGTGGCTTCGTAATTTAAGGTTCCCTCTTCTCCTGACACATCGTTGTAAGGATAGGCATGAGACTGGGAACGATTGTCCATCATGAGCCCATCACATTTGATGTGGCTATAAGATCCTTTACTGGAAGGTTCAAACTTCACAAGACCACGGTAGGAATTAATTCCTCCATCGAGTGCCACACCTTTTGCCAAAATATTGGACCGAGTGTTTTTACCCACATGGATAATGCGAGCTCCGGTGTCCTGCACCTGACCGTTTCCTGCAAAAGCAAGAGATAAAACATCCCCAGTGGAATGATCCCCTTGTAAAATAATTCCAGGGTATTTGATCGTATTAGCGCCGATGTTACAATCTGTCCACGTGATGTGAGCACTTTCTTCGCATAAACCACGTTTTACGGTCCAGTTGTACATATTCTTTTTCCAGTTTTGGATGGTGGTATAAAATATCTTTGAATTCTTTTTGGCAACAAGCTCCACAACGGCTGTATGGAAATTCGTACCCTTATCTTGGACAGACGTACAACCTTCACTGTATTCCAAATGAGCTCCCTCATCGGCAATGAGAAGTGTTCGTTCATATTGTCCAGAGCTTGCGGCTGTCACTTTAAAGTATGCTTGGAGTGGCATAGGAGTTTTCACTCCCTTGGGGATGTAGGCAAACGAACCCCCACTGAATACACAGGAATTGAGTGCGGAAAATTTGTTATCGCCGATGGTGACTACCGTTCCCAAATACTCACGAACGAGCTCTGGATATTCCCGAATGGCGGTGTCGATGTCACAAAAGATAATGCCTAAATCTGTGAGTTCTTTTTTCACATTGGCATAGATCGTTTCGGAATCATTCATGGTTTCGATTCCAGCCAGGTATTTCCGTTCGTGTTCTGGAATGCCTAGTTTTTCAAAACTACGTAAGATTTCAGGATCCACTTCATCCCAAGATTTTTTCTTTTTTTGGTTCGAGCCAACATAGTGCACATAATCATCTATGTTGATTTGGAATTGAGGAATGAATCCCCAGGCTGGCATTGGTTTTTCTTCATACACCTGAAAGGCTTTCAGACGAAACTCACACAACCAACTTGGTTCATTTTTAATATGGGAGATGGATTCTACAACCTTTCGAGTCAGTCCTTTCGGAAAATTATCTGGTTTGTAAAATTCAACATTGGACGTTTCTGTGATCGTTGTAGATTCCATTGGTTCTCCCACTTTCTCTGATTTGAAACTGTTTGTTTAGTTGACGGAAGAGAAATAAGCTTTTGATCCTGTAGGATCTGCTTTCATCGTTTTCTTTCCTTCATCCCAGTTTGCAGGGCAAACTTCACCATGTTTTTCCACGAATTGGAACGCTTTGATGAGTCTGAGTGCTTCTTCAATGTTACGTCCTACTGGTAGGTCGTTAATAGTTGCTTGGCGGATGATACCTTGTGGGTCGATGATGAAAGTTCCTCTAAGAGCAACTCCTGCATCTGGACCAGACTCAATGAGAACACCAAAAGACTTTGCAATTTCTTTTGTTTTGTCAGCAATGAGTGGATATTTGATCTCACCAATACCACCTTCTTTTTTAGGCGTTTTTTTCCAAGCTAAGTGTGAAAATTCACTATCAACAGAAACTCCCAAAACCTCAGCGCCGATCTTTTTGAAATCTTCGAGTTTTGCATCGTATTCAATGATCTCTGTTGGACATACGAAAGTAAAATCAAGTGGATAGAAAAAGAGAACCACCCATTTTCCTTTGTAATCGGATAATTTGATTTCTTTGAAACTGTCCCCGATCACTGCTGTTGCTTTAAAATCAGGGGCATGTGATGTCACTTGTGGCATAATGTCACTCCTTAGAATTATTCTAAGTACAATGCTTAGATTCTGTCTAGATGTTTTTGTGTGAGTCTTAAGTTTTCCAAAACCCACTCCTCTTTTGCGATTCTCTGGAGAAAGGTTCTGTCATGACTTACCACTACCAGTGATTGTCCGAGACGGGACAAAGAAGTTTCCAATGCCTCCACAGAATTTAGATCCAAATGATTCGTTGGTTCGTCTAAGAGCACTACCTCCGGTGTCTCTTCTAAATGAAGGGCGAGAAACAGTTTTTTCCCTTCCCCTGGACTCAAACGCTCTGATGCCAAAAATTGTTTGGGATCACTGCCAAGCCGATGAATGGCAGAAAGAACATTTGCTTTTTTCTCTTCTGAAAGAGTTTGAAATTCTTTTGAAAGTTTTCTCAAATCTTCCTTTGAAAATTCCTGAGGAAGATACAGAGTCGATATAGCTTTTCTTTCCAATTGGTGTGCTAAAAATTGAAGAAGTGTCGACTTCCCTCCACCATTATTTCCCGTAATGGCAATTTTGGATTCAGAATGAAGATGGAAACAACTGTCTAGAGAGAAAGTGAGAAACTCAAAATGGATTTTATCTTCATCTAACGAAAGATAGGTTTTTTTGACAAACGAAACGTCTTTAAAGCTGATACCTATCGTTTCTTTTTTAGACAGTGAATCTAAAATTTCCATTTCTTGGATTCTTAAACGTTCTGTTCGCCTTTCTATCTGGTGAGTGAGACGTCCTGCCTGACCATCTTTTCCGCTCACTCTTGCTAAATTGATTTTCCCTCGACCATCGTGATCATACAAATCCAAACCTTTCTTCGAGCGATGTTTATGAGATAACCTGGCTTCCTCTTTTCGCTTCTTCCACTCCTTCTCCAATTGTTTTCGTTCTGCCTTCACAATCTCCCACTTGTGGAGGGTTTCCTTTCTTTCTCTTTCGATCTCCCGCTTTCCATCGGAATAGGTTCCAGGCCTTTGTGCGGCATGCGGTGGGTCTAAAAACACACAAGAATGGATCAGATCATCTAACAGAGTTCGATCGTGGCTGATGAGAATCCCAATTCCCTTGTAGGCGAACATTGCATTTCTTATGATCTCGCGATTGTGTGCATCCAAATGG
The DNA here is from genome assembly GCF_040833955.1 of Leptospira sp. WS60.C2. NCBI lineage: Bacteria > Pseudomonadati > Spirochaetota > Leptospiria > Leptospirales > Leptospiraceae > Leptospira > Leptospira milleri. The sequence goes on along the minus strand of NZ_CP162133.1, from coordinate 1,330,784 downwards.
TTTGTCGGTTCATCTAAAATCAAAACCTCCGTTTCTTTTGAAAGAGCAATCGCAAGTTTTGTACGACGTTTTTCTCCCAAACTTTGCCACTCATAATGTTCCGGAGTTTGTATTTTGATTTGTAACAGACTTTTCCAAAAACCGGTTTGATGGGAATCTTCATACAAAAAGGAAAAGAGTTCTTCTTCTGTAATCTCTGTTCCTTGCGATAGGTAACTTACTTCAGAAGAACCAAGAATCTTTCCATTGTCTGGTAAGATTTCACGAGTGATGAGTTTGGCAAGTGTTGACTTCCCACTTCCATTTTTCCCAACAATTCCAGTCCATCCAGGAGAGAAATGCAAGTTGATGGCATGAAAGACTGGCTCGATTTGAGACGGGTAACGATAAAAAACATTTTGAATGGTAAATGATTGGCACATAGGGCACGCTCCTTGGATTTCCAAAGGGAAATAGGTAAGCATGCCTTCTCCTTTTGTTTGGAGAGGTGGAATTTAAAAGTTTTGCTTACCTACTTGGTCTAACCAATCTCATCGGAGTGTACCTCGTCGTCTCTTGTATTGGACTTATACAATCATAACCATGTCAAGTTTTTGTTAGAAAGATTTGTTTTGGTCTTCTCTTCTTACGAAAGAGTTCTGTTTTTTAGTTTCCCTTTGCCATAAGAAACTTTTCCATAAATTCTGTGATATCTCGAATGTTGCGGTTGATCATCTTACGAAGTTCAGGTGGGATATTTTGAGATTTGATCACGCGGTAATAATTGAGTGCATTTTTTAACATCTTGCGACGAGCAAACTCTTGTGCTTTCATGAGCATCGGTTTGTATTTATAATACGAATATTCCATAATAGAATAATTCTTTGATAATCGGAATGCATGTGGGATTTTTCCAAAATCATATGTTAGAGTGAGAAAGGGGGCATCATCTGCTTCTGGAGGCTTTAATTCCAAAACCCCATGGATGATTTTTTCAGGTTCATCCTCAGTGGCTTTTTCGGCCATTTCTTCGAGAGGCATCGGAGATTCTTCTTCTGCGATCTCCCCCAAATCCCCATCGACGATTTCGATCTCAGGTCCATCCACATCATCAAACGATGGTCCTTCCTTTTCTCCTTCCTCCTCTTTTCGCTTTCGATCTCGAAAGACTTCATCTGCATCTGGCAAACCAATCTTAATATCATCCGCAACCAGTGGCCGATTCGTTAGCTCTACCTGAATGGGAAGATCCGTTTCAATGATGGTTTCCGTCTTATGTTTATTAGGATCGACTGCTTCAGGCAGTTCCACCTTGGAAGAAATGAGTTCGTCAGTTTGCGGATCGACGGGATCTGGAAGTTCTAATTCTTTTCGTAACGCATCTGTTGTTTCCTGAAACCAGTTCGGATCCTCGAAAGGTTTTTTCTCATCGGGATGGAGAAGAGGTTCTTTTTCGTCGCGGCGAAGGTCATTTGGATCAGGAAGTCCAATCGGCTCTAAGTCCCAAGCTTCTGGAAGTTTGAGATTTGGTTGTTCTGGGAAAAATGGTTTTAATAGATCGTTGAGGGAAGCCTCATCCCCTCTTTGTTCCAGTTCTTTTGCTTTTGTTTCTAATTTGCGAAGTGCTTGGTTTTTTAAAAACTCTTCTCGTTCTTTAAATCGATCGCGTTTTCTTCGATCAACTCCAGAACGTCTATCCTTTCTGCCAGCTAAGTTGGATCTTCTATCTGGATTCTTACGCCTTTCCTCACCGGATCTTCTGTCTACGAGAGGTAGGTCTTTGAACTGTTTCCAATCATTGGAAAAAAAGGTGTCTTCTGGTAAATCTAACTCAGAGACATCTTTTTTTGCGATCTGCTCAGCTAACTCCTCTAAGTCGAATGGTTTTGCTTCTTCCGTTTTTTGTTTGCTTTCGGGTGGAACAAAAAATGGTCCAACAATCCCCGAACCAGCTGGGGCGATGGGAATTCCAGGTGCAGATGGTGTTAATCCACCTGCCGTCAAACCTTGGTTTAACGATTGTAGGAGCTGGTCTTGGTTTTGATTGAGTTTTGGATCAACACTTGCTGCTTGCGAACTTCCTTGCAAAAATTGGTATACAATCGGATGCACCAATTGATTTCCACCTTCCACAGTTTGGTTGATTTGTGGACCTGAGTTTGGGTCAAACTCTCGTTTTTCCCTAGGAAGAGGTGAAGGTGGAAAATCTCCTAAGTTTTGAGGGGGAGGAAAACCTGGTTCCTTGGGTTGGCTTGGAAAATTAGGTGGAGAAGTATTTTGTGCATATTGGATGGCACGCGCAATCGATTCAGCAAACAATTCAGATACTTCTTTTAAAGCCTCCACTAAATCGCTTAGTGATTTTTCTTTTTTCTCTGCACTTCCTGATGCTTTTGGTTTTTTCGGAGCATCTTTGTCCTTAGATGTTCCATCTTTTCCTAAATCAGGGGTATTTGCTGGTGGATTGTCTTCTAAAAACTCTTCTAAATCCTGAATGTTCTTTTTGATTTTTTCTTTGATAGCTGGATCAGGAATTCGATTGCCAGTTCTCTCAAAAATTTCAATGGCTTCTTCTACTTGTTCTGCTTCTACAAGTGCTTCTGCGTTCAGGAGTGGTCTTCGGTGAAAGCTATACTTTGAATTCTTAGAGATGATATCATCAGCAGAAAAACTGATCTCAGGACTTTCTCGTCGTGGTCTTTGCGAACTTGGCTCAGAGGATGGCTCTTCTTCTCCAAATTCGCCTAATGGAAGTTCACTCAAATCCTTTGGCGGTTTAGCTTTGTTTCGATTCAATCTGGATGGTTTTTCTGTCTCACTACCACCTAAAATTGGTTCGTCGGTATCCTCATCTAGATCTGGAAGTTCATCTAATTTTTCAGAAAATGATTTTTGTTTTCCTTTGGAACTTTTGGAATCTGTCTGGAAACCAAATTCTTCCCCTCTCCCTTTTTTGGAATTTGGTTCCCGACTGCCTCGACTCCCGCCTCGTTTGGAAGGTGCAGGTTCTGCATCATCACCTTGCTTTTGTTTGAGCCTTCGTTTTTGCCTTGGACTTAAATTCTCTTCGGACCTACCACGGCCTTCGCCCCGGGCAATCTCATCGAGATCGGCACCGGCACCAGAGAGACCAAGTAACATCATTAGGGTGGTAAGCATATAAGGGTTCTACTCTATATTTTCGAGGTTTAGGGAGGTGTAACTTAAGAAATATCCAAAGAATATTCCATTTCAAAAGCTTTTTACGAGGCTTTTCAAGCCAAACTGACTGCAAGTTCTTTTTCTGCTTGACACAAGAGAATTTCTTGCATTCTATGGTGGCATGAAATCCGTTGCGAAAAAAAATCTCAGCTTTGCCTCCTCTCCGGACAATGCAGACGGGTTGCAGTTAAAAATCACATTCGACGAAGACACAAAAACTGCCTTCGGTGATTACACCTGCCCCGAAAAATACCAGGGTTTACCAGATCAAATCCACCCAGGGATCATTTCAACAATCCTAGATGAGATCATGGTCAAGATCAATGAAGCGATGAATTTCGAAACCACAACAGGGGAACTTACCATTCGTTTCCTACAACCTGCCAAGGTCAATGAACCTCTCCACTTACGCGGATGGTTTGTGAAAAAGAATAAAAAAATCATCGAAAACCGTGCTGAAATTGAAAATGAGATCGGCAAAATAGTGGCCCGCGGAAAAGGTAAATATATCGAAGCAGAAGACTGATTATGCCGATGTGGTGGAATTGGTAGACGCAGTGGATTCAAAATCCACCGATGGTAACATCATGCCGGTTCGATTCCGGCCATCGGTACCACAAGTCAGTTCTTTCGAAACCTCTCACAAGCTTTTTGATAATAATCGTTTTCGATTGTATCAATCGCTTGTAAGACGAGGTTCATCGCTTCCTTTGTCAATAAGTCAAAGATCTTCCTTCCCTCTTTCAGAATAGCAACTCCTAACAAAATTCCATTTTTATCGCTTTCGGTATAAATCATTGGTTTCGATTCCATCTTCTGGAGGATATCTTCCATAATCAAAATGATCTTTCGCACTAGTTCTTTATCTGAAAAAATCGAAAATAGGGCACACACATCGTTTCGAAAGGCATCTGCTTTTTCTTTTTCCACAAAAGATATGAGTTTTTCCATCGCAAATTCAGATTCTAAAAACTCTTTTGGATTCTTTTGTGCATCGAGTGCAAACACCAAATCTTCTTCAAAAGAATGAGCTGTCACATAGGAATGTAAAGCAGATACACCTGCTTTTAGAGCCATTGGGAAGTGTTTTCCAAACCGAAAAATGGACATCGCTAAATTACCCAGAATTCCCCAAATCTTGGTAGGATGGTTTACAAAACCAGATAACGCATCAAAGGCGGCATCCAATTTTTTTCTATTTTCATAGGATGGATATAAGTATTCTAAAAAAAATGAAAGGAGTTCTAAAATGGTTTTTTCTGAAATCGTATGAAACTCTGGATAGGATTGTAAATTCTCTTTTGAATAACGAGAAACAAGCGATTTTTGATAGAGTTCAATGAAAGAAGGAAAGTAAGGATGAAATAAAACTTTAGATGTTTCTTTTTTTGGTTTCATGGTTTGGATTCAATCACTTCATCAAAATAATTTTCGTAACGTTCCCAATTCACCTTTTTCCCCTTGGGGTTGTATGGAAGGTTTGGATTTTTTTTCACTTCAAGACCAACAAATAAGGAATAAATTCCAACGGCTAAGGAAATGGCAGTTTCCTTTTTATTTTGTGTTAAATACTTGATATCACGACTCCGATTCACGTAACCAATTTCAATAAAAGCACAAAGTGCATTTGTATATGTAGGCAAACTATAGGTAGAAATGTATGGTTTTTGAATTGGACCCAGTTCTGGGTAGGCAGAATTTTTTTCTTTGAGTTGGATCGGTAGTCCATATTGAACAAAACGCATGAGTTCCTTAGTCACATAATGGTTATCCCCACCAAAACCTTCTTTCCCTCCTTCCCTTCTCCATTCTTCTTTTTTTCCCATCTCCCGTTCCCAAAACTTTCCTGAAGGAACGAAGTCTTCATGAGACTTTGCATAAGGTCCTTTATTCCCTATCTTTTTTTCCCAATTGGGATCGTCTGCATATCTCCAACTAATCATATTTTGGCGATATCCTTCAAACTTAGAAAGATCCGTCTCTTTCCCATTTTTTTTGGACCAATATCCGTGGAGATAAATCCAAGTGTCAGCAGTAGCATTCTCCAACTTACTCCAGCCAGATTGAAACACGAGCCAATCTGACCAGGCACTTTTTATAAAAGAATTGGGAGATTTTTCTTTTTCTGAAATTTTCTTTAATAGAGAGAAGGTTTTATAACCAGGTGTGAGAACCGCCGCCATTCCACCCTTTTGGCCCTTACTTGCTGGGTTTAAATGGAGGGATAAAACTAAATGGGGTCTTTGTTCATTGATTTTGGAGAGCCGACCTTTTTTTCTCACACTTGTTTTTGGATCTGGAAAGTCGTAGAGTCGATAGGGAGCATTAGGATCGTCAGAACTAACATCGTCATCAAATGATGATTCTCTTGTTAGGTGGCTTGTGAATTTCACTCGAGTGAATTCGTTTTTTTTTGAAAATAGTTTTAGATAACCTTCAAACTCTTTCCAACCCGCTTCTGTTTCTGTTAACTTGAGAATGCGATGTACTTCTTTGGCAAGGTCTAGAACTACTTTTCTTTCGGTGACACTTCCATGTTCTGTCCCTTGTTTGTATGTTTCTAAATAGGTTTGCGTTACACTATCGTATTTGTCACCGTGAATTGATTTTGGATCCTTCGCAACACCGCCATGCCCTGGATCGATCACAATTCGAAAGTTTGGTTCCGAATACAAGGAGATCGGAATCCAAATGAAACAAAGGACGGAAGTGAAAAAAGTTTTTTTGGAAAAGAAGGAATGACTCTTTGACACGCTTGTGCCATTCTCCGCTCCTAGCCGAGCGGAGAAAAGAAAAGTTTCTTTCTGTTATTTTGCGTTTTGGCTCATGATTTGATTTTTGTTATCAACCAGATCTTTAGCGTATTTATCTGTGATGACTTTTTTGTCTGCTTCTTGTTCTTTAAAATCACTTAGGATCTTGATACCATAGTCTTTTGCGATTCGGTAATGTACGATGGCATCATAGTAACGATCATCACGTACCATATCAGTGGCAAGTCCCAACTGACCATAGGCAATTCGTAATTTTTGTTGTGCTTCCGCAATTTCGCGATACGGAACCACTGGTTTTGCTCCTTCCGTTGATGTGTCAACAAGTTGAGCTTGTTCTTGGCCAGTGATCGTATCTGCACACTCTGCAAGTAAGTTTTGGGTTTTGGTATCGTAATTTTTGGCAAACTTTCCAAGGAGGGTATTGATATCTTTTTCAAGTGCGACCATCGCTTTACCGGAAGCAATGTATGCTCTTCGGTAATAGTAACGCAAGACAACTTGGTAGTCTTTTTTGATTTTTTCCAGTGCCGATTTGGAATCCGGTACTTCCTCTCCAAAATTTGCCGTAACAATCGTTAACAACTTGATAGAATTGATGACACGGTCTTTGTTGTTTTCCGAAATGTTCTTGTATTGTTTTCGTTCTAAATTGGTTCCTTGGTCTAGTTTGTCCAATTCCTCAAAGGATTCCTTTCCTTTTTCGGGTGCACCCGATTCTTGTGCGGAAATCGAAAGACCAAAACAACAAATGCAAAGTATCAAAAAACTTTTTTTAAACACGAAACGTTTCTCCTTAAACCAAGGAGCAGAATACAACAAAAGAACGAAGTTTGACTACTATTTTTTCTACTTTTGAAAAAAGAGTAAACCATCACCCACAGGATATAAGGTGTATTCAGAAACTTGGGATTTCACCTCATTCCAAAGTTCCATTACGGCCATATCCGATGGTTTTTTCGGATCAGGGTTTAACACTCGACCATGCCACAGGACATTATCAAAAACAAAACTAGCACCCTTTTTTGCCTTGGGCCACAAAGTGCGAAAGATGGTGGGATAGGTAATTTTATCACAGTCAATAAAGAATAAGTCAACATCCAACCAAAGACTTTCATCCCCTAAATACTCCAGAACCGATGCAGTCACTCGAGTAACATCCATTTGGCTTTCGAGTCCCATTTTTTTTGCATATTCATCTAGAGCTTTGGCTTGTTCTTCATGTCGATCGACAGTCACAATCCGTGCCGACTTAAATCCATTTACCATCCAAAGTGTAGAATAGCCAATTCCCGTACCCAATTCCAAAATCCGTTTGGGGGAAAGAAACCGAACAAGTTGTGATAATACCGCACCAGTTGCGGCAGTGACAATGGGAATGTTTTTGATTTTGGCGTAAGATTCCATCTCCGAAAAAATTGGATTTGGTTTGTATACCAAATCGGAATCGATAAAAGGCTCTAAGCCTTCTATATAAATGCTAGGTCTTGGTTTCATGTTTTGGTGGCAAAAATAAGCTGATTCGATCTTTTAAGATACTCGGGACTTTTTTTCGGAGTAAATCGTTTAACTCACGGTAGCTGTATCGTTTTGAGGGATGTATGAGTACGATCGCCTCATTTTCAAAAGAGGATGCATGTTCTACGATTTCATCAAAGTGAGTATGCCCCCATTCCCTGGCACGACTCACATCACGTTTATCACAATAATAAGTGCATTCCATAAAAAGAACCTTACTTTTTCGCACATCTTCATTCTCCAAAACATATTCAATTTTGGAGTCGCCAGAAAATGATACGAGCGGAGTTGCTACTTCTTCTGTTGGATCTACACCTTTTTCTTTGGATTTTCGAATTTCATCTGAATGGAGATTTGTAAATTCTTTCTTTAATTTCCGTTTGGTTTCGTAAACCGTATATCCTTGAGAAGGAACTCTATGGAAACTTTGTAATGGTTTGAAATAATAACCTGGCTTTAGTTCCACTCTATCTCCATACTCAAGTCCAATCAATTCACACTCATAATCAAATTCTTCAATTTCGGAATAGAGTTTTAGAATTTGAGAGAGTTTTGGCTCAAGAGCTTTTGGTACGTATATTTTTGGAATAGGTAGTTTTCTTAAACTTCTTTGCGACACATAATATGGGATCCCACAAGAATGGTCTAAGTGTGCATGTGTCAGTAGAATTTTCCCAATGTGAATTTTATCAGGATTGATAAATCCAAAATCAAACATAAAATCAAGAGAAGGACAGATGATGGAGGTTCGAATTCCACCTTCTGATATACCCTCAAATTTGGTTCCTTTGTATTCGAAACTTGCTGTTAACATCAATCTTCTGGTTGGATTTGTTTTACAGAACTACCGAATTGACTTGTTAGGTTTTTAGGACCAACGATGGTGGTGATCATTTTCTCCGATTGAAAATACAAGTTTCCAACACGTCTCAAGTCAAGAAGTGTGATCTTATCAATTTCTTTTCGAAAATTCTGCAGATAACCTTCCGGCATACGGTGGTCACGACGTCTCACTTCACTTGCAAGGGTTCGTTTGTCATCGGCAAACTGAAACACAAATTGGCTAATAATTGCATTTTTGGCACGAGCCAACTCTTCCTCAGTCAATGCATTGATAAGTTTTGGTTGGATGAGTTCTTTCATAAGGGACAGTACTTCTTTTGCCGATTCCGATTTGGTCATGGCATAAAATTGAATTGTTCCATAATTTTCTTGGAAATCTGTATTACTTCCTGCAGAATAAGCAAGGCCACGATTGTTTCGAATCTCTCTCATATAATACGAGTTAAATCCTCCCGCACCAATGATATAATTCAAAACTTGAATCGCATAAAAATCAGGATGGTTGTGAGCTGGCAAAACTCCCATCATTGAAATAAAGGTTTGGTTTACATCTTTTGTGACAAGGCGAATCTCTTTTCCTTCCTTGGTTACATTGGCACTCAAAAGATCTGGGGTGATTAATTCTTCAGTTGTTTTTTCTATTTTGGCTGTTTTTGAAAAAAAACTGTCCCAGGATTGTAAATTGAAGTCCCCTGTGATCAGTAATCTTCTTTTGGATTCATTTAAAATTTCTTTTTGGAATGTAAGCAAGTCCTGCTTTTGAATTGTTTCCAAATTTTCCTTTTTCATGGAAGTCCCGGCAATAGTCCCACGAAACATAGATTCTTTTGCTTTTCTTGAACCTAAAGCAGAAGGATTGTCATTCCTACGATTGATTTCTTCCACTAACTTGCCTTTTGTGACCATTAGCAACCCATCATCCAAATTAGGATTTTGGAAAAAAGACTGAATCACTGGTAAAACAATGGACTCAGTTTTTTTAAGATAGGAAAGACTGATGGTAGTCTTTTCATAATCCACCGAAACAGAAAATGAGGCGCCGTAAAACTCTAAGGTTTCTAAAAACTTTTCTTTTGGATAGGCGGTTGAACCTGACAATTCCCAAGTATCTTCAAGTAAACGAGCGATTTCAGTCGGTCTTTTGCCTAAGTGTTTTTTACCATGATAGATCAGAATCTCTGCATATACAATAGGAAATTCTGCATTTTTCAAAGAGAACACTTCTACGCCAGACACATTTGTTTGGGAAGTGATGGCTGGAACTTCAAACTCTAGAGGTTTGATCACTATGTCTTTGACAAACTCTCCCATCTCCCGAGAAAAGACAGGTGCTACAAACACTAGAAGTAAAATAATCGAACGTTTCATATTTATTTTTTCCTCACGTCTTCTAATACACCAATCACAACTTGATCATTTGTGAGGTATTTAGGAACTAATGATTGGATGTCTCCACTGGTGGTATTCATGATGGCTTGGTATTGTTTGAACAAACCAGCCCAATCTCCATATAACAGCTGATAATAACTAAGTAAATCAGCAATGGTTCCATTTTCATCCAAAGTTTTTATGAAATCAGATACCATTTGATTTTTTACCTTTTCTAATTCTTCTTTTGGAATTCCATTTTTTTGGATTCGATTTAACTCTTCCCAAATGATCGCCTCTATTTTTTCAGAGCTCACACCTTCATTAGGTTTGATGAAAAATACAAAATAGTTTTGGTATCGTTCGCCTGGATACCCATTTGCAGCACCAATGCTTAAAACAAGTTTTTCTTCCAAGACCAATCGTTTGTAAAGTCTGGAACCGGTGCCAGATGTTAGAATTGAGGATAAAACATCAAAACTTGAATTGTCTTTGTGCGGATAAGGAGGTTTTAACCATCCCATCATCATCTGATTGCTAGATGGATGTTTGACCTTAAATCGTTTTTCGCCAGGGAATGACTTTTCTTCCACCTTGTATTCCGAACGAGGTTTTCCTGGTTTTAAATCGGAAAAATACTTTCGTATGATGGATTCGGTTTCCTCCATATCAAACTGACCCACAATGGAGATCACCATCCGATCTGGCGTATAATGTTTTTTAAAAAATGCTTTTGTTTCGTCAATTTTCAAAAATGGAAGACCTGTGGAATATCCAATCACTGGTTTTCGATAGGGATGATTTTCAAATGCTAAGGAAAAAAACTTCTCTCGCAAAACACCTGCTCCACTATCGTCTGTTCTCATCCGCCTTTCTTCAATGACCACATCTCTTTCTGTATAGTATTCTCTCAAGATTGGATTTTTTAGTCTGTCAGATTCGATTTTGGCCCAAACTTCGATTCTATTGTTTGGAAGTTGGATTTGGTAATTGGTGACATCTTGCGAAGTATACGCATTAAAACCAACTTCTCCATTTTGTTCGTAAATATAAGAATCTTCATTTTTTACGATGAGCTCATCTTGTAATTGAATGAGATTTTTCAATCTACGATTGAGTGTTTCGATCTCTGATTCCAGTTGTTTCGGAACCAGTTCCCCTCGTGTGATCAAATCTCTTTTTTGCAATTGTAAGTTATCGAGTTCAGTACCCCAAACTTCAATTTGTGTTTGGTATTTTTCTTCTTTTTGATAGTCAACAGTCCCAACAGTTTTTGTTCCTTTGAACAACATATGCTCTAGAAGATGAGCAGTTCCTGCTTCTTCCGGAGTTTCATCCACTGCACCTACTAAAAACTTAATGTACAGTGCGACAGTGGGAGAGGTTCCACGTTTCATCATCACAACCTTCAGTCCGTTTTCCAACTGAATGGTTTTGATCTTTTCTCGGAATTGAGTTTCCGATGTTCCAAAAAAAGCATCTTCTGAAAACAGGGGTAAAAATTGTAGAGAGAAACAAAGGAAAAAGATTCGTAATTTCGACATCATCTACTAGTCTTGAAGTTGGAAATGGTTCGTAAACTTCTAATTTTAAGTCTCTTTTGTTCCTGCCGCCTGTTTACCATAGCAGATCCCCATTATGTGGAACGTGTTCTACAAAATGAATCCGATGAAGGGTTTATCTCTCGTGAGTTCTTTCAAGTCAAAGTAGAGATCCCAGTTACCTATCGCGAAATCCCCGGCAAAGAGAGACGGGAGGATTGCAAAAAAAGAGCCTTCCTCGAAAGGGAAACTCTGAGTTTACCTTACTTAGTGAAGATCCAACGACAAAAGCATAGATTTGGGGAAGGGATCGAGTCTTATTCCAATTCTTTGGAAGGAAAAGACCGCCAAACAAGACTGTTGAACAATGCACCTTCCCTCACGCAAGGAGTGGGAGCCACACCGACAGCTGGTGCACAGATAGCACCGACTCAAACCCAACCAAATCTTACACCGAGCCCACAGTCTCCCTCGTCATCGAATGCAACTAAGGAGAACCTAGACGAAGTTAGGGGGAATCCCCAAAACAGAAAAGAAACTGACCGAGAAAACTTACATAATTTTGCTTGGTTTTTCGACAATTTGTTACTCTACAAAGAAGATTATTCAGACCCAACAAAATGTGCTTTCTTATTTCGGAATATTCAACCTAAATTAATGGAACGTGTGGAGAAAACACCGATCTCGGAACCTAGGACACAATAGATGAAACAACACCTAACATTTGCATTGCTATCAATTTTGATTTTTTGTTTTCAGTTTCAATGTAAAACAACAGAAAAAAAAGAAACGAAAGAAACAACAACTGAGGTTAAGGAAACAATTGAAACCAAACCTGAAGAATTACCTCTCATCATTGAATTCACCAAAGCAAAAGAAGGGTTTATCACCGACAGCCTCTTCCAAGTAGCAATCTCAAGTGTTCTTCCGACAGAAAAAGAAAGAGAAGAAGAGGCAAAAAGCATAGCCGAACAAAAATCTCTCAATCTATTAAAAACGTATACAATACCGAATTTGTCAGAGAAAGGAAGAAAGGAACTGAGAGAAATTTCGAAAGAAGGAAAGATCGTTAACAAAAACGTATCCGTTGGAGGAAGGTATTTTTTTCTCTACCAAATCCAAAAACCCAGCTTAAAACGCCTGGTGACAAAAGATCTAGAATAAACGTAACATCTAAATCGAAAACGATTTAGATACTTTTGCTGGGATACAGATATTCTTTAGAAAGTTACAATAGAATAATTTTCCTTCCATTAGCAATTTCCCTTTTCCTTCCACTTGAAAGGTTAAGGGTTTTACGTATTCAAAGTATTCAGGTTTTTTGGGATGAGTTGGTCCATTTAACTTTAAATTGGCGCTCGTCACCTTCAATCCTTCACTTCCTGACAAAAAAATCCGATGTGGTGCTTCCATTTGGAAACCAAAATCTTTTGGTAAATACAATTCCATTTCATAGGAACCAGCACCTTTCTCTTTGATTGTCACTTCAATTGGGTGAGACTCTAACGGTTCCAAAGCTTGCACTTCTTTGGATTCGTTACAACTAAAAACCGCCAAAGAAACCGCAAATACCAAAACATAAGAAAACAGATTTGATTTCATATTCTTTAGACTTACTGAACCTTACGAAGTACGACACATCGATTTGAATTTGTGCCTTTTTCGTTATTGGAAACTTGCCAACAATTAGAAAGTTTTGTAAAACTTTGTGTGTGCACATAGGTTTTGCTCCAGACAAGACCTGTCCCTTCCGCCATCCGCACGACATCTTCATCCAAGTATAAAATCGAATTTCCTTTTTTGACTTCGCCTACTTCCATCACCATATAGGCACCTTTTTTCAGCACACGAGCTGATTCTTGTAGCGTTGATCGAATGAATTCATTCCAATCATTTAAATTGCTGAAAATACTCAGTTTTCTGTCCTTCGATTTTTGAATGTCTAAAAACCAGTGGCGTAACCAATTGTCCCCTTCATAATCCACCTTATCCAAAAAAGGTGGCGAAGTCACTATCAGATCCACTGACTCAGATTCTACATTGGGAACCGAATTGGCAGAATTTAAGGAATACAAATTGTTCTTCGAAAATTCGTGATAAAACGGAGGGATGGGCATCGCCAAGTCACGTTTCATCTTTTGTAAAATTCTAGGTTTGATGGGTCGATACTCTGGTGCCAAACCTCGTTTGATATTGTTTTTTGCCTGCGCTTCGGGAGGAATCGAAACTTGCGGGAACGTATAAACGGAGAAAAAACCAGTGCTATGGCCATGTAACCTAGACAAGGCGATTAGAGAAATAAACTTCATCTCAACAGAATCATCAATCGCCATATATTTTTTTAGGTTTTTGATTTCCTTTAAGGTTCTCGGATGAAAAAAAGGAAGTAAGTTTACATCAAATGGATCTGTATCCACTTCCTGATCCAAATCTAAAGAATTTAATTTCTTCTCTAAATCGGATAATTTTGGAACGTATTGCCTCGCGCTTGCAAGAAATATCGAAAGCGGATGAATGTCATTGTGTATGGCCGCATGACCTTCAATATTTGCTTGGATCGCAGTGGTTCCTCGACCTCCAAACGGATCGTATACCAATCGATTTTTCTTTTTTAAGAATTCCTTCATAAAAAAAGAAGGAAGCTCTGGTTTGAATGATGCTCTATAACTGACCGTATGGTGAATGGGATGTCCCTGTCTTTGTTTTGCGGTCCAAAATTCACCAAATATAATTTTATCAGAATCCTTTAGTAGTCTGCCTGCTCCTGCCATCCTTTGCAAAAGCCTCCTCTTTCTTTCTAGAAAGATCGGAGGATTGGCGATTCTTACGGTGGATTTTTATTAAAATCTATGGGACATAGTTTTTCCAATCTGGGAAGTAAGCTAACATTTCTTTTATTGGTGAAGAATGAATATGGACTGTTTGCCCCACTCTATCATCAACATAACGAATGCTATATGCATGTAATAACTGCCGATCAAACTTGAGTTCTGCTTTCAAAGAATCCGTCATACCAAAATTAACAAAGTCTAAAAAAATGGATTCCCTCTTCCCATACATCTTATCTCCAACAATTGGATACCCTAAGTACAATAAACTAGCACGAATTTGGTGAATTCTTCCCGTGATAGGGCGAACAAGGACAAGACTCAAATCTTCTTTTTCCAAATATTGCACAGGAAGGAATTGAGTCTGACAAGATTTTGCCCCAGGAAAAGGTTCAGCAGAAAATATCATTTTCTTTCGGATTTCGGAAGTTTTATCTTTTCCGATGAAACCTTCTAAAGTTTCTTCTTTTGTAAACTTCCCGAGCACTATGGCGAAGTATTCTTTGTAAACTTCTCTAGATTCAAATTTTCTTTGGAGCCACTTTCGACTTTCTTCTGACTTTGCAAAGATAACTATCCCCGAGGTTTCTCGATCAAGCCTGTGGACTGGTATAATTTTTGTGTAATGTGTTTCCAAAAGACTTAAGAGTGTTTTGGTTCGATAACGTCCAGCAGGGTGCATCGGAAGATTTCCTGGTTTGTCTACAAACAAAAACTCTTCTGTTTCGTGAAGTATGGAATAATTTTCATCCACATCTGGTTCTAAGATTCTTCCAGGTATCGGACTGTATTCCAATCGAAATCCGTCAAACAAAAGTTCTTCGGCCTTTGCAACATTCCCTTGAACTTTGATTCGACCTTCCTGAATCAAAAATTCCCACTCCTCTCGTGAATGGTAGGGAAACTTCTCTGAAAGGAAGGTGATCACCGTCTTTCCTACAAAAGGTGGACGTATGACCGATTGATATGATGTCATTTAACTTGGTTCTTTAGGTGTATCGGAAAATGGATCATCCATGTGATTGGCAAATGGATCCTCTGTCGGAGTTTCTTCGAACTTAGAACTATGTGTGGTATTCTCTTCCATTTCATTTGAGGATTCGTGCCCATCTTCTTCAGTTTCCGTATTGGGACTTGTCCCTTCATCCGAACTAGTTTGATCCTCTTTCGTTTCTTCTTCCTTTCCAACATTCAAAAACTCTTCTAATGTCTCTGTGTCTCTTTCTGTTAAGTTGTAGAACTGACATCCAACTCGAAAGTTAGTTTCTTGGTTACGAATGTTCTTGATGATACCGCGAATGGTGACTTTTTTTCCAGTTTCTAAATTCAGATCAAATAATATGGTTCCGTTTAAAGTCACCGAACGTGAAAAGGAACGCGAGGGTGCATGGATAAAACTAATCCCACCCATACTTAAATCCATTACTTGACAAACGTCCCTTGATTCTTGGAAGACACCAGTACTTATGATGTCACGACTGACTGCATTGGCAAACGTTTGAATCTGTCGATAGACTTCAAAATCAAGTGGTTTCTCTGATAACACTTGTACGTATCCTAAATGCACATACCCTTTGTATTTAATAGGAATACAAATTTCGGAAGTATATTGGTCTGGAATTTTAGAATTTTCAAAAATGCGTAGGTATTCATCAAAAGGAAAAAAATCCGGGGAGGCAGTTGCTTTTTCTTTTCGATCTATGATAAAGATGTCTTTATCATAGTGATGCATCAAACGAAGACGGTTATCCATTCTTCCTGCAAAAAAGATCGAAGAAAGTGGAAATGCCTTACTGAGTTTAGTACGATACGCAAGTAAAATTGCATCGACTTTTTTATCATCAAAACCGATTGCTTTTGACACATCATTCACGTTGATGATGTTTGTGACGACCATTCCTGTTTGAATCTGACTTGCTTCGACCCTAGCTCCTTGTCGGGATGCTGCGGTGATTTGAATTTTAACGGGAGTTAGAATTTCGATTCCATTACCATCACCTCCTGCAAGTAGAAAGTGTGCTAAAAACTTACTACCATTGTGAACAACTGTTAGAATACGATCCCTATTTGCAAATTTCAGGTTTGTATTGATAATCAGTGCTTTGTTTTTTAGGGCAATGATTTTGACAGGAAATTCTTTTTCAGCATTTACGATATAAGCAGGTAATTTTCCAAACAAGGCTGTGATGACCTTTAAAATACCTTCTGGATCTTTTATTTCTTTATCCATACTCAACCGTGTAGTTTATGAAGTAACATAGACCGCTTAATGTCTACCAAAGTTTTGGCACCTGTCACGCTCATGGACTGTTTTAGTTCTTCTGAATATTTTTGTAACAGAAATCGAATACCAGCATCTTCCCCACCCACAAGTGAAATCGCTACTGGCCGACCAACGAGAACCGCATCCGCACCAAGAGCGATCATCTTAAAAACATCCATACCCGATCGCACACCACCATCGACAAGGATGGGAAGTTTCCCTTTGACTGCTTCGGCAATTTTGGGAAGTACTCTTGCGGTTCCAGGCATTCCATCGAGAACCCGACCACCATGATTGGAAACAACGATGGCAGAAAATCCACCTTCCAAAGCCAATTTTGCATCCTCTGGGTTCATAATCCCTTTTAAGATAAAGGGGAGTTTTGTTTTTTCCTTCAGACGAATTAACTTCTCGAGTGGTCGAGTCACACTGGAAAGATTCTTTTGCACCATGGTTTTAAAATTTACGGCATCTATGTCCATTCCAATGGCGAACACTCCGTCCGCCTCCGCTTGTAAAAATCGCTCCAATAGAAGGGATTCGTCTTCTCTTGGTTTACAAATGAGAATTCCCTTACCTGATACTTTTTTCAAAGCATCTAACATGATTTTGTATTTTTCTGGCGAGGCACCATCCCCAAGCCAAGCAAGACTACCGTATTGAGAAAAAGAACGTGTCACAACTTGTGCATAGTCAGCATCAGTCATCACAAAGTTCATATTGGTTCCAACACCAGTCATTGGTGCTGCCATAATCGGCGTCGTTAAGTCATAGCCTAAAAACTTTGATTGGATATTTGGACTTACATGTTCTCGAATGTACCCTGGCACAATTTTGTATTCACTTAGGGCATCATGGTTGTCTTTGAATGTTTCCATAAGACCCACTCCACCCATACCAGGAATGCCTGAGGCACAATTGTTCCCATCACAGACCTTACACACCCAACATATATCTTTTCCAAATCGAATGCGAGCTTGGTCACCAATTTCTTTCTCAGTGATAGAAAATTGCTCATCCACTTCAAATTTGATTGTTTGTTTTACTTTTTCAAAAACGGCTTCTGCTTCTTTCAGAGTGTCAGAAACAATGATTACATGTCCCGACTTATCAATGTTATTTGTTGGTTCTTTAATGATATCGCCAGGT
The DNA here is from genome assembly GCF_040833955.1 of Leptospira sp. WS60.C2. NCBI lineage: Bacteria > Pseudomonadati > Spirochaetota > Leptospiria > Leptospirales > Leptospiraceae > Leptospira > Leptospira milleri. Next base: position 1,313,323 of record NZ_CP162133.1, on the reverse strand, counting down.
TTTGACTGGATAAAAACTTCCGAAACTCCTTCGATTTTTTTAATCTCTTCCACTCCTCCAATGGAGAGGAGTTTTCCAGGTTTCGAAAGCAGTGACCGTTCGATGGATACGCGACCTATGACTGGTTCGAGATTGTCTGGAGTTTCACCAAGGGAAATGAGAAGAGCAGCACGATTAAGATTCACACCCGTAGACAATGGATAGGTAAAGGCAGACATAAAACCACCAGATAACCTTGCAGCGATCTCTCCAATTTTTACGCCTTCTTTTGTGACTTTGATGTCACCTTTGCCAGCTCCCAAATGGATTCCAAGAGCCCTCATACCACCTGCCATGACCCGTTCCACTTCGTCTAACACGTCTTTTGGCATCGCAGAAGGCATATTATGCCCTACTTCAATAAAATAAGGTTCTCTTTCTATGATCCGATCAGCAATCCCCGTCATTCGGATTTGTCCCTGGAAGGCCAATGCATCTACGGAAAGTTCGGGGCCTTCCATATATTCCTCTAAAATCAATTCTCCCGTGGGACAAAACCGTTTTGCATGTCGAAAGGCAACTGGAATGTCATCCTTGTTTGTTACCTTGATCACACCTCTTGCACCCATATTATCAGCGGGTTTCATTACAAGAGGAAAGGTTAAGGAATCCAATGCATCTTTTGCATCTTGCAAGGACCAAACAGGTGCAAAACGAGGAATCGGTAAGCCAAATTCTTTTAACCTTTGGCGCATCTTCACTTTGTTCGAAGCGGCTTCCGCATCCACAAACCGAATCCCTGGCAGTTGCAATGCAGACGCGACTGCTGCCACTGTCATACTCGCATCCGTTCCTGCAGTGATCACACCATGAATCGGATTTTTTTGCGCAAATTTTTTGGCTTCGCGCACCATGCCTTCCACATCCTTCGTGGACATGAGAATCGTTTCATCTGCAATTTGAAATCCAATGGAAGTTGGATTCATATCCGCAACGACCGTATGAAGGCGCATGGTTTTTGCCGTTTGGATGATGGGAACTTGTAACAATCCCCCTCCGATGATGAGGATTGTTTTTCCTTCAACTGATTTCAAATGGGAACACTCTCCCGGTTCACCTCAACGTTTGTTTTGATTTTTCGTGTGATGGATCCCTTTTGAATGATACCACCTGCAAACAAATAATCTCCATTCGTTGGATAGAATGTTGCCGATTGTCCAGGAGTGACACTTTTCACATCTTCTAAAAATTCGACCTTCCAGGTTTGCCCAAGAGACGTCACCTTACAATGAACAGGTGCACTTCTGTATCGAATTTGCACTTTCATTTCCATCGTTTCGCCAAGCGTCAGTGGAGCTAAACCTTGGTAAGTGATTTCTTCTAAAACAAATGACTCCGAAACGGTTTCTTCTTCTTCGCCTAAGATAACAGTTCCATCGTCTTCAATGGAAAGAACATACAATGGATTTTTCCATGCAATGCCGAGACCCTTTCTTTGGCCGATGGTAAAACCTTCTTTTCCTTGGTGTTTTCCAATGATTTGGCCAGAAGCCAATTTGAAAAAACCAGGTGTGAACTCGATGCCTTTCTTTTTTAAGAAAGACCTATAATCATTTTCAGGTATAAAACAAATTTCTTGCGATTCTGGTTTTTCTGCGACAGGGAGTCCCATCCGTTTCGCAATTTCTCGAACTTGAGCTTTGTCCATCTCACCTAAAGGGAATACTGTATTTTTGATATTTTCTTGGGACAATCCGTACAAATAATATGCCTGGTTTTTTTTCATGTCGACTGCATTACGGATCGCATAACGTCCATTCACTTCAATAACGCGAGCATAATGACCCGTGGCAATTTTTTGTATGCCTAACTTTTTTGCCTGCTCAAATAGAGCACCAAATTTCACAAAGGTGTTACATTCCACACATGGGTTAGGCGTTCTTCCATCTTTATAGTCATTGATAAATCGATCGATGACTCGTTCTCCAAAAACCTTTTCCATTTTAATGACGTAAAAAGGAATATTTAAGGAAAGACCAACATCCCGTGCATCACGAATGTCTTCAGGAGAACAACAGGATTTTTTAGTGGTATCACAAGCAGGGGCTTCGTATTCCCAAGTCCGAAGGTTTACACCGATCACATCGTATCCTGCTTCCATGAGAAGTCCCGCCGCCACGGCACTGTCGACCCCACCACTCATCGCCACTATGATTTTTTCTTTTTCTTTCACCTTAGTTCTCTTGGTGGAGTATGCCGATGCGATTTCTGGAAAAATCCCAAAACAAAGGACGAGTCCTAATCACATCAAGCCCAATCACCCAAACCTCTTCCTTATCCTTGTCCCCCGATAAATGGAAATTCTCAAGTGAAATTCCTGTAAGAAACTGAACGTTCTGATATTCTTCACGAAATCCAGATTTGGCAAAAAGGACGAGAGGTTCCTTCGCCTGCCAATGGTCGAGAGAGAGAATCTTGTTTCCAGGCCGAAAGACCCGTTTTTCCCCAAGGTATTCTTCCCCGTCTCCCTTTGGTAAGATGCTAAGAGAAGCACCTGTATCCAAATGGGCAAATGATAGAATGGATTTTGGATATTCAAAGGAAACAAAGGAGTGAGGTCCTTTTTGTTTTGTAGAAAGAATTTTCAATTGGGTACCAAGATAGGCATCAGGGTGGACACAAAAGGGAGAATCACCAGAAAACCAATACAAATCGCTTTGGTCATAAAAAACACAAGTACCACGAAAGGTATCGAGTCCAAGAAGCCCTTCGATTCCTTTGGGTAAGATTCCTTCCCCCCTTCTCAAAGAGATTTTTTTTTCGCCGATTTGGAATTCAGAAGAGAATGTCTCTTCCTCTGCTTCATAAAAGCTAATATCAGAGCCGGTGTCCCATAAAAAAGAAAACGATTTCTCTCCTTTCTGGAATCCAAGTAGGAGAAGAGAGATTCCAGTATCTAACACTTGTATTTTGGTATGAGGAGGGAGTGATCTTGGAAATGAAAAAGAAGAGGAAGAAGTTTTTGGAATTACTTTCACTGTTGAGACTTGTGAACACGTCCCAACAGTTACTAAAAAAACGATTAAACCAATTTTTTGATACAACGAGAATGTGGGCATCGCGAATAGTCTACCGTACAATCTCTGTATTCAATTCCCGTATTGGCATCTTTTGTTTTGTATTCGATGAAACAAGAGTAAGGTTGGAAATTGAAGGAAGACAACCCAAGTGCTCGGTTACGAATGGATTCATACACATCGGAAGGAACCGAAGGCGAAAAGTCTTTGAGTAGGTATGCAGGTTCTGCCATACTCTACCCATCGGCAAATTTCCTAATCTTTATAACAAATTGTGCGATTTCTACCGGAATGTTTTGCTTGGTAGAGCGCCTTGTCTGCACGTTCAATCAGATCCTTGTTGTTTCGGTCTGTGGGTCGAAAGCTGGATACACCAACAGACAATGTCACTTTTAAATCAGAATCGTCATTCGGATTTTTAACGACCATCGCTTCCACCGCCTTTCGGATTTCCTCACCTTTGGCAATGGCTTCTTCTTCTGTGGCACCTGGCATCACAAGACAAAACTCTTCGCCACCGTAACGCGCTGGGATATGATGTCTCTGAGCTTTTCCGATGAGTTGTTTTGCCACTTCAATAAGAACCACGTCTCCTGCCTGATGACCATAGGTATCATTAAAGCTTTTGAATTTGTCCACGTCGGTAAAAAGAAGGGATAATTTTGTACCTTTCTTTCGGCAACGCTCCATCTCCTCTTTCAATTTGGTTTGGAAGTAATGATGGATTTTAAGACCTGTCATCATGTCGACAGTGGCAAGTTCATAAAGCCTTGCATTGTCCACAGCAATCCCAGCCAGGTTGGCAAGAGTGGTCATAAATTCTTTTTCATCTTCCAAAAATTCCTCAGAAGTCATCTTCTCACCCAAAACGAGTAAACCATTTATCTTTCCTTTGGCATTGAGAGGAACGAGGATCTCTGCTCCCATTTTGCGAAGGTACACTATATCGGGAATTTGATTTAGGACCTCCATCTGAAGGATTTGGTCCATGGTGATGGCTTTGGGTTTTTCTTCAAAATAATGGATGAGAGGGCTATCGATTTTGATCTCGTAATTTTGTTCGTCTGGGCTTAATTCAAATCCTTTGATGGATTGAGGCTCCAATTTGAAAATTCCCAAATCAATTTCTGGCTCTAAGTACATCGCTGCATGCAAAGTCTGCAACTGCGCCAAACAGATGTTAAGAATCGCATCAATCAGATACTTATAGTCTAACGTGGAATTAAGTGCACGAGAGATTTCTAGTAGTTGTTTTTGATCGTAGATTTTTTTTTCGTAATGCTCAAAAACGATATCAGTGTTTTCTTTAAAAGACAAAACGCACCACCAGAATTGTATATAAGATAGGAATCATCCTCCTTATTGGACGCCTGTAAAGTAAGATTTTGGCGGAAATCGATAAATTTAAGAGCAGTTGCTGATTTGAAAGTTTCTTCTTTCATTGTGTTGACAATAAAGCAATCTTCAAAACAATGGTCTTATACCGCGCGGTGGAGCAGCTGGTAGCTCGTTGGGCTCATAACCCAAAGGCCACAGGTTCGAATCCTGTCCGCGCAACCGTTATCATCCTTTCCCTAATTCTTTACTTCTCTCTGTTGCCCGTCGAATGGCATCTCGCACTGCGGTGGAAAAGCCGCCTCTCTCCAAAGCATCTAAACCATGAATGGTCGTTCCTCCAGGAGATGTAACCCAATTTCGCACTTCCATAGGGTGTAAATTTTGGTCTTTTCTTCTCAATTGGCGAAAGTAAACAAGAGTTCCCTCAATTGTCTCCATGGCAAGGCCAAGCGATTCTTCGTAACTGAGTCCCTCTTGCAAACCTCCTTCCGCCATGGCTTGCAAAAAGGTTAGGACATAGGCAGGTCCCGAGCCAGAAAGCCCTGTCACAGCATCCATAAGTGATTCCTTTGTGACACGAAACGAATCCCCCAATCCATAGAAGAGTCGTTCCACATGAGCAACCGCTTGGTCTTCACAGAAGTAACCCATAGCTCCCCGGTTGGCAACAAGTGGCAAATTGGGCATGACCCGAACGCAAGTGGATCCTTGTGGCGTTTTGGCCACAAGTTGGGAATAGGAAATCCCTGCGGCAATGGAAACAAAAATGGCTGGTTTTTGAAATTCAGCGAGTACTGGTTCGACGAGATTTGGTTTCACTGCGATGACGATGATGCCTGCTTCACTCGCAAGGGTTTCCAATGTGGAAACGAGCGTGACACCTTCCACGGATGTTTCTTTCAAATTCGGATCAAAAGCAAATACCTTCGTGCCTTGGGAGACAAGTGCCTTTGCCATGGCCCCGCCCATTTTTCCAAGCCCTACCATTCCCACTGATTTAAACGGTGTGTGTGCCATAATCCCTCTCTCCAAATATTTTGGAACCAATCCTGACAAAATTAGATCCAAGTTCTACAGCCATTTCATAATCCCCACTCATCCCCATCGAAAGTTGCTTATGGGGAAAGTAGGTGTTTCGAAATGACGCCAGTTTTGTAAAAACATCTCTTGTTTGGGCGAGGTCTCCCGAAGAAGGCCCCATACCCATAAATCCTTCCCAAATACAATACTCGTTTTGAAACGTAAGCAAATCATCGCCTTTCAAAAGAAGTGTCTCCAGAGGAAAACCATGTTTCGTATTTTCAGAAGTCAGATTGGTTTGCAAAAAATAACGAATTGTCTTTTTTTCTTTTTCAGCTCGTTTCAATAACTCTGTTAAACTGGAAAAAGAACCCACACCATGTGTGTAAGAGAAAATACCAAATAACTTACGTAAGGTTCCCGACTGCACAGGGCCAATATGATGGACATGGACTGACTCGATTGACTCAGGGAATTCTTCTCTTAATTTTGTGAATTTTTCAATCGCTTCCGGAATATAATTTTCTCCAAATTCACGGATCCCTTGTAAATAGGCCTCTCGTATCACTTCATAAGGTTTTGTTTTGGATACAGCGATAATGACAGGAGGTGTCCCCTTTGCCATTGTTTTGCATTCATTTTGGATGGACTGGTAGATCGAAATGTAATCCGACACGATTACTTAGCTAAGGCTTTCTCTAACGAATCGATGCGCCGTTCGATTTCCAAAAATCGTTTTTCATTCCGATCATTTTGGGAACTTAATTTTTGTTCCACATCTCTCATCCTGACTTCCAAAGAGGAATGTTTTCCCGATTGTTTTGTGTTTGTTTTTTGAGATACAGAAGTTTCTTTATATTTCGTGATTTTTGGTTTTGTGGTTTTTGTTACCGAAACCTTTTGTTTCGATTTAGCTGTTTTTGCGGAAGAAATAGTTTCGCTCTTTGTTTGTTTGGATTTAGAATCTACCTTCTTCGTTTTGACCGATGAATCTTCCGTTCGGTTTGAGACTGCTTCCTCTTCGATTGGTTTGGTGGTCTTTTCTTTCGATGTTATTTTTTTAGAAGGTTTGTCGATCTCTTTTGGTGAAATTTCTTCCTCGACTTGGTCTAGTTTTTCCTTAAGTCTTGTCGCACTGTCTTTCGGTTCCTTGCCTTTGGTAGAAGAAGCCACTGAAACAGATCTTTGTCTGCCTGGCTCAGGTTCCATATCATCCAAACTTGGAAGATCTGGAAGTTTGGACCTGTCTTCATAGGAATCATTGCTGTCGGAATCGTTCTTCGGAAGTTTAGGAGGGGGAATGGTTTCAGGAGATTTTGCGATTTCTCGGTCCATCATCTCCACTTCTTTGTTTTTTCCGATGGTTTGGAGCTTTTGGTAGATTTCGTTTCTATAGATAAATGCGAAAATGAACGATGAAAGAAGTAGGACCACTAGAATGGCAGTTGTGAGTATTTTCAAATTGTCGCGGCGGCCCATGACGTGCGGATTCCTTTCCTTTGATACGGATAGAGTACACGTTTTTGTGCTTTCGAAAAGTGAGAAATCATATTGAACCTAAAAAAAATTACAATCTACCTCGGTTTCTCCCTCAGTTTTGCCAGTCTTTTGTCTCTTCCGAGGCCTCATGATCCAGATGAACTAGGAAGTGTGCAGATTTTAAAATCGGCCCTTGCCATGGACTCACAGTATTTACTCTACTTGGTAGAGGATTTTGAAGGGGAAAGACCATGGAGTTTTTACCGTGTGGACTCCTTTTTAGCGGACACCCAATTTGCCGCAAAGATAACAAAGTCAGAGGCCTTCCAAGAAGAATCCAAATTACTCAAAGAATCTGGTTACCCCAACTTACAAAACCAAACTAGTTTTCTTTTGCAAAGTTATGTGGAAAATCCAAGGCTTGACCACTGGGAAATCCGTCCCAAAGATCCCATCCTCCTTCCCTTAGGAATTCCCATCCAAGGAATCCTTTGGGTGTATTCAGAAGGTCACCATATCAATTTGAGTATGGGACTTTCACAAAAAAAATCCAAAGACTTATATTTTGATTTGGGAACCTTAAATTTTGTTGGTTGGCGAAGGTTAGAATTTAAAATCAATCTACCAAGAGAAAACACAAGGCTCATCCAATCTATGTCCTTCCCTATTTCCTTTGCTTCCTTTCGTTTAAAAAGTCTCGCTTCTCAAAACAAGGGAGAGTTTCATTTGTATTTTGATAATTTGAGTTTTGTCATAGACAAACGTACATTCAGTTATCCAGGAGCGGAAGTGAATGATACTTGGGGTAACAAGCGATAAATGGTTTATTTTTTTTACAACCTTCTCATTTTAATGGTTTGGACTTTCTTAAATATTCTTTCTCTCTTCTCTAAAAAAATCCGAACAGAACTGAAGAAACGAAAAAATTCCTACAAACAATTGTTAACTCAAAATCCTGGAGATAGAGCGGTGATTTGGCTTCATTCTGCAAGTGTAGGAGAACTGGATCAGGCAAAAGCCCTGACTGAAACCATTCGAAGTCATAGGCCAAATGTGTTTATCATCCAATCTGTATTTTCCTCTTCTGTAAAAGAAACTGCTTTTACAGATCCATTGGCTGATGCCTATTTTTATCTCCCGTTTGATCTGCCATTTGCTTATTCAAAACTCTTTCAATGGTTTCGTCCCAAATTTTTATTCATTATGGCTTGGGATACTTGGCCCAATCTCTTAAAAAATGCGCATCATTATGGAACGAAAACCTATCTATGTTGTGCTAGTTTATCCTCACAGTCTTCCAGAAAAAATCCACTGGTTCGGATTCTCACCAAAACTTCATTTAGTCATCTTTCTGGAATTTATCCAAGCCATGAATTGATGGCAAAAGAATTTGAAGGGCTTGTGAATACTGGCACTGACTTTCGTGTCTTGGGAGATACAAGGTTTGAATCCGTATTGAATAAATTGGAACAAAAATCACCGAACCCAATGTTTACAGACTTTGTCAAAAAGGAAAAACTCTTTCTCTCAGAAACAAAACCAGTCATACTCGGTTCCACCTATCCGATCTGCGAATCCCATTTTTTATCCTATTTACGAACGCAAAGAGATGAAATGTCCTATTGGATATTTCCTCATAAATGGGAACCCAAACGGATGATGGATTTTAAGTCCAAACTATCCGCCTATGGATCAGTTTCTGTGTTTTCAGAAGTAAAGGGGAATGACCCACTTCCTAAATTTTTACTCTTTGATGTACTGGGAATATTGGCTTTTGCTTACCAGTATGGCAGTTTTGCCTACGTGGGAGGTGCTTTCCACAACCGAATCCATAATACCATTGAACCTGCAGCTTTGGGTCTACCCATCATCACTGGACCTAAAATTCAAAACGCTCCAGAAGCAATCGTTATGCATGAATTAGGTGGTCTCTTCAAAACAAATTCAGAATCTGATTTTGTTTTACACTTCCAGAAACTTGTGAATGACAAAGACCTCAGAGAAAAGATGGGTACTACCAATCGAAACTTTGTTGTAGAAAACAGAGGTGCATCGGAAAAGATTTATAACCGAGTTTTTCCGTATGACAAAATATAAAATTGCCGCTGTTTCCCAAAATACCACTCCCCTCGACTTTTTAGGCAATTTTGAAACCATTGCATCTGCCATCCGATCCAGAGAAGCGGAAGAGGCAGACCTCATCCTGTTTCCAGAACTTTGCATATCTGGGTATGGATGCGAGGATGCATTTTATAGACCCAGTGTTTGGGATAAATCCATCCAAGTTTTAAACAAAATCAAAACCATTTCTCCCAACCAGGCTGTGGTTGTGGGACTCCCTGTTTTCGTAGATTCTTTTTTATACAATTGTATGGCAGTTTTATTTGATGGAAAAATCCAAGGACTCGTTCCAAAACTCAATTTAGCAAACACAGGCGTACACTATGAACGACGTTGGTTTTATGCACCTATTTCCTTTCAAAACAAAACCATTCTTTTGGGCCATACCGAAGTTCCGTTTGGACATTTTTTGTTCACTTACATGGGCTTCCGTTTTGCGATCGAAATTTGTGAAGATAGTTGGTCTGTGATCAAACCTTCCCAGCGTTACAATTTGGCTGGGGCAGATGTCGTTCTATCTCCTGGTGCCTCCCATTTTGCTTTGGGAAAACAAAACATTCGGCGCCAAATTTTCCAAGAGGCGAGTCGAAACCAAAACAACTTACAAGTATTCACGAATCTTTGTGGTAACGAATCAGGACGGATCATCTTTGAAGGGGGAGCACTTTTTGCTTCTTCTGGTGCGATTGTGAAAGAAGGAAAACGACTCCACTTCACCGATTTTGAAATCACAACCCATCAATTCTCTAAAGAAGAAATCCAAGCTTCCAAAGCGCGCCATTTGCGAGAACCTCATCCGAATCCGTTTCCAAACGAGATCCCAGGAATCAGTTTAACCAATGATCCAATAGAATCCACTAAAACACCAAACCGGTTGCAGGTATTCGACAAACGAAACAAAACGTTCGAAACAAAGATGCAAACTCCCATCGTTAGTGAGGATTTGAGTCAGTTTGAAGAATTTACAAAAGCTGTTTCCCTTGGTCTTTTTGATTACTTACGAAAATCAAAAACAAAGGGATACACGCTGTCTCTTTCTGGCGGTGCCGATAGTGCCACTTGTGCCCTACTCGTATCCACATTGATCAAGTTAGCAAAGGAAGAACTCGGTACCGAAATCTTCGCAAAACTTGGGCTAAACGAAACAAACCTTCTTGTAACCTTATATCAAAAAACAAAAAACAATTCTTCCATCACAGAAGAAATCGCAAAAACTTTAAGCGAGGAATTAGGATGTGAATTTCACTCCATCTCCATCGACGAAATGGTTTCCACATCCGTTTCCCTGATCGAATCTGTGAAACAAACCAAACTCAACTGGAAAGAACACGATCTTGCTCTACAAAACATTCAAGCAAGAGTGCGCTCTCCTCTGATTTGGTTACTTGCAAACCTAAATGGTCATCTACTTTTATCCACGGGAAACCGAAGCGAAGCGGCGGTGGGATACACAACGATGGATGGGGATTCTTCTGGATCGATCGCACCTCTTGCAGGAGTCAGTAAAGAATTTCTCCTCGATTGGCTCGATGACATTCAAAAGGAAAACAATCGATTTATTTCACCCAAACATTCCATTCAATTGTTACGAACCACAAAACCAACAGCAGAACTGAAACCTCTCACTGAACACCAAGAAGACGAAAAGGATCTAATGCCCTATCCTATTTTAAATTCAATCGAGTCCAAATGGGTGGCCTTAGGAATGGACGAAGAGGCGATCCTTGCAGAAATCACAAATGAATTTCCTTGGGAAACCAAGGAACAACTGCTTAGTTATTTACAAAAATTTAAGAAACTGTTTGCGATCTCACAATGGAAACGAGAAAGGCTTCCACCCTCATTCCATTTAGATGTATATGGACTCGATCCCAAATCCAGTTACCGATTTCCCATTCTCTCCAAAGAAACTTAAGGAGGTGGTTGTAATCCAGCCTTCGCAAATGCATTGGCCGCTTCTTTTTCGATTTGTTCGTTTTGGTATTGGATGTTTTTTAAGATCTCTTGGAATTTTTTATCCATTTCTGGGTCATCCCCACCTTGGGATTCAATCAGATAGTTAATGATCTCTAATCTGTCTTTCCCTTGTTTGCGAACATGACCGTAATACAAAGTAAGATCAGTAGCATTCGCATTTCCGCCAAACACTGAATTGGTGGCTCTGGCAATTTTTTGATTCAAATCTGCTTGTTTTTGTTTTTCCTCAGGTGTCATCCGTTTGGGAATGAGATCATTGTCTGGAAATTGTTCCCGTAGTTCCTCAAATGCCTGCATTGCCTCAGGAGGATACGGTTTCCCTGTTTGTGGGTTGATAGGCACCTCACCCGAATCGGAAGCCGCGATACTGGGATCATCTTCATAACGCATGCCACCTGCATTATAATAATCGGAATCAAAAATGGAACCCGAGTCTTCTCCCCGCACTCCCAATCGATTTGTGCCTTTGGGGTTTCCAGATCCACCTCCGAATAAAGCAAGAGCCTGAGAACTTCTTTCTTTTTTGCGACGGAGTTCCTCTTCGTCCTCCCCACCGAGCATAAGGAGGATGAGAAAAAAGAGACCAATGAGTGAAATGGAGACAAAGAGTAATTTTTTTTGGATTCCCATAGATTGAATTCCTGAAAACTTGGAAGAGAAACGAGAAATCGAATGCGTTTTCCTTCTTTACATCCAATTTACTATGTCTGCGTATCTTTTCTCTCTTTTTTTCATTGTGGAGTGAACACAGACACCCCAGTGGCACCCTTTGTGTTTCTCGTGCCTGCCAATGTACCGCAGATTTTGTCTGTTGTGGCAGTGAATAGTAATATCACAAACGACTACCAAACCGATATTTTCAATTTTTCTGCAGACCCAAGACCTGAATTTATCTTACGATATTTTGTCACAAATCGTGAACCGCAATTTGTGGGATACAATCTCTATGTGACGACAGCATTCCCTGGGATCATCCAAACAGTGCAAGGGGAATGGTTAGAAGATGGAGTCCAACCCAGTTTTCCACATCTGCCGTTTCAAGCCTCGACAGCATCTAGTCAAGTTATCACAAAACGAATCCGATTTGCTGTCCCTCCTCCTGGGACTGAATTTTTCCAAAAATGCCAAATTTACAATTTTACCTTACGATCCATGCTCACGGGAGGACTCATTTCGAATCCTTCTACACCTGTGACGACTTGTGCGATTCCTAAAAATGTAAACGACATACAAACTCTATGTGCTGTCGGTGTTGGTTGTAATTCTGCCACCTGTTCGAATCCTTCTTGTGGAACTCCAACCGCGTGTGCCCTGGGAACGGCGTGTAACCCGTGTACAAAGGGCAATAATGAATTGGGATGTACTTGCCCCGCAGGTCAATCCCCTCCTGGATGCCAAGCCGTTGGCCCCTAAACGAGAAGCAGGTACTCTTTATGTGGTTGCCACTCCGATCGGCAACATGGGAGACATCACCCTACGAGCCATCGAAGTGTTAAAGACAGTAGATCTTGTCCTCTGCGAATCCACAAAAGAAACAAAGTCTTTATTTCATAAACTAGGAATCAACACACAGGTGCTTGCCCTGTACAAAGACCATTCTGAAACTCCCTATGCCAATGTCTTAGAACAACTACGACAAGGAAAGTCGATGGCTCTCGTATCCGATGCGGGAACCCCTGGTATCTCCGATCCAGGAAGCCAAATGGTTCGTATCGCAAGAGAAAACAAAATTCCGATCGTTCCCATTCCTGGTGCTTCCGCTCTCACTGCCTTACTCTCTGTTTCAGGATTTCAAGTGAACCCAACTTATTTTTTGGGATTTCTCTCTGAAAAACCGACTAAGAAACGCCGAGAATTAGAGAAAGCACGGGAAATCGATGGACTCATTGTGTTTTATGAATCCGTCCACAAATTACCACGGTTGTACCCAATGCTCGAGGAACTCTTCCCAGAAACGGAAGTACTCGTAGGAAGGGAGTTGACAAAGGCCTTCGAAGAGGTAGTCTACTATGCAAATCCTAGGGAATTGGCTGAAAAACCTCCCAATGCGAAGGGTGAGTTTGTTTTTCTCTTAAATCATCGAAAAAAACACTTAAGGGAATTTCAGATTCCTCCGATATGTGATGTAGGAAGAGGACTAAAAGTATATGAACATCGATAAAGTAGGGCGAGTCGGTGGTTACGGGTATGAACCCAAAAAACCACAAGGACCAAAAGAAACAGAATCACAAGCGCCAGTAGATACCATTTCGATCTCTGATGCTGCTAAAAAAATTGCATCGGAAGCGAAGCTTCAAGCAGAAGTAAAACAAATTGCGAAACAAATTGTTCAAGCGCCTCCAGAAGAAGATCGCTCTGAAAAACTCAAAGCCATCAAAGAACGTTTGAAAAACGGAGATTACGACACACTCTCTCCAGAGATGTTAGATAAAATTTCCGACCAAATCGCAACGTCTTTCCTCGGACAACAGTAAAAAGGACAGGTGGTGAGGGATCCTTTCTTATTGTCCTCTCCGAGGATTTCTCACGCTTCGCAAATTCATAGTTAGGGGATCATATGCCAGTTCTCCCCGAATGGATTAATTTTCAATTTCCACCCAAAATACATTTCGAAATCGATTGTGGTTATAAACTCGGTTCCTTTGTCAAAAACATAGGATCAAGGGTTGTACTCATTACCACACAAAAAGAATTAGAAAACTCAGAAGAACTTTCGATCATCAAAACTAGTTTAGAAAAACACGCAGAAGGTGTGATCATTTATGATGACATTGTGGATCGTGTCCATTTCAAAGACTTAGATACTTGTGCTCATTTTTTACGAATCTCCAATGCTGATTGTGTTGTTGCCTATGGTTCCTTTGAATCAATTAACGCTGGCAAAGCGGCTTCCCTTCTTGCAACAAATGATTTGTTTGCGGAAGAACTGCTCGTGGGAAGAAAACAACCCAAGAAAAAAGGGCTTCCTTTGGTTGTGGTTCCAACAAAACCTTTACTCGGGAATGAATGTTCTCCATTTTTTTCCATCGTAGACGACAAAGACAAAAACAGGAAATACTTTGCTCACGAGTGGGCATTTCCTGAACTTATCGTTTCTGATCCTAAAATTGGAGCGGGTATGTCAAGTTCGGAGACGGCAAAAACAGGCATCTCGATTTTATCTGCCGCAGTGGACAGCATCTTATCAAAATATGCAAATGAAATCACCTCTTCCACTGCATTACGTTCCATCGAACTCATTTCTAAAAACATTGTACCTGCGATTCGCGAACCAAGAAACCTTGGACCGAAAAACTCTATTTATGCGGCAAGTCTTTTGGCAGGTATTGCTCAATCTACGAGCAGTCTCGGTTTGTGTTATGCACTTTCCTTAGCCGTAACAACTGTTACTAATCTAGATATCTTCCAAAGTATGTCGATTCTACTTCCGCACGTAATGGAATACAACCTCACCTCTTCCGCAGGAAAGTATGTGATGATTGCAAGGGCTCTCGATGAGGATGTGACAAACATCTCAGTCATTGAAGCGGCGATCAAAGCGGTAGAGGGAATTCGTAAAATTTACTTAGAACTGCGAATCCCACAGCGTTTGTCTGAATATGAAGTGAAAAAAATCGACTTACCTGGGATTGCGACTCTTGCTGCTACGTATTCATTTCTTGATTGTCTTCCCAGAGAACTCCCCAAAAATGAAATCGAAACCATCCTTGTGGCTGCGTTTTAGGTAATTTTGATCCAACTCACTGAATTTGAACAAAAACTCTTAGAAACATTTTCCCTAAGTGATCGGGATGCAAGACGTTTGTTACGAGTGATCCAAGACCTATCGATCGTTGTCGGTATGGATCACGAAGAGATCTATGACTTTATGCGTTTTGGTGTAGATGACGAACTTTCCATCCTAAAACAAGATTACAATTGGGAACACTTTCGCATTCGCATCCAAAAAAAATTAAAAAAATCACCACCCGTTTGATTTACAGACAAGGAAATAACTATCACTTTTTTTTGGCCGACTTAGATTCGGTAGCGAGATTTGTCGCAACACCCCATCCTTTTTATCCCATTCCATTCAAGAAAATACCGGCACTCCCTTCTGTCTCTACAGATCCGATTCTCTTTCCCCGTTTCTTATACAACTTACAATACAATCGCGAGTGGTATGATGCGACGTCCATTGTCACACCACCTTATTATCAAAACACAGACCAAAAAACAGATTGGTTTCAAAAATCAAAACATGGATTTTTGCCAAACAAACGAACCATAGGTGGAACAAAGTCATCTCCATCGCCTCTCTTTCGCACGAAACGAGACAAATTCAATCGAACCAAATATCTATCCCTTCGTGACATTGTGAACCCTGAATTCACAGAACATATGGTTCTCGAACAAATCGACAAACTCTATGTGAATGGAAAAAGTAAACTCTACCTGAATCGTTTGGTTGCCATTTTGTATTCAGGTACGAAAGAAGAAGAAATAAAAATTGTAACAAATCTCTTCCGTTATGAAACAGAGTTTGCCCAATTTTTAAGTCAGCAAATGTTCACAGTGGAACTCATCCCTTTGATTCATGGTACGTTTTTACAAGAAATCTTACGAAACCACGATGAGAGATACTTTCGTTTCATTTTGCCAAAACTATCCCCTCCCGTTTTGGAAGTGATCCGTAAATCCATCTCTAAAAACAAGATGAAACAAATTGAAACTTCTCCTGCCAAAAAACCACCAGATGGCGAAGATCTAATCAGTATCATTGAAACTGAGTTGTACAAACGATTTGCAAGAAACTTATACTATGAAGAAGGCTCCATCTATACATTCCGAGAAGAGGGAGAAGAATCAAATAAAGAGATGATTCCCTTCGAAAGTTCAGGAAAATTTGATTTTTGTATCACGGGAGATGTCATCTCATTTTTTGGAAAAACAAAAACTAAATTATTCTTTAAAACCAAGGAATGGATTGAATCCATTCGATTTGATTTTTTTCTCACACGAAAGGAAGTCGAAACAAATGAATTCCATCGATTGCCGAAAGATTTGATTTTAGAAATCCCCTATTATGAAACAGGATTGTTTCTTGTCGCCGGTGGGATTACCAAACAAAAACAGAGTTTTGAATGTTCTTTATTATGGTTTGACTATTGAGAGTTTTCTCGCCATGGAACGAACGGCACCCGACTCATTTGTATCATGTTTCTAGCAGGTGATTCCCTATCATAGGAAGGAAGGAAACAAACCAAACGTTTTTATGATTTGGTTTGTTTGAAAGAAAGGTTGAGTCCAATTCTACTGAAACAGATTAGTTTCCAGTTTTTACGCGAGAGATTGCAAGATTCCACTTATCAATCTCTTCTTTCCTTTCTGCTTCTTTCATCTTGGGAGAAAATTGTGTGGTTTTATTTTCTTCCTTTCGTAACTGCGCAACTGATTTAAAAAACCCTCGTTCGAGTCCCGCAAGGTAAGCTGCACCAAGCACCGTAGTATCTACGTTTTGCGGTCGAATGACTTTTGTTCCTAAAATATCTGCTTGGAATTGCATAAGCCATGCATTGGAAGTAGCGCCTCCATCCACCCGTAAAAATTTGAGTGGTTTTCCCGTTTCCTTTTCCATCGCATTGGCAAGTTCATAGGATTGGAGTGCAATGGCTTTCAGAGCTGCCCTTGTGATCTGTGCTGGCGTTGTGTCTCGAGATAGACCAAAGATCGCTCCTCGAGCTTCCTGGTCCCAATGCGGGGCTCCAAGACCTGCAAAGGCTGGCACAAACACCACATCATCCTTTGTTTTAATCGACTTGACCAATTTTTCAGAGTCTTTGGAGTATTTGAAAAATTCTAAATTGTCTCTTAGAAACTGGACAACCGCTCCACCAATAAATACAGATCCTTCTAAGCAATAGACTGTTTTTCCTTCTGGACCAAGTGCTAGTGTGGTGATGAGACCTTGGTTTGAAATTCTAAATTCATCCCCTACATTGAAGAGTAAAAAACAACCTGTTCCATATGTGTTTTTGGCTTCTCCAGGTTCTGTACACAACTGACCAAAAAGAGCTCCTTGTTGGTCACCGACAAGAGAGGAAATTGGAATTCCATCAGGAATGGATTTAACATTGGCCGTAAATCCAAATAGATTTTTGGAATTATACGCCTTAGGTAACATAGACATTGGCACTTTTAAAATCTTACAAAGTTCCTCATCCCATTCCTTGGTTTGGATGTTAAAAAGTAAAGTTCGGGATGCATTGGTATGGTCGGTTTTGTGTTCTTTGTGACCCGTGAGTTTGTAAAGTAACCAAGTATCAATCGTTCCAAACAAAAGGTCTCCCCTTTCTGCTTTGTCCCTTGCACCTTTCACATTGTCTAAAATCCATTGGATTTTGGTTCCGGAAAAATAAGCATCTAAAACAAGACCTGTTTTGTTTCGAAAGTTGGATTCGAGGCTTTGGTTTTTTAAATCCTTACAGATATCAGATGTTCGTCGGCATTGCCAAACGATTGCATTGTATACAGGTTTACCAGTTTTTTTATCCCAGACGACAGAAGTTTCTCTCTGGTTCGTGATTCCTATGGCAACAGCATCTTTGGGATTGAGTTTTCCATTTTTGATGGCAAGGGCGATGAGTTTTTGAGTTTTTTGCCAAATCTCTTCTGGGTCATGTTCCACCCAACCTGGTTTTGGATAGTATTGTTTGAATTCTTGATACGCAGAAGAAATGACTTTTCCTTTATCGTTAAAACAAAAGGTGCGAATCCCAGTAGTCCCTGCATCAATTCCAATAATGTAACTTTTTTTTGCCATTTTATACCTCTATTTCCAAACCTTCATAAGCCATAATGATTTCTAATTTTCCATGTGGATCAAACATCTCTTTATACTTTAACGCTCGTAAGTATACCAAATCTAATTTCTCATCATCATAAGAAGGATCATGATGAAACATAACAAGTTTTTTCACCTTAGCCCGAAGAGCAATATCAGTCGCGATAGAAGCAGAACTATGCCCCCAATCGATTTTTTGTAAGGATTCTTCAAACGTATATTGAGTATCAAAGACTAAAACATCAGCATCTCGAAAATAATCAATGTAAGTATCGATATTTTCCATCTCTTCCAAATTGAATTCTGCATCCGAAGCAAAGATAATGGACTTACCTTCTTCCGTAAATCGGTAGGAAAAACTTCCACCTGGATGGCGAACAGCCTTGCTAAAGGCTTTGATGTTCGGACCAAGAGAGACCACTTCCCCTTCTTCGATGAATTGGAATGTTTTTTTGGCAGCATAGTGATCAAACGAAACTGGAAAATGAGTGAATACAAACTGGTGCTCCAATCGTTTTTCAGCATCACTCATAGACGAAATAAATTCAAAATGATTGCCAGGCAAAAACAAAGGAATGAAAAACGGGATTCCTTGGATATGATCCCAGTGTGTGTGAGTCAAAACCCAATAGGCATGTCCTGCCCCTTTGCCGAATTCTGAACTCATGATTTGGTTTCCGAGTTCTCGAAGCCCAGTCCCTCCATCGATAATAATCAAATTTCCATTTTTGTCTCGAATTTCCACACAAGTCGTATTACCGCCGTAAGTTGAAGAGGATGAAAAACTAAGCGAATTTAAAAAACTATGAATGCTTTGTTCGTTTTGGATGTCTGTGGGACTTGCCAAAGAGAGGATTTTTTCAATTTTATGTTTTACGTTTTCTGGCCGAATGGGTGAACCTATGGATCCTCGAACACCCCAAAACTTTATTTTCATTGCTCTTTTTCTAGAGTCCTTTTTAGAAAAATCAAACGTTTTTTGATTGTATTTCCCCTTTCAGATGTTGTCTTAACTGAAGTTATGTTTCAGTATGAAATCAAACAAGAAAAGGAAAAGGCCATTATCTATCTAAATGGTTCCTTATCACTTCGGGACACTCCCAAACTTAGAACAGAAATCAAGGAACTTATCGATTCCGACTCGATTAAAGAATTGGTTTTGGATTTTCAACATTTATCGTATTTAGATTCTTCTGGAATTGGAATACTACTACACACTTACAGTTGGACAAAAGAAAAAAACAAAAAAGTGAAAATGGTTCATCTTTCGAATGAAATCAAAACCATTTTCAATGTGGCAAATCTACTGGAGATTTTTGAAGTAGAATGATCTAAACTCGATAGTCCTGAATGGTTTGGATGAGAAATGAGACAATTCCCGAAAATACATAAAATCCTACTGCTCCATACATCACATAGGGCCAGCGATAAAATCCAATCGCTGCTAAGATAAGTCCCAATCCAACGAGACTAATTGCCAGTTTCTTCCATGAGAAGAGTCCTCTCATGGCAACTTGTGGTTTACTATAACGAAGTGTGGAAACCATAAGAAGCGCTGTGATTACAAAAAAAGTGACAGCTATCCATAAGGGAACTTGGGAGACAGAAAAAACAAGAGGAAAAATTCCAATCACTACTCCTGCCACGGGTGACGGTAGTCCATTAAAGGACTTTGGATCATGTGCCACATTGAACCGTGCCAAACGGTAAGCAGCACAAATCGGATACAATGCCGCAATGAACATTCCTAGTGGAAAATAATCTGGTTTGTCAAAGATATCCAATTTGATATCGTAAAAGAACATTTTGTATGCTAAAAATCCAGGGGCAATTCCAAATGTTGTTAAATCAGCAAGGCTGTCTAAATCGGCACCCAACTCACTCGTACAATTGAGAGCTCGTGCTGCCATGCCATCAAACCCATCGAATAACGCAGCTAAGATGATAAAAACTCCCGCAAGCGAATACAATTCATGAGAATTGGTTTGTGATGGGTTCGTTTCTGCGACCAGTAACATGGAAACAAATCCTAAAGTGAGGTTTCCAAGTGTGAGGGTGTTCGGGATCCAAGTTAATTTTAGTTTCATAATATTTGTTCAAAGTTTCTTTTAGGACTGACCTTAAAATCGAGTCCTACAATTTTTTTTTCTTTCCAAAGATGATATCCAAGACATGCGACCATCGCTCCGTTATCCGTGCAGTAAATTTTTTTTTGTGGAAAATACAATTGGAACGGACGGGTTTGGGATTCTGTCAAAAGTAAAGAACGTAGAGTTTCATTGGCAAGCACCCCGCCTGCGGCAACAACCGTTCCAATCTTTGTTGTTTCGATCGCTTTTCCAATGTTTCGGACCACGAGTTCAAACGCAGTTTTTTGGAAGTAATAGGATATTTTTTCAATCGGTGGATTTCCCTGTAGGGACTTCAGATAGTAAAGAACAGCAGTTTTCAGTCCACTGTATGAAAAACGAATGAGATCGGGGCCGTCTTCCTTCAAAAGTTTTGGAAAAGGACTTTTTTCCCCTTTTGGTCTTTCATAACTCAGGGCTTTTTTTTCAATGGATGGTCCTCCTGGGTACGGTAAATCCAAAATGGCACTGACCTTATCAAAAGCCTCACCCAAGGAATCATCCCTGGTATCAGCGAGTAATTCCATATCTCCAAAACCTTTGTAGATGTAAATGGAGGAGTTCCCACCAGACAAAAGAACACCTAACCAAGGAAATGCGGGGAGTTCTCGTTCCAAACCAATCACTGCTAAATGTGCCTCTAAATGATTGACCAAAACGATCGGTATAGAGTGAACGAGTGAGATACATCTCGCAAGTTGTGCTCCAATCATAAGAGACCCGACAAGCCCAGGGTAACCAGTGACGGCAATGTATTGTATCGAGGAAAATGAGATCTGTGCTTCTGCCATACAGACAGAAAGAAGAGAATTGATTTTTTCTAAATGGGCACGGGAAGCAATTTCAGGGACCACTCCCCGATACGGAGAGTGGGTGTCGATTTGGCTGTAAACTTTTAACGCAATGAGTTCCTTACCATCTCTCACAATGGCTATGGATGTTTCATCACAACTTGATTCGATCCCTAAACCGTAGACCATTTATTTCAATAAATCAATTGCTTCGGATAATTGGATGTCCAAATCCAACCTAGGTTTTGTTTGGGAAGATCCCATTCTCATTTCATTGAATAAAAAGATTCGAACCACAGGATCGGAAATCTTTAGATTTTCCTTTTTCAGCATTTCTTTAAAATCAGAAACAGAACTATCATTAAATTCGGTATGAGATTCAAGAAATGGACGAATTAAGTTTTTCTTAAATAGTTTTTCTAGGGCATATTTTTCATCTTCATTGGCCGAGACAGGACTCACCACGTGATCAGGTGTGATCCCTTTTCCATGAATGGAAATTCCAGAAGGTGTGTAGTATTTTTGAATGGTGATGGCAACCCCTGCCCCAAAGGAGAGAGGAATGATGGACTGAACACTTCCTTTCCCAAAACTTTGGGTACCAACAATGATGGCTCGTTTGTTATCTTTGAGCGCACCCGCTAAAATTTCGGAGGCACTAGCAGAACCACCATTGACAAGAATAGCAACAGGCAAATCCAAAAACTTCAAATCTTTACCTTCGGATTTAAAACTCTTAATGAGAACTCCACCTCTTCCTTTTACGGACACAATGTCCGCATTGGCAGGTAAAAATAAATCAGCAAGCTCGATGGCTAAATCAAGTAACCCACCAGGATTCATTCTAAGATCGATGACTAGTTTTTTGGCACCAGATTCTTTTAGGTTTTTGACAGCAGAAGCAAATTCCTTACCAGTATCCTTTCCCATAAATTGAACCAGTTTGATGTATCCAGTTTCTTTTTCAGGAAGGTAAAAGGATCGTAAAAATCGAATCTGAATGAGTTCTCTGACTAAATTGACGACAAAAGGTTCTTTTGTTCCCTTTCGTTCAATTTTCATAGAAATGGAAGTTCCCACTTCCCCTCGCATCATCGCAAATGACTCCGCTTGGGATAAAGACTTCACTGACTTACCATTGATTTCAATGATTTTGTCCTGAGGAAGGAGTCCCGCCTTCCAAGCAGGTGTTCCTTCGATGGGAGCAACAATGACAAAGGCATTGTCTTGGTAATTGAGCTCAACACCAATTCCGCCAAAACTTCCTTTGGTTTCATTTTGCAGTTCTTTGAATTCATCGACATCAATAAAACGAGTATGAGGATCACCTAAACTTTGTAAGGCACCCTGTATGGCACCGACATATATTTTTTTCTCTTCTTGTGGCTCTACATAATCATTTTGCACATAAGCAACAACTTCATGTAAAATTTGTAGGTATTTTTCTCCATCTGATGAAATTGCTTTCACTTTCTCTAGACTAAGAACAAAAACAAATCCTAACAAGGACAAGGTGACACTCACCCAAAGAAGACGTTCCGAAAATTTAATTTTATTCATTTCCATAGATTGATTCGTATAATGCCTTGTTGTTTTGTTTTAACATTTCTTTCGCCTCAGGGATCGACAAACGATACACGTCGCAGGCCTCTTCGAAGAGTTGGATATCCGAAGGTGCCGGTCTTTTCGTGTCAGACGTAAGCCCTGTTTGGATGCGATTTTGCGCGAATCGTTCCAACACACGTTTCAAATCATACGCGTTAATGTCTTGTTTTTTAGGGGCACAGCTGGATAGGAAAAGTGAAAATCCGAGGATGAGAAATAAGAAGAGATGTTTCGACATCCCTTCTAGGATCAAAGAAATCCTACTCTTGGTCAATCAGTAAATGCGATAAAGACCAATGAGTTTTCCGATTATCGTGGCTTTCTTCGTGCGGATTGGTTTGAGTTTTGCATTTCTTGGTTCCAGACGTATCATATCTGGTTCTTTATAAAAAACCTTGAGTGTGGCTTCGTTATCGATCATAGCTACCACGATTTCTCCGTTTCTGGCAGTGTCTTTTTTTTGGATGATGGCAATGTCACCATCGCTGATTCCAGCTTCTACCATGGAATCACCCTTCACCTTTAAGGCAAAGGTTCCTGGTTTTGTCGCCAAATCATCGGGGACAGCGATGTATTCTTCGATGTTTTCCTCAGCAAGGATGGGATTTCCAGCAGCTACTTGCCCAAGAAGAGGAATTCCGGATGCGCGGACAAGAAGAGCTTCATCAGCATTTCCCTTCAAAAGTTCAATCGCGCGGCTTTGGTTTTTGGAAGTGCGAATGTATCCCTTCTTTTCAATCGCCTTGAGGTGATCGTATGCACCTTTCGCAGTGATTCCGAACTGGTCACCAATCTCACGGATGGTAGGAGGAAACCCCTTTTCTCGCACTGTGTCCGAGATATATTGTAAAACCGATTCTTGTTTTTCCGTGAGGTCTTTCATACTAAACAGATAAATAGGAAATAGGCGTTATGTCAACAAAAAACTAGTTGTTAAAGTTTTAAATATTCACTTTTTAAAACAAAACTTCCTTCTTCCACAATGGCCTGCCCAGATTCAACTCCATCTGTTACTTCTACCCAATTGTCATACGATTTGCCAACGCCAATCTTCTTAGCTGAGAAAGAACCGTCACCGTTACGAACAAAAACAAAATTTTCACCTTCAATTTTATGGATACAATCCGATGGAATCACCTTTGCTTTGTTTACTGAAGATGCAACCATTGCACCAACTACCGTTGCGGTTACACTTTGTCCCGGTCTTAGTCTTCCTTTGGAGTTACGAACTTCTAAACGAATTTCTGCTGTTTTTTTGATAGGATCAATGATATCACCCACATGAGAAACGACCGCTTTTAAAGATTCATCTTTCGAACCGATCGGGATCACTTTTGCTTCATTACCCATTCGAATGGAAGCGAGGTCTTTTTCATACACCTCCAAATTGATCCACAACACAGACAAATCAGCAACCGTGAATAAATTGTCGCGAGCATTGACAGCTTGGCCAATAATTGCCTCTCTAACTGTAACAGTTCCTGATATCGGAGTTCGAATATAAAGATTTTTAGAATTGTATTTTCCTGCTTCTAAGTTAGCAATTTCTGCCTCATTTAATCCTAAATTTTCCAAGGCATTTCTTGATGTTTCCATCTCTGCTTTCACAGATTTATAATCCATGAGAGACATTTCATATTCTTTTGCTGAAGTCACTTTTCTTTCATACAAATCTTTGGCACGATCTGCCTGAACTTTTAGAGCCTCTAATCTTGCTCTTGCTTTTAAATAGTTTGCCTCTGTTGTACCCAAATCCACTGACTGGATGGAGGCAAGGGCTGTTCCCTTTTTAACATATTCCCCCTCTTTTACATACACTTGTAAAATTCGTCCATTCACACGAGAACCAACCTTAGCCACATTATTCATGTCATACGATACGGTTCCAGGAAGTTGTAATTCTTCCTCTAGTGCTCTCTCTTGCAGATATACTACAGAAAAAGGGTGATTCTTTTGGATTTCATTGGAGATAATAAACTTCGATTTGTCTTCCGTGAGTGCTTCCGTTTTTTTTCCGGCTCCAAAAAATTTGGAATAACCGAAATACGTCAAACTTCCGAGTAACACCAGTATGCCGATGTTTCTGATTTTTTTTAAATTTAATTCTTTTTGCATGGTTATTTAAAACTCCGAACTATCCATTTTCCCGATAGATGCTTTATATCCTTCCAAAGCGTTGTAATAGAGATAAATGATTTCATAATAACTCCTTAGCACACTAAGATAGTTTTTTTCCGCTTCCAAAAAAGTGACTAAATTGGAAGCACCACGTATGTAAGCAAGCCGTGATTTTTCTTGAACCTCTTTGTTTTTCTCCAAAAGACCCATTTTTTGATAATCCAAGAGTTGTGATTCTCTTGCCTGCAATTCTTTGATGGCTGCAGAAATTTCCGAGAGAATTTCGTTTCGTTTTGCATCCACATCGAATCCAAGTTTTTTATAGGTCTCTTCTGATTTTAAAATTTCCCCTTGTTTGCGATCAAAAAGAGGTAGAGGAGTTGCCGCATAAATCCCTGCGACATTTTCATTCCCTTTATTCAAAAACTCAACACCAAGTGTCAACGGAGGAATGATTTCTCGTTTTTTTAACTCGATATTCATTCGTTCTCTTTGTTGTCTAATTTTTAAAGCGACTAAGTCTGGACGTTCTTCAATATCAAAATCATCCAAATCAATTCCAAATTCTCTTGTAGAAATAAATTCTAATCTACCCTTAATGGTAAGAGGTGAGTTTATATCAGAAATTCCAATTAACACTCTCAAGTTTTTTACAACTTGTGCTCGTAAGATTCTAGCATTCCGATATTCTCTTTCAATTTGAACTCGCTCCAAAGCCAAACGATCATATTCCAAAAAGGAAATATCTCCTTTTTCTGCCCTTAATTTTGTTAAATCGAGAAGGTCTTGGTAGTTTTCCAAAAACTCTTTTTGGTAATTGATTTGTTCTGTAACATATAAATAAGTCCAAAAGTTTTGGCGAAGGCGCAATCGGAACAAACGATCAAAGTCACGAAAACTAGCAATCGTTGCCAAAAACTCTTGTTTTGCGACTTTTTCCCTCTGTGGAATCACCCCACTCATATCAAAAGGCTGGTTGTAGATTACGGAAGTTTCAGGTAAACCTGTGGCCGCACGAGAAGACGCTCCCATAAACTGCTGTTGCATATTCAAAATGGGATTATAATACAAACTGGCAGTGATCACGTCACCACGAGCCATTCCAATGTTTTGTTTTTCACGCAAATATAAGGGATTACTTGAAACAGCATATGCTTCCAATTCATCTAAATTCCATTTTTCTTTTGAATCTTGCGCCCTGGAGTCTTCTCCCAAATAAAACAACTCATCTTTGGAATGTAACT
Source organism: Leptospira sp. WS60.C2 (assembly GCF_040833955.1). Classification (NCBI taxonomy): domain Bacteria; kingdom Pseudomonadati; phylum Spirochaetota; class Leptospiria; order Leptospirales; family Leptospiraceae; genus Leptospira; species Leptospira milleri. The sequence continues at coordinate 1,287,622 of NZ_CP162133.1, read as the reverse complement.
CATACACGGCCTTTTCTTTGGAAGAAACGGTCGTTGAGAGAATTACCAGTAGAAATATGAGTAAAGTTTGATTGATATACTTCATACAGTTACAAATTTTTTGATATAATCCTCGATACCAAATTGGATGACTTTGATCGCTTCCTTTCGATCATACACTTCTGTTATTTCGACTGTTCCTGTGGATGGAGAGTTCGGATCTAATTTGTAAGTTAAGAAATAATGGTGCAATTTATTGATCAGTGCCTTAGGCACCTCTGAAATATCCTTCATTTGCCCAAACACTTCATCCCCTTTTAAGACAGCGACGATTTTGTCATCGGCTTCACCCTTATCAATCATACGAAGTCCACCAATTGGAATCACAGTGAGGATCATATTTCCATGTGTGATCGGGTTTACACTCAAAACACAAATGTCGATCGGATCACCATCACCAACAATATCAGGTCTACCTACCACATCAGAACAATGTTTTCCTGAAGCTTCGCCAGAAAACGTTCTTGGTATGAATCCGTAAAGTGTCGGTGAACGGTTGCTATATTTTTGAGGTCGATCGACTCGAATAAAACCAGAAGCTTTATCGATTTCATATTTCACAGTGTCTTGAGGCGTAAGCTCAATGAATACATCCAATTCATCGGGAGCTTTTGGTCCAAGTTCAAGTCCATGCCAAGGATGAGCTACATAATAATTCGGTTTCATTTATCTCCTCTTTCGTTTTGATTTTTGATTTTGTTTAGTTTCATTTGATTCTTCTTCTAGATCACTTGATACTGATGTGTCATGAGTATGACCATGACCATGCGAAGAAGCATGTAATAGATCAGATGACTGGTATTTTTTCATCTCTTCCACAAAGTATTCGTTCATTTTGCGTTCTCTTTCCATTTGTCTGAGTTCCTGTCTCTGCGCGAGTTTTACTAAAAACTCAAATGCAATCGGAAGTAGGAAACGAGACAAAATGGTCGCTACAAGAACTCCACCCATAACCACTGTCGCAAGTGGTCTTTGTACCTCTGCCCCAGCACTGGATGCAATGGCCATTGGTAAAAACCCGATGATCGCTACTAGTTCTGTTGTAGCTACAGCTCGTAAGGTATAAACAGCAGCATCTACAACAGCAATGGACGGATCCCTGGTAACCTTCAACTGGTCTTTTAAAGCAGAGGCATACACAACACCGTTTAACACGGAGATACCGGCTGCTGCGATAAACCCTACTCCCGCTGGAATTGAAAACGGAAGTCCCCGCATCACCAAAGAAAGAATTCCTCCCGACAGGGAAAGTGGAACCAGAATAAAGACACCTAACGCATAGTATACGCTTCCAAATGCAATGAACAACATTCCAAAAATAATGGCTCCTGCAATTGGAATTACGATCGCCAAACGATTTTTTGCTCGAGTGAAGTTTTCAAACTGACCACCCCAATCAACGTAATAACCTTGTGGAAGATTATTTTCGATTGATTCTGTTGCCGATTGTACCTCATTCACAAAGCCAATCATATCTCGTCCTCGAACGTTTACTTCGACAAGGATCCTTCGTTTGAGACCTTCGTGGTAAAGCGCAGCGGGTCCTTCGGTCATCACAATATCTGTCACCTGTCCCAAAGGAACCGTCCCACCTAACTCTGTCATGACGGGGACGTTTTCTATGACACCAATATCAGTCACATCAGCATCCAAACGAACAATCAAATCAAAACGTTTGTATCCTTCATATACCTTCCCTGCATTAAATCCAACACGAAGGGTTTCAATCGTTGTCAGAACTTCTTCCGCACGCACACCATAACGAGCCATGTTGCCTCGGTTCATTTTGATTTCGAGAAGAGGTAACCCGAGTAACTTTTGTACACGTAAGTCAGCGGCACCCTGGATCTTTTTGATTTTGGATGCATAATTGTCTGCAATGGACTTTAATGTTTTTAAATCATCACCATAAATTTTGATCACAATGTCTGCTTTTGATCCAGACAACAAAGCATTCACGCGGTTTTCAATTGGTTGCGATAAACTAATGTAAGATGAAGGAACATTTTGGTTCACGGAATTTTTCATTTTTTCCATCAGTTCTTCGCGGTCTTTCGCGGTGACCCATTCTTTTTTGGGTTTTAATTTCACCATCATCTCACCTTCTTCCGAACCAATGGGCTCTGCAGCAGATTCCCCTCGACCTTGTCTGGAAACAACACTCACGGCTTCTGGAAACTTTAGAATTACTTTTTCCATTTCTAAATTCAAATCACGTGCGTGGTTAATGGCTGTGGAAGGGAGACGTTTGATGTCGATGGCAATCTCCCCTTCATCAATCCTTGGTAAAAATTCTGAACCCAATGTCGATGCCAACATAAAGGACAAAACCACCACACCAATTCCCGCATACGTAAATTGGCGTTTGAATTTCATCCCATAGGTTAAAATTTCAGCATATTTATTTTGAAACTTTTCCCAGAAAGCAGACTCATGTAAAATTGGCTTTTTATAAATATACGACATGAGGGCAGGAAAGGTTGTTATGGAATAAAGTAGTGCGGCACCTAACGCGAAAGCAACGGTGATTGCCATTGGTCGGAACATTCTTCCTTCCACACCTTCCAAAGTCATAAGCGGTAAGTAAACGAGTAGAATGATTCCCACGCTGAAGGCAGAAGCCCGCACTACTTTTATGCAGGACTCCATAATCACTTCTTCCATCCCATCTTCCATGTCTTGGGCTGACTTTTTGGAGAGGAGAAAACTTTTACGGATGAGAAACCCATGTAATGTTGATTCTAACATCACGATTGATCCATCCACCAGAAGTCCAAAGTCCAAGGCTCCAAGAGACATTAAGTTTCCCACAATGCCAAATGCATTCATAAGGATCGTTGCAATCATCATGGAGACAGGAATCGCAAGTGCAACAGCAAATGCACCTTTGACGGTTCCGAGTGTTAAGATCAAACAAACGAGAACGATGATGGCCGCTTCGACTAAGTTTGTGAATACAGTGGAAAGTGTTCTTCCAATGAATTCAGAGCGATCATAATAAACTTGAATCTTCATCCCTTGCGGAAGACGTGATTCAATTTCTTTCATCTTTTCTTTCACTCTTCCGACTACTTCAAGTGAGTTACTTCCGAGTAACATCATTGCCGTTCCACCGACCACTTCCCGTTTTCCATTCATGGTACTAAGACCAAATCGAAGAGCAGGTCCTGTTTCTACGCGTGCAATTTGACCCAAAGTCAATGGAATTCCATCTTTGGAAGTTCGGACAGAAAGCCTTGCAATGTCATCAATGGATTTGAATTGGCTTTCTCCTCGAATGACAAATTGCTCTTCTCCTTTTTGGATATAACCACCCCCCAGGTTTACGTTCGCCCCTTCCAGTGCTTCCGTGATATGTGAGAGAGTGAGATTGTGAGATAACAAACGTTTGGGGTCAATTTTGATTTGGAATTGTTTTGCATCTCCCCCAACTACGTTCACATCGATAATCCCCTTTACAGAACGAAGTTGTCTTGCCACTTCCCATTCCATAACAGTGCGGAGTTCCTCTGGTGTGTGGCTTTCGGAAACAAGAGCAAATTCATAAATGTCCCCAAGGCCCGTTGCAATCGGAGATAACTCTGGTTTGCCATAGGATTTTGGAATAAAGTTTTCTGCTTGTTTCAGTCGTTCATTTACGAGTTGTCTTGCGAAGTAAATGTCCGTGCCATCTTCAAAGATGACGGTGACGGAACTCACTCCCGTACGGGAGATGGATCGGATTTCCGTCACTTTCGGCATCCCATTAAATTCAAGTTCGATGGGATATGTAATAAATTGTTCCACTTCCAATGGAGAAAGTCCTGGAACGGATGTCACAGCAGACACCTGAACATTTGTCACATCTGGAATGGCATCAATCGACAAATGCAGTGCATTGTAAAACCCTACAAGTGTCAGAGCAGCCGTTAAAACGAGAACCGTCGCTCTTTTGTGAATGGAAAACTGAATGATTTTTTCTAGCATAATACCTGTTTCAAATATGAATTCACCCTACGATTTGGATTTGGTAGGGAATGGATGTAAATTGCATGCAATGATTACGCCAAAATAGGCGGGGGAAGGTATAGAAAGAAAAATAAGATAGAGATTTCGGTAAAAAATTCAGTTTCCGTGGTCAAAATGGAAAACCGATTGAGGCAAATTTTGACAAGGGAGTGTTCTCGTTTGTTAGGAACGAGTTTGAGAACCTGGTTAGATTCTTTTTGGGAAGACAAAACACGGGTTGTTTCTTCCAACTCATAGGTTTGGTATTGGAAGTCCAAATCTTCGAGAGGAGAGACAAAGCGATCGTCTACTAGATTCAGATTGATGAAAACTGCTAGAAGTAGGATAAACCCAGACTTCCAGAAGTGTCGAAATTTCACTGTGATTTCCTATTCTTGAGACCCAGTTTCAGAGATAGAACCCATGCGACAAGAGAATTCCCTCTCAAATGCGAACTTTTTTCCTTTTATTGTAAGACCTTAGAAACGATAGAGTTGCCAAAACTTTAGCGCAGAACAACACTATCCCTACTGATGAAAGACGAATCTATAGACACGATCATTAGCGATGACATCACGTTTCGCGGTACACTTTCTTTTAACCAAACATTAAAAATCAAAGGCCAATTCAAAGGTACGATTACCTCTCATGGCAAACTCATCATTGATGAAACTGGTGATGTGGAAGCAGATGTAGAAGTGGGAAGTTTGGTGGTCCTTGGGAATTTAAAAGGCAACGTAGATGCCAAAGAAAAAGTAGAATTGAAAAAGAATGGAAAAGTGGTAGGTGATATCAAAACACCAGGCCTTGAAGTGGAATTTGGTTCCAAAATCATTGGCAATTGCATCATGTAACAAAGGTTCACTTTGGACCTTTGTTGTCTGAAGTTCGAACCAAAGTCGATTCGAAAAGACCGATCCTTCGTTACCTAGTGGATCGAAGGGAAGGTCTAAAAAACACCCATCCCAAGGAACTTCTTGTTTCCAACGTTTCCTGTTTCCATTCTCCGTTTTCTCTTCCCGATATAGGCGAAGCAGTTTCGCTCCTTCTTTCATTTGCGAAAGCAAACAAAAAGATACTTTTGTATGGGGACCGAGATTCAGACGGTGTGAGTTCCACTTGTTTACTCGCCTTCTTTTTACGATCGCATCCAGAATTTATCAATGCAAACGTTGAGGTGTTAGTTTCCTCCGAAAGTGATCCTTACGGCCTTTGCAAAGAGGCAGTGACCAAAATCAAAAAAGCTAAACCAGATTTGTTAGTCACCTTAGACTTCGGTTCGAGCCAAGCAGATGAAATCGAGAGTTTAACAGAACTGGGCATCCAAGTGATTGTTCTCGACCACCATGAAGTCCCCGTTCGAATTCCGAAACACTGTGCCTTGGTAAATCCCCGTCGTCTCGACTCGATCTACCCTGAAAAAAAAATCTGCACAGCCGCACTCTCCTTCAAACTCGTCTCAGCCATTCTATTTCGTTTGAGCTCCGAATGGAATCAGTTGTATGTAAGAACAAACCAACAAGAAGATGGAAGAGTCGAATCACAATACTTCCAAAACGGAATTTCGATTTCAAAAGAAGAAATCAATTCCAAGAACATAGAAATTACTAACACTCTTCCCTATCCAGAAAACTTCGTTACCGAAATCCCGTTAGATGAGGAACGAAAACTATTCTATTACCAATGTACAAAAATCCCCCAATTTTTTGAACAATTGGAGGAAGAAACAGACCTGGCAGGAATCGGAACGATTACTGATATGATGCCCCTTGTGGGAGAAAACAGACATTTTGTAAAGCTCGCATTAGAATCACTCACCAAACTGTACACAGGTGACAAAAAAAGAAAAGGTCTAAAGGAACTCTTAAAAGAACTCAAACTAAATCCCCATGGGATCACCACAAAAGATTTGGGATGGTCCATTGGTCCTGTTCTCAATGCTGCTGGTCGTATGGGAAAAACGGAAGAAGCCGTTTCCCTTCTTCTATCAGAACAGGAAACAGATGCCAAATCCAAAGCGAAACTTTTACTTTCTATCAATGAAGAAAGAAAAGAACGAACTAAACGCAACATGGACCGCGTGGAACGGTACTTTGCCAGAAAACCCGAAAGAACCACACATGAGGTTGTGTTTTGTTACGAACCAGATATGGAACCAGGTGTGAGTGGAATTGTTGCCACAAGAATGGTGGATACTTATAAAAAACCTGCGATTTTTGTGGCTCCTGACAATGGAGATGCAAGAGGAAGCATTCGATCCTATGGAACAGAAAATGTCCTCAAATTCCTTGAGATGGTATCAAACCATTTTTTACATTACGGCGGGCATCCAGAGGCAGGTGGTTTTTCGATTACTATTGATCAAATTCCTAAACTCGAAGCAGAATTGTACGAAAAAGCAAAACAATGGTTAGATGATGATAAAAATAGGTCAAAAGAACATATCATTGAAACTGATTTTACCGTTCTCCCTGAGGAGATGGGTGACAAACTTCGTAAGGAATGGAAAGACTTAGAACCTTTTGGACAAGGGAATCCAGACATCAAACTAGGAATCAAAAACGCAAAAGCAATTCACTTAACACCTCTTAGTGGAGGAAAACATGTCAGATTTCATATCGTTGGAAGTGGATCACTAAAGTTTATGGTCTGGAACAAGGGAGAAGAATTCCAAGCCTTCATGTCGAAACACGGCAGTTTTGATTTGGTTGGTAGTTTAGAAGAAAACTTTTACCAAGGAAGGAACACTTTACAGTTCATCGTGGAATGGTTTGGTAAATCCGAAACATAAATCGCAAAATTTTCGGCTCCTTTTGACAAGGAGCCGGATTCATTCTTAGATTTAGAGATTAAGCATTTACGAGAACTTTAGACTCGTCCACATACACAGGTGTCCAACCGGAGTTGTCTTTAAAATAACGAACGGCTTTGATTCTTAATTTTTGATCCAATGTGAACCAATGATTGGTATTGGCAGGGATGGAAATAAAATCACCTTTTTCGACATGGACTTCAAAACGTTCCCCATCGATGATAAAACCAAAAATTCCACTGCCATCAATGATGTAACGAACCTCTTCATCGGTGTGGATGTGAAGTTTGTCAAACTTCGCTAACATGTCTTGAATTCCAGGAACCTCATCATGCAAAACCACGAGGTCATTTGCTTTGTAGCCATGTTGTTTTTTCAATTGGTCAAATCGGTATTCCAGACCAGAAAGTACTTCTTCTTTTTCCGCATCGGATAAACCTTTTTGGCCAAGAATCAGATCTAAGGATTCAGGCGTTTTATATGACTCATAAACAAGGCCTTTCTTTGTGAGAAAGTCTTTGACTTGGTCTTTATCCTGGATTGTTTCTTGTTTTCTGATGATCGTTGCCATACGAATTTACCTACTTATCCACTACCCTTTTCTTCCGAATCTGGGAATCAACTCGTTTTTCGCTATCCTGGAAGTAATTCTGCTATAGCAGATTTAAAGCAGAGCACCAGGTTGGAAGAAAAGCCATCCTGCAGCGAAAAACACACAAAGTAAAAATACCAAAAAACCTAAGGTTGGCATACTTGGAAGGTCACGAACACCCGCAACTGCACCCGTTTCTTGCTTCATGTACGATTGGATGGTAATTTTCATGTAATAGTAAAAGGCAACACAAGAGTTCGCCACGGCTCCAAAGAGGAGAAGACGATTGAAAAACAAATCTGATTCCGCCATTTTTTGCAAGAGGAAAAGTTTTGTCCAAAATCCAATGAGCGGTGGAAAACCAGCAAAGGATAAAAAGATCACGCTCAGAGCCAAAGCCGTTAACGGATGTTCACCGCTCAAGTGTGAAATTCCATTCACTGTCACTTCGTGTTTTCCTTGTTCTAAATAAGAAATGATCGCAAATGCCGCCAGGTTGAGTAAGGAGTAAGAAAAAAGATAATATAAAGCTTCAAGTCCAGCTCCACAGGCAATCCCTGCCACGATATATCCTGCATGGGAAATGGAAGAATACGCCAACATTCGTTTCAGGTTTTCTTGTTTGAGAGCTACAATATTTCCCCAAGTCATCGAAATGAGTGCAATGGAACCCATAAGCACTTTCCAAACATTTCCAATCTCACCCATCGGAATATGATTGAAGAGAATGATCACAAGTCCTAAAGCAGATGCCTTACCAGCACTTGCCATAAAACCAGTGATCGGTGTTTGTGCCCCTTCATACACATCTGGTGTCCAGGAATGAAATGGAACAAGAGCTGCCTTAAAGGACACACCCACTAAAAACAACCCTAATCCTAATTTAGAAAAATTGGCCTCATAACCTTTGAGAAATAAGCCTCGAAGGGCACCATCGAGATTCGTTGTTCCTGAACCACCATACAAAAAAGCAATCCCCAGTAACATAAAACCAGAACTAAAGGTTCCGAGTAAAAAGTATTTCATGGCACTTTCTAAAGCAGAGACAGAAGTCCTTGCCATTCCAATCATCACATACAAAGCAAGAGATAGTATTTCTAATCCTACAAAAATGACAATGAAGTCATATCCAGAAGTCAAAAACATCATCCCCGCCAAACAAAACAGAAGTAACGGAAAAAACTCAGGGAACAAAGTTCTATGTTGGGATAAAAAAGGAGGAGCGATGAGTAAAGTGATAAGACCCGCTATCAAATAGATCGCACTTAACCAAACTGTGAGTGGACTTATGGAAATCTGAGATCCAAAAAATTTGCCATAACCTGGTGAACTTGTTGTATGATACAAAGCATACATCGCAATTAAAAGTCCTAAAACCGATAGAACCCAAAGCGGCTTTGCTTCCTCTTCTTTCGGAATTAAAAACTGAACCACGAGAGATAATAGAGCAACTCCACACAAGATTAACATGGGAGAAATGGCAATTAAGTCATTAGAGGATGGTGTATATGACATGTGTTAGTTTCCTTTTTTGCCGTTTGGTTCCGATTCTAAATCAAAATCAGACTCAATGGAATTTTCTAAATTTTCCAGATTGTCTTCTAATTTTGGCAAAGCCTCATGAACGGTCACTAAACTTGGAAGTGCGTATTTAGATTGGTATTTTCCCAGTCTTTCTTCATAGGTTTTTGGCTCCTTCCCTAAACTGAGATAATCAGGGTATAACCTTTGTTCACCAGATCCTAAAAAGTCTTTTTGAATTTGTTTTCGTTCGGTTACAGATTCCAAAGACGCAGAATTCAAAAACACATTCGAAGAAGTATGTAAGATTTCTAAGAACGGTTTTGGATAGAGTCCAATCCAAAAGATAAACACAACAAGTGGAGTCAAAATTCCAATTTCTCGAAAGGTTAAATCTTTGTATGGTTTTGCTTGAATTGTTTTACTTACACCAAATAGGAATCGTTTCACAAACCATAATAAATATAACGCACCAAACACAACCCCTGTGGCAGCAATTCCACCGAGCCATACGTTGGACTTGAGTGATCCCACTAAAATGAGAAACTCCCCAACGAAACCATTGGTGCCCGGAAGACCTATTGAGGATAACACTGCGATCAGAAAAAATGTGGAGAACACTGGCATCTGGCTTGCAAGACCACCAAACTCTGATATGTTTCGAGTGTGTGCTCTTTCATAGATCATACCGATCATAAGAAAGATCATCCCAGTCGATACACCATGAGAGACCATTTGTAACATCCCGCCCACAACACCTTCCGTAGTGTACGAAAAAATTCCTAAAATACAAAACCCAAGGTGGGACAAAGAACTATACGCAATGATACGTTTGATGTCTGTTTGTACAAGTGCTGCCATAGAACCATATAAAATTCCAATCACAGCAAGGATTTGTACACCTGTTTGTGAAAACAAACTTTGTTCTGGGAAAAAAGGGATACAAAAACGGATAAATCCATAGGCTCCGATTTTTAGAAGGACCCCTGCAAGGTCCACAGAACCGACTGTCGGTGCTTGGGTATGGACATCTGGCATCCAAGTATGAAAAGGAAACAAAGGAATCTTGATGGCAAATGCGAGAAAAAAACTAAAAAACAAAAACCATTGTAATGGTTCCGTATACATCGAAAGGCTTGCGGTTGATAAGGATTCAATGGACGTTTTTCCTGTCTTGAAATAAAGAGTGAGAATTCCACCTAACATGAACAAGGAACCAGCCATTGAAAAAAGGAAGTATTTCAATGCCGCTTTGGTTCGTTCTTCCCCTCCCCAGATTCCAATCATAAGAACCATCGGAAGCACCATGAGTTCCCAAAACACATAAAACAACAGTAAGTTTCCTGCGGCAAAGACTCCAAGAACCGCTGTTTCCAATACCAATAAACAGATATGGAATTCTTTGATTTTTTTGGGAATATTGGACCAGGAGGCAATACTCGACAAAAAGAACATAAAGGCAGTGAGCGCAAATAAAAGAAGAGAAACTCCATCAAGCCCAACATGGTAGTCCACGCTGAGTTTACCCGAAAGGATCCAATCGGGAATCCAATGGACAAACTGTAATCCAGACTTTGTGGAATCATAAAAGAAAAAAAGTCCGACTGATAAGATTGTCGTAAAGGCAGAAGAAAGAGCGGAAATGACAACCACGGCCCCAACTCGCTTTTGGACAACGATGAGAAATGAGGAAACAATTGGTAAAAAGATAATGATGGATAAAATTTGTTCCGGCACCTTACACCCCCCTAGTTAATAAATACGCTAAGATACAAAACGTACCTAATACAACGTACAAAGCATAATCACCGATAAACCCTGACTGGAGTCGCCTTAGGCCATTGGCAATCACCCCAAAACTTCCACCAATACCCAGAAAGAATCGATCGAGAACTTTTGTATCAAAATGATATGCTACAATTTTTGAAACAAATACATACGGTTTCACAAAGATTATATCGTAGATTTCATCAATGTAGTATTTGTGAAAAAGAATCTTACGAAATCCTGTGTGTTCTTCCAGAATTTGGCTTTGTTTTCTTTGGTACAAGAAGTAAGCAAGTAAAAGTCCAATACTTGCGATCACGACAGAAAAAGCCGCTAAAGAAAATTCAACATCATGAGCAAGTTCCGAGTGTTCCACAAGTGTGCCCGATTGACCCGCTAGTTGAAATCCACGTTCCAATACAGGAGCAAAGTATCTTTCTAATGTATCGATATGTAAGAAAAAATGAGGAGTTTGTAAAAATCCAGCGAACACTGCTCCTACCGCAAGGAGGATGAGAGGCAGAGTCATGGTCCAAGGAGATTCATGCACTTTATGATGCGGATCTATATTGTCCTTACCAAAAAAGACAACAAAAACAAGACGGAACATATAAAATGAAGTGAAAAAGGCAGCTACAACTCCGACTGTCCAGAGGATGGAGCCAAACGCTCCGTAGGTGTAAGTTTTTTCTAAAATCAAATCTTTGGAGAAGAATCCAGCGAAAGGGAAAAAACCAGCAATCGCGAGTGTACCCAGTAAAAAGGTAATCGAAGTGGTTTTGATTTTGCCAAACAGTTTACCCATGTGTTTGATGTTTTGTTCATGGTGAAGGGCATGGATCACGGAACCTGCACCAAGGAAAAGAAGTGCTTTGAAAAAGGCATGTGTCATCAAATGGAAAAGACCCGCCACATAACTCATGCTACCCATTGCTAAAAACATAAATCCTAGTTGGGAAACCGTTGAGTAAGCGAGAATCTTTTTGATGTCGTTTTGCAAAACGCCAATTGTAGCGGCAAAAAGAGCTGTGAGTGCGCCGATGCAAGCGATGAAGAAAGAAGTATCTGGTGCGAGCAAAAAAACAAAATTCAAACGAACAATGAGGAATACTCCCGCTGTCACCATCGTTGCTGCATGGATGAGGGCAGATACAGGTGTTGGACCGGCCATCGCATCAGGTAACCAAACATAAAGTGGAATTTGAGCCGATTTTCCCATTGCAGCAATGAAGAAAAAAAGCGCTACCAAGTTCGCATACTCAGAAAAAGCACCTAACTCTTGCAAATTTGTTTGCAAAGTTAAGTATTGTAAACTTCCACCTAACCAAAAAAGAAATCCTGTTCCTAAGATAAAGCCAACGTCACCAATTCGGTTTAGAATAAAAGCTTTCATCCCCGCTTCTGCCGCGGAGGATTTGTCATAATCAAAGCCTATGAGTAGATACGAAGCAAGACCAACACCTTCCCATCCAAGGAAGGTTAACACCAAGTTATCACTGAGAACTAGGTTTAACATACAAAAGATAAATAGGTTGAGGTAAGCGAAAAACCGATTGTATCCTTTGTTTCCTTTCATGTAACCCATGGAATACAAATGGATGAGCGACCCAATACCCGTAATGATGAGAGTCATGTAGAGAGAAAGCTGATCGATTTGGTAACCGAAGGAGGTTTTAAAGTCTCCAATCACAATCCAATCAAAGACTGGAACTAAATGAGGTGCGGTGCGTTCCATTGGGTTAAACTCATTAAACGCACCCAAGGTGATGAGAAATGGAATGAAAACCGCAAGAGTCCCAATCGCACCAGCAAATCGGTGTGGGATGCGGTCTTTTAAAAGACCATTGTGTAAAAAACCAAGGAGAGGAAGGAGAACAACGATAGGAAATAAATCTAACATAGGATTACCATCTCATTGATTGGAGTTCATCCACGTTTGTGGATTTTTTATGACGGAAAATCGCAATGACAAGGGCAAGACCCACAGCTGCTTCCGCCGCAGCAATTGCCATCACGAAAAAAACAATGGTCTCGCCACTGATGTGAGATAATGCTTTTGAAAACGTAACAAAAACCAAATTGACTGAATTGAGAATGAGTTCCACAGACATAAAAATGATCACGATATTTCTTCTGATGAGAACACCAAGAACCCCAATGGAGAATAAAATGCCAGCTAGGCCAAGTATATAGGTAACGGGAATGCCGCTGATGAGTTGATTCATAGAACCGTATCCTTTGTTTGGTCGACTTCTGTGAGTTTCTTTTTAGCGAGGATCACTGCTCCAAGCACTGCCACAAGAAGTAAGATGGAAATCATTTCAAAAGGCAAAAGATAATCTAAATAAGTTGACGCACCAACTGTTGCCACGTTTCCTTTCGCATTCACCGTGGAGGTTCCTTGGATTGGGAAAATGTATTCCGCATTTTCGTATCCTTTCCCCATTTGTTCGGAGTGCGGAACTCCTGTTGTGAGTGCCGAATACAATAGAAAAAAGAAACCTATCACAAATACAGATAACAAAACCAAACGAATGGGATGTTTTCTATAACGCGACAAGGTCTCCGCTCGTTGTGATAGTAACATTAAAACAAACACAACCAAAACCATAATAGCACCAGCATACACTAACACCTGCATAGTGGCAATGAACAAGGCACCCATAATTCCGTAAATCCCTGCAAGTGAGAAAAAGGTAAATACTAGAGATACCGCAGAGACAACAGGATTTTTTTGAAAGATCACACTAAGGGCTGTGATGACTGTCACTGTCGCAAAAAAAACAAAAAGCAGTAATGATGGAGAGTTTTCTAGGTTCATATAAATAATTTCATCCATCCTTCTTTCCAATATACTGTGTATACGGATGCAAACATTACAACAAAAAGCCCCCAAGGAATCATCTTCTTCCAACCTAACTTCATGAGTTGGTCATATCGAAATCGTGGAAGTGTCCATCTAACCCAGATGAACAAAAAGGCAAAAAACAATACTTTTAAAATGAAAAATCCAAGACCGATAAAGGCTTGGTATTGAGAGCCAGACCCAATGTGAAATGGGACATTGTAGCCACCAAAGAAAAGTAAGGTGGTTAGGCATGACATAGTGATCATGTTCATATACTCTGCCAAAAAGAAAAGAGCAAACTTAAATGCACCGTATTCTGTGTGAAACCCTACGACTAATTCCGATTCCGCTTCCGCAAGGTCAAATGGCAAACGATTCGTTTCTGCAAACATAGCGGTCACATAAATAAAAAATGCAACAAAACCTGGCGGAGAAAGGATATTCCACATTTCTTTTTGAGAATCACTGATGTCCGTGAGTTTCAAAGAACCGGTCATAATCACAATGGCAACAATCGAAAGTCCCATAGGTAGTTCATAACTGATCATTTGTGCTGTCGAACGAACACCGCCAAGTAACGAGTATTTGTTGTTGCTTGACCAACCAGCAATCATTATCCCATACACAGACAAAGAAGAAATCGCAAGCATGTATAACACTCCAGAATCTGGATTTGCGATTTGTAAATCGATGGTAACCACGCCCGTAAGTGAAGTTAGCCACTCTGGCGCAGGTAAAGTTCCCCCAAACGGAATCACAGCCCAAGCCATAATCGCACACGTCATGGAGATGGTTGGGGCGAGAAGATACATTCCTTTGGAAACATTTTTTGGGAAAATTTCTTCCTTGGCGATGAACTTAATCCCATCTGCCAAAGGTTGAAAGAATCCAAAAGGACCCGCACGGTTTGGACCAGGTCTATCCTGAATAAAACCAGCAAACTTACGTTCTGCGAGCGTATAATACGCTACACCAGTAAGAATTACAAAAAATAAAGAGAGGATTTTGATCCCCCAAGCAAGAATTAAAGCCCAGTCCATCGTATTTGGTGACCTTTAGTGAGAAACACTCACTTCCTTTTTCAACCGAAGAGAAAACTCTTCCTTAAACTTTGTCATGGTTGGTCGAACCGCCATCACACATGCATCTGCCAACGGACAGATGGTGGTACCACCTTCCATATTTCTTGAGAGTGAGAAAATGAGTTCCACATCTTTCTCTGTACCTTCTCCCACTTTGATTTTGTGAAGAAGATCTTTTACCCAGTGTGTACCCTCTCGGCAAGGTGTACATTGTCCACAGGATTCATGAGAATAAAATTCCGCTAATCGGTAAGTGGTCTCAACAAGGTCTGCTTCTTCGGAGAGAATGATCACTGCCCCAGAACCTAACATGGATTTGAGAGAGGCGATCGATTCATAGTCCATAGTGGCTGTCATGGCTTCTTCTGCTGTTAGGATGGGAGAAGAACTTCCACCAGGGATCACAGCTTTTAACGATTTGTCGTTTTTGATTCCACCACAAATGTCGAAGATGAGTTCCTTCATCGGAGTTCCCATTTCCACTTCATAGATTCCTGGTTTTTTCACATGCCCACTGACTGCAAAAAGCCTTGTTCCAGGAGATTTTTCCGTTCCAATTTTTTTGTATTCTTCACCCGTCATACGGATGATATGCGGGACATTACAAAATGTCTCCACATTGTTCACAACTGTGGGACAAGAATATAAACCAGAAACAGCAGGAAAGGGAGGTTTTAGACGAGGGTGTCCCCTCCTACCTTCGAGGGAATTGATAAGAGCCGATTCTTCTCCGCAGATATAAGCACCTGCACCTGAATACACTGCTAAATCAAAATCATACCCAAGTCCGAGAATGTTTTTTCCAAGAAGACCTGCTTTGTAAGCTTCTTCCACAGCCGTTTCTACAATCCGAATTCCTTTGTGAAATTCGCCTCGGATGTAGATGTAGCCTTGGTGGGAGTCAATCGCTTTTGCCGCAATGATCATCCCTTCAATGAGCATATGAGGAAAACGTTCAATGAGCATTCTATCTTTGAATGTTCCTGGTTCTCCTTCATCAGCGTTACAGATTAAATACTTAGGTTTGTCGGTTTTGGGGATAAAACCCCATTTGTTTCCAGTAGGAAACCCAGCCCCACCACGACCCCGAAGACCCGAATTCTTCACATCGTTTACGATTTGTTCGGCGGTCATTTCTGAGATAGCTTTTTTCAAACTTTCGTAACCACCAACTGATTGGTAGTGTTTTAACGTATGAGAGTCGGAAGCACTAATATGTGTTGTGAGTAAAGTTTTGAGTCCCATTTTATCCTTCTTTTTCCAATTCAGAAAGAATCTTTTCGATGGATTCTGGAGTTAAATTTTCATAATATTTGTCATTGATCTGAGCCACAGGTCCAAAACCACAAGCACCTAGGCACTGCACTTCATCCACAGTGTATTTTTTATCCTTTGTGGTCTCGCCTTTCTCGATTCCCAATTTAGAACAAACATGTTCTGTAATAGAATCAGAACCTGCCAGATAACAAGAGATATTTGCACAAATCTGAATGTGAAATTTCCCGACAGGTTTTTTGTTGTACATGGTATAAAACGTTGCCACACCGTGGACATGAGCAAGAGAAACAGGATCTCCAATGCGATCAGCAATGTATTGCATCCCTTCCGTATCCACAAACCCTTTGTCAGCCTGTAATAAAAACAAACATGGCAAAATAAGAGAACGTTTGCTCGGAAATTGTGGGATCAGTCTTTGGAACCTTTTTTCGGATTCTTCTGAAAATTGATAGGCCATTAACAATCAAGCTCCCCTGCGATGACGTTGAGGGACGACATAGTGGCAATGGTATCCGCGAGAAGACCACCTTTCACCATCTCTGGGAACGCTTGGTAGTACCAAAAACAAGGACGCCTCACGTGCACCCGCCATGGCGATTTTTCCCCTGCCGATACCACATAAAATCCAAGTTCCCCATTGGCCGCTTCTGTGGCATGATAGTATTCCCCAGGAGGAACTTTCACTCCATGCATAATGATTTTAAAATGATAGATTAGTTCTTCCATGTTGTGATACACACGGTCTTTCGGTGGAAGAAATGTGTGTGGCACATCTGCATGATAAGGTCCTTCTGGGATACCGTCAATCAGCTGTTCAATGATACGCATAGATTGGCGCATCTCTTCCATACGAACAAGCGTTCTATCAAGAGCAGATCCATCTTCTCCCACAGGAATGTCAAAATCGACCTTATCATAGAACATATAAGGGTCATCTTTTCGAACATCCCAAGGGACACCTGCGGCGCGTAAATTTGGACCAGAAAATCCATAGGCAATCGCACGATCGGCAGAAATCCCACCGATCCCTTTGGTTCTTTCATTAAAGATTTTGTTTCGGATGAGAAGCTCTTCAAATTCGTCTAACGCTGGTTTGAGTCCTTTTAGAATGAGTTTGATTTCGGATTGGAATTCAGGGTAAATATCACGTTCCATTCCTCCCACTCGGCAAAAGGTGGTGGTGAGGCGGGCTCCCGTGAGTTTTTCTAAGATTTGGTAAATATTTTCCCTATGATGGAAAAGGTGCAAAAGTCCAGAGAAAGCTCCGAGGTCTACTCCCATAATCCCATTACAAATGATATGGTCCATGATCCTGGAAAGCTCCGAGATGATCATTCGAACGTAAGTGACTCGATCAGGCACTTGGATTTGCATCATCTTTTCGACAGTGAGAATCCATCCGATATTGTTCAAAGGAGTGGACACATAGTTCATCCGATCGGTACACACTAAGAACTGGTTATAGTCGTAACGTTCCCCTAATTTCTCAAAACAACGATGCACATACCCGATCACGGACTCTGTATCGACAACCCGTTCTCCATCAATTTGGATTACGTTTTGTAAAATTCCATGTGTGGCAGGGTGGCTTGGCCCTAAATTGACGAGCAAATGACCTTCTGGTAGGTCCTTAAATTTTTGACCGAAATGTTCGGCTGTTTTTTCGTACATTACCATAATGATTGTTTACCGCCTAACCGGCAATATCCTCTTTTACGTGAATGGTCAGTAAGTCTTCGATGAGATAGTCTTGTCCTGGGCCTTCGAGTGGATAATCTTTACGAAGTGGATGTCCTACAAAGTTATCAGGCATGATGAGTCGTTCCATTCTGGGGTGACCTGAAAAAGGAATTCCCATCAAATCAAACACTTCTCGTTCTGGCCAATTAGCTGCAGGAAATAGATCGGAAATAGAAGGAACCTCTTCCCCTTCTCCCACAGGAACACGGAGTTGCAAACGGAAGTGGTTGTTTTTAGGGGAACGAAGTAAATAAATCACTTCAAACCTTGGCTCTCGTTTTCCCAACCAATCGATCGATGTGAGGTCATTTAAAAAGGAAAACGCAAATTCCGGATGATCTTTTAACGTGCGTATAACGGAAGAAATACTTTCCTTTTTGATGCTAAAATGGAGAAGATTTGTGTTTATGTCCCTTTGCGGGAGCAAGTCACTGGCAAATCGGGACTGGATGAATTCGGATAGTTTTTCTTTCATGCCACTACAAGGGGTTTGTTGCGTTCGTTGATCTCTTGGATCTTTTTCATAACTTCTTGGCGGCGTGCTTCTAGACCTTGGCCTTGTACTTTTTTTTGTAATTTGACAAGGGCATCAAGAAGAGCTTCTGGTCGTGGAGGACAACCAGGAACATACACATCCACGGGAAGGATTCGGTCTACACCTTGTAACACACCATAGGTGTGGAACATACCACCAGAAGAAGCACAAGCTCCCACAGAAATCACAAACTTTGGCTCTGCCAGTTGGTCATAAATTTGGCGTAATACGGGAGCCATCTTATACGTGATGGTTCCGAGTACTAAAATCATATCAGCTTGGCGAGGAGAGAAGGAAGGTCGTTCCGCACCGAAACGTGCGATGTCATAATCGGCACAAGAGGTACTCATGTATTCAATCCCACAGCAGGCAGTGGCAAAAGGATAAGGCCACAAAGAAAAACTTTGCCCCCACTGCACAACATTTTCGAGTGTGGCAACTTGAAACATGTCGCCGAACATCTCACCTGGTTTGGATAGTGTTTCTGTTAATCCCATTCCAGTGCTCCTTTTTTCCAGATATAGTATAGACCTACGACGAGGATGAGTAAAAAGAAAAACATTTCGAAAAGAAAGAAGGTTCCGAGTCCCGCTTCCTTAAAGCCAATCAAGTTGACGGCCCATGGATACAAAAACACTGCCTCGATATCGAAGAGAATGAAAAGTACTGCCACAAGGTAAAACTTGATGTTAAACAAACCTCGGGCATCCCCATAATAGGTGACACCACATTCGAAAGTGTCTTGGGGTTTGGATTTTTTCTTCGGGTTAACGAGAAAGGCTAAAGTTAAGATCAGAGCGGAGAAACCGACTCCGAGCAAAAGTTGTAAGAGGATTGGTGCAAAACTATCCGGTGCGGATCCCATGTATGAAAATGCTCTCATGAAAGGGGTTAGTTGTCAAGATGAGAAAGAATTTCCCCTTTGTTTTCGTAGATTTTTCCGCTGGGCGGATTCCAGATGAGAGCTTTTGAGAGAAACTCTCAATACCGATCGCCCCACAATCGTTCCAATTGTTCCTTTAGATTTTTCTCCATTCCCTGGTTGGTAGGGTCGTAGAATTTGGGTGGGTTGGGATAAAAAGAATCAGGAAAATAGCGTTCTTTTAGGAAATGTCCAGGAAACTCGTGAGGGTATTGGTATCCCTGTCCTGCTCCTTCTTTTTTGTGGGTGGCAGTCGGAGCATTTCGCAAGTGGTTCGGAATTTGGAAGGAACGATTCCTTGACTTCACAAAAGCTAAGGCTTCGTTGATTGCCACATAACTCGCATTAGACTTTGGTGCAGAAGCCAGAAAGGTTGTGCATTGTCCAAGAGGAATCCTTCCTTCTGGCATTCCGACTCGTTCCACTGCCTGCCATGTGGATACGGCAAGTGGTAACGCATGGACACTGGCATTTCCCACGTCCTCACTGGCAAAAATCACAAGCCGTCTTGCAATAAAAAGTGGGTCTTCACCACCCTCGAGCATGAGTGCCAAGTAAAACAAAGCGGCATCAGGGTCACTCCCTCGAAGACTCTTGATAAAGGCAGAGATGATGTCATAGTGACTCTCACTGTTTTTATCGTAAATCACGAGCGTGTCTCCCAGGATTTCACCGAGTTTCTCGATTGGAATTTCTTCGCCCTCTTTTGTGGCACTTAAGATGCGCTCCAAATACCCCAAAAGTTTTCTCGCATCTCCTGCACTCCTTCGAAAGAGTTCCCCTTTCACTTCTTCTGGAATCAACCTCTTTGCGTTTTGTTTTTCCAAACAACTGGTAAAGATTTGGTTTTCTTCTTCTTCGGTGAGAGTAGTGAGCCGATAGACAAGCATTCGAGACAGAAGTGCTTTGTTCACTCGGAAACTGGGATTTTCTGTGGTGGCGGCAATGAGGATGATTTCCCCTTCTTCCACAGCGGATAGAAGCGCATCTTGTTGGGAAGACGAGAATCGGTGGATCTCATCCAAAAAAAGGACAATGGTTCCAAGACGTTTTCCTTCCTCCAATACCTCTCGTACTTCTTTCACACCACTTGTCACACAACTCAAATACCGTTTTTCTAATTTCCAGGATTCAGCAAGTAAATAAGCAAGAGTTGTTTTTCCGGTTCCAGGGGGACCGTAGAACAAAATGGAGGTGGGTTTTGTGATGGAACGAAGGGCAGAAACCACTTTGGCCTGCCCCACAAATTCTGACCAGTCTTTCGGTCTCACAAGATGTGCAAGTGGCACCTGTTTGGAATGGGAAAAGAGGGAATCCAAGTTATGGTAAACCCAATTCTTTTTTTACCGCCACATAACAATTGTATATGGTTTCATTACAAACATCACAACCTGAATTGCAACAAATGAGTGCTCGTTCCGATACCTTTCCATCTAGAATATTCTTCACAAAAGCGGCGGTTCGGTCTGGTAAAAAGAAAAACCTTACTTTTTCTAAAATAACTTCGTCAACTGACTTCGGAAACAATCGATCTTCAGACATGTTAACCTCCCGTGATCCAACCGATGTACATGGCATAATAATAAACTGAGATGCGAACAAAACGAAAGAGTGAACCTAAAAAAAACAAGCGGTAAGGCATCTTAAACGTACCAACCGTATATGCCATCCAAGAATACGGAATGGGTGTGAGAGCACTGAGAACCACGGCACCAAAACCATATTTACGAATGTAAGGAAGGAGTTTATCTTCATAATGCAAAACCATTTGGCGTCCCAAATGGAATCTTGGAATGAGATAGAGACCGATGTAATAGGCAATAGTTCCACCAATCACACTTCCCACGGACATGGAGAGAATTGTTTTTAACGGATCCATCTCACCTGTGATGGCAAGCACAAGAAACGCATCTGGTGGTACAAAGGCAGGAAGGCTATCGGAAAGGATCATTCCAAAAAACAAACCAAGGAATCCAAAAATTCGTACAAAATGTTCGCTAAACCCAAGTAATTCCTTGCGAAAAAAGTAAGCAAGACCAAAGACAATGGCGAGCACTAAAACAATCGATACCATCGTTTGCAAGATCAGTGATTTCAGATTGATGGGAGTGTCTTGTTCTTTTGTCATAGGTTAGAGATTCTCACAATGAGTGTATTGGAAATAGGAATGATAGGAATCTGGAAATCAAGCCAGTAAATAACATTTAGGCGTTCGAACCTTTTTTAATCAGGTTTCGATTGGTTCGAATCCAATCTTCAATTTTTGTGACCGATTCTTGGATGAGGGTAGTTAGGTTTGATTTCTCTTCTGCATTAAAATTTTGCAAGACAAAGTCTGCCACTTCCATTCCCCCTTTTTCAGGTTTCCCTACCCCAAATCGCAACCGGTGAAAGTCTTGGGTTCCCAGTTTTGCCACGATGTCTTTTAGACCATTGTGACCAGCGGTGCCCCCTCCAATTTTGTTTTTGATTTTGCCGAAGGGTAAATCGACTTCGTCTTGCACGACGAGGATTTGTGAGGCAGGAATTTTATACAAATTAGCGAGAGTTTGAGTCGCCTTTCCCGAAAGGTTCATGTATTCCAAAGGTTTTAATAAATGGATTTTATCACCTTCATCAATGTGTGTGGCTTCTGCATATTTTTTCACATCTTTGAAGGAAACTCCATAAGAAGAAGCGAGGGCATCCAAAATGAGAAACCCAATGTTATGACGGGTATTTTTATATTTTTCTCCAGGATTTCCTAAACCAACCAATAAGAAGTGAATCATATATTTCCAAGGATAATGTGTAACATACGTTCCGTGGCCTTCACTGCGGCTACTTGTTGGTCTGAGTCGATCCCAATGGTGCGTATCGGATGAGGGTCGCCATCTTTTTTCCAAGTGATGACAGTTTCCACAAGGGCATTGGTATTCCCACCAGGAGGGATTCTTACTTCATAGTCGAAAAGTTTTGGAATTTGGATCTCTAGTTTGGAAAGTATCTTTCCCAGGGCGTTCATAAAGGCATCGTAACCTCCGTCCCCTTCCCCTTTTGCTTCGTAAAGTGTTCCTTGGAATTTGACTTTGACATCGGCTGCGGGTTTTACACCGATCCCACTTGTGACCGTGCAAAATTCGATACGAAAACTTGATTCTAAATTTTCCCCTGTGATATCGGAGATGATGTATGGCAAATCTTCTTTGGTGACGGTTTTGTTTTGGTCACCGAGTTCAATCACTCGTTCCAATACTTTTCTTTCAATTTCAGGAGAAAGAACCATTCCTAATTGTTTTAAATTTTCCGTGATACTAGCTTTACCAGCTAACTTACCTAATGCGTAAACACGACTCCTTCCAAATCTCTCTGGTAGGATCGGATTGGCATACAAATTTCCTTTTTTGTCACCGTCTGCATGAACCCCTGCGGTTTGTGTGAAAACATCTTCTCCTACGATAGGCCGATTGTCTGAGATTCGTTTTCCCGAGAACACTTCTACAAGTCTTGAGGCATTGGTGATTTCTTTTTCTATAACAGAAGTTCTAAACTTTGTTTTGTCATGAAGGGCTGTGACCACCGCTTCTAATGGAGAATTTCCTGCTCTTTCCCCAAGGCCATTGACAGCGACATGAAGTCCCCTCACACCCGCTTTCACCGCTTCCAAACAATTGGCAACAGCAAGGTCGTAATCGTTATGACCATGAAATTCAAACCATAAATGCGGAAACAAAGAAACTAAATCGGTCACTGCCGTTCTCACCTCTTCAGGAGATAACACACCTAAGGTGTCTGCTAGATAAAATCGACGGATTGGTAACTTGGAAACTTCTTTTAAATATGTGATGACATAGTCCCTGGAATGTAAGTAACCATTGGACCAGTCTTCCAAATAAACATTCACAGTAATTCCCGCTTTGGTTGCAAAGTCCACTGTGGTGGCGATGTCTTTAAAATGTTCCTCTGGCGTTTTTCGTAACTGATTGGTTAGGTGGTTTAATGATCCTTTTGTCAAAAGATTGAGAACTTTAACACCTGTTCCCTTCATCCATTCCACTGTTTTGTCAAAATCAACAAAACCTAAGATTTCAATTCGATCAGAAAGCCCTTCCGTTTTTGCCCAATCGATGATTTTTTGGACGGCTTCAAATTCACCAGGAGACACTCTGGCACTGGCAATTTCCACTCGATCCGTTTTTAAGTCTTTTAACAGGTGTTTGGTGATATTTAGCTTTTGTTGCCAAGAAAAAGACACACCATTGGTTTGTTCACCGTCACGTAAAGTTACGTCTAAAATTTCGATTTTGGAATTTGAGTCTGTCATGCTTTCAGTCGATTGATGTATTCTTTAGAGGGAGCAAGAATCTCTACGAGTGTGCTCCCTGGGTTTTGGCGAAACATTGGGTCAGATTCCACTAATTTCAAAAATCCGCTGGTCGTCACATAGTCAATCGCCATTCGACGTAAAACGCCCTCTCCGATTCCATGTAAAATCTCAACATAGGTTTCCCCATCCATAAAGGCTTCATGGAGTTCCTTCTCGAGTTTGATCCGAGCTTCTTCGAATCGGAGTTTGCGGATGTAGATGGTACGCACCTTACGTCCAAAAAAATGGACTCAGGTCAAATTGCAACAGAAACGAACTGCATCTAAAAGTTCCTTGGTGTTCCAAGGTTTGGAAAAAATCGCGTAGGTTTTCGCTTCTTCTTTGACGCGATTGATGGCATCCCTATCAGCGTGGCCTGAAATCAAAATGGATTTGATATGCGGGTATTTTTGGTGGACTTTGATGAGAAATTCATCTCCACGCATTCCAGGCATGAGCCAATCCGATAAAATGAGGATCACTTGCACCCCAGATTCACAGAGTTCATCAATGACTTCCATGGCTTCTTCTGGGTTTTGGGCCGTTTCGTACGTATAACTCCCACCGATTTCCCGTTTGAGTTCTTGCACGAGGGAAAGAAGTAAAATTGGTTCGTCGTCCACACAGAGAATGGCATTTTTCTCGTTTTTGACTTCTATTGCATTCAAACGGCTTTCCCCTTCTTCCACAGTCTCGTTCTCACCCGAAATTCCGTTCCAGAAGGATCGAACTTCGATCGAGAATGGCTCCACATTTTTACACTGGTTTCCCTTGAATTGTCAAGTCCAAGGGAAGAACTCCACCTTACTTTTTTTAGACTCTTATTCCTGATTTTTGAGTTAGGAAGAAAGTCGAGTTCTCACTTTTTTCGCAAGTGAGGACGGAAACTCCGCTTCCAAGTCATCTCGCTTGACCCATTTAAAATCCAATTCCATTCGTTCCAAGATCGTTTTTAATTCCTTTGGATCCGTAATGGCAATATGGAAAATCGAAAAATCCAATTTATGATGCGTGATCGTATGTTGGAAGGACCCGATATGGGAAACTTCTTTCCAATGGGATCGCAAATATTCCAAAAAAGGAGAGGGTGAATAAACAGGATCTGGTAGATCTCCCATAAAACCATACGGCAAATGGAACATCCCTTTCAAAAACCGATTGGTTCGTTCTTTGATCAGAAGATACTCGTTTCCCTTTTCTATGGCCCAAATGTCTCCTTTCAAAAGAATCTGCTTTTTCTCTTTTTGACGAAGAGGAATCTCATTTGTCTTTCCGTGGATTCTGGCAAAACAACCTTCCATAAGAGGACAAAGCAAACACTTGGGGGATTCAGGAAGGCAAATGGTAGCTCCCAGTTCCATCATGGCTTGGTTGTGGTCTCCTGGATAGGATTGGTTTAAAAACTCATCGGCTTTTTCTTGGAGTTCAACATCTGCTTTCGGACCTAAAATATTTTTCGTATAACCGATATAACGCGATAGAACTCGTTTTACATTCCCATCAAGTACGGCAAAGGGAAGGTCATAGGCGATGGATAAAATCGCTCGAGCGGTATAGTTCCCAATCCCAGGAAGCTTTAAAACTGAATTTAAATCTTTGGGGAAGGAACCGTTGTACTGTTGCACCAATGTAATGGCGGCTTTTCGGATGTTTCTTGCACGACTGTAGTAGCCAAGCCCTTTCCAATAAGAAAGCACTTCCTCTTCCGTGGCTTTGGCAAGAGATTCTGGATTGGGGAACCGTTTGAGAAAGTTTTCAAATAAAGGTAACATTGCAGCAACTCTAGTTTGTTGCAACATCACCTCAGAAATCCAAATGGGATAGGCTTGTTTTTTTTTACGAAATGGTAGGTCCCGTTTGTGTAAGAGATACCAATCGAGTAATTTCTTTTGTGGATTCAAATGTCCGAATCTTGGATGCTATAACGAAGGTATGTATTACAACTACCCTCTTCCGTATAACGGACTAGGTCATAGTCTAAGCGCGTGGATCGGAAGAATTTGGAATGGGCCAATCGTTCCCGGATCTCTTGGCGGATGTGGTCACGAGCTTCTTGTCTTTTGTCGTAATATGCAGGTGATAAAATCTCACTTTTATAGGACAAATTTCCCTCACGGTAAATTGCCACAGTCACCTGTACTCGGTATTTGCGTTGTAATCCTTGTTTAACTTCGGTGTTCATTGGTTCCAAAAAGCCCAGGTTTTCTTCCTAAATAGATTTTCGGTTTGGGAATGAGTGAAATTGAAAGTACCAGATTTTTTTCATACTGCTTGCCCAAAAATTCGAATCTAATTTCTTAGATAATGAGAACATAAGATTCAAATGAGCACCAAATATAACGAATCGCCATTTTTCTACAGAAGACGACCCACACGAGAAGTAAAAGTGGGAGACGTGGGAATCGGTGGGAAAAACCCAATCCGGGTCCAATCCATGATCACATCTAACACGAGAGATACGGACGCAAGCATCAAACAAATTATGGATTTGGAAAATGCTGGATCTGAGATTGTTCGCCTAACAGTACCAAGTCAAGCTGATGCAGATAATTTACCCAATATCCGAAAACGGATGAAAGAACTGGGACTCAAGGTCCCTCTTGTGGCAGACATTCACTTTACCCCACAAGTCGCCTTAAAATGTGTGGAATGGGTGGAAAAGGTGCGTATCAACCCAGGCAACTTTGCAGACAAAAAAAAATTTGAAATCATCGAATACACGGACAAAGATTATAACGAAGAACTAGAACGAATCGAAGAAGTATTCACTCCTTTGGTTCTGAGAGCCAAAGAACTGGGAGTAGCCATGAGAATTGGAACAAACCATGGTAGTTTGTCCGATCGTATCATGAACCGTTTTGGAGACACACCCCTTGGGATGGTGGAGTCAGCCTTAGAATTCATTCGTATCGCTGAAAAAAATTCCTATCGGGACATTGTTGTGTCCATGAAAGCATCCAACCCACAAGTGATGATACAAGCCTATCGTATGTTAGTTGCTAGATTTTATGAACTGGGTATGGACTACCCACTCCACCTAGGTGTAACAGAAGCTGGAGATGGAAAAGATGGAAGGATCAAATCGGCAATTGGAATTGGAAGTTTACTTGAAGATGGACTTGGGGACACCATTCGTGTTTCTTTGACAGAAGATGCGATCTATGAAATTCCCGTTGCCAAAGAACTTGTACGCAAATACAATGATCTCTTTTTCGCATCGTTATCCGCAAAAGAAAACGAACACCCAAAACAAAGAGACACCATCTATACTGAATTTAGAGATCCCTATCAATACTCTCGTTTTTATTCAAAAGAATTAACAATCGGCCAAACCAAAATTGGAGATACCAATCCCGTACGCATTGAAACTTGTTTTCCCTTTTTTGGTGAAGGAACAGCAGAAGAAGTGTTACACCTCATCCAAAGAGGAAATAAGTCGGGAAGAGTACCGGAACTTTTGCATTTTGCGATCGATTCTGAGCTAGACCTATTATCCCTTGGAACGATGGTAAGGCGAGGGTCCTTTCCTCTGCCAGTTTCCGTTTCACTCTCAGAAGACCTGCTATACCAATATGATGCCCTTGCTGAAGAACTATACAAGTTTCAGAAATGGGTGATCACCCCAACTATTTTCCTAAAAGAGTCGGAAGAATCCTGGGAAGATCTTCTAGAATTTGTGTCACGTTTTGCCAAAGACAAACGTTCAGTGGAATGGTCATTTGAAGCGTCACAACTCGAACAAGTGAAAACAGTTCTCAAAGAATGTAAAAAAAGAAAAATCGAAAACATTCTTTTTTCTGTGAAAGATGGTGATCTTCTCTCTGTTCGAAAGCTTGCTTGTCTTTTACAAGAATCAGACTATCCGATCGTAATTCCTGTGTCTGCCAATGACAAAGACCAATTGTTATACCATGCCTCCATAGAAGCGGGGGGAAGTTTATTGGATGGGATTGGGGATGTCATCAGGCTTTCCTATGGAGATGGGGAAGCAGAAGAATGTTTGCACATGTGCTTTGATATCTTACAAGCCACTCGCCTTCGCCTAACAAAAACAGAATATATATCCTGTCCTTCCTGCGGACGAACCATGTTTGATTTACAATCCACAACCGCAAAGATCAAAGAAAAAACAGGTCACTTAAAAGGAGTCAAAATTGCCGTGATGGGTTGTATTGTGAACGGGCCAGGCGAAATGGCTGATGCCGATTTTGGATATGTAGGGGCAGGAGTTGGTAAGGTTCACCTCTACAAAGGAAAGGAAATTGTCAAAAAAGGAGTATCCGAAACAGAAGCGGCAGACCTCCTCATCGAACTCATTCGTGAAAACGGGATGTGGAACGATCCAGAATAAAAAATAGTTTCCTTCCGATTCTTCTTTCTGTAATTTCATCCAGGTGGAAGAAACAGAAACAAAAGAAATTTTATCCAAAATCCAATCCATGGAGAGAGAACTCTTTTTCTTAAAAGAAAAAGTTCTCTCACTTTCAGAATCCAAATCTGGTATACAAAAGAAAACTTTAGAATCTCCTACGCCAAAAGCCGTTACCCAAGAGACTCCATCTGTTTCAATCGAAGAAGGCCCCAATTGGTTCATCCAATGGATCGGACAAAATCTATTTGTGAAACTCGGAGTTTTTTCTCTCATCCTTGCTTCCATCTGGTTTTTTTATATGGCAGTTGAGGAATATTGGATCAATGAATCCGTTCGGATTTGGATTGGGATTCTTTCTTCCTTCCCTATTTTATGGTATGGTTTTAAAACAAGAGAATCAAGACCGTATCTTTCCCCCAGTTTACTAGGACTTGGAATCGCGGTTTTATTTTCTGCGTATTATTCTGGTTATGTTTGGTATGATTTATATGGAACGGAGACTTGTTTTGTTGGCCTCATCCTTTTAAGCTTAACAGCCGTTGGAATTTCCTACGCAGAAAAAAGTGAAGTTCTTTTTGGTTTTGCCAGTTTAGGTGTATTTTTATCACCCATTCTTGTTTCCACGGGACAAAACTCGTATCCATTTTTATTCACTTACCTTCTCATCTGGAATCTTTTATTCTATTGGATTCGAAAAGAGATGGAATGGAAAATAATACCACTTCTCATTCTTTTGGCAAACCATCTGATTTTTGCAGCCTGGGCTGACACTGACAATCATCTAGAAGATGCAAAGGTGTTTTTTCCCCTAGTTTTCCAATTGGGTGTGTATCTTTTGTTCTTACTAAAAGAGTTCCAAATCCTAAAACAAACAAAAGAAAAAAATCCAATCCTTACGCTCGTCACCATTGGCTTCACGTTAGGTTTTGGATTTTTACAATCGATTTGGATCTTTGGAATCTTTTACCCTACACTCAAACCCTTTTTACTCACGCTTGTTCTCATTCTGTTTTATGCCATCTATCAAAGATCCCTTAAAGATGTAACTCTAACAGTGGAATCTAAGAAACTCTATGACATCATTGGACTCTTTGGTTTGCCATTCATCATCAGTGTGATTGTGATGGGAATGACAGGCAAAGTTTTGGCTTTTAGTCTCATCAGTTTTGCGTTTGTTGTAACGATGGCTGCCACCTATTCCAGGCAAATGTATATGTATTTGGCAACATTTCCTGTTTGGTTTTTTGCTTTGTTCTATGTATTTGCCTTCACCTATAGAACGACTAGCGAAATCCCGTTTCTAAATGGTCGATTTTTGATTTTTGCCACAGGTAGTTTGTATTTAGTATTATCTTACTTTTACAGCAGAAACTTTTCTTCCTACGCAAAACTCTTCTTATATGCCGCTTATCCTTATTTTTTACTGGGAAACTTTGTAGAAATTCACTTGGGATTTCCTGAAGAAAAACGACTTTTCCTATATTCCATTTGTTTGATTTTTTATGGACTCTTCACTCTTGTGATAGGATTCCAAAAACAATTACAAGCATTGAAAGTGGCTGGGTTTGTATCTCTTTCACTTGTTATCGCAAAATTCTATTTATACGATTTTTGGAATTTATCTTTGGGATATCGCATCCTTGCCGGATTATTCCTTGGAATCACACTCATTGTCACTGGAACATTTTATAACCGATTGAAAAAGGAAACCACATGAACCGATTCAAACTGATCTTTTTACTTACCTCTCTCGTCTTTGTCTCCCAAGTGTTCGCAAGGCCACTTGCCGTGGAAAATTTTAAATACAAAAAGGAAATTACTGTCCCTGCCAAAAATATCGAAAAAGGAATCATCAAAGTACTATTAGATGAAGAATTCTATAAACATTCATTTTATAGGGATCTTCGAGTGACAAAGAATGGTGAAATTATTCCTTACCGAATTCAAAATGCAGAGGAAATCAACAAATACACTGAGAAATTAAAACCGGAACTACTCTTCACCAAAAAGGATGAATTGGAAATTTACGTGTTGGAACTTCCCAAACTACCTGAGGGAATGAGTTATTCTAAATTGACTGTTTCCAGTGCTTATGATTATGAAACATCCATCACTTTGAAATTAGGTGACAATCCAGACAACTTTTCTGAAACCAAAAACGTATTTTTATATAAGTATGGATCCCAATCCTCAGGTGAAATTGATTTGGGAAATACGAAATATCGCTATGTGCGTTTAGAAGTGGAAAACGGTTCGAATTTGAAATTTCCTTCGGTCACTCGCACAAAAGAAAACAAAAATCTATTCATAGAAAAAACACACCCAGTTGTAAGTCCAGTCTTGGAAGAAAACTCAGTTCTCTTTACCTTCCCGAATGAAAACCAAACTAGCTTTCAAACACTCAAACTTTCCTTCGAAGAAAAAAACTGGGAACGTTTTATAACCATCCGAGGGAAAATCAACAAAAAGGAATGGGACACAGTGTTCCAAGGAACAGTCCACCACACGGAAAAAGATGGATTGTATACTGAGATTCCCATCTCTTCTCCCCTGAATTCTGAGTTCACCATACAAATCGAAGATGGAGAGAATGAAACCCTACATTTAAAAGAAGTGATCACCATCCAGCCTTTGGAAGAGATCTTATTTTTTGCAGAGACTGATTCGGTAGAGACAAAATATACTTTGTATTATGGAAATCCATACCAATGGGCTCCTAATTTTGACCCGTACACGTATCCTTCCGAAAATGATACCAAAGAAAGAGACATGATCCAAGGTAAACTCGAAACCGAAGAGGAAAATCCTGAATTTGGATACAGCCTAATCTATCCACCTATCTCAGGTTATATCACAACGACACTTTTCTATTTAGGAATTTTGACTCTACTTGTTTTTATTTTTTCCATCTTAAAATCGAAACGGTTAGTGGCAAAGGAATCCTAATTGTCTCTGAGAAACAAATGCTTACTCAAAGAAACAAAACGAAAATAATTGGGAACTAAGAATAAATCCCAAGAGGAAGGTAACAAAATGGATGCAATTGTAAACAAAACGAATCCAATGGTGGGTCAAACCATAGAGAAGGAAAAAAGAAGGATCAAATGAAAAAAGAACAAATATTGACTGTGTTAGCACTATCTCTTGCCCTTGTTGCACTCATCGACTGCACAGGAACAAGGCCAAATAATTTAGGGATTCGATCAGGGAAACTCGTGGATTGCCCGAGTACTCCCAATTGTATCAGGAGTTTTTCTGATGTTTCCGATAAAGAACATTTCAGACAAGCAGAACCTTACAAAAAGCCAACACCTGAAGCAATGGCAGTTTTAAAACAAAGGATCGCTGAATACCCCCGTACAAAAATCATCAAAGAAGAAAACAATTATCTTTATGTAGAGTTCACAACACTCATTATGCGTTATGTGGATGATGTGGAATTCTATTTTGATGAAAAAACAAAATTATTACACTTTCGATCAGCATCAAGACTGGGAAAATCAGACTTAGGTCTTAACCGCAAACGTATCGAAACGTTACTGAAAGACATTGAAATCTAAAGGGAACGTGTTTTCCAAATAGTAACGTCCTAAAACTTGGAAACGAATCTTCTTTTCAGAGAAGAATTCGTTTCCTTTTGAATCCTTATTTCTTTTTGTGAATTTCCTGTAGAGAGTTCACTGAAAATCCCTTATCTTTCATTTCCGCAAGTCCATGGATCAATGCTTTGGCTGCCTGAGCAGTTGTGAGACATGGCACTTTGTATTTGATTGCGGCTTGTCGGATGGTAAAAGCATTTTCTCGCGTGACGCGAGAGAGTGGAGTGTTGATGATCAAATGAATTTTTTTCTCTTTGATGTAATCAATCACGTTCGGGAAGTAACCATCGTAGATTTTATTGATTTTACTCGATAAAATTCCATTGTCCGATAAGAACTTATGCGTTCCTTCCGTTGCAATGATGTTGTACCCTAAGTTTGACAAAGAACGAATGGAATCCAATAATTCTTTTTTGGTTTTGTCATTAATGGTGACAAATACCGTTCCGTGTTTTGGTGGCTCTTCTCCCGCCATGATTTGTGCTTTCACAAAAGCTTCACCCTTAGTTGCCGCAACACCCATCACTTCTCCTGTGGATCTCATTTCTGGTCCAAGGATGGTATCCACTCCAGGAAATTTACTAAAAGGAAGAACAGCTTCCTTTACCGTAATCATCGGTGCAGAAAATCGTTTTCCTAATTTAAAGGATGCGAGACTTTCCCCTAACATAAGTCTCACGGCAATTTTCACAATAGGGATTCCGATAGATTTTGCTACAAAAGGAACGGTTCTTGATGCACGAGGGTTTACTTCTAATACATACAGAGTTTCATCTTTGATTGCATATTGCACATTGATCAGACCCTTTACATCCAACTCTAAAGCCAAACGATATGTTGCTTCTTCGATTTCTTGGATCATTCTTTGGGAGATACTTTGTGGTGGTAACACACACGCGGAATCTCCAGAGTGGATCCCTGCTTCTTCGATGTGTTCCATCACTCCCGCAATAAATACATCCTTTCCATCACAAAGTGCATCCACATCCACTTCGGTCGCGTCTTGTAAGAAAGAATCGACAAGAAGTGGTCTATCTTCTGAAACCTCTTCTGCTTCTTCCATGTATTTATCTAGTTCCGCTTCTTCATTTACGATAAGCATCGCACGACCACCTAATACATAAGAAGGTCGAACAAGGACTGGGTATCCAATTTTTCTCGCAATTTCTCTTGCTTTGTCTTTGGAAGATGCAATCCCATTTTCTGGAGATTTTAGGCTTAGTTTTTCCAATACTTCTGCAAAACGTTTTCTGTCTTCCGCACGATCGATGGAATCAGGGCTTGTTCCAAGAATTGGAACTCCTCTTTTTTCCAAAGACTTTGCCAATTTCAGTGGAGTTTGCCCCCCTAACTGAACAATCACTCCATCTGGTTTTTCTTTTTTGAAAATCGCCATCACATCCTCTAAACTAAGAGGCTCAAAGTACAATCTGTCTGAAGTATCATAATCTGTGGAAACTGTTTCAGGGTTGGAATTGACCATTATCGATTCCACACCCGCTTCTTGTAAGGAAAACGAAGCATGGCAACAACAATAATCAAATTCAATCCCTTGCCCAATTCGGTTTGGTCCACCACCTAAGATCATTACTTTTTTCTTGGAGGTTACATCTGATTCATCTTCTTCATCATAAGAAGAATACATATACGGTGTGAATGCTTCAAATTCTCCAGCGCAGGTATCAATTCGTTTGTAAACTGGTTGGATTTTCTTTTCTTCTAAATACGCTTCCACTTTTTCTTCTTCTTCTCGGAGCGTTTTTTCGACTTTTGCTTTGGTGATATCGATGGCCGCGCCACTTCTCACTTGCGCCAGAATTTGTTCTTCTTTGGAAAGAAAAGCAAGTTGCCTATTCGAAAAACCAGAACGTTTCATCTCTTCGATAATGGCATATCCTTCTTTTCGAAAACGATTTTCCAATAGATAGAGTTCTTCAAATTGATATAAAAACCATGGATCGATTTTGCAGATGTCATGGATTTCTTCAACACTCATGCCAAAATCAAATGCCATTTTCACATAAAAGATACGTTTGTCGGTAGGACGTTTGACTTTTGCAGTGAGCCAAGTTTTTCGTTCGTCTTTTGGAACTGCTTCCCATTCTAAAAGTTCTTTTAGATACCCGTCACTACCGAAACCGAATCGGTCTGTCTCTAAAGATCGTAAGGCTTTTTGAAAACTCTCTTTGAAGTTTCTACCGATCGCCATGGCTTCCCCAACGGCTTTCATCTGAACTCCTAATGTGTTATCGGACCCAGGAAATTTTTCAAACGCAAACCTTGGGATTTTTGTCACAACATAATCAATGGATGGCTCAAAACTAGCAGGAGTTACGCGAGTGATATCATTTCGAATTTCATCTAATGTATACCCAATAGAAAGAAGGGCAGCAATTTTTGCGATCGGAAAACCCGTTGCCTTAGAAGCAAGAGCAGATGACCGAGACACCCTCGGATTCATTTCAATGACAATCACATCCCCATTCTCTGGGTTCACAGCAAATTGGATATTGGAACCACCTGTTTCCACACCAATTTCTCGAATGATGTCGATTGACATATCGCGTAATCTTTGGTATTCTTTGTCACTTAACGTTTGTTGTGGGGCAACGGTGATAGAATCACCAGTATGAACCCCCATTGGATCCAAGTTTTCAATGGAACAAATGATGACCACGTTATCATTGAGGTCACGCATCACCTCAAGCTCAAACTCCTTCCAACCCATCACCGATTCTTCTACGAGAATCTGGGAGATAGGAGATGCAGATAAACCTTTCTGCGCGATTTCTTCAAACTCAGACTCTTCATAACAAGTTCCACCACCTGTTCCTCCAAGTGTAAAGGCAGGACGAATGATGATGGGAAACCCAATTTCGTCTTTTGCTTTTCTTGCGGCATCCATATCAGACACCATAAAGGATTTCGCAACTCGTATCCCAAGTTTTTCCATCGCAATTTTGAATAGTTCTCGATCTTCTGCTTTTCGAATCGCATCTACTTTTGCACCGATAAGTTCTACATTGTATTTCTCAAGTACCCCTTCACGGTGTAAGGCAAGTGCTAAGTTAAGAGCAGTCTGTCCGCCTACTGTTGGTAAGATGGCATCTGGTTTTTCTTTTTTGATGATTTTTTCAAGAACAGGAACTGTGAGTGGTTCGATGTAAGTAGCATCTGCCAAATCAGGATCGGTCATGATGGTGGCAGGATTTGAGTTTACGAGGATGACTCGAATTCCTTTCTCCCGAAGTGCTTTGGTGGCTTGAGTTCCGGAGTAGTCAAATTCACATGCCTGCCCGATGACGATGGGTCCGGATCCGATGATCAAAATTGATTTTAAGTCGTTACGTTGCGGCATAGTTTCCTCTTTTTTTTCTTATAAGTTTTCATTGATGTCAGATAAAGAACTCGGTATTAAATACTCACCAGCAAGTGAGGCAGTTTCCCACGTAAGCACTGTTTGGTACAAAACTTCTTTCATTTTGGAAGCCATGGGATGGTTCGGATACAAATTAATTTGATTCAGTGGATCTTTGATTCGATCATACAATTCAAATTTCACACCTTCCCTGGTAGGAATATAGATCAGTTTATAATTAGAATTTTGAATGCTACGATGTTTGGAAAAGGCAATGGTTTCCCTATAAATAGGATCTGTGATCATGATTTGGTAGTCTTCTTCCGGAACCACCTGGTGGAGAGACAAGATATTGGGATAAGGAATTCTTTGTTTTTGAAAAAAATGATCCCCTACATCCGAAAACCAAATCCCAGTTTCTGCATACACAAACCGATTCTCTTTCCAATCCTTTTCCCCCAAAACAGTGAGTAAGGATTTGCCTGGATATTCGGACTTCAAGGGGATTTCGAAATAGTCCATCAAAGTAGGAACAAGGTCTACACTGGTTGTGATCCCAAAAAAATCTTTTTGTATCTCGTTTGTAACTGGCAACTTCGATGATTTTGGAAACTTGATCATAAAGGGAACATGTGTGACCGATTCGCCTCGTAAATGTTCTCCATGACCTTGGCCATGGATGTCTTCATACAAGGCTTCCCCATGGTCGGCTGTTAGGATGATGATAGCGTCATCGTAAATCCCCTGTTCTTTTAAAGAAGAAACCAATTCTCCAAACTCCTCATCAAAGGCATACACGGCGCTATCAAAAAGACCTCTGATTTGAGAAATTTCCTTTTCGTTGGGAAGGGAAGAATCCGTTGGATCCACAAACTTTAAGTATTTATATTTTCCATAATAGTTTGGATTCGTATATCGTTTGTAATGCGGATAAGCAGGAGTGTAAGGGAAGTGAATCACACTGGAAAAATAGGTGATGGTATATGGTGAACCTTTTCGTTCTTTCACAAGTGTTCGAAATCGTTTTAACAAACGATCCCCATTTCCCCAAGTGGACAGTCCATCCATTTCTTTCAGATACATCCCACCTGAAAACCAAGAATCCACAAGGAATGGCAAAAGTAAAATCTGTGTTTCTGCGGTTCGTTGGACTGTCATAATCCGAGCATTGAAGTTCGGTGCATACACCTCATCAAAACCAAAATTGGCTCGAGGAAAGATATCAGCAGCAAAACTACCAATGGCAAAATGATCATAACCAATCTTTTTTAAAATTTGTTGGATTGTCGGAAATGATGCTGAACCAATCCTTTTTTTTTCTTCCGGAGAGGGAAACATATCCCGTATCTTATGCTCCATTGCATATTTACCAGTGAGGGTGTCAGTCCAACTTGGGAATGTGCGCGGAATGGTTGTGTGGTGGTCATGAAACTGAAACGCATCCGCTTTAAACAAATCAATGTTTGGTGTAATAGAGATACCATCAATTTGTTTTCCAATTTTATCATACCGAAGGGAATCTGCAGATAAAATAAAGATGGGTGGTTTTCCTTCCTCTTTTGAAAAACGAAACGAAGAAATTCCAGACCAGAGATTTGGAAATAGATAGAATACTAGTAACAATATAATAACCAAACCATATGTTCTAATATGAACATTTTGGTATCGATTCCCCTGCCAGAGAAGAATTCCAAAATAAACAAGTCCCAACCAGTACAATCCGTGCATATGAAAAAGACCTAAAAGCAGAACGTGAACGATCGCAAAAAAACTTTCCTTGGTCTTATGCCGATACACTTGGCGGATGAGTGTTCCGAAAAAAACCAAGACTACGGAGGCCAAAACAAAAGAAGGGACGATAGGCGAAATATGGTCTGTTAAAAAATAGAGAAAGGGAGCAAAGCTAGGATAACGAAAGAAAAAGAATTCTCCGTAGATTTGTGGAAATAAAATCATGGATTGAAACAGTGCAAAACATTCAATTCCAAAAACCATACCCACTAACAAAAGCCAGCTGGTTTTTTCTTTCTCCCAAAATCGGAAGAGAAGATACAACAACGAAAACAAACAAGTATGAAGAAAAAGAGAAACCGCAAAAACCTTAATGGTTGTCGTTACATACACGCCAAAAAATGCGCCTAAGTATTGTTTTAGGAAGTCACCAACATCGACTCCCATGATGGTGAAACTTGTATTAAAGAGTAAGAAAAATAGATAAAAAAAAACTGAATAATAGAGGGAAATTTTAAAAAGTCGGATAGGGAAAAGAGGGGCTTGGTTCGGACCCATTAGAGTCATCATTCCAAACCCTCTTTATCCGTAAACTTTTCCTAGTCCCTATTTTCTGAAATCCTCACGATTTCGTTCGGCCATTCCGCGTGAGTTTCTGGGGAATACATCGCCTCCACCCGTGTCGATGGGAGAACAAAGTTCCCTACGTGGTTCAAACGGTAACTGTGTTCGATTACATGTTTGCCTTTTGGCAAATACTCAAAATAGCCTCGGTACAAAGACAAGGTTTTCTCCTCAAAACTGAGGTAATAAGAGGTCGAACCACTATCCGTTTCTATCTGAGACTCCCGGCCAAAACCCCGCCCCAAAGGCAAGGAACCAGGAGGGAGAGGGTCTTCCACAACCACCCATGTTTTGTCCGAATCTGCTTCGATTTCCAATCTCACTTTGACAATGTCCCCTTTGGAAAAAACTCCCGATTTCGTAACTTGGACAGGTTCGAGGGTCCGTTTGAGTCGGTAGCCACTTGCAATCGGAGCTTTGAGTGGAAGTACACTTTGCACAGACCACTCTACCCACGGTTTCCCCTTTCCCTCATAATTCAAAGTGACGGTTTCTGGTGCCATGGAAAGTGCTTGTGTTACAGTTTGTTTTCCATTGGGTTCGAGTGTTAGAGTTTCTTTTTCTGTTTGGATCTTAACTTTTCCACCAGAAACTTTTTCACCTTCCAAGAGTTTACTCACCCGATCGAAGACCAAAACAGAATACGCATTTCCTAATGTACTGTCATACTTTCCTTGTTTTTGCATTTTCACAAACGCTTTAATGATTCTGGGAAGGTCTTTTTTGTAGGACGGCTCTGTAATCGCCCAAAGCAAAAAT
This sequence comes from Leptospira sp. WS60.C2, assembly GCF_040833955.1. NCBI lineage: Bacteria > Pseudomonadati > Spirochaetota > Leptospiria > Leptospirales > Leptospiraceae > Leptospira > Leptospira milleri. Next base: position 1,249,711 of record NZ_CP162133.1, on the reverse strand, counting down.
TTTGACATCGTATAATCACGACTTCCTAAAATCCACCAAGGATTTGTAAAACCAGAATCTGCTATGATGAGTTCTGTACCTTGAAGATTGAGTTTAGATCGCAAAACACTGTACAGTCGATTTTTAATTTTTGGATCAGCACCATTGACTCGATTGTAAATATCCGATAAGTCTATTAGGGAAGCCGTTGGTAAAAATTCCATTCCATCAAAGATAGGACGAACTTGTTCCCAATCAAAAGTTTGATAGCGAGTGAGAGCTTCCAATACTATGATTTTACGAATCATAAGATCAGCACCAAAACGGTATCTCTCTCCATACACCCTACCTTCCAAAAATCCTTGAAGTCCAGCAAGCATCCGAGACAAACTCTCTTCCGGAATTGTTTTACCTGAAAGTTTTGCTGAAGTCAGAACATAAGCGGTAAGAAGCTCACTTCCGTGTTCCATGCGGGCAAAATACTTCACTAGCCCATCATAGTCTAAGTGAGAGTTTAAATCTAAGAGCACATCATTCCATAATCCATCAGAACGTAAACCAATCGCTTTGGACACTCTTTGTTCCATACATGTATAAGGATACGTTTGAAAGTATTTTTGAATGCCACCAAGGCTTGATAAAATTGTAGGTGATGCTTTCCATACCATCTTTCCAGTATTGGGTAAGGATCCAGGTGGTGTTTGCACATTTTCTTTGAAAGGTGCTTCATACAAAAACAACCCAGCTTGGTAGACTCTTTCGCTAAAAGCTGGAATTACAGACTGTTCCACCGTCAAAGAATCCATAACAGTTCCGTTAGGCGAAGATACCTCAAGGAAAAACTTTCGTTTGTTCGTATCCGATGGAACCAAAATGTCCCAAGTGATGAGTTTTGTTTCTCCTGGATTAAGCATGGCAGATTTGGTTTCCAAATCAGACTTAATTTCTACACCATTTTTTATATCTACAACACTCAATCGAACGCGAAGTTGTTCTTTCGTTTCAGAAGCATTACGAAGGTTCACTTCATGTAACAATTGGTCTCCCATCCGAACCACAGGAGGAATACCAGAAAAGGTTTGGATTTTCTGAGAGGTTTGGATTTTAGCCATTCCTGTTCCAAACTCTTTGGCACCAGAAGTAGCAATCGCCACAATCCGAAACGTAGTGAGCGAGTCGTTCAATGGAAAACTGAATTTGAATTTTCCATCCTTTCCAACAATTGCCTTTCCTTTCCAATACAGTAAGGTTTCAAACAAAGAACGTGTGGATTGTTTTCCACCGCCACCACCTTCTGGTTTTGCCTTCAATCCAAAATGTCGCTTACCGATAATTTGTGACTGCGCTGTGGAAGTAACCACTTGATGCGGTCTTGTACCCATCATTGCATCTAACAAATTCCATGTGGGATTGGGAGAAAGTTCCAAAAGAGCTTCATCTACCACTGCTAAAACCACTTCAGTAGATTCGGTTGGGATTTTTCCGTCAGCAGTTTTGATTTCTAACTCTACTTCTGCTGTTTCCCTAACCTGATATTGTTTTTTACTAGGGCTCACTGATACAGACAAACTGTAAGGTTTGTATCCCACCTTAACCATAGAAAGACCGAGTCGATAACTCGGCTTGGCAAGGTCCACAAGCCCTGTCGGTTTTGGATCCTCCACACGCCCACGTATCAAAAACACAGAGATATACACATTCGGCGCATATTCTTTTTTAATAGGAATACTGATAAAAGGATCTTTTCCGCTAACAGTAGTTACAAAATAATCAATCACACCTTCCCGCTCTAAACTTACAAGTGCCGTTCCCTCTCGAAACGGTGACCTCACTTGTACTTTTAAAGTATCCCCGACTTCAACAGATCGTTTTTCTGGTAGAATGTCCATACGATTGTGATCACTCACATCAAACCATACATCTTCTTTGGCGGTGACCCAAACGTTATAAGCGGAGTTAGTTGGGTTTCCATTTTTATCTTTTGTTTCTGCTACAAAAATAATATCTCCAGTTCCAGGAGCCTTTGCTTCACAAAAGAGAATTCCTTTGGCATCAGTTTTTCCTTCACAGAATTCACCAAGTCGATTCACTTCTTCGTAATGCTCATATGCGTAAAATCCACCCACAAGCCGTTTCCGGTTGGAATAAAATTCTTTTTTGTATGCATTCACTTTGATTTTTTGAGAGGCAACTGGTTTGTCTTTTGCATCTAAAACTAACAGTTGCAACTTGACTTTATCTTCTGTAAAATACCAACCATCAGGTAAGATTCCCAAATGATATTCGGCCTGAGAAACAGGAAAACTTCGGGAAATGGTATGGATCTCTCCGGTAGGATCAGCATACTCCATTTCCACTTGGAAATTTCCATAACCAGGGATGGATTTTAGATCGGAAAATGTATGTTTTAAAAATCCTTTTTCATCGGTTTTGGCATTTGTGGAGACAATCTTTGGTTTTGTTTCTTCAACTTCTTCCTCTTCGTAACCAGATACTTTCCATTTGCCTTCTTTGATGGTGTCTGGTGAAAAACTAAACATAGAATATTCTTCTTTTGGAGAATAATATCCCGGTATTACTTGTGATCGAATTTTGACTGGGGTAAGGGAGGCACCGCCGCCCGATAAAAATTCCAATCCAAATAAAACATTTGCTTCCTTTGGGGAGATGAGAGTTTGGTTTTCCCCGCTGAGTTGGATACTTCCCTTCAATACAGGAAGGCGAAATTCTTCGACACGAAATTGTGTGACGATTCTTCCATAACTTTCATCTTCGTTGTTATAAGGATAGGTAACAACATAAACACCATGTTTAGCATTTTTTGGAATTTTGAATTCAGATTCGGCATGTCCAGGAAAAGACCAAACAAGTGGGGTTGTAAAACTTTCTCCAGAGCCTTCGTGTTTGATGACAACAGAAGATGGATACTCTTTGGGATCAGCAGGTTGTAATCCTTTGTTTCCGAAACTACGACGAACATGCTTTAGGTGGACCGTTTCTCCTTTTTTAAAGAGAGTTCTATCTAAGACGATGGATTCCAAGTAGTTGGCATAACCAGTACTTGCTTGTGGGAGTTGGTAACGCCAACTTTCGATCCCTTTTTCCCAGGTGCTGGATGTAAAACTAATGTCATCATTCTTTTGGGCAAAAACAGTAAGACCAGAACCTAACTCATGATAACCACAATAAGGAACTTCCGAAAAATTCAGATTTCCAAATAACATAGTGCCATCTTTTCCTGTGATGCCTGCCCCCCGTACATTTCCCTGGCAGTCTAAAATTTTAATTTGTACACCTGGTTCAGGTAGACCCGTGTTTAGGCTTGTCACCCAAACGAGACTTGTATCTTTTCCCCATTTGAAATGTGGGGACAAATTGGTAACAAGTGCCGCGCTAGAAACATACATTTTTTTCCCTTCCCCTTCGGCGAAGAGATGTTTGGCGAGAACCTCACTTGTGATTTCAACCACATAAAAACCTGGCGAATCCAAAGGAATTCCCACCACTTCCATTGGTTTTTTCCCATTTGGTTTAGGGAGTTGAAACGATGTGATTTTTGCATTGGAAGCTGGTGTTTGAAATACCGATTGATTTCGCTCTACTTTGGAAAGGGTTTGAAACCATTTTTGAATTTCCACGATGTCCATGGTTTTTTGGCTTTTTCCACCCATACCGAGAGAAGTAGATTTAATCGGAAGGCTTGCTTCTAAGTTTCGTAAGGTGATCGGTAGTGCTGGATTTGCTTTTGATTCTAAAATTCCAAACTTGGCACCGAATTTTGCAAGTGGAGGAAATTCATCAGTTTTGAATTTTAATGGGAAGGCTGAAACATTCGCCAAACTTCTGTTTGCATCATCTATGATGTCAGGAATTCTAATTTCAAATTCAGAGTTTTCAGGGAAAGGACCAGGAAAACTCACCCAATCCGAAAATTCAGTTCCTTTGTTTGATTCTTTTTGTTTTGGATATTCCTTTCCATCCTTGCCAACCAATTTGATTTTTTCGAGAAGTGTTTGAGATACGGGTGAATTAAAACTGATACTTATGGGAAGAATAGGAATACAATTAGCATCTGCAGTCGTTCGTTCACAACTAAACCTAGCTGAAAACACGGGTCTCACGGAAAAAGACATCACTTCATCTTCTGGAATCTCTCCTCCCCAAATCGATTTGATTCCTTTTCCTAGAACCAATTGGATTTGTCTGTCTGGCAAAAACGTTTGTTTGGCTTTTAAAACAACAGTTTCTTCTTTATCTTTTTTTCCAAGGGATTGTAGAAATGTTTTCCTTTCGGATCCTGTGACAAGGACAACAGGAATTCGATTTCCTAAATCTTCCGATCGAAAATACGCAAATTTTTGAAAACTAGAGAGATCAGGTTTTCCATCTAAGTGTAATAAAAAAACTTGGTCTTCTGAAATGGAACTTCCGTTATACGGCTGTGAATACTTGACTGATGGCCCGCCAGTATGAAATGCAAATGTTTTCTCACCTTGAATTTTTTCTCCACTAAAGGATTTGATTCCCTCTTTCAAAACAAAACGACATACGACACCACCAGGTAATTCCTTTTCAAACTCATACACCCAAGTTGTGGAATCAATGAAACGACTCGTTCCTGGAAAGGGACAGTTCACTTGGAAAATTTCCGTTTCTGGTCGAACGTCACCAATGGCCACCATGGGTTTTGTGAATCGTGCGGTGATTTGTTTGGGAGCTTTGACAAATCCAGTGGGAGTGAAAAATTCGATTGAGGGTGGGGCCGATTGGGAGAAATCAGACTGCACCAAAATCAAGGAAAATAGAAGGACAAGCAGGAGGCGAAAACGAGAGAACATGGAAAGAAATTAGAAAGAGGAAGTGGCTTGGAAAGAAAAAAAAGAAAATCAGGGATATTGGCCCCTCCCTGCGGGTCTCATAAGGAGAAACATCTATGAACGTTTTTTAGACCGCTGACGATCCCGATCGGTTTCTAAAAAAATTAGATCATCCCTCCCCTTTCCTTAAAAAAATGAACTCAAAATCTGTTCTGACCTTTTGTCGGAAAATATACCACAATTGCCCAAGTCAGGCAAACCGTAAGAAAAAATAGAAATGAGAAAATTCCTTTGGTTTCCATTTCAGAATCGAGTCGGTCTTTCCAAATGAGAAACACGGCGCCCTCTTCCATACGACTGGTTTCCTTTTCCCAAATCGATTCTCGTAACAATACACCACCTGACCAAAGACTGGAAATCTGACAGGTTCCACTGTCTTTTGAATAACAAATTGCATATAACGGAACTTTGGTGGCATTTCCTAAGATAGAACGGATTCGTTTGAATTGGAAGGTAATTACGGGTCCATACACTGCACCTCCCGAACGACGACGAACTAACAAGGGAGAACGAAAGGATCCAGATTCTTTCTCATCGAATACAAATTCCTTTAGATACAAATAACGATACCCCAAAGAGGAGTGCACCATTTCTGGGGTGACGTCAAATTTAGCAGTGAGTCCTGTTTTATAACCAATTGCATCGCCTAAAAATAAAAGAACATTTCCTCCTGCCAGTAAGGACAAAAATACAGCAAAAAGAATTCGGTAACCATATGCTTTTGTAAAATGAATTCCAAGAAATACGAGTGGTAAAAAAAAGATAAGTAGAATCCAGATGGAATTGGATAAAGACCAATAAATACCAAACGGTAATAGTATGATCGTGAAAACAAAAATGAGTAATAAGCCAATCCAAAACAAAAAAATTAGAGGAGGAGATCCGGAGTTCGGATTGGGCCTTCTCGGTTGTCGATTTTCAACAAAAGAAGTGAACATTTCAAAAACCTATCTCAATCTTTGACCATAAAACTGGAACGTATCGTCTGCCAGTATGCATCAGCAACCACCTTTTCCCGTTTTGGATATGACAAAGAAAGGAAATACCCTCTAGGTGCATTGTATACATAATATTCTCGCATTTGCATCGGGATCGGATTTCCGATGTCGTCCACTTCTACCCACTCACTGAGATATTCATTCCCTTCTTCTATTCGTTTGAACAACAAAGAACGCATTTGGTTTTTGGATAAGGATCGAACCGAATCCCAAAACAAAAAATAATTTTTGGTGTTCCTGAGTGGTCTCACTTTATCAAAACTTGAACCAATTGACAAAATGATTTTGGGAAGGTTCTTCTTTTTTTTCCCAGAGCTCTGAAGTTTTAAGGCCTCATCCCATTCCGTTTGACCTTCTGGAAGATAATTAGATAAAAATTGAACAAATCGAACCATTCGATAAATACTATCTCGGTTTTCTCCATAGACTCCCAATCGATTTCCATATAGACCTTCATAACGTAAAGAGGAAGGAATCTTGATACGATACCGAAACGACTCCGATTCCAAATACAAAAAATCAAGTGGTGAAACCTCATCCACATAACAGCCATAAGGATCACTTACTAAATCCAAAGGTATCGTTTGGTCAGACCACTCATTGGCAGCACGATTGGTGATTTCATTGGAACGGATGAGCCATTCGGGAAAAAAACCTGGCTCCTTTTCTTTTTTCAGCCGGTAACAAAGATGGATTCCTTTTCCGAGGAATACCACATCCTTTTCCTTTCGCACTTCATACAATACTTCCAATTCCTTGGCGGCAATGTCAGCTTCTACTTGTAAGGGAAATTCTTTGAAATACTCATCATCGATTAAAAATCGTATATTCCCTGAAGGAGAAACTAGGTAATTTCGACCGAAACGATCTTTTTTTTTCACAGAGGATTGTTTGAGTTTGAATTCACTTAAGAATCGATGGAAACTTCTTTTTTCTTCCTCTTCCGCATCAGGAATCCATGGTTTTTGGAGAAGAGGATCAACAATCACATTGGGTTGGGTTTGAGACTGTAGGCTTACATTCCAAAATCCCCATAGGATCAAAAAGAAAAAACAACTAACATGAAGAGGCAAATTCCAATGCAAGAAAGAGAGAGAACCTTTCTCTCTGGTCATCACTTATACCTGGAATTTGGACTGAATGAAACCCAGAGCCATAGAAAAGATTCTAGAAAACTCTTTTTTATGAGATTCATCATTCACTCTCGATAATATACCTCGGAGTAAAGTCTGTACTTGTGGGTAATTAGGAACTTCATAAAAAGATTTTTGAATATGAGGCCATGCCATTTTGACGATTTGCATAAATTCAGGGCTTCCTTTTTTGAACTCCTGGATCATTCTATCTAACGTCAGTTTGACGATTTGAAAATTTTTTATATTTTTGACAATTCCCTTTAACACATCTGGTTTTAATTCGGATTTGGAACTCATCATTTGAAACAGAGAATTCCAATCTACAACCTCATTTTTTTGTTCTTTTAATACTTGTGTTCGTAAAGATACGACCGCTTTATCAAAGTCTGATAAACTGCGTAGCCAATTTTGATACCCTACTTGGTCCGCTTTCGTTTGGTAAGCGGTGATGGTTGACACAAGGTCCATAAACTCTTTAATCGAGTAGTTCTTAAGTCGCACCAGATTCAAATCTACTTGTGGAGGTGGAGGAGTTTCTTCTTCATAGGCAATGCCTAAGTCATCAGAAAAATCATCCTGTTCCTCTTCACTATTTGAGGAACTGGTTTCTTCGTTGGATTCAGAAGAGTCTTCAAACTCTAAATCTTCTATTTCATATTCTTCATCGGTTTTGGCAGAAGTGCCACTGGATTTGGATTCTAAAGAGGAAGTGTCTGTCACTTCGGGACCAATTTTGACTTCTAACCGCTCTCCAGTTAAAGTATCACCAAAGGTTTCTACAATTTCCTGAAGGATGGATTTTTCTTTTTCAGGAATTAACGATTGTTTTTTGACGATCGGTGTGGGCGGAGCATTGGCAACCGCAAGAGCTTCGGTTAGAGAGACTGGTTCTTTTTCCGTTTCCGTTCCGGTTGGAATCGATAACGCCGCTTTGGCGGAGGCTGCCATTAGACCTTGTGGTTCGATGATCTCACCAGTGGTTGGATTTTCTAGAACCATCAAAATCCCTTTCTGAGCAAACACATAATCCTTAGGATGTAAAAAATGCAAACCCTCCACTATTTCTTCTGTGATCGAAGAAAAACTGGGAGCGGGGGCATGTTTCATTTTTTCCAATTCTTGGCTTTTGAGCTTCTCTTGGACTTTGCCTAAAACTTCAATAAAATTAGAATTGAGATAGGAAGATACTTCTTCTCTGGGCACACCTAACATCGTAGCGAATTGAGGTAGGTGCTCAAAAAACTGATCTGTTTTTTTGATATTGCCCGACATGTAAGACTTAATCTGTTTTGCGACCTCTTCCACTTTGGCCGGATCCATTTTTTTGGCTTTTAGGAGTCTTTTGAAAATATCAATGTGAGCATGGAAATAGGACAGAAATTCCCCATAAGCGGTGAACTCATATTCTCCGTGTCCTTTTTTCTCTAAGACTTTTTTGGAACTTTCTGCCATAAACGAATCTCATCCAAAACATAGGAAAATCCAAGAGGGTCAAGATTTTTACGAACCGATTGACGAAATGCTAGGAGAAAGGAGTTTAGTGATATGAAACGTCTGTTTTTACTGATTCTACTTTGTTTTGTCGTGTTCTTGTCTACATCTTGCCAAAAGAGAGAAGATAAAACCTTGGAAAGAAACTTATTCACGTACCTAGTTTCTTGCACGGGGGGAAGCCTTACCGCTTGTAATGCAGATTGTGCGGCAAAATACCCTGACGTCACTGGGGACAATTACCCGGCCGCAAGTACATGTTTTAGTAATTGTTCCACCAACTGCAATCTTTCAGGAACCCTACTCCTATTAACCAACCAATAATCAATTTTAACTTCCATATACGAGAAAACTCGCGGCGACTATGCCGCAAGTCTCGGTTCGAAGTACTCCACCAGGCAGTGTGAGTTTCGGGATTTGATTATTTTCCATCCAAACTTCTTCATCTCCATGAAAACCACCTTCAGGTCCAATCACGGGAATTTTTCCATATAAACCTTGAATCGAGAAAGGATCTTTCCCGAATGGATGAAACACCACCAAACTTTCCTTATGTGCTTCCATCCAATCTTTTGCCGATTCAATAGAGAGTTTTAAAATTTCAGTTTGTTTGGACTGTGCAGCTGCTTCTTTTACGATTTTCTCAGCACGCTCTAAATTGAATTCCTTTCGAATGGAATGACGAAACACCAAAAAGATCACTTCATCGAGACCAATTTCCGTTACTTTTTGTAAAAAAAAATCGAGGCGATTTCCTTTTGGAAGAGCGATTGCAATTTTCTTACGTATCGATTTGTTCGGTACAAATTCTTTCGTTTGAAGTGTTAACTGTTTTGAAGTTGGAAGATACAAATAATTAAAAAGTCCTCCCGCTCCGTCCCGAATTTGCACGGTCGTTGAATCGTTTTGCAAACGTAAGGCGCGAAGGTGGTTGAGTTCATCCTTTGTAAGTTGGATCGTCTCGTTGGGAACGAAAGGAATTCGAAATAAAATAAGCCCAGGTTCTGACAAGTTCTATCGACTCAAGTTATCCACATTAAAAAGAGAAGCATCGGGATTCACAGTTTTATCAACTTCCTGAATCTCCCAAACGGTAATGCTACCAGTGTTCAAATCTAACATTTCTAAACGAGATGCCTTTTGTACTTCTTCAACTCTCCCTGTGGTGTCTTTGATTTTCACAGGTCCATATTTTAAGTTTAAGGTTTTAAATAAAATTCCGTCCCGATCGTGAAAGTCAACGCGGTATGGTTTGAGATCTTTTTTGCCAACAAGCAAAACTAACTTTTTATAAAAGTAAGGCAATATGGGTTTTAAGGACACTCGGTAATAGGTTTCTCCCCCGATCTCCAAATCCCCATTCACAAGTGGATTGTAATTTGCCTGATAGGAATATCCAGACAAATCCACATAAAAGAAACCTGTCCCCATGAATGATTCGTATTTTTCATCATCTGTTTTGCGAAAGAGTTTAGCGCTGAGAACATTGAAGAAAAACACATTCTCCCCTTCATCTTTCGTGAGAAGTTTGGTTTCCAGTCCTCGGCCCTTTCGATCAAACAATAAAAGTGCATCTTCCCCGTTGAAAAAACGATTGATCTTCCAAGTTTCGGAAGTTCCGTTCCTTCGAATGAGGACATAGGTCCCTTTAACGAGACCTTTTCCAAAATCCATTTCCCGATCGAGTCTCGCAAGTAGTTCCTGCGCCGACAAACTTGTATCAGGCGCTTGGGCTTCTAACGAAGCAAAAGAAATGAGTAAAAATAAAATCAAAAATTTTCGCATGTATATTCTTTATTCAGCTCTCATCGATGGTTTGGTGTAGGAATACAATCCATGAACACTTCCTTGTGCTTGAGCCGATTCTGTCCTTCGCTCAAATCGAAGTTTTCCTTCGCGTAATGCTTTATGAAGATCAGGAATACTCTTAAATCCCATGTCTTGGAAACTTTGGCGAAGGCCTTGCACAAGATACGGGATCAAATTCAAAACGGAACCCTTATCAACCACATAACCAGAAACACCTTGTGCCACTTTGATTTTTTGTGATTCAGAGAAATACCGTTTGTCCCCACCTTTATTCATTGCTTCCAAACTTGCCATTCCTCTATATTTCTTTAGACGAATGCCATTTTCATAAAAATACTCACCTGGAGCTTCTTTTGTTCCTGCAAACATTGATCCCATCATACACATAGAGGCCCCAATGGCGAGTGCATTGGCAATGTCACCGATGTTTGAGATACCACCATCCGCGATCACAGGCACTCCATGAGCATGGGCATACTCTGCCGTTTTGAAAACAGCTGTAGCTTGTGCACGACCCACCGCCATCGTATCTTGTGTGATACAAATGGAACCAGGGCCCATCCCAATTCGAAGTCCATCTGCACCTGCCGCAATCAAATTGGCAGCTTGTGCTTTTGTGACCACATTCCCACCAATCACATCAATGTTTGGGAAATGGGATTTAATCCACTGGATCATTTCAATTTGATAACTAGAATTCCCTTGTGCGGAATCGATGATGATGGCATCCACTCCCACAGCCGCAAGTTCCGCCATTCGATCGCGTGACTCAGGTAAGGTGGAAAGAGCCGCACCGACTCGTAATCTTTTTTGATCGTCTTTAGAAGATTGAGGAAACTCTTTATTCTTTTTTAGGTCACTTCGACAGATGAGAGCAACGAGTTTCCCTTGTTTGTCTACAATTGGGAGTTTTCCTTTTTTACTTGTGCGAAGGATATCATTGGCTTCTCGTAAACTGATTCCTACATCCGCAGTGATGAGTTCTGTCGTCATCACCTTACCAAGTTTGATATCACGATCTCTCTCGAAGTCCACATCGCGATTGGTAACAATACCAACTAACTTAGTCCTTGCGGTGCCATCTTCTGTGATAGGAATTCCACTGAAGCCATACTTTTCTTTTACGGCATCTAAGTCGGCGAGTGTATGTTCAGGAGAAAGTAAAATTGGGTCCTTGATGAAACCATTTTCGTATCGTTTTACCTTACGAACGAGTTCCACTTGTTCTTCTATTGTATTATTATAATGAATGATTCCAATTCCACCCATCAGCGCCTGTGCGATCGCCATTTCTGACTCTGTTACTGTGTCCATTGGAGAACTCATAAGAGGTCTTTTGAGTGTTATGTTTTTAGAAAGTTTCGTTTCGAGATCTACATCGCTTGGATTGAAGTCTATATATCCAGGTAATACTAAAAAATCTCGATATGTGAGACCCATGTTGACCGAGAAGAGCTCTTGTCCACTGACTCCATCGAGAAGCTCAGATCCTGGTAGGGGGTGATTTGACATAATTATCCTTCCTTTTTCTACTTTAGGTAAGAAAACTCTGCGTGCAAGAGAATTTCAGGAGAAAATTGACCGATAATAGTGAGTACCACGACCTTTTATGGAAACAGTAGAAAGAAACAAACGTTCCTTAGATGTTTTTTCCGACACGGAAAAAAAGCTGCATGTTTTAACTAAATTTTTATTAAACCAGGAATTGAACCTGAAAGATGACATCCATTCAGGGGAAAGTTGTTATTTAAAAAAGGTCTCTCAAGACGGTAACAAAATACTCGTCAGTGTTCGCCCTACCATGTCCCTCTCTGTTGGTCAGAAAGTCACTCTCTACAAAATTCTCGGCCGTTATTTGCACTTAGAATGCACAGTGGAACAGGAAAAGGGAGAGTCCCATTATGTCCTACAACTGAATAAAATTGCCATTGCCAAAAAAGACAGGGAAAGTTCCCGGATTCCCGTCCCTCCTGGTTCTGCTTGGATCACCAATGTGGTATCAAGCAAAGCTAAGATTGAAACAGATATGTTTCACGTTCCTACGGCGGTGAAGGTTAACTTTCAGGACTACGAAAACAAATTAAAAAACTCGGTCGATTTTATCAAAATTTCCACTTTTAATTCGCGGGAAGACAATGAAGTCATTCGCCAAGTGAAGAAAACGAAAAAGGGATTACTCCTTGAAGATGTGACCAAAAGAGAATGTTATGAAACTGCACCTAACGAAGATTTTATTGTTTTTTCTGACGAAATTGAGGAAGACATCGACAAAGAAATCAACCTACGTCGTAACCAAAAAATCAAATCAGAACTCATCCTTCCCATTTTGTATCTGAATGATGAAGAAGAATCCATCCCCATTGGATACATTCATATGCAAAGTAAAACACAAACCTTTGATCTCTTAAAGGCAATGGAAGTGAAAACTTTATGTTTTGAAATGGTAGACCGAATCCGTCACTCCAACATGATTAAATCAGATGGAAAATTTCCAGTGATTGATATCTCCGAAGGGGGACTAAAAGTCATTGTAGACCATCCAGATCTCATCCAAAGCCTTCCGAAACTCACAGGCTTTCAGTTTGACATCTTTTTTAAGATGCAGTCTCCCCTCACAGCGTTTGGACAAATCAAAACGATCACCAAAAATGAAGAAGGACATCTCACAGTGGGACTTGCTATTGCGGGTCACTCTTCTCGCGCTGGTGAGAAAAAACGATTCTTAGAAAACGTAGAGTTCTTTCGAAAACAAATCCAAAAGAATTAACGCAAAAACTTTCTTTTGTTTTGAAGTGGATCGATTTGTTTTCAGATCTCTCCGTAACCTAACACTTCCATACACCATCTCTCTTCCCACACTCTAGAAGAAAATGTAATCGTCTCAGGATCAAAGTTATCTTTTAAATATGCCCAGTCCTTAGAAGATAGGGAGTCCCCTTCTATCAAATAAAAATAAGAATCTTCTGGATCTAACGATTGGATTTTATCTGGTGAAATGGTTTCATATACCAAAAAAGATTCGGTTCCCTCTAACGAGTTTCGCCAATTTCGCAAGTGTTCCTGATCGTTTCGTAAAACAAAGACCAAACGATGTTGTAAATTCTCCCCACGATACGCCAAGGTTTTGGCAAGATACGAATTTCGTTTCGACTCTAATAAAGCCACGAGTGCATCTATCTCTTTGGTTTTAGGAACATCCGAAAGGACAATCACAAAATCAATGGTACAAAATGGCTCCGCTTCTATCTTTTTTTGGAGGACAGTTAGGATATCGGGAAGTTCTTTTCCAAGGTCATTAGGATGAAACCAAATACTTTGGTGCCTTGTGCCTCGCTCCAAAAGAGAAAGATCCATTTTTTTCCCATTCATGCTGTCCAATGGATACCAATCAAAACGGTCATGTTTCTTCGGAATCCCTTCACACAAAAATGGTCTTGGAAATTCATCTAACCTTCGCTCCAAAAGATCTTCTGCGAAATAAACAGAGTCTCGTAGTGCTTCTGGTGTAAAGGTAGGTGTTTGAATGATTCGGTAAGGCGGAGTTGGCATATAAATTAGGCCTTCTTTTTTTGCGTCTTTGCGCATACTGGTTCCAGGCAATACCGATAATGGGAATGCTTGCACCCATTCACCTAATCCGTGTTCTAAGAAAAAATGAATCCCTCGTTCGACATCCTCAGGAGTGTCACCAGGTAAACCAATAATAAGATCCAAAAGAAGATCAATGCCCTCACCTGCAAGCATCTTGGCAACTTCGGCTACTTTGTGTGGACTTCCATACCGTTTCACTCGTTTGAGTGTATCTTCATTCACCGACTGCAAACCAAGTTCGATGCGAGTAAACCCAGCTTTCCTAAGTTTGGCGGCAAGTTTTGGTGTGACTCCTTCCGATCTGAGTTCGGCAAACATGGTCATCTGACCATCACTATTTACTTCCGCGATGGCATCTAGGAAAGTTTCGAAACCTGGTCTGTGGTTAAAGGTTGGATCCAAAAAGACAAGTTCCTTTGCTCCTTTGTCTTTAAGACTGGAAATCAATTGGACGGTTTCCTCAATATTCAGTGTTCTTAAACTCTGGGATGACTTCGGATAAAAACAATACGTACACTGCGATTTACAACCTCTCACCGTTTCCAAATAGGTGGATCGTTTCGGATTCACTTGGATATGACCCGTTGTATAGGGCGAGGGAAAATCTGTTAAAGGGAAGTTAGCAGGTGCAGCGACACCAAAGGCACTCAAACTTCCATCTTTTTTTCGATAGGCAACATTCTCTAAATTCTCTAGAGATTCTTTTTTTAAAAGAGACCTCATGAGAGAACGAAAACTGTGTTCTGCTTCGCCCGAGACAGCAATGTCAAAACCTGTCTCACCTAACACATAAGGATTGTCTTCATTGACCTCTGGTCCTCCAATTAGGATGACCATTTCCGGATTTCTTTTTTTCACTTCATTTGCGATGTATAAACTTCGCTCTGTATTCCATAAATACAAAGACAAACCTAAAAAGTCAGGTGCTTCTTTGCAAATTTGGTCGATTAAGTCTTTGTCGCCGAGTGAATCTGTGTCTTCTGGTGGAATGACAAAAGGACTGATTCCTTGGATGGGATCTTCTTTGGATTCCAAACAACTTGCCAAACTAGCAGCTGCTAGAGGAACATTTCCTGTGGCTGCGAAGTAACTTGGTGGAGGAACGGGTAATTGCAAAAATTGTATTTTTGCCATATCTCTTACCAATTTCCCTGCTCCAATCTATTCTGCAAAACCTTTCAGCTACGGGATACCACCACATCGATAAATAAAATCAAATTTTCGGAAAGATTTCTAGCAAAGGTACGTAACATCATACTTTCCGAGATGTCATGGTACATATGAGAAAGCGTCCAAGCATCGCGGCTTGTCTTGGATTTGTGCAGGTGTTCAAAAAAATAAGGCCGAAAGGACCAGTTTTTGCCAAGGAAGGAATAGTCAGGTTTCATCTCACCTCCCTCTTTACGAACATAATTGGGAGACACTTGAAACCCCATATGGTTTGTGATGTACATTCTGAAAAAGTCTCCATCCCCAAAAACCGTGGTAGTAAACTCTTCCTTCCATTCCCAAATCCCATCCTCTTCTCCAAATCCCATGACAATTTCAGAGAGTTTGTTTTTCCAAATGGTTTCCCATTCAATTTGAGAATTCAGTTCTTTTTGTTTTCTGGAATGAAAGTATTCCAAGGAGGATTGCATCTCACTGCGATACGCAAATCGACTGGCAAAATCTAAATCAGGTTTTGCAAAATAATACCCTTGGATGTAACGAGCTCCATAGTTCAAAGCATTATACAATTCATCTTCGGATTCAATTCCTTCAAATAATAAACTACTCCCGAGCGATTCACCTAACTTTGATAAGTTGAGAAGGATCTCCTTAAAGTTTCTGGAAAACGTGGATCTTCGTAACATCTGTAAATCCACTTTGATGATTTCTGGGTGGAACAAACCGATTCGATCTAAGTTACTTGCCTCTGAACCTGCATCATCTACCGCGATGGAAAAACCTTCCTTTCGATACAAATTTAAGACTGGTTTCAATAACTCTAAATTTTGGGGGAATCGTTCCTCAGTGATTTCAATGACAATCCGCGAAGGGTCAAGCCCCACTTCTCTCACCATACGAATGGTTTGGGGTAAATTCGTATCTAAGTTGAGTAAGGCATGGTACAAAACGTTCGGCGAGATATTGAGGAATAACTTGGTATCTGGTGGTGCTTCTTTTGCAAATTTTTGTAATGCGATCCATCGAATTTCTTCATCTACTTTTTTCTTCAGATAAAAAACTTCGTCGTATCCAAATGTATGTGTGAGAAAAAATTCTCCTAAACTTTCAAGGCCCTGCGGAGTGGCCAAACGTCCCAGAAGTTCATACCCATAAATGCCAGTAGACTCCGAAGATAAAATTGGTTGGAAAACAGGGGTAAGTTCCCCCCTAGCAAGCCATTCTCTCCATTCGCGAACTAGTTTATGCCCTTCGCTTTCCATTTGCATCGGTGGAACCATATAAGTTTAATGCAAGATCAGTACCAGTAAGCATTGTAGTGAGGATCACTGCATTCTGCGAACATTTTAAGCATTTCAAAAAAAGAGGCTGATTTTTTAGATTTTTTTGTAGAAATTTCTGGCAAATTGGCAAAAAAAAAGCCACCCAAGTTCCCTTGAGTGGCTTTCCTAGCAGAAGCACCAATTACTTGATGTCTCTTGCTCTTGTTTTGAATGATTCATCCAATTTTGGCTTTTTAGAAGGTTTTGGTTCTTCTACCACTGGCTGAGTCGGTTGTTTCACTTCTTCAGAGGCACAGTTGATCATAAATACAGCCAAAAAAGCAATGATTAGCATAGACGAAATTTTTTTCATGTATTTGCTCCTTAGACTAAACTGTCGAATTTCGTAAATAAGTCGAGGAAAAAACGATGATTCTGACAATGGGAGAGATATGCCAGCTTCATCCCATTTTTTTGTCTTCGAAGGAATCGATGGTTCAGGGAAAACGACAGTTTCCAAAAAAGTTTCAGAACTTTTAAACACAAAATCAATCCCGAACCAATGGCACAGAGAACCAACTGAGAGTGTTCACGGTTTAAAATTGAGAGAATTCCTAAAAGGAAACACCAAACTAAGCCCGGAAGAACAATTAAAATTGTTTCTTTTAGATCGAGAGGTTTCTGTCAATGAGACCATCTTACCAGCGTTAAAGAATGGTAAAACAATCGTACAAGATAGATACTATTTTTCAACGGCGGCTTACCAAGGAAAAGATGAAGAGCATGCAGCGGACATTTTGTACATGAATGAAGACAAAGGGTTTCCTGAACCTAACCGTGTGTATTTTTTAGACCTTTCTCCCGAAGAAGCCTTGGAACGCAGAAACACACGTGGAGGACAAAAAGAAGCATTTGATGACGAAAAAGAACAAACCCGCATCTATCAAAACTATCTAGCCATCCTTCCTGAATCGACCATCTTTGTGGATGCGACTGCTGATTTGGAAGAAGTTGTTAATTTTTGTGTGGAAGATATTCTAAAATTGATTTCCGAATCTCACTAATCTTTTGTAACTCGAAAGACCATCATATCTCCCATTTGAAACCATTTCACAAATCGATCCAAAAATGCTTTTGAAAATCGAAAGAAAAGTGACGCATTCTTTCGACTCGTCATTCCACTTCCATAGGTAAATGCTTTTGGAGAACGGTATCCCAAAGATACCAATAAACGTTTCAGTCCATGGAAAGAATAATAATACAAATGTTCTGGGACATTCAAATAACGCCATTGTAAACCTTTCCATTTTGCAAGAAACCCATAACGACACGTAGACAAAATGAGAATGCCTCCTGGTAGAAGGTGTTGTTTGATCTTTTCTAAGGTTTCTTTTGGTTGGTGCAGGTGTTCGATAGTAGCCCAAAGTGTAATGACATCAAATTGCTTCGAAAATGTTTTGTCCCAATCTAAAAAATTGTCTTGGTAGATGGAAAGTTTGAGTGTCTCACGAGCAAAACGTACCGGTCCATCGGCAATTTCGATTCCTTTGGCATCATACCCTCTCTCATTCATGTAAGCGACAAAATAACCAGCGGCACAACCGATATCGAGAGAAGACAAATTTCGATTTGGATATTGTTCTTTTCGGTGTTTCTCCCATGTAAAAAAATCCAAGTCTTGTAAGTTCAATTGGAACACACGAGAGATTTCCTTCCTTAGTTCACTGGAATAATAATTGTCATAACCACGTTCTGTTCGTTGGGTAAAATACGAATCATCATAGTATTTTTTGACTTCTTCCAAACTGGGTTGAGGGTTCACCTGGACAAGCCCACAGTTTTTACAACTAACGATAGCAAACGATTCGCCTAAAGGACTCGTTTTGGTATACAAGGGAGAAAAAGAATGATGCCCGCAGGTATTACAAGGAATGGTTTCCACAATGTTCCTATCGGCTCTTTTTTGAAAAAAAGGAAGTGTTTAGGTAACGAAAGATATGGATGACAAAAGCAAAAAAACAAAGCACAAGGATGATGCTGGAAGAGGTAGGAAAATAGATGATTTCCCCATTTCGTTCCAAACCCACAAGAGAGAGGATAAAACCAAGACAAGTGGAAACAATGGAAAACAAAGCACAAACAATTGTTAAGATTCGTAAGCTATGGATGATGGGAAGAAGAGCAAATACAGGCAGTAACAAATGCGCAATGCTGTAAAACGTTCCGAGTAAATTCACAGCCACAGTGAGGGAAGCAGCTAATATGATGTAAAACAGTAAATCGAAAGGAAGTGGATTCCCCACTTGAATTTTGTATTCGTCTCGGTCAAAACTTATGAAAAGAAAACGCCTGAAAAAACTCAGGTAGAGAAAAAAGAAGAAACCAGCCACATAAATGCCAATTGAATCGGCTCTGACTTGGGAGATCAGTATATCTCCAAAGAACGCCGCCATCAAATGATTTTGGACATTACCACCTAACGCCAGCATAAACTGCGAAGCGGCAGAAAAGAAAACAAATAAAATTCCTAAGATCACCTCTTCCTTGATACCAGGGAGTTTGCGAACATACAAAAGGGGAAACACCAAAATGCAAGAAAAGAGAATTGGGACAATTTCTCCTGGCCATTCCATAAAAAGAGATAAGGCCACAGAAAAAGTGACCGCTTGGGAAAGAGTCACTCCAAAAAAAGTCATACCACGTAAGACAATGAGGATCCCAAGAACTGCAAGAAGCGCTCCGACAAGGCTACCCAAAACAATTTGTGGTAAAAATAAATTCCAACTGGAAAGAAGACTAGTCATGGTGGTGGCAGTTAGGAGGCCTTTCTCCTTTGGTGATTTTGTACAATTTCCCTTCGTCGATTTCAAACACTTCATCAAACCCAAATCCCCAATCATGTTCCAGGCTGTGGGTGATAAAAAATAAAGAACGATTTCCAACTTTTAAATAGTCTGACAATACCTCTTGGAAAAGTTCTCTTGCATTGTGATCAAGTGAGTCCATTGGTTCATCTAAAAAAATAAGATTCGCTCTTGTGAGGAGTGATCTTAAAATGAGAACCTTTTGTAACTGCCCCCCACTACAAAGGGAGATTTGTTTTTTCAAATAGGAGCTAACTCCTGTTCGTTCCACCAATGCCAAATCTTCCTCGGAGAACGTTTTTCTTGGTAAAAAACTAAAACCAATGTTTTTTGGCATAAGTAACACATCTTCCACGCGAAGAGGAAAATCGAGGGACATTTTTTTTGACTGTGGAACATACGATGTTGAGATTTCTTTGGAAAACTGAATGGTGCCAGCAAGTGGTGGCAGTAAATCCGTGAGTGTGCGAAAGAGAGTGGTTTTTCCTGCTCCATTTCCACCGACAAGTGCATACGTTTTTCCAGATTCAATCTGTAGATGGATGTCCGTCACAACGGGAAATTCTTTTCTATACCCAACGGACAAATGGTCCGTATGGATGAAGGAAATGGAATTACTGGGAAGACTTGGTTTTGTCACTGGCATCACGTATCTTTTGTAAGCTCATTCGTAAGGCATCTTCATAACTTGTGGTATCAAGTGCCCCGACAGAAACAGGGAGTGTGACCACAATGGATCCAGGAACCTTGGATGCGACATACTCTGCATATTTTGGATTGTGATAAGGTCCGATCAAGATAATTTTTATCTTTTCTGCAATCATATAACTGATCACTTGGTCCATATAACGAACAGAAGGTGGAACTCCTGGTCGCTCTTCAATGGTTAAGTTTGCATTCAATTTAAAACGTGACGCTAAATACACAAATTGGTCATGGAATACTGCCACTCTCAGACCAAAATAAGGTTCCATTTTTTTCATTTCTTCTTTCGTGAGTTGGATGAGACGTGTTTTGAACTGATTAAAATTCCTTTCATAGTATTCCCCATTCAGAGGGTCCACACGAGTGAGGGCATTTTTGATATTTTGGGCAATCTGGATGGCATTGATGGGATCATTCCAATAATGGGGATTACCATAGATATGCATATCTCCCATCGAACGGTCCATCATGACTGTGGGTTCGCCAAGAATTTTTACCCCAAAAGATGTATCGCAATACCCTGGTTGGCCTTTTTGGATTTTCATATTTCTAGATTGTTGTTGGAGATATGGAATCCAACCTACTTCTAAATCGAGTCCTACCACACAAAGAACATCGGCCTCACTTAGTTTCACCAAAAAGTCAGGACGTGTCATCACAAAGTGTGGATCGTCCACACCTCGAATCATTCCATAGACATCCGCCCGATCACCTGCGACTTGTTCTGCGATGTATTT
The DNA here is from genome assembly GCF_040833955.1 of Leptospira sp. WS60.C2. Taxonomy (NCBI): domain Bacteria; kingdom Pseudomonadati; phylum Spirochaetota; class Leptospiria; order Leptospirales; family Leptospiraceae; genus Leptospira; species Leptospira milleri. Next base: position 1,229,092 of record NZ_CP162133.1, on the reverse strand, counting down.
CAAATCCGAAATACTGGCAACCAGGGAAACCTTTGCCGTCACAGGGGAAGAAACTAAAAAAACAAGAACCCAAACGAGAGAGACAAAAGAGAAAATGGATGTTTGCATTTTTTGATAAAACTTGCCCGTGTATAAAAACTTCATTCTCTTTCCTCTTAGTAACTATGTGCAGGGTGGGAACCTAAAATGGCAACTGCTTGCACATAAAATCTCCATTCCCTCTGTTCCTGAAATTCTGCTTTCGAAAAATCTTGGATATAACGCCTTTCTACGGAACCACGAATCCTACCAAATTCCGAACTATGGAAGGTAATTTGTGTGGAGTGTGCTTCTATCGCATTGTCTGCTGGTTTTCCATTTTTGTCGACTAGGGATTTATCGGTAAAATAATCATAACGATACCCAAGCGACCAAAGTTGATGGAATTTATAATCCACAAACACATAATACCCCCACTGGTCTCTTGTCGGAGCGCGGGATTTTTGGAAGGTGGTTGGGTCCGTTTGTTCTGGGAAAAATTCCTGTTGGTACCAACCTTCGGACATGATCATGAGTTCTCGTAAATTGGATCGATTCCAACGTAACACTGCGTCCATTCCGTACAAATACCGTTCATTTCTGCGGTTGGTTGTGGGTTCAAAACGAACACCAGAAAATCCAAACTGTGTTCCCCAGTTGTTTCCAAAATAATAAAAATGTTTGAGGTGGGCATACCCCATCGGGTTATTTTTTTGTTGTCCTTCGGAATGAGAATGCCCCCATCGTTTCCCATTTGTTGCACCTAATACCAATTCTTGGGTGATCCATTTCCAAGGGAGTAAAATACTAAACTCGGCTCCTGTATCCATAGCGGATTCAAACCCAATGAATTTTTCATGGACAATCGGGTTCATGGTAAAGGGCCGATCGTGTAAGTGGATACGGTTCAATCGACCAATGTCGATGAACATTTGTCCCACCTTCAAAGAGGTGTTAAATGGTAAAAATGGAAACAAAACATTTGCTTCATGGACTTCGAAATAGTACTTTCCATTCTCTCCATGAGCGGCTCCTAAAAAGTTTGCACGCATCCATTGGTCCACTGCCGCCGTAAATCCAAATTCCGCCGAACGAACATCTAGTTTGTTATCGATTCGTTCGCCCGTCCCTCTTGGTTTGTTTCTGTCCCAAGCCCCCACGATGTCAATGGCTGCTGAGACATCCATCATCAAATTCTGTGCCGACCGATTGATTTGGTTTGGTTGTTGGACATTGGACGTGACTCCACGGCTTCCTTCTGTCACCTTACTTCTTGTTTCTTGGTCTTTTAAGTCTTTATCGAGTTCCAATTCCCAATCTTCGACGGCACCCTTTGGTTGGGATTTTTTCGTCAATTCTTGTTTGGTGTTCTTTGGATCCTCTAATTCTTTTTCCCAATCATTGGCATCGGCGTACACAAGGAACGCTAAAAAGACTGGTAGGATGGCCACTACCAGTCGAACAAAGGAAAAAGATCTGCGGAATCCGAGTTTCATTGTATCAGTTTATATTCCTTATCGAAGCATTTCTGCAAGCCCAAGTTTCGCTGAGTAAATTGTCACTGATTTGATCACTGCATTATTGATTCTAAATCCAACTCGATCTCCAGAAAAACTTGTGATAGAAGCATCCTCTTGATCAAATTCATAAACACTTCTATCGGCTATCGAATTACATGGAAGAGACCAACCAAAAATATGCCCACCACCAGTTTCTTTATGCACTTCCAAACAGACAGTTTTTTCAACGGCAACAGACGAAGCCCACGGAGCCCCCGGTTTAGTCACAAAAGCTGAGGCTGTGTTTCCATTCAACCATTGGGCAAACGTATGACTCAATCGAACCCCTGGACCATCTAGTGAGGGTGTCGCATGTATCATCGCATCAATTCTAGATTCAGTTTGGTTCATGACATACACAACTTCAATTCCCGCTTTGGAATCTGTTCCTGTTTCTGATAAAGAGGATGCATTGGTAACAATGGTTGAAGAGTTACTTGTTCCTTGGATCCCTGCATTAAAACTGACTCCATTCGCGGTAAAACCCAATCCTCGTAAGACTGCCGTTGCATCGCCTGAACAACCAGTAAAATTATATCGCGTTCCGTTTCCCGCTGCCCCAGAAACCGCAGTAGGACCACAGCCAGGGCCAGCCAAAAGCGCCGCAAACAAAGCATCATTATTGTTTTTGTTTTTAGAAGACTGAAACAATTCGGCACAATTGCCCAGAGTGAAAAGAACGGAACATACGAAGATGGATTGTAAAAATTTCATAACTACCTCTGTTTGCCCATCATATGCAACACTGTTGCAAATGCAACCACGTTTCATTTAAAAAATCGGTTTTTGGCATTCCCGTAGAGGATTTTTTGTTTGGCGGTGTCGGAGATGGGAAGTGCCAGTAGGTTCGAAATGGGGTGGTTTAGGTTGTAGGGGATGTTTGGAAAATCTGATCCAAAGTAGATTTGGTTTTGGTAGGTTTCCAAAAGAGGTACTGCCGAATCCACATCGCCTGCATTTCCCGTAGCTAAAAAGTCCACAAATACCATCGTCGTATCCAGAGCCAAGTTTGGATATTCACCAAGTAACGAGGCATAGGCGGAGATTTCATGAGCGCCCATATGCGCCACAATCACATGGAGTTTGGGATAGGTTTCGATAAACGGTTTAAAAAACTGAATGCCAGTAAACTCACCAGGGAGTGGTGCTGTCCCAGTATGAATCAGAATCGGAATTTCTTTTTTTTCTAAATAGTGAAAGGTATCACTGAGTTCGGGATCATTTAAATTGAGTTTTGAAACTTCACAATGGAGTTTGAATCCTAAAAAACCATACACTTCCACTGCTTGTTTCACATAGGAAAGCACACCTTCTTCGGGGTAAAAGGTTCCAAACGGGATGGCTCCTTCCCAGTTTCGAAGATTGGCAAACACCCAATCATTGAGTGACTTAGCCATATTCTTTTTATGTGCATAGTTTAAGGTAGTGAAGTGTTTGATCCCATTGTGATGCAGACGTTTCACTCGTTCCCATTCCGGCAATCGGTATCCAATCGCCCAGTTGGCATTGTCAAACCAACGCCAGATCAGTTTCATAATGGTCTCAGGAAAAAAATGAGTGTGGATATCGATGATCGATGGAATTCCTAAATCGCGAATTCTCTCTAAATGGTTGGGAATCTCGGCATCAAGGATGGGGGGAAAACCATCTCCTCTCCATGCAAATGGAGAAGAGATCCGAATGTCCGTTTGATTGGCAGTCTCGGCATTCTCTACTTCCTTCGCAAAACAAGCGTAACAGGGAAGTAGAGAATGTGTGTCGTTTCCTCTAAGCGGTAACGGGAGTTTTTTTCTTTCCACGAATTTTGGTTAGGTTGGATGCGAGGATGGCCGCACTATCCAAAATATAACTTTCGGTAAGAGCCTTTCTGTGAGTTCTTCTCTCCACTTTTGCCCGACCAATGCTTCGTTCCAAAAGTAAACTGTTGTGGAATCGCGCTGCTGATTCTACCACTTCAAATGCCAATTCTTCGCGAAGAGGTGTGGAATCAATTTCTGCATATTCGGCCACAACTGTTTCAAATTGTTTGAAAAGTTCGTTTAACTCAGATGAGGAAACAAACCCAGCCATTTCCGATTTTAAATACTCTCGGTAAATACCTGTGTCTGTCATTCCAGAGACAATGCCACCAATACAAGCTACCGTTTGTAACTGAGTGGTTCCTTCATAGATGTTTGTGATCCGAACATCACGATACAATCTTGCCACATCGTAGTCTTCAGTATACCCTGAACCACCATGAATTTGCAGAGCATCGTATGCGACTACGTTTGCCATTTCCGTGATGTAGTATTTAGAGAGCGGAGTGAAAAGAGAGGCAAGTTTTTCCCACTTCTTAAAGGATTCGTCTTTTTTGATGTCCTTTTCGGATAAACCTTTCATCTTGCCGCGTTCTTCTTTCCAACGGTATTGGTCTACTGCGTAACTTGCTTCGTAAAGAATACAACGCATCGCCGCCACTTCGCGTTCCATACGTTCTAACATTTTTTTCACAGCGGTGATATTACTGATGGTTTTCCCAAATTGAACGCGTTCTTCTGCATATTTTTTTCCTTCAAAATAAGCGGCCGTTGCAATTCCCATCGCTTGTGCGGCAATGTTAAGACGAGCTTGGTTCATCATCGCCATGGAATACTTCACAAGACCTTTGCCCTCTTCTCCGATGAGAATCCCTGGAGTGTTTTCAAACACCACTTCACAGGTAGGAGAACAATGAAGGCCCATTTTCTTTTCAATGGATGCCACAAACACATCTTTGGAATGAACAAGAAAAAAGGAAAGACCACGAGCACCACTGGTTGTGGAACCAGTTCTAGCTAACGTAAGAATGATCGAAGGAGCATCTCCAAAACCACAAGCATGTGTGATGAATCGTTTTGTACCAGTGATACGCCAAACACCATCCTCCCCTTTCACTGCTTTGGTTTGTAAATTAGGAAGGTCAGAACCATAGTTAGGTTCTGTGAGTGCCATCGCACCACAAAGTTCTCCCGCTGCCATCTTTGGAACAAATTCATGGATCATTTCTTCGGTTCCAAAACGTTCTACTGTTTCTGCCAGGTTCATACACCCAAGCGTGATGGCTAGGGATCCGTCCCCTCTAGATACACATTCAGATAACATAGACTGTACAACCGATGGCAATCCAAGTCCGCCGTAATGTCTATGAATTCCATATGGAAGTAATCCTGCAGATTTGATTTTTTCCACAACATCTAACATCGATTTTGGGAAAGTGACTTGTCCCTCTTTGTATTTTAGTCCCTCTTCATCCATTTGTTTGGCAATTTGAGAGATGTCGTTACCTGCGATGTCTCCACCTGCCTCTAAGGTGGATCTGTAAAATTCAATTGCGTCTTCGTAATTCCCAGGAGCAAAAGCCAATTCCTCTTTCCCTGATTTCTGGTATTCGGCAAAATCTTCGAACCCTTGTTCGTATTGGTCGATGACCGCATTCCAAGGTGTGAGAGAATCAAAATGATCAATTAGGTCATCATTATCATTGAAATAGTTATTAGATATCATACAAGTTTTGGCTCCTAACAAGGACTTTGACTCACCTTTCAATATCGGGAAAAGAATTACAAATAATTTTCCCTGTCCCTATCCTGAACGGAATTCCAAACCGTTAAGTTAATGGTGTTAGAAAAGGATCATTTGATGCGATTGGCGAGGTCTTGGATGTCCAATGTGTGATCCGAAAGCACCCTTGTGTTTTCTGCGACCACTTGGATAGCATCTTCTATGCTTTGGGCGGCTCTCATCACTTCCCTGTTACCGATGGATTGTTCTTTGGCAATGGATTCTAACTGGGAAGAAATTGCTTTTAGTTCTCTTTGAGATTCTACGACTCTTCCATTTAACTTTTGCAATTCGATGATTCTTTCGTTGAAGCTAACCACTTTGTTTTGGATCTTAAACATCTCTTTTTCCTGGTTGGAAGCAAGAGTATTTGCTTCTTTTGCCGAAAGATTCCCCTTCATCAAATCGGATTTTGATTTGAGAATGGTTTTGGAAATGATACTAGCATTGGATGCAGAATTGTCTGCAAGTTTTGCCACTTCCTGAGCAACCACCGCAAACCCACGTCCATGTTCTCCTGCCCTTGCTGCTTCGATGGAAGCGTTTAATGCCAGTAAATTGGTTTGATCAGCAATTTCTTTCATGATTTGGTTGACATCTTCCACTTTTTGAAAACTAGAACTTACTTCTGAAAGAATTGAATTTAGATTCTCCATGGAGAGAGTTACCAAATTACTAAATTTTGAAGATTCTTTAATTTGATCAGAAATCGATTCAATTTCGTCCCGCACAGAATTGACAATGGTTTCCAAAGTTTTACTTTCTTCGTTTAGAGACTCGATCTTTTGGTCTTGGTTTTTTACAAACAAAAAAGAGTTTTCGGTCGATTGTGAAAGTGATGTTAAGGAGGCTGTAATTTCTTCAATGGAAGCGGCTTGGTTTTGTACCAGTCCATTCAAATCTTCGGTAAACACCATTAAGGCGGCCACAGATTGGTGAAGATTTTCCGCAGTTTCCACCATCGCTTCTTTTTGCTCGGAAACGACTTTAGCATTGGCATCTGCCACCTTTTTCCCTTCCATCGCTTCTTCTCGAATGGCGATGAGTAAACCTACCATTTTACTCATGAAGTAAGTGGCTAGTACCAAAAAGACAACTTTTACAATTTCAATTGGGAAAGAAACAGCATGAGGTAAGGTATGTACATCATTTCGATCGACAAACGCGACACCTTCTTGGTAAGAAAAAAATAATGCCCCGACATATACGATTATTAACAAACTGCCAATGACGATGGTTTGCCTGGAAGAAAACAAGAATCCTGAATAAAGAATGACAAAGAAACAAATCGTATAATTGACCCCTACCTTCAAAGCTGCAGCAGCTAGGTCTAGAGTAATCATAGATTGCCCCCAAGTTGAGAAACCAACTAGGATAGCATCTGCGATGACAAACAAAAAAGGATAAGGATTCTTTTCTTTATAAAATAAATACAATTGTGTGAAGGCAAAAACTCCATAAAACGTAGTGGCAATCACCATCACAACTAACTGATCCGTACGTAGCGACCCTAAACTACCCAAAATCCCTAAGATATAAATTCCAAATAAAATGAACCGAATTGTGTTAATGGTTTTCGCCGATTTTAATGTATATAAATCCATAAATCCCCCCCTCTTCAAATGTCCTAAAAACGTTGCGTAAATAGATTTAAGTTATGGAGCATTCTAAACGTCTTTGTTTGAATGCAACAATCGATTTCGCAAAATCAAAAATGGTTTCTCTGTTAACAGATAGTAAAAGTACGAATAAATCAAAATCATAAACACGATGGGAACCATCCAGATAAAGATATCGGAATAATCAATTTTTTGATACCCGATGAATTTTTTGGTTAAAAAGCCCAAACACAATAAGTGGATGATATATCCCGAATAAGAGAGTTTTGCAATGGGAGAAAAGATTCGCATAGACAAAACTTTCGATGTCCAACTCTTTTCATCAAAAGTCTTCAACAATAAAAACGACCAAGAAACGGATGCAAATAAAAACCGAAATACACAAGTAAACAAATCAGGTCGATCTTCATTTGTTAGAAACATGATCGAAAGTAAACATATCACCGAAAATAAAGCAGTGTATCTGGATGTTGTGCTCTTCAAAAAGCGATCTAAATTGTTAGGAAAATATATTTGTATTCCTGCCAAAAGAACCCCCAGAAACAAACTATCCATTCTAGAATGAAAAGGGTAATAAAAAGTGCCTAGATAGGTTCCAAAATTCAAAGACCCAGGTTCCATCATCTGAAAAATTATAAACCGTATCACGCTTGTTAAAAGAATTAATCCAACAAGTGACAAGAGTATATGTTTCGGATTTTTAAACTTAAACATAAAAAACAAAAGAATAGGTAAAAGAATGTAAAACTTTTCCTCCACACTGAGAGACCAACCATGAACCATGATCCCAGAAATATAATCAGTCATGTAAGTAAAATCCCAGACAACTCTCTGTACCAATTTTGCAGACTCGGCTTTAACAAGTTCATCCGTTGCATGTTTCGAAAGATTATAAAAAAAGAAAAACTGCACGATGAGAAAAATATAATAAGGCGGGAAAATCTTTAAAACCCGTTTGGTAAAAAAGGTGCGATAACGAATTGTATTGGTTTTACTTTTTTCTTTTAATAATTGTCCACCAATCAAATATCCACTCAAAACAAAAAATGCATCCATACACAAGGAACCATTGTTAAGGAAATTCTCAATCCATACATTAGGTTCATTAAATCCAAAATATTGATAGGGTCGATACATATGCAGGTAAATTACCATAAGAAATGATAGTGCACGAATCCCATTTAAGCCTTTCACTTCTTGTGGATTGGTTTTAAAAATAGAAAAAAAGTAATCTTTCATAACTAAGCGTGGAAATTTAACGAAACCATACATCACCTTTAGGTCACTTTAATTTTTTATCCCACGAAAAAATTACTCCTCACTCATTTGATTGCATTTATGATTTGAACTGACCGCGTATCCTCCCCAAAAAATATCTGCAACAAAGTTGCATTTATATTTGACAAAATTTCACCCTGAAATTAAATGCAACTGAATTGCATATCTAAGGTATCCCATGGACAAAAAAATTCCCGTCACCGTATTGTCAGGTTTTTTAGGGGCAGGTAAAACAACCCTTCTCAATCACATACTCTCCAACCGCGAAGGTTTGCGCGTTGCCGTTATCGTGAACGATATGAGCGAAGTTAATATCGACGCAAAACTTGTAGCAAACGGCGCAAGCCTCAGTCGAACCAATGAATCTTTAGTAGAGATGTCAAATGGTTGTATCTGCTGTACGTTACGCGAAGACCTTCTCATCGAAATCACAAAACTTGCGAAAGAAAATCGGTTTGATGGCATCCTCATCGAGTCCACTGGAATTTCAGAACCCTTACCAATTGCAGAGACGTTTACCTTTGAAGACGAAAATGGTGTCAGTTTGAAGAACTTAGTGACTCTCGATTCCATGATCACAGTGATAGATGCGGTAAATTTTCTGAAGGATTTTGAAAGTTTAGATTCTCTAAAAGAACGAGAATTAGGTGCTGGAGAAGAAGATGATCGTGATTTAGTGGATCTACTTGTAGACCAAGTTGAATTTTCGAACACTTTAGTGGTGAATAAAATTAGTCTTTTAAACGAAGCAAATAAAAATAAACTTCTTACCATTTTACGATCTCTAAATGCCGAGGCAGAAATCATAACAACTGATTATGGAAAAGTTCCTCTAGAAAAAGTATTCAATACGGGTAAGTTTGATTTTGACAAAGCTAGCCAATTTCCTTTGTGGCTAAAAGAGCTTCGAGGAGAACATGTTCCAGAAACGGAAGAGTATGGAATCAAAAGTTTTGTGTATGTAAATCGAAGACCTATGCATCCAAAACGTTTTTATGATTGGCTAGATTCAGAAAAACCTGGCCTCGTACGTGCTAAAGGGTTTGTATGGCTTGCCTCCAAAATGGATTGGGTCCTACTGTATTCGCAAGCAGGTAACCTTTCTTCTTACAAACCAGAAGGTTATTGGTGGGCGAGCATCGCAGAAGAAGACATCCCTGATGATCCAGATGTGTTAGAAAACCTAAAACAAAATTGGATGGAACCTTGGGGAGATAGAAGACAGGAGATTGTTCTCATCGGCCGAGATATGAATGAAACAAAAATCAGAGCCTCTCTCGACAAATGTCTGCTAACCGAAACAGAATATAAAAAAGGCCCCGAGCATTGGGCAACCCTGGACGATCCTTTTCCGAATTGGGATGAGTTGATTGGACAACCGGAAGAAGAAGGAGAGGAAGGAGAACTTGTATCCAAATGAAAGTTTATTTAGGTGATACACCCGTTTTTCTGACAGGAAAAAGACCAAAAGAAGGAGATCGTTTGGATCGCAATTTGGAACTCACTCCTGCTTTTAATACCAAGTCAAAACGAGTGCATTTAAAGGATCAGAATGAACTTCTGTTTATTTCAACATTACCCAATGTGAAATCCTTTGCTTGCTCTGCACAAGTTTTGGATTTGGAAGAAGAAATTAAAAAAAGAAAGATTCCTGCAAAAATCATCCACCTTGCTTCTTGCGGGAAAGATTCTTGGATGGAGATCAAAAAACTCCATCCACATTTGAAAGCAAAAGGGTATTCCTTACAGAATGGAAAGAAAGAAGACGTCTCCTATTTGAAAGATTCACTTGGCGTCGGAGTTAGTCAATCTCATCGTTTGGCACATGGTTTGTTTGTCCTAAGGAATGGAACGGTAATTGCCAGTTACATTCCAAAACAACAATACGGAGTGCCAAACATCAAACGATTTCTAAATCGAATTGAAAAATATGGATCATTCTAATGAACAGTTTGCTCGAAGTAGTAGAAAGTTTTAGGATATCTTGTCAAAAAGAAGTCTTAAATGAAATCCACAAAAAGGGAGTCAATATAGCCATTTGGAAAAGGAAACCATCAAAGAATATTCTCTCTTATTTGGATTCAATTGCCAGGGATAAACATTTTTCACTAGAGATCGATTCAAAAGATCTGAAACAGATGGAAACTATTTTGCCGAAGTCAAACACAGTATCAAATTTAGAATTTGCGAAAGAAATTAAAAAACTATCGATCATCTATGAAAACATAACTAATCAAAAGGAACATACAATTCAAATCACAACCGTAGATAAAATGCAATGTCCATTATTTCATGTGGATTTTTTGGCTTATCGAATGATGTGCACATACACTGGGCCTGGAACCCAATGGATCCCCAATTCAAATGCAGACCGAAGTCATTTGGGATGCGGTAGAAACAATCATTTGATTCAGGATTTCAGTCTGATAAGAGAAACGGAAAATTTTGACGTGATTCTGATGAAAGGAGATTTGCATCCAGATGATCCTAAAAATGGATGCATTCACAAATCTCCTGAAGTATTTTTAACACCACGTGTTTTCCTAAAAATCGATGCAAGTTAAACTCGAATTTAAGGATTTGTTTTCACCCAAACATTCCATTCTTTTGCAGTTCTAAATTTTTGCCCTGTTATGGCCGTTAAGGCATAGTAACTTAACTTACGTTTTTCGGCATCATCTCCATTGGCAAATTGAAGAAGAAGAGGAATCGATTTTTTATCCTTTCGTTTTGCAATTTCTTCCATGGCAGGTCTGTATACTTCTGCGTTATTGGATCTGGTTGCTTCTTCAATGAGTGTTCTTGCTTCATCTGTGGGAATGAGTGCAACGGTTGATAAAATTTGCGGTGCCATTTTGGGACGATCTGCTAATAGGATCTTTAGTTTTGGCAAACTACTTGGATCGGCGATAGAACCAAGCGCTTCCAAGGCATACCCCATTAGTTTTGCATCTCCCTTATCTAAAGCCACTAATAGGTCTGGGACTGCTTCTTTTGCTCCCATCACACCAAGTGCCCAAGCAGAACCATAAGGTCCTTCTTTGTCTCCAGAAAGTAAAACCTTCCGTAAAAGTGGAATGGAAGTTGGATCCCCAATCCAGCCAAGTGCTTCCGCAAAATTGTCTCTGTCAGGAGTAGTCGTTTTTGCCAGAAGTTCTTCAATTCGGTCTTTCCCTTCTTTGTATTTTTGTCGACCAATGATTTTAGCCGCATAACTCCAGTTCTTTGTCTCTTGGGAATTCAATAGAACTAACGCAAGTTTTGCTGCTTCCTTCGAAGGGATTCCACACAAAACATCCGTTGCATACATTTTTGATTCAGCATTATCTGATTTTAATACTTCAAACACTTTTGGAACCACTGATGGATTTGCAATTTCAATGAGTGCCATCGATGCATTTTCCTTCCCTTTATCATAAGGAAGTGTCAAAGCACTGATCAAAACTGAACTGGCATTCTTGGCTTTGATGCGACCTAACGCTAAATACGATGCCGCAAGTGTTGGCGACTCATCTTGTTTTTTTGTAAGACCTAACAAATAAGATTCTGCTGAAGAAACCTTTAGTTTTCCCAATGCCATCGCAAAGGTTTTATCTTTTTCTCTATTTTGGTTCTTTAAAGCAAGAGCCAAAATTTGGGAACCCACAGAATTTGCACCAATTTGTACGAGTGAATCGACTGTTTGCAGGCGGAGTGTGTCATTATCATCACTTAACAAAGGATAAATTCTCGAAACAACAGAAACATCTTTCATACGAGTAAGGGCATCCAAATAAACATCCTTCGGATTTTCTGTGTCTGACCACATTAGATTTGCAATTGTTTGTGAAGAGGATTTATCTTTCAAATCTCCGAGCGCAATGGCAGCACCTGCTCGTAAACCAGGGTCTTTGTCTTTTAATAAATTTCGTAAACTTGGAATCGCTTTTGTGATCCCACGGTTGCCCAGTTGAATGGCCGCTTGTCCTTTCTCAAAATTGGAACCTGTCTCCAAGGTTTTTAAGAGTTCTTCGGTTGGAACCTCTTCTTCCACTGTTACCACCTCCGGAGTTTCAGGTTCATTTGGGCCACCAAAACAATTTTGGATTAAACTAAGGGCAAGGAGAATGATTAGAAAAGGAATGAATTTATGCATGTATCTATTTATTGAGTTAGGATGTGGATTGTAAAACAAAAAGCCTCCAAGAATGGGGAGGCTTCTCGATCGAATGAAATTTAGTTTAACTATTAGGAACTTGGCTTCTGACTTCTTTCAAATTGGCGAGTTCTTTTCTCCAGATTTGTAAGTCTTTCTCGGCAGAACCTCTGACGTCACCGTCAGGCTTTTTATTTTCCAACCAATACTCAACCATTTGGATTCGAGATTCAAGTTCGTTGATTTTAAAATCAAAATACGCCTTCTGAGTTTTCGGAGAAGGACGTTCCGAAGCGTTAGGTTCTTCCGCTGATGGTTTGTCAGACCATTTTTCTTTTGAGAGACTTGCCGAAAAGGAAGCGTCCATAGCTGTGAAAGAATCTAACATTTCAAGTTGTTCCTTTTCTTGAGCTTCTGTCATAGGTGCTCTGATTTCTCGAGGAATGTAGAAATTGTTAGGGTATTTCGCCGCAAAATCTCTCCATTCCTCTTTGATTTCTTCTTTACGATTAGGTTTCTTTTCGAGAGCAAACGGCCAAAGTACTTCAGCTTGTGCCAATTCCAATTCTTCTGGATTGGGAGCATCAGCAAATTCTGGATCATCAAAAAGCGAACTTGCATGTTTTTCTGAACTGCCAAAATCGGAATTTGACACAACAGCTGTTTGTTTTGTCTTTTCAGAAGAAAACTTCCAAATTGTGATCCCAAACAATACTAAGAAAAAACCACAGACTGATACAATTCCAATAAACCGTTTACTCATCGTCCTAACCTCTTATGTGAAGATTGATACTACCCAAGAAATTGCCTGACCGAAAATATTCTCTGTTAAGAACTTTTTCAAGTCAATTGGATTTCTGTTCAGTGTATCGTAATACCAAGCAGTGTATTCACTTACTTGAGGGATAGAGAATCCGTAACGAGTGTTAATTGCTTTAATTAATTCGTTCGCAAATAGTGAATGACCATACATGTTCGGGTGAACTCCGTCAAGACCGAATACACCTGGTTGGTTTGGAAGTGGCCAATTAGCACGTGCATTTCCTGGAGACCATCCAGAAGCACTACGAATTGGTCTTCCGTTTTCTTTGATGTCATCAAAGATCACACGTAAGTCAGCTACTGCAAAACGCATTGTCGCTCCTTGTGCTTTGATTTCATTGTTCAACATGTTTAAAAAGTTAGAAATGGTTGCCACTTCCCCTGCATCCAATACTTGGTTTGGATTGGAAACGGAATTTCTAAAGAAGGCTTTGAGTCCAGAGTAGTTTGCTCTACCATTCGGATCTCTATAGTTTTCAAGAAAGGCAATGGCTGTTACATTTGGAACAGTAAAGAGTACGCCACCTTTCAAACTTCCCATTGCTGCCATTCTTCGGAAAAATTCGCGAATGTCTCTTTTAAAACGAACTTCGTCTAGACAATCGGTAGAAGTATGAAGAGCTGTACAAAGAACATGGTTAGCACCAGCAGAACCAAAAAGGAAGGTTGGTTTTACTTTTTCCATGACTTGTGCTTGTGTTCCCGCGTCACGTAAACCAAATCGATGAAATTTGTCTGGTTCTTTACAATCAGCAACGGTCACCCAACGGTATGTTAACCAATACCATTTTTTCCAATACCACTCTTTCACTTGTTTTGTGGCATTGATGTCTTCACATTTACCGGATGTCTTTAGAACAGTTGTGTATTCTGCTCCCGTGATACCAGCGTGAGACGGTAAAGAAACAGTGGATTTGTTTCCCCCAATGATGCTTTCTGCGATACAAAAAATACCACAATCCCATTTGAGAACATCTTCTAAGTTTACGAATGGTCCTTTCAGAACATTGTAAGAGACAGAGGCGCCTGCTTGTTTGGAGACAAGCACTGGGTATGCCCAATCTTGTGTTTTTTTCTCAACAGTGACACCAAAGAATCCTTGGCTTAAGGAATCCCCGATCACACCCACTTTTTGGAACATTTCCCCTTGTGTTTGCGCAGACAAAGAACCTGCAAAAACAAAAGCGAGCACCAAACCGAATGCTTTTTTTGTGTTCATATTTCCTCCCAATCGGAACATTTTTAACATACTTTGAACAATTGGGTCATTTTAATGTCTTTTTTGAACCAGTGTCAAATAATTAATTTCCGAACCAGTGAGAATTTTTGAACTAAGTTCAACTTTTTAGCCAAAAGCCCGACATAATCTCCAAAATAATAGTAATTTACGCCACAAAAAAGAATGATTTCCTAGGAAGTCTCCTAGATTGTAAGCAAACAACAAATCGGAAGGATGGAATCACTTCTGATCCTGGCACTAAAAGTAGCTCCCCACTCGATCGAAATTACCAAGTGCTGACCGCAGTGTGGTTTCCTCCCACGGGTCGAGAACCACTCCATTCCCTCGTAGATATACTAAGACATCCATTCTGTCTTGCGTGGGAATTTTGATGAGCTCCCGCAAAACAAGAGACATACGCTCTGAATCTCTTTGTTTGGGCGTTAGATGGATTTCCTTTTGCAAATCATAACGTTCTTTCAAATTTTGGCAAAATGTCTCCCAGATGTGGATCGAACTCAAGATTGACTCGAGTCGTTTTCGATTTTCCTTCTCCCTTTCCTCTACGGTGACTTCACTCTGGTGATGCGACAACATCATCATACGCAAATAATAATACAATGTATGACTGTTCAAAAGAATCTTCCGAATTTCATTTTCGCGAAGGTTGGAAAATATCCCAAGCAGCGTTTGCAGAGTCATATTTTTCTTTTCGAGCAGTTCAAAGTAAGCTTCCCAGGTTTGAGGGTCCAAATTAGATAACAAATGGATTTTCAGAGTGGGATCCCGATCCATCTCCTCTTCCAATGATAAAATGCGTAAACTTTGATTGGAATTGAACAAGGCTCGAATTTGTAAAAAATAAGCATTTGAGTCGAAGTGATCTGCTAAGAACTGTTTTCCATACCCGAAATAGATGAACTTCATCAAAAGCTCAGGTGTGATGTGCTCATCATTTAAAAAACGTTTTGTTGCTTCCTCAGAACGTAACAACCAAAGGTATTCAAATACCAAGTCGCAGAACTCATGATCACCTAACATATGATTTGCCAGTGAGTGTAAATCTTCTCCGTTTTCGATGGATGAAAAAAATGTTAATAATTCATAAGGAGATGCATTCTTCCAGAATTGAGACGATTTCCATCGCATATTTTAGAATCATGGCCAAATAGCTACAAGTCAATTGAAAATTAAAATGATTTTAATTTTCGCATATTTTGAAATGGCGAAATAATAGGGATATGCAATCCTTCGTTACCAATTTCTTGAATTCAATTCAAAAATAGAAACAGGTTCGAAATACAAAATATAAATCCAAACAATTGTTATTGATCTTTTCACCCGATTTATTTCCCCAACTCATTCAGGAAAACGAAATGGAAACAAAAAGTCACAAATCCCCCTACTGCATTAAATCAAAATCTTAAACTTTGATCACTTAATCTATGTTACAGAATTTTTTTTCACCTCACTCGCATTTTGTGATCTTTTTTCTTTGACAAGTAAATGCGATGATTTGAATATCTGACTATATGAAAAACCAAATTCTCCTAATCATTATCGTTTCCCTATTTGGAATTACAATGAATTGCAACCAACCGGTCATCGGCGGATTGAGCTCCAAAAACATCACCGGCAAAGACGCATTGGAAAAACTTGTCAATGCTGGCACACAAATTGACACAATTTACCTAAGAGCCACTTCTACACCTACAACTTCTTCCTCATTTAACAATAGTTCCGCCTCAATCATCGCGGGAGTGCTCAATGGTGCCTTGATTCCAATCGCCGCTGGCTTAGAAGATAAAAAATACTATCTAAAAGATGGTGTTGACCAATGCGTAAAACAAATCTATGCGCTTGGCCTTATCTTAGATAACTTTGTGACTGTTGGTTTGAGTTGCGATATCAAACCAGCGCCTGTGTTAGCAATTCCATAATCAAATGTTTTTTAGAAAACAAACCATGCATCGTTTCACCTAATGATAATGTATGTGATTCGAATTTTCAATTCAGATCGCTTACTTCAATTTGTATTGTTCTTCTCGTAATTGAAGTAAGTGATCCCAAAATAATTGTGATAAGTGTGTCCTTCCAATTTGATGTGTCTTTAATTTTGATTGAGGAAACATCCCGAGGGATCTTTTGCATCCAATTGTCTCGATCAGTGATACTTAAATTTCCATAAAGCCAGTACCATTGAGGATGCAACGAATGAACTTCACAAATTGTTTCTGGATGTACGTTGAGAATGATTTTACTTACGTTTCCAGAGATTGAATTATTTTGATTGATAGAAAGATTCTGATCTTTTATTGGAAAATTGTTTGGTTTTTTAATTTTTGTTCTTCTTCTTGTCTGATTTTTGCTAATTCTTTTTCTGAAACATTTTTATAGACAACCTTTAGAACCAAATTCTTTTTAATGGTTTTTTGATCTCCTCGCTCATCGGAAAAAATCAAATAAGTATCATCTTGGTTAATTACGTTACCTTTGATCGTGTCACCATTTCGAAGCAATATATTCGTAGGAAAAATGGAGGAAATTGAGATTGAAAAAACAAGACAAAAAAATTTCATATCTACCCATACATTTCTTTTACAGGTTCAAAAAATCATAATTTTAAACATAACATCGTTTGCAAAAGAATTTGAACCGAACTTATTCAAGAGAGTTGTAAAATCAATAATTTATTATCTTTCCATAGAATAAACCGACGTGATTTGATAGGCGATCCAAACGGATGTTCTAGAAGAACCCCCGATTCAGGGGATTCGTTCTTACAAAAAAAGTTTTACAATGTCTAGTGCCCGTTTTTCATTTACGAAAACCAAATAGGAAAACTACGCAAGTTTTTATTATTCCCATTTTTGCTTAAAAACCAATCTGGAAAGAGATTACATTCATTATGCACCTCATCACTTTGAATCAATTTAGATTTATTATTTTGCTTTTTCTATTCCTAACATGTTTCTCTCATTGTTCGCCTCTCTATTATTACCTTTTACAAACACCACAAGAAAACGAAAAACCCTATCTAACTCAAATTTTAACCACCTTACTCGTGGGAGGAAACCTTGTTACACAAACCGGTGGAGGAATTGGTGTGCCTGTGATTTATCCGTGGGGTACTTTTACTGACCAAAACAATGGAACCGTCTTATTCCAAGGGAATGCTGGCACATTCGGTGGTCAGGTATATTCTACCTCCACTTTGATTTTTCCCAAATGTGCTTCTGGCCAAACCTGGGAACAGGGAACAAACACTTGTACACCTACTCTACCTCCTACGTTCCGCTATTGTTCTGCAAATGACAATAGTTGTAATGACGCTGGTACACTTCTTCTCAATGGAACAGGAATAAGTGAAATATGGACAGAATGCACTACTCTCACTCTTGCGGGAAGAACATGGCGACCTGCAACAAAAAACGAAATGAAACTCACTTTGTTTTGTGCCGATACACCCACTACAATCTCAATTGATAATGGGGCAAGTTGTGGCTCTGTAGGGAGAAAGATTAACACAACTTTATTTCCCTATGATCTAACAAAACAATTACGCTATTGGACATCCAGTGCTGTGAATGCCACAACTGGATGGTATATTAACTATGGTACGGGTACAGCGATTTCTGGAGATTCAAAGAATGTATTCAACTACGTAAGATGTATTTCCGATGGTCCGTAATAGTGGTGGGTTAAATCTAGGAATCTAATTCAATTCCTAGATTCTATCAATAGAAAGATTTCTTTATCCATCGATCATTGAGCTGAAATGAAAAAGAAAATAATACTTTAAACAGGGGCTCAACTTACCATTCAAAAAAGATAAAATTTTAATTTTTCCATTAAATCTTTCGGTTGAAACGGCTTATAGATGATGTCCACAAATCCTGAGTCCTTTACTTTGTTTGTCACATTGATAGCAACATCTGCAGTCAAAGCAACGATAGGTGTTTTTATTCCCTTGTCTCGAATGATTTTTGTGGTTACAAACCCATCCCAATCAGGCATTTGTAAATCCATCAATACCAAGACAATGGGCTCTGATTCTAAAATTTTCAAAGCTTCCCTTCCGCTAGAGGCCAGTCTGCACTCATAACCACATTTCTTTATGAATTGATAGGCAACTTTGAGATTCAAATCATTATCGTCGACAACAAGGATCAGCTTATCAGTGTTATGGATGGTATTTTTTGGCTCCAAAACCATTGGATTTTTGTTTGCCAATGTATTTGAAGTTGCAACAGAAAATAGTAAGTCAAAAGAAAACTCACTCCCTATTCCTTCTTCTGATTGTAATTGAATCCTTGATCCATGAAGTTCGATCAGTTTTTTGACAATCGAAAGTCCAAGACCTGTCCCACCATATTTTCGAGTTGTGGAAGAATCCGCTTGGGTGAATTGATCAAATATAGTTTCCTGTTTTTCATTTGGGATTCCGATACCGGTATCTTTAACAACAAACCGTATCGTAGCTTCTTTGTTTTCAAGTTTTAGTAAATCAATAAAAACACTTATGTTTCCCTGACTTGTAAATTTGACAGCATTCGATAATAAATTAAATAGAATTTGACTAAGCCTAGTTGGATCTCCGATTAAATGATTGGGAATTCCAGGATGGATATTTAATTCAAAAATTAAGTTTTTCTCTTTCGTTTTTAATAGAATGGATTGGTATATATTTTCCATAAGAGCGAAAAAATCAAATGGGATTCGTTCGATCGAAACCTTACCAGCTTCCATTTTATTAAACTCAAGTATATCGTTAATGATCACCAACAGATTTTTAGAAGAAAAGTCGATCATAGAGAGAAAACTTTTCTGTTCTTCCTTTAGTTCATCCTCTAACAACAAATGTGTAAATCCAATAATCGAATTGATTGGTGTTCGAATTTCATGACTCATAGAAGAAAGAAATAAAGATCTAGCTTGTGCAGCTCTTTCTGCGTTTTCTTTCGCGATCAACAAATCTTGCATTGAAGCTTTTGCTTCCTTTGTTTTTTGAGCGAACGATTTTTCTAATTCACGAGTTACACGAATGAAAACCAACATAATCAAAAGTTCACCAATAAAACTTAAACCTAAATTAAATTGAAAAAGAATACTTGTTTCTATTTTGGGTAAATTTCCGAATCGAAATAAAGTATATCCAGAACGTTCCAATCCATAATAGCCCAGACAGGATATAAAAGTCCAAATAATAATCCAGCGCCACTGGTATGTTTCAAAAATCAAAAAATACAAACTTAACAAAGGAAAATATAATAGGATAGAACCAGATCCAATTCCTTGTGAGCTAGATATATTTACAATTGCAAAGTTAAAAATAAGTAAAATAAGAGATTTTGCTAAAAAATGATTCCCTTGTTGATTTAAGAGATGGATTATATAAAATAAAAATGCGATAAAAAATCCGAAAAGTGAAAAGAGCGATATGCCAAAAAAGAATAACATCGCCAATGAATTCAAGATAGAAAGGGAGACAAAGATAACACTCAAGTATCCAATAAAACGAATTTGTTTTGCTCGCATTGATGTCATGGTTTTCGAAAAATCGAGATACTATTCTAAAAATAATAACTCCCTTCCTTAGATTAAAACGACAAAGAACAAAGCCAAGTGCAATATCGAATCAAGTTTGTTTTACGAGATGCCTCGATCAGTAGCTTTGACGAAAAATATTCCCTAAAAAAGATTCCTTCTAAATATTGTGGATTTTTTTTTGGGAAAATTCCTGTAAAAATTTCTAGAGATCAATATCTTTCTCGGTTGATTTGTTTTAAACAAACTGAAAATCTACCATCGGAAGAATATGACATTGAATCATAAGAGCTCAGAAGCAAAGACCAAAAGCCGTTCGGAAAAATTCCAAACAGCAAATTTAGCTCGTTGTATCTATACGCTAGCAATGGTAATCATATTTTATATCTTCCAACAACCTTGGATCGTTTTTGTAGGCTCGATTCATCTTGTTTTTTCAATTTCCTGGTTTCTCCTAATTGAATATGACATACTCATAGAAAAGGAACTCTGGTGGAGTGGTTATGTTCCAGCTACATTTGATCTCATTTGGCTAACCGTTCTTGCGTATGGAACAGGTCATATCACTTCCTTTTTTATCCTAGGATACCTAGGTTCGATTGCTTTAAGTAGCATGACCCTAGATCGAAACTACGGTAAGTATAATGCTTTCCTTGCAACTGTGTTGTTCAGTGGTATGGGATTTTTAGTTTATTATGAAATCTTACCGTTAGTTAATATCATGATGCCACCAGTAAAACCAACGTTATTAAGTGTCATCATCTCCTCCATTTTATTAGGAGGGAGTGCGTTTATGGTCAATAAAATTGTTTCTAGATTATTCTATTCGCTAACAGACGTGAATCAGAAGTTATTAGCTATCGCCATGACAGATCCATTGACTGGCATTTCCAATCGACGGTCATTTCTCTCCAATTTAGAAATTGAAATTGCAAGACAGCAGAGAAGTCACTCGCCTTACCCGATTAGCTTTCTTTTGTTTGATCTTGATCATTTTAAAACGATCAATGATACCTATGGCCATGAGATCGGAGACCTCGTACTCATAGAATTCGCAAGTGTTTTAAAAAACTCACTTCGGAAACAAGACTTTCCTTCTCGTTGGGGAGGAGAAGAGTTTTTAGTGATGTTACCAAACACAGATATCGATGGTGCCATTATAGTTGCCGAAAAAATTCGAACTACATTTCATTCCCTAGCGATCAACATCAAAGACAAACAATTGCAAAGTTCAGCAAGTGTTGGTATTTCTGTATTGGAAAACCAAGATGATTTACCAGAAACGATCATTCAGAAAGCGGATCAATGTTTATATGAAGCAAAAAGAAGAGGACGAAACCAAGTTGTTTCTGAAAAAAATCTAAAGCAGTAAGAATGTTTGGAATTGCCTTTTCAAAAACTTTTAACTCAGTGCAAGATCTTGGGAATTGCTACTATCTAAAATTAGATTGCGGTCTTGGCCAAGCAAAACAATAAAGGATTTGAAATTTTTCATTGGAGAAGAAAAGATTTTCTTCACCTCTTCTCGTTTCCTACTGTGTAAAGGATTCCACGACAAAAAAAGAATCTCACACAAACAAGAAATACACGTTGCAAATAGAGATCATTCCAAGAAATCTTCCTTAACCCATTGAAAGACTAGAGAAAGGGAATGAAAAAATCAATTGTCGACGAGATTTTAATCTCCAGAGAAATGAAAAACGAAAGGACTGTCGCCATTGTTCGATTCGTTATCTTTTCGTTTGCATCCTTTTTGGATTACCTTTCCTATTTCCAAATCATTAGTTATACTGTCGTCTCTCCTACATTAATTACACTCTTGTTGGATACAATCATTTGGGTATTTGCAGGAATCGTTTTAATTTTCTTAAATCAAACTACCTACAAACCATATTTGAAATTTTTTACGATTACCTTCGATTATACGATCATAGGCCTAATGATTCTATTCGATCCCACTGTGCAGAAAGGAGATGGTGTTTTCAATTTTATCGCAATGATTAGTGCGATCTTTGTTTATCAACTCAATCTACTCAGGCATTCAAAAATTGGTACTATCTATGGAGCCATTTTAGCTTTTATCTTTTTATTTGTGATATTTTTTAGTCTAGATGATGGATACCCCATCGATTTTCTACCAATGCTGATTGGGTTAGGTATGATCCTTGCCATTGGCTATGTCACAACTGTTTCCAATATTGAAATGGTAAAAGAAGCCAATGCCAAACAAATGATGGAACGATATCTTCCGTCACAATTAGTCAGCGAATTCTACAAAAACAAGGCACAGTTGGAACCTGGCGGAGAAATGAAAGAAGTGACTATCCTTTTTTCTGACATCAGATCGTTTACAAAATTTTCAGAGCAACGATCAGCCGAAGAGGTTGTTTCTTTCCTAAACCAATATTTATCTCGCATGACAGACATTATATTTAATTTCAATGGCACGATAGATAAGTTTATAGGCGATGCGATCATGACAATTTTTGGAGCTCCTTTCAAACGAAATGATGATGCTCTCCGTGCCGTCCAATGCGCTGTTGCGATGATCCAAGAGATCGAAAAACTAAACCAAAATATGACCAAACCTGAAAATCGGCTTGAGGTGGGAATTGGAATCCATACCGGAGAGGCGATTGTGGGAAACATTGGTTCGGACCGTAGATTAGATTATACCGTTATTGGTGACAATGTGAACTTAGCATCCAGAATCGAAGGATTAACTAAACATTACAATTGCCCTATCTTAATTTCAGAAGTAACTTTCAAACAATTAGAAGGAAGATACTCGATTACAGACGGATTTGAAATTCGTGAAATTGATAAAGTGATTGTGAAGGGAAAAACGAAACCCATCACGGTATATGAAGTGGTTTGTTTTTCAGAATAAAGTAAATTCAAAGACATTCAAAATTGCAATTTTATTCAAAACGATAACATGCAAATTTCATTAACAATATTACTTCAACTCTATTATTCAACCTGTTGTTGGTAAGGTGATCCATCATTTATCACTAAAATCAATTTAATAACAAAGCAATGGAATACTTAATCCATCATTTTGTTTCTTTCATTCTTCACATAAAACAGAAACACTTTTGGAAGAATAAATTCCCCCAATCAAGAAATACGCCAGTTTATCTCTCCAATCTCTGTGGAAAATGATGGCTTTTGTTTTGCCCTGTGCACAATTAGATTTAACAGGCTTAGAGTATTCATAATATCCGAATACCACACTCACCTGGTTAACATCGTTTTGACTCAAATTAAATTTATCTCGGGAAAATTCGGCTTCTTTCATCTTAATCACAGTTGTATGACAATCAAAACAAAAAAAGAAGATACCAATCAGAAGAAAACCTTTCATAAAAACAACCTCAAAAGCAATTAACCGCTAATGTCCTTGGTGTATAAATCCCGAGTGTCAAATTTTCATAAATACCATCCGAAATAGATGTATATTCATGAATTTCTTTTATTTCTGAAAATTTACATAGATCGGAAGAGTTAAATTCTAATTTTGGAGGGTAAAGCCCCCAGAAATAGAATTTCAACGGCAAAACAAAATTTTTATCGTAATTTGTTTTCATTGCAAAAGGTTTACATGTTTCACACGTATCGGAAGAATATCGAGCATGATGACAATGAATAAAACAAAAGAACAATATAACCAACAACGATGAATGAATTCTATCTCGTTTCATTTTCTTACCCTAATATCGGACCCCAATAAATAGATTGTATGCTATATTTTTCTCATAGTGATTTGCTTTTTTATAAACTTTTACAATGTAATGCTTTTCATTCTTATAATTAATGTGAATTTGACAGCTTCCATCTTTTTGGATTTTACAACTCCATACTTTCGGAAACCAGAAATTAGATTCTTGCAATGAGACAGATAATTCTGCAGATAAATCAGTGAAATGGATCATCATGTTTTTAAATCCCGAACCGGTCTTTATCAGATAAAACACAGGCTCTTTCGTAAGCACACCCTTTATCTCTTTTTGCCTAATAACACCCTCTGATACTTTTTTTTCTAAATCAATTTCTGTTATGAAATCCTTATTACAATCAAACAAAAGTAATAACAATATATAGAAAAAACATTTCTTTAAACTCATTTTAGTTCACTTGCCTAAATACTTTTACTGCATTGCTTCCAGTGCCAACTACTACATATATGTAATGATTCGTTCCGTCATAAATTGATGTTGAAGAAAATATCTTTGTGAAACTACCTCCAAGACCTTTTACGGACTGCATGCTAAAATCTAAATGGCCATTTCCATCATCAGCTGTGCTGATTTCCTCCGATGTTGTTTTATAAATCCTAAGTCCAGTGTCGTTATCAAATCCAATATACAAAGATCCTCCATTTACTTGTAATAATGATATTGCCTTATTACTAAGATCTGACCCAAAATTTGAGGCAGTGGCAATTTTTTTCCAATTAGAACTAGTTCCACATGAGACTTCGCACTTCCACAATTCAGCGCCATTGTTAGTAGTTTGCGTTGATGTATTCGTTTCCGCCACAGAAAGGTTCCTTGCCATGTATAGTCGGCCTTTATATTCAACCATGAGAGGTACTCCCTTTTGACCTGGACTTAATTTTTGAAGTCCAGCTGGCGAAGCAGGTAGAACTAATGTCGCATTCCCCCGCTCTGCTGCTCTTAAAGATAGCGCAAGACCAAAGTGAGAGTTGGAAGTTGGAGGAGTAGTTGTTGAATGTACAACAGCACCATTATTTGCAATAAACAGTTTAGGTCCACCTAATGTTGGATTCGTTACATATAACATACTGTCGATTCCTACTACACAACTGCTATTACCCGCTTTACATGGGTTATCTATACTTGCATTTTTTCCTATATAGTCTACACTTCTAAGGGATAAATCGGAACCTGCTCCTAAAGTTACGTCTCCACCAGACAGTGTTAATGTATGCATGGCAACTGCCGGTGCCTGAGTACCATGAGCAGAAGAAGCTGCTGCATAAACGCGATCTCCAAAGCCATAAATCGATTGTATACTTTTCGTATTCCCTCCTCCTGTTGCGGACCAAGCTGCCTCTTTCCAATCTAATACTGAATCCTTATCTTGTGTATAATATATCTTATTAACTCCATCCTTGAGGTTACCAATGTAAAGAAGTTCATAACTCGTTGCAGCAATAGTTGAATTGACACTTGTAAATCCAACAACACCGTATTCAGAATTTGGTCCGATTGTATTTGCACCACAAGTACCTGACGCGCTCGTACCAAAGCCAAGTGCAGAGGGACAAGATGGTGCTATTAAATTCAAAAAACTAAATGTTATAAGCGTTGTATTTGATCCAGAAGGTTCAAATCGAAATGCTGCAGAGTTATTATCATTAGTTCCTAGATAAACTTTGCCATCATAAGAAAACGCAAATGAAAAAGTAGTCCCATCTAAAAAGGGATCATCAAAGTAAGTTCCATCATCAAATGAATCAATTGCAGTGCCTAGTCCCATAAAACTTGCTCTATCCTTGGGTTGCGACTGGACATATTCAGAATCATCGATGTTTCGAATGCCTTTAAACGAGTTTCCTGTATTATTAAATTGATCACCGTCTGTATTATTGGCAACAATAACCGTGTAGACATATCCGCCCTGTGCTGTTTGGTGAGTTAAGGTTACGGTGTTATCTTCATTTCCTGATCCAACAACTGCACTGATTACATTTCCTAGTGACGATGGTATTTTGTACCTTTCCGAACAAGCTGATATTGTAGAACAAGATGAATCGGATTTCACTGACTTACTAAATGTTAGTTTAATATTCGTGGTAGAAATCGCCTGTGCGGAAACTAATTTTAATTGTTCTACTCCTATAAAGTTTAGCGCATTTGGGGATCCCATTGCGTTAGGAGTAGAAGCTAGATCAACTATCGTGCTAGCAGCAGTGACTTTATATCGGATCGCACATTTTGTCCAGTTTGCAATGTTTAAATTAAAAATTGTTGCGCTTACTTTCGTTACGGAGGATACCGATGGATTTGTTGGATCAGAACATAAACTATTATTGGAAACCGAATCATCTTCTATGATTGTCCAGTTAGAAGATACAGTGGCATCAGTAATTCCTCCTCCACTAGATTTCACAGGTTCCGAAAATGTTACTTGGACTGTAGTTGAGTTTGTACTAACGGCTGTCACAAGATATGGCTTAACAGTATCTTGTCCTGTAAAATTAATCGAGTTGGGACATCCTATTTGATTATTTGCAAGATCTCGAATCGCCCCACCCCCCACATTATTGGCAATAACTGTATAAACCTTTGCTTGCGTATTTGCAGAGAAGTTTATCCTATATTCAGAGGGTGATATTGGTAGAACTGAATTTATAGCGAAGTCTAACGTTTGAGTTGAGATAGAAAAATTATTTAAATCCGAACATGTACCAGAATTCGTGCCAGCATCAGCAATCTTCCAATTTGTGATAGAACCAGCTTGTAATACATTAACATTTTCTGAAAAAGAAACGATGACATAATCAGCACCAGCTCCAGTTACAGAAGAAAGTTCTGGTAGTGTGGTATCGGAAGTAATTGTCACTGCTGCGGTTCCTGTGATTCCGTCTCTAGTTGCAACAACTTGTATCGATCCTGCACTTTCTGTTGTTAATTTCCCTCTGTCGAGGTTCGCGTTACTAATGGTCGCGACTGACGGATTCGATGTGTTCCATAATACTTGTGAAGTTAAATCCAAAATCGTTCCATCTGAATAAGTCCCTGTTGCTGAAAAACTACGATTTGATGGAAAGCCTGAGATATGTTGCAGAGTCAAGTTTTGAGGTGTTATAGATATAGAAGTTAAAGTAATTCTACGAACTTCAAGCGTAGTGTTTCCAGAAATTACACCTTTTGTCGCGGTTACTGTTACATTACCAGCGGAAACTGAGGATGCATATCCGATAGATCCAGTAGAGTTACTAACTGTTGCAATCGAAGAATCGGAGGAGCTCCATACAACATTTGACGTGATGTCTTGACTAGAGCAATTCGAATAATTACCCGTAGCAGTAAATTGAATTCCTGTGCCTAATGCTATCGGATTGTTTGGGGTAATATCGATAGAGGTCAAATTACAGTTACTTACAAATAGATTTGTACTGCCCGAAATGGCTCCTTTTGTAGCGAGAATTGTTGCACTCCCTGCACTTGAGGTGGCAGTGACAAGACCTGTTGTTGCAGAGATCGTTGCATAAGTAATACCAGAGGAAACTGACCAATTTACTTGATTGGTTATGTCGGCAGTAGTACTATCGGAAAATACGGCTGTAGCAAAAAATTGTTTTGTGTCATTTACTGATATCGTACGATTTGCTGGAGTCACTGTTATGGAAACTAAACTTGCATTTGAAACCGCCAACGTTGCCGAATCGGATGCTGAACCATAACTTGCCGTAATCAATGTTGATCCAACTCCTACTGTTGTCGCAAGTCCAGTATTCGATACTATAGCAACTCCTGTAGTGGAAGAGCTCCAAATGATGGATGGATCAGAAGAAAGATTTTGAGTAGTGGAATCAGAGAAAATTCCAACTGCTTGAAATTGTTTAGAATACCCATTTGCTAACGAAACATTCTTATTTGTCACCTGCAAAGAAGTAAGTGTGGCAGACGAGACTGTAATGGAAGCTGTCGCAATTTTGGATTCGTATGATGCTGTCACAGTTGCAGTTCCTATCGAAATTGCAGAAACTGAGGTCGCAACACCCCCATTGTTAATTGAGATAAGATTTGAGTTGGATGAGGTCCAAGTTGTCTCTGAAGTAATATCAGCTGTAGTAGAATCGGAATAAATCGCCGTTGCTTTCAGCGCAGTTGATGTACCTTTCGCAATTTGAGTCGTATTAGGAGAAATCTCAATGGAACTTAATGTTTTATTTGAGCCGCCGCCAAATAAAAGAAATATCAACGAATTTGAGCCACTAGAAGAATTTCCGCCAAATAAACTAAATAATGCAATCGAGCCCGCTGGCCATGCAACACACGAAGTAAATAGAAATGAACTAAAGACAAGAAGGATTAACTTTTTAATGTTGGTAGGGAAAATTCGTGTCACCATCTTTATATTCCGTTATGTATGAACAGGACGAAAGGAAGATGGCTTACATTACAAAAAACAATAGAATAATTATAAAGAGTCAAATCGATTCTACATTTAAGTTGTAACGATTGATTACCGCTCGTAAGAATCCTAGTTTTTTTTCAATAGAAGGGAAAACTTCTTTAAAGTTTAGTATTTCAACTTAGTACAAAATCATAAAATCTTTTCTTATCATTGGATCTACAATGTTTGTGAAACAGAATTCAAACTACTCATTATTTATAAAAACTCCCATTAGCATAATTGAAAAAAATATCTAAAGTTATGTCTTAAATAATACGATCTCTTTCACTGTAAATTCCGACCCCCATATTCAAGCATAACATCAAAAAGACTGCAATATTCATTACCAATTGCAACTTCCGTAACGATTTTTTGTTTCTTTAACAAACTCTATTTAAATGTTCCCAATACATTCAATACTTCGCACACTTCAAATCAATCATCAAACCACATCATCAAAAATTCAGTAAGGTAACATTTCCAACATTGTATTTATTTTATACTTCATTTCCTCTTTTTCATTTTATGATTATTTTTAATTTCAAAATAGAAGCTTAAAGCGATTTCAAAAAAACCAAGAAGTGTGGATATAAATTTGCAAATAAAAAGAATATTTGGTCATTTTTAATTTCTAGCTCTAAGGAAATAGAGGAGACTCGAGCCTTATATGCACAGAAGAAATAACCTAGTTTTTATTAAGAAAACTAATCAAAATATTCTATCGAAAACTTCAAATTCAAATTTACTTTCAACTAACGCGTTTTTGAGAAGAATGCTTTTTTTAAGGGATTTTTTCTATCAATGAATTCACTTTTAAACTTTTTCATACTCCCCTGTTTAGCGGAGGGTACTAAGCGAAACAATTTAATGATTGGACATCTATCTTCTTAAGGTGTCGGAGTAGCATTGGGTTTATCAACCCATTCCCAGGAAAATAGTTGCAATCTATTTTACAAAAATTCAAATCAGAGAAAACAACTTCAAATAGAGTTAAGAATTGATTGAGTAATGACAAAGTCTTTTAAAGTAACCCTCCATACGAATTTATCCTTAAAATTAATTTTTCTTTCCGTTATCTTTCTTAATGCGAGTCTCCAGGCAGAATCAGTTTTGCAGTTAAAGAATGGTTCCATGCTAAAAGGGCTCATCCAGCAGCAAGATG